>NZ_AYMQ01000001.1 GCF_000633355.1 Serratia sp. H1w
GTTATATCGCAACTGGCGCAGCCACAGCCGGTATTGCCAACGCTGATGCCACTTTCAAGGTGCAGTATCAGTAAGCTGAATTGAGCTTATCAAGGATGATTATTGCAGGCCAGGGAGGCCTGTTTTTCAGCTACCGGAGGCAAGGAGCGTGCGATGTGGAGAATGGGAGCGGGACTACTGCTAACGCTGCTGTTGGGGGGAAAGGCCGTTGCCGACAAGAGCTGGCAAGAGCAGCCGCTCGGCGGCCTGATGCGTTTTCAGGGGGAAGTGATCGCTGAAACCTGTGCGGTGGAAACCGGCGATCGCAATCTGACGGTATCGATGGGGCATATCACCACCGACCGATTCCGTTTGCCCGGCGACGAGGCCGATCCAGTCCCCTTTGATTTACATCTGCAGAACTGCACTACCGCGGTCAGCCGTAACGTGGGCGTGATGTTCCATGGCATGGCAGACAGCAGTAATCCGCAGGTGCTGTCTATTGGTGAAGGGCCAGGTATCGCTTCGGGTGTCGCCGTGGCGCTGTTCGACGACAGAGGCCGATTTATTCCACTTAATACCGCACCGCGGTATTGGGTACCGTTGCAGGAAGGGCCGGTGATCCTGCATTTTGTTGCGAAATATCGCGCTACCGGGCAGCCGGTGAACGATGGTTTGGCAAATGCGCAGGCATGGTTTGCGCTGACTTATCAGTAGGTTTTGGCCGCGCAGTGTGATGGAAGTCAGATCCTGATGGACGAGGTATATGTGAGAACAACAACGATGGTTGGAAAGATGATGTCCGTACTGCTGCTGCTGGCAGCGGGGCATGTGGGCGTGGCAAATGCCGGAGTTGGCCTGGGCGCGACCCGGGTGATCTATCCTGCCGATCAGAAGCAGGTGACTCTGGGTGTCAGCAATAACGATGAAAAAAGCACCTATCTGATCCAATCCTGGGTGGAAAGCGCTGATGGCCAAAAAGATGGCCGGTTGATTATTACGCCACCGTTATATTTGATGCAGGGAAAAAAAGAGAACACGCTGCGCATTATCGATGCGACCAATCAGAGCTTGCCGAAGGATCGGGAGAGTTTGTTCTGGGTCAACGTCAAAGCGATCCCCTCACTGGACAAATCACGTCAGGATGAGAACACCCTGCAATTGGCGATCACCAGCCGTATCAAACTGTTTTATCGCCCCAATGGGCTCAGTATTGCGCCAGACAAGGCACCGGAACAGTTGCGCTTTAAACGTAGCGGCAAAGAGCTGACGATCGTCAATCCCACGCCTTATTTCATCACCTTGAGCGAGGTCAATGCGGGCTCGCGGCTGTTGGCCAATACCATGGTGTCGCCAATGGGGTCGGCCAGCGTGGCGCTCCCTGCCGATGCAGGCAGCAATATCAGCTATCGGACGATCAACGATTACGGTGCCCAGACGCCGGTACTCAAGGGTGTGATGCAGTAATAAGGCTAAAGCCGCCAGCTATTTCATCAAGCTATAACCAGATAAATCAGGCAGCCGGGCGACCTGTATCGAACCGGAGGGATCATGCTATACCTGAAAAACGGCACGGAAAGTCGCAGAGTGATAAAAGATAACCACCAGGGTGCCTCCATCTTTACGCTGACGTTAACGCCATTGGCCATGATGCTGTTGGCGTTATGTGGCGATGCATCGGCGCGAGCGGAAAACTACTTCAACCCGCGTTTTCTCTCCGACGATCCGGCGAAAGTGGCCGATCTGTCTGGATTTGAAAAGGGACTGGAGGCCCCTCCGGGTGTCTACCGCGTCGACATTTATATGAATGACGGGTTTATGTCGACCCGGGATGTCTCTTTCAAGCCTGATAACGATCACCAGGCCTTGGTGCCTTGTCTGACCCGCAGTCAGCTCGCCGCGATGGGCGTCAACACCCGCTCGGTGCCGGGCATGGCCGTATTGGCAGCAGAAGCCTGCGTCCCCTTGACCACGATGATCAAAGAGGCCTCCACGGACTTTGATGTCGGGCGGCAGCGTCTGTCTATCAGCATTCCTCAGGCCTATATGGGCAATCTTGCCCGTGGCTATATTCCTCCAGACCAATGGCAAAACGGTATCACCGCCGGGTTACTCAATTACAGTTTCACTGGCAGTAATGTCCGTAACCAGCAATCGAGCACCAGCAATTACGCCTTCCTGAACTTGCAGAGCGGCGTGAATCTGGGCGCCTGGCGGCTGCGGGATAATACCACCTGGAGTTACAGCAGCGGCGGCGGATCGAGCGCCAATCAAAACCGCTGGCAGCACGTTAATACCTATTTGCAGCGCGACATTGCGTCTTTGCAGAGTCGTTTGACGCTGGGCGATAGCTATAGCTCAGGGGACATTTTTGATGGTGTTAACTTCCGTGGCGTGCAGGTGGCGACGGATGACAACATGTTGCCAGACAGCCAGCGGGGTTTTGCTCCCGTGATCCACGGTATTGCCCGCGGCACCGCCAGGGTCACGATCAAGCAGAATGGGTTCGAGATATACCAGGCGACGGTGCCGCCAGGTCCCTTCACCATTGACGATCTTTCCGGGTCTGGCAACGGCGGCGATTTGCAGGTCAGCATTCAGGAGGCCGACGGCACGGCCCAGGTATTTACCGTGCCCTATACCTCGGTTCCCGGGCTGCTACGCCAAGGGCATGTGAGATATGCGGTGACGGTGGGGCAGTATCGCAGCGGCAACGATCAGCAGGAGGAGCCTACCTTTGGTCAGGGCACGCTGATGTGGGGGCTGGCCGATGGCTGGACGCTATCCGGTGGCACCCAGCTAGCCAATCGCTATCGGGCGTTCAACCTCGGGGTGGCCAAAGATCTGGGCATTTTCGGTGCCGTGTCGCTGGACATCACTCAGGCTCGCGCCACTTTGCCAGATGACAGTACTCATCAGGGGCAGTCACTGCGCTTCCTTTATAACAAAGCCTTGAATGAGTGGGGCACCAACCTGCAACTGCTCGGTTATCGCTATTCCACCAGCGGCTATTACAGCCTGGCTGACACCACCTGGGGCCAGATGAGCGGCTACAGCGCGGCCACCGATGAAGGGATTGTCCAGCTCACGCCGAAGCTCACCGATTACTACAATCTGGCCTACAACAAGCGTGGCCGGTTGCAGGTGACGGTGACCCAGCAGGTGGCGGACAACGCGACCTTATATCTGACCGGTAGCCACCAGACGTATTGGGGGATTGGCAAGGCGGATGAACAGTTGCAGGCCGGTTACAGCGGTACGTTGGAGGATATCACTTACACCCTCAGCTACAGCCTGACCAAAAATGCCTGGCAGGACGGACGCGACAATATGCTGGCCTTCAACATCAGCATTCCGTTCAGCCATTGGCTGCGTTACGACAGCCAGTCCGCTTTCAGCCGCTCCAGCGTCAGCTACAGCATGTCTGACGATCTGAGTGGCAGGATGACCAATCAGGCCGGGGTGTACGGCACGTTACTGGAGGGGAACAACCTGAGTTACAACGTGCAGGCCGGTTACGCCGGAGGCGGCGTGGGGACATCAGGCGGCACCGGGAACGCATCGCTGACGTATCGCGGGGCTTCAGGCAACGCCAACGTGGGGTATAGCCGCAGCAGTGGTTCCAACCAACTGTATTACGGACTGAGCGGCGGCGTGCTGGCGCATGAGAACGGCATCACCCTGAGCCAACCGCTGAACGACACACTGATCCTGGTTAAAGCGCCGGGGGCGGGCAATGTGTCGGTGGAAAACCAGACCGGGATACGTACCGACGGGCGTGGCTATGCCGTACTGCCGTTTGCCATGGATTACCGGGAAAACCGCGTCGCGTTGAACCCGAATACGCTGGCAAACAACGTCGAACTGGATGAGGCGGTGGTCAGCGTGGTGCCGAATCACGGTGCGGTCGTGCTGGCCGATTTTAAAACCCATGTCGGGCTGAAGGTGCTGATGACGCTGACCTATAACGGACAACCGTTGCCATTCGGCTCGGTGGTATCATTCGACAATGGCCGTTCTGGCAGCATTGTCGCCGACGGTGGGCAGGTGTATCTGACCGGGTTGCCATTACGCGGTGAGGTGAAAGCCAAATGGGGCGAAGGTGCAGATGGCCAGTGCGTGGCGAGTTACCAACTGCCGCCGGAAAGTCAGCAGCGGGCACTGAGCTATCTAACGGCAGCATGCCGATGACGCCGGGCGGGAGAGGCGAGCAATGAGAAAACAACTTTATATCCTGGGTCTGCTGGCGCTGTTGAGCGCCGGGGAAACCGAGGCTGCGGATAGCACCATTACCATTAATGGCTACGTTAAGGATAACGCCTGCTCCATCGCGCCGGGTTCACAAAGTTTCGTGGTGGATCTGATGAGTAATGCGGCCAAGCAGCTGTTTCGGGTAGGGGCGACGACGCCGATGGTGCCGTTCAGCATTGTGCTCGACAAGTGCGGCGGATCGGCGATTGCGGTGAAAACGGGTTTCACCGGCGGGGCAGACAACGACAACCTCAGCCTGCTGAAAATAGACGGCGGGGCCGGTGCGGCGGCGGGGATGGGAATACAGATCCTCGATAACAACGGCAATGCCATTGCGCTCAATGAGGTGTCGAGCGGGCTGAGCTGGTCACCGGTCACCGCGGGGCAATCCAATACGCTGTATTTCTATGCGCGTCTGATGGCGACCCGAACACCGGTCACGGCCGGGCAGGTCAGCGCGACGGCAAACTTTACCCTGGAATTTCAGTAACCGGAGACAAGGGCTATGAACATAAGCAAGCTGGGGCCGATCGCCGGGTGGTTACTGATGATGGTACTCCCTCTGGCACAAGCGGCGGATGTCACCATCACCGTCAATGGCAAGGTGGTGGCCAAACCCTGCACGGTGTCCACTGTGTCTACCACGGTAGAGCTGGGCGATTTATATACCTTCAACCTGCTGGCGGCGGGGGCGACTTCGCCATGGCATACGGTGACGTTGAACCTCACCAACTGCCCGGTAGGGACATCCAAGGTGACCGCGACCTTTTCCGGCACGGCCGATAGCACCCGCAGTTATTACGCCAACCAGGGCGCGGCCCGCAACATTGCGTTGCAACTGGCCGATAGCGGTGGGGTAAATCTGCCCAACGGCAGTACCAAAGTCGTGGCGGTAAATGACGCATCGCTGACCGCCAGCCTGGTTTTGCAAGTGAGAGCCATCACACCCAGCGGCAATGTGACGCAGGGTTCGATTCAATCACTGATCAACGTGACTTACACCTATTCTTGATCAAGGAGAATGAGATGAACGCATCCCAACCTAGGATATTGTAGATGTGAATCAGCAACGAATACCCGTTCTTCAACAGGACTTTCCAGTGTTCACAATGTTGCATGCTGTGCTCTCGGATTATTCCTGTTTTATCCATAGTACGTGAGCAGCAATCCTGGCGGCACAAAAACAGGGACAGTGCAAACTGAAGAAACGATGTCCGGCCAAGTTGGAAAGAACGGTATGGGCGGTATCAGCCCACAACAGGGAACATGAAAAAATCACGTCAGTGCTAGGCAATTGATGCCTACCGCAGATAAACATGAATGTTTAGAAAAGGGTGAATGCAGAAAAATTGCGTAGGCAAGCGACGTTATGACAATGACAGATAATACAGTGACTTGCTAAACCTAAATCGTTCCTTAGACATAAAACTCACTAGGATAATTAAGGTTTTAGAGTCTATCTCAATAGGCGATAAAAACAGCACTCAGAAAAGTAAATTTTGATGCTCAGAGTCATATAATCCGGCGTTCTGGTTACAACCAGACACCAGTTGGAAGCAGTATTCTATTACCTATTGAGATAGGCTCTTAGTTAGCAGTTCTCATAGAGACCGAAGTATTGACTACATTAAGGTTAGGTATAGAAATGCAACATATTGTCAATGTTAAAATAACGAAAAGCCTTGCAAGTTGGGATGTGTTCATATAGGAAGAATGAAATATAACTGTCTGAAAAAAAAGCATGTATTGCGAAGAGTTATGACACTGCTCTTACCTTTGGTATTATTGTCAGGTTATTCTTTGAACTCGGAAGCATTCACTTGTTACGACTCGACTGGCAATACGTTAAGCAGTATAGCTGGTACTGCTACGGCAAATGTTTATGTTAATCTACAACCTTCTGTCGCGGTTGGCCAGAACCTAGTAGTCGATCTATCCCATTCTATTTTTTGTAAAAATGATACCCCAACGATTAGAAATGATGTGGTTAATATGTTGAGAGGTTCTGCCTATGGAGGGGTTCTGAAAAGTTTTAATGGTTCGTTAAAATATTACGGTATGAGTTACCCATTTCCGCTCAATTCAGCTACAGCTGTACAAAATTTTAACTCTGGAGCATATATTGGATGGAATACACAACTTTATCTTACGCCAATTTCCGCAGCAGGTGGAGTGGTCCTCAATAGAGGTTCGCTATTTGCCTCTTTGATCATGTATCAGGTTGGGTCGGATATTATAGGAGGAGGTAACATTCACACTGCGACTTTTACCTGGAACTTGTATGCTAATAACGATGTTATCGTGCCAACAGGAGGGTGTGACATATCTTCCCGTGACGTTGCAGTGACCTTGCCGGAATATCCAGGGACTGTGTCGATACCGTTAACAGTGAGTTGCGCTCAGAACCAAAACCTGGCCTATTATCTTACAGGGCCGACCACGGACGCCGCGTCCACGATTTTTTCCAACACCGCCTCTGCACCGGTAGCTCAGGGGATTGGCATTCAGCTTACCAACCGCAATGGCGTTATTGCCACTAACAGGAACGTTGCACTGGGTATCGTCGGCAGATCTTCAGTCAGTTTAGGTTTGACCGCCAACTATGCACGCACTACCGGTCAGGTAGTGGCGGGTAATGTCAAGGCCGTAGTTGGTGTGACCTTTTTGTATCCTTGAGTATGATTTTGAACGGACTGTGGGGCTGCCGCATTAATACGTAGTCAGGTAACCAAATCGTTTAGGCGGACACAAGCGCTCTTGGCGGGCATCGAATTGATCCACATGATACGCAAAGGGCAATATCAACATCCGAAAAGAGAGGGATTGTCGCCAGCGGAAAAATTTTATCTGTTGGCGACCTGAAAAATAGGCAAATACTGTTTTTCGTCTTCTCTTCGTTAATGCGAAAGAACCATTTGAGCCTCAACCCGGAAAAGGAACTCACACCATGAAAAATTACAGAAAGAGCTTCGAATAATTTAATCAATTACTAGCTATATTGCTGAATTTAAGCATCCTTAATACGGTGTGTAATATGGAGTGGTGACTCCGTTCCCAACGGTTCGCAGATAATGGTGATATCAATAAAAGTGAAACGTCTAATGAATATTGCTATAAATAGCAACAATCTATTCTTTTTACAAAGCATGCGGCATATCTTTATGATGTACTTTCGTGATAAGGAAATATGCATTATGTTTAATCCAGTTATTGAAACTCAAAGCGCGGATTTAGTGGTGAATAGTTGTTCTACATTGAGACCAAATGAGCCTATTCAACTGAGAATAACGCTCAGGGATAGAGATTCTATGGGAAAGTGTATCTATTATCAACGTACGTTTAGCCAATATGGAAAAGTCGAGGATTTCGTCCTTTTACTCGATAACCTGTTTAATTCCTCAGTTAACGGATCTTCGCAAAAAGATACACCCAATGAGAATATCGGCATCAGGATAACCTATAGGGAAAACGAAGTTCTTCGGGAAATATTGACGGGGTTGCCTGCGCTATGGATCGCAAAAAAACTACAGATTAGTGTCAAGACTATCAGTTCGCATAAACTATCGGTAATGCGAAAGCTCGGTTTTAAGACCAGCCAGGAACTTTATATTTGGTTGCTGGCGGATTCAACGGTCGCGAATTCAGATAATAAGAGCCGGTGATGATACCAATTTGTGTGATTCATAGACATCGCTTCACTATAATGCCTCACTATGAACAGGGGAATTCAGCAGCGGCTACAGTGGGTAAAACGGCTCTGTCGCATTAGCGTAGAGAATTTAGCAAAAGTTGTGCTGCCGGTTATTTAGGCAGCCAACAGATGAAATTTTTCCGCAGGTGACAACGCCTCACTTTGTGGAGGTTGATACCCTTTGCGTATCATGTGGAGCACTTCGATGCCTGCCAAGAGCGTCTGTGCCCGTCGAAATGATTTGAAACCCAGCATCGCGCGTATGCGTCGTTGGTAATTGAGCACAAGTAAAGCAAAAATATCACTTTCTGGTGCTGCCTCCAATTAGTAGAACATGTATTTTTCGATGAAGGCACCGATAACTTTTTCATGCAGTTCAACAG
>NZ_AYMQ01000002.1 GCF_000633355.1 Serratia sp. H1w
GTTATATCGCAACTGGCGCAGCAACAGCCGGTATTGCCAACGCTGATGCCACTTTCAAGGTGCAGTATCAGTAAGCTGAATTGAGCTCATCAAGGATGACGATTGCAGGCCAGGGAGGCCTGTTTTTCAGCTACCGGAGGCAAGGAGCGTGCGATGTGGAGAATGGGAGCGGGACTACTGCTAACTCTGTTGTTGGGGGGAGAGGCCGTAGCCGACAAGAGTTGGGAAGAACAACCGCTCGGTGGCTTGATGCGTTTTCAGGGCGAAGTGATTGCTGAAACCTGTGCGGTGGACACCGGCGATCGCAACCTGACGGTATCGATGGGGCATATCACCACCGACCGATTTCGTTTGCCCGGCGACGAGGCCGATCCAGTCCCCTTTGATTTACATCTGCAGAACTGCACTACCGCGGTCAGCCGCAACGTGGGCGTGATGTTCCATGGCATGGCAGACAGCAGTAATCCGCAGGTGCTGTCTATTGGTGAAGGGCCAGGTATCGCTTCGGGTGTCGCCGTGGCGCTGTTCGACGACAGAGGCCGATTTATTCCACTTAATACCGCACCGCGGTATTGGGTACCGTTGCAGGAGGGGCCGGTGATCCTGCATTTTGTCGCGAAATATCGCGCTACCGGGCAGCCGGTGAATGACGGTTTGGCTAACGCTCAGGCATGGTTTGCGCTGACTTATCAGTAGGTTTTGGCCGCGCAGTGTGATGGAAGTCAGATCCTGATGGACGAGGTATATGTGAGAACAACAACGATGGTTGGAAAGATGATGTCCGGACTGCTGCTGCTGGCAGCGGGCCATGTGGGCGTGGCAAATGCCGGAGTCGGCCTGGGCGCGACCCGAGTGATCTATCCTGCCGATCAGAAGCAGGTGACTCTGGGTGTCAGCAATAACGATGAAAAAAGCACCTATCTGATCCAATCCTGGGTGGAAAGCGCCGAAGGCCAAAAAGATGGCCGGTTGATTATTACGCCACCGTTATATTTGATGCAGGGAAAAAAAGAGAACACGCTGCGCATTATCGATGCGACCAATCAGAGTTTGCCGAAGGATCGGGAGAGCCTGTTCTGGGTCAACGTCAAAGCGATCCCCTCACTGGATAAATCACGCCAGGATGAAAACACCTTGCAATTGGCGATCACCAGCCGTATCAAACTGTTTTATCGCCCCAATGGGCTCAGTGTTGCGCCAGACAAGGCACCGGAGCAGTTGCGCTTTAAACGTAGCGGCAAAGAGCTGACGATCGTCAATCCCACCCCTTATTTCATCACCTTGAGCGAGGTCAATGCGGGCTCGCGGCTGTTGGCCAACACCATGGTGTCGCCAATGGGGTCGGCCAACGTGCCGCTCCCTGCCGATGCAGGCAGCAATATCAGCTATCGGACGATCAACGATTACGGTGCCCAGACGCCGGTACTCAAGGGTGTGATGCAATAAGGCCTGAGGCCGTCATCTCCATTTCATAACGCTATAACCAGATAAATCAGGCAGCCGGGCGACCTGTATCGAACCGGAGGGATCATGCTATACCTGAAAAACGGCACGGAAAGTCGCAGAGTGATAAAAGATAACCACCAGGGTGCCTCCATCTTTACGCTTACATTAACGCCATTGGCCATGATGCTAATGGTGTTATGTGGCGATGCATCGGCGCGAGCGGAAAACTACTTCAACCCGCGTTTTCTTTCCGACGATCCGGCGAAAGTGGCCGATCTGTCTGGATTTGAAAAGGGACTGGAAGCCCCTCCGGGTGTCTACCGTGTCGACATTTATATGAATGACGGGTTTATGTCGACCCGGGATGTCTCTTTCAAGCCCGATAACGATCACCAGGCCTTGGTGCCTTGTCTGACCCGCAGTCAGCTCGCCGCGATGGGCGTCAACACCCGCTCGGTGCCGGGCATGGCCGTATTGGCAGCAGAAGCCTGCGTCCCCTTGACCACGATGATCAAAGAGGCCTCCACGGACTTTGATGTCGGGCGGCAGCGTCTGTCTATCAGCATTCCTCAGGCCTATATGGGCAATCTTGCCCGTGGCTATATACCTCCCGACCAGTGGCAAAACGGCATCACCGCCGGGCTACTCAATTACAGCTTCACCGGTAGTAATGTCCGTAACCAGCAATCGAGCACCAGCAATTACGCCTTCCTGAACTTACAGAGCGGCGTGAATCTGGGCGCCTGGCGGCTGCGGGATAATACCACCTGGAGTTACAGCAGCGGCGGCGGATCGAGCGCCAATCAAAACCGCTGGCAGCACGTTAATACCTATTTGCAGCGCGATATTGCGTCTCTGCAGAGTCGGTTGACGCTGGGTGATAGCTATAGCTCAGGGGACATTTTTGATGGCGTTAACTTCCGCGGTGTGCAGGTGGCGACGGATGACAACATGTTGCCAGACAGCCAGCGGGGTTTTGCTCCCGTGATCCACGGTATTGCCCGTGGCACCGCCAGAGTCACGATCAAGCAGAATGGGTTCGAGATATACCAGGCGACGGTGCCGCCAGGTCCCTTCACCATCGACGATCTTTCCGGATCCGGCAACGGCGGCGATTTGCAGGTCAGCATTCAGGAGGCCGACGGCACGGCCCAGGTATTTACCGTGCCCTATACCTCGGTTCCAGGGTTGCTGCGCCAAGGGCATGTGAGATATGCGGTGACGGTGGGGCAGTATCGCAGCGGCAACGATCAGCAGGAGCAACCCACCTTTGGCCAGGGCACGCTGATGTGGGGGCTGGCCGATGGCTGGACGCTATCCGGCGGCACCCAGCTAGCCAATCGCTATCGGGCGTTCAACCTCGGGGTGGCTAAAGATCTGGGCATTTTCGGTGCCGTGTCACTCGATATCACCCAGGCTCGCGCTACCTTGCCGGATGACAGCTCCCATCAGGGGCAGTCACTGCGCTTCCTTTATAACAAAGCCTTGAATGAGTTGGGCACCAACCTGCAACTGCTCGGTTATCGCTATTCCACCAGTGGCTATTACAGCCTGGCTGACACCACCTGGGGCCAGATGAGCGGCTACAGCGCGGCCACCGACGAAGGGATTGTCCAGCTCACGCCAAAGCTCACCGATTACTACAATCTGGCCTACAACAAGCGTGGCCGGTTGCAGGTAACGGTGACCCAGCAGGTGGCGGACAATGCAACCTTATATCTGACTGGTAGCCACCAGACATATTGGGGGATCGGCAAGGCGGATGAACAACTGCAGGCCGGTTACAGCGGTACGTTGGAGGATATCACTTACACCCTCAGTTACAGCCTGACCAAAAATGCCTGGCAGGACGGACGCGACAATATGCTGGCCTTCAACATCAGCATCCCGTTCAGCCATTGGCTGCGTTCCGACAGCCAGTCTGCTTTCAGCCGCTCCAGCGTCAGCTACAGCATGTCTGACGATCTGAGCGGCAGGATGACCAATCAGGCCGGGGTGTACGGCACGTTACTGGAGGATAACAACCTGAGCTACAACGTGCAGGCCGGTTACGCCGGAGGCGGCGTGGGGACATCAGGCGGCACCGGGAACGCATCGCTGACGTATCGCGGGGCGTCGGGCAACGCCAACGTGGGGTACAGCCGCAGCAGCGGTTCCAACCAGCTGTATTACGGACTGAGCGGCGGCGTGCTGGCGCATGAGAACGGCATCACCCTGAGCCAACCGCTGAACGACACCCTGATCCTGGTCAAAGCGCCGGGGGCGGGCAATGTGTCGGTGGAAAACCAGAGCAGGATACGTACCGACGGGCGTGGCTATGCCGTACTGCCGTTTGCCATGGATTACCGGGAGAACCGCGTCGCGTTGAATCCTAATACGCTGGCAAACAACGTCGAACTGGATGAGGCGGTGGTCAGCGTGGTGCCGAATCACGGTGCAGTAGTGCTGGCCGATTTTAAAACCCATGTCGGGCTGAAGGTGCTGATGACGCTGACCTATAACGGACAGCCGTTGCCATTCGGCTCGGTGGTGTCATTCGATAATGGCCGCTCTGGCAGCATTGTCGCTGACGGTGGGCAGGTGTATCTGACCGGGTTGCCATTACGCGGTGAGGTGAAAGCCAAATGGGGCGAAGGTGCAGGTGGCCGGTGCGTGGCGAGTTACCAACTGCCGCCGGAAAGTCAGCAGCGGGCACTGAGCTATCTAACGGCAGCATGCCGATGACGCCGGGCGGGAGAGGCGAGCAATGAGAAAACAACTTTATATCCTGGGTCTGCTGGCGCTGTTGAGCGCCGGGGAAACCCAGGCTGCGGATAGCACCATTACCATTAATGGCTACGTTAAGGACAACGCCTGCTCCATCGCGCCGGGTTCACAAAGTTTCGTGGTGGATCTGATGAGTAATGCGGCCAAGCAGCTGTTTCGGGTAGGGGCGACGACGCCGATGGTGCCGTTCAGCATCGTGCTTGATAAGTGCGGCGGTGCGGCGATCGCGGTGAAAACGGGCTTCACCGGCGGGGCAGACAACGACAACCTCAGTCTGCTGAAAATAGACAGCGGGGCCGGTGCGGCGGCGGGGATGGGAATACAAATCCTCGACAACAGCGGTAATGCGATTGCACTCAATGAGGTATCGAGCGGGCTGAACTGGTCAACGCTCACCGCAGGGCAATCCAATACGCTGTATTTCTATGCACGCTTGATGGCGACCCGTACACCGGTCACTGCCGGGCAGGTCAGCGCGACGGCAAACTTTACCCTGGAATTTCAGTAACCGGAGACGGAGATGCGGGTTATGAACATAAGCAAGCTGGGGCCGATCGCCGGGTGGTTACTGATGATGGTACTCCCTCTGGCACAAGCGGCGGATGTCACCATCACCGTCAATGGCAAGGTGGTGGCCAAACCCTGCACGGTGTCCACTGTGTCTACCACGGTAGAGCTGGGCGATTTGTATACCTTCAACCTGCTGGCGGCGGGGGCGACTTCGCCATGGCATTCGGTGACGTTGAACCTCACCAACTGCCCGGTGGGGACATCCAAGGTGACCGCGACCTTTTCCGGCACGGCCGATAGCACCCGCAGTTATTACGCCAACCAGGGCGCGGCCCGCAACATTGCGCTGCAACTGGCCGACAGCAGCGGGGTCAATCTGCCCAACGGCAGTACCAAAGTCGTGGCGGTACATGACGCGTCACTGGGCGCCAGCCTGGAGTTGCAGGTAAGAGCCATCACGCCTAGCGGTAATGTGACGCAGGGGAGCATTCAGGCGGTAATTAATGTGACTTATACCTATGCCTGAGCAAGGAGAAATAATGAAAGACAGTAACCTGAAAAGAGTTCATATGCTGCGACGAGTTATGAGGTCATCCCTATTTTTTGCATTGCTGGCCGGTTATTCTGCTAGTTCATTTGCCTTTACCTGTTATGACTCGACGGGTAATACTTTAAACAGTGCCTCAGGAACAGCGACGGCCAATGTTTATGTGAATCTGCAACCATCTGTGGCTGTCGGCCAGAACTTGGTCGTCGATCTATTTAGTTCTATCAAGTGTAAAAATGACAACCCCACCATAAGAAACGATTTGGTCAGTATGTTGAGAGGCTCAGCCTATGGCGGGGTGCTGAGTAATTTTAGTGGCTCGCTAAAATATTACGGCTCGAGTTACCCATTTCCGCTCAATTCGGCTACTGCCAGCCAAAACTTTACCTCTGGGGCATATGCCGGATGGAACACGCAGCTTTATCTTACGCCGATTTCTGCTGCTGGTGGCGTAGTCATCAACAGCGGTACGCTCTTTGCCTCTTTGGTTATGTATCAGGTTGGCTCGGATATTATTGGTGGAGGTAACGTCCATACGGCGACTTTTACCTGGAATCTGTATGCGAATAACAGTGTGATAGTGCCAACAGGGGGGTGCGATGTCTCTTCCCGTGATGTCAGCGTGACTCTGCCAGAATATCCGGGAACCGTGGCGATACCGCTGACAGTTCGCTGCGCCCAGAACCAGAACCTGGCCTATTACCTGACCGGGCCGACGACGGATACCGCAAACACGATTTTTACCAATACCGCTTCTGCGCCTGTGGCTCAGGGTGTGGGCATTCAGATTACCAACCGCAATGGCGCTATTGCGACCAACAAGAACGTTGCACTGGGTACCGTTGGTAGTTCGGCCATCAGTTTAGGTTTGACCGCGAACTATGCGCGAACCACCGGCCAGGTCGTCGCCGGTAACGTCAAGTCAGTGGTTGGCGTGACCTTTTTGTATCCATGAATGTGTTGGTTAACGTGACCTCAAGCCTGGAGGGAAAATGCAGCAGATAAATCATCAGCAAACCGAGCATGCGGCAGCGGAAAACGGCAAACGAATTCTGGTGGTCGAGCCATCGAGGATCAATTGGATCGGGCTGCAACGGTTGCTGGGTGACGCTGGCAACACGGAGTTAAGTTTTTGCCGGGTCAGCAACCTGACCGACGCCAGACATAAAATCCATGAATTTAAACCTGATGTGATCTTGTTCAGTTCGCTATCTCGTGGCACTGACTATCTGTCGTTACTGTCTCTGCTATCCGATATTGCCAGCTATCATGCGACAACCAACTCGGTGATCTGGTTACCGCATGATATGGCATGGATGGTGCAACTTCTCCACGCTTTCGGGGTGGATACGGTATTAATCGATCCAGTTAACCTCTATCAAATCACCCAGTGCTTAGGTAACGAACAGGCTGACAACCCCCCAAGAAGTGCCACTTTATTAGGCAAACAGGAAAGGCTTATTGCATTGGCCCTGCTGCGTGGGCGAAGTGCCACGGCCATTGCCAATGTGACGGGCAAAGATATACGCACCATCAGCACGCAAAAGAAATCGATCATTAGAAAATTGCAGATGACAACCAATGAGGAGCTCTATCTGCTGGCTGGTAGGCTGGTTTATTTAAACAAGATAAACAGACTGAGTGGTGAGACGCGATGAAAAAAATAATGATTATGCATCCCTGCATCGTTACCTGGCATGGTTTGTATCAGCTATTCAGGCGTAGACTGCCAGAAGCGGAGATCGTACCGGCGCACGCTATCTATGATGTGGTATTTAATGACGATTTGTCTGATATCGATCTGATCGTCAGTGAGCTCTATGGCCTGAATGAAAATATCACCATGGGCGCGAAACTGCTGTCATTTGTACAATCGATCCGCCAGGAAAAACCGTTACTGATTATGACCGATGTGCCAGGTAACCAGGTGATGGATTGCCTAGGATATCTGCCAGGCGCATCCTATATTGCTTTATCTGAAGATATTCGTCAGCTAATTAACCAGGTCGACCGAGTGTTGGCTGGTAATGTGGTTATCAGCCCGTCGCTGCGTAGTGAACGGGAAATTAGCGTGTTCAATGCCGATACCCGGCCTTTCTCCCGTTCGGAAATAAAGGTTTATAGCTTATTGCAGGAGGGCTTCAGTATTACGCAGATAGCGAAAAAGATATCCCGCAGTGTCAAGACGGTGAGTGCGCATAAACGTAACATGATGGGAAAACTTGGCATTGATAGTGAAGTGGAGCTTTATGCCTGTTTTAACCAATAGCCGCGCCTTGTTTACCGTGAGATGCGGAGATCGCTGACTACGGCGATCTCCGGCAGAATTAGAATCGGGTTTACGGCATAAGCGCGAGGCTCCGTCAGCCATTTTCCCGTTTATTGGCTTCCCAGATACCGGCAAAGCGTGCCGCATTACTGGCGGTATAGCGCACCGTGTGGCGAATATTGCGGTGCCCCAGATAATCCTGGATCAGGCGGGTATCGGCACCTCTCTCCGCCAGTTCATAGCCACAGGCATGGCGCAGCATATGGGGATGGGTGTTGATGACCGTACCCGCCAGTTCACCCGCCTGGCGGATGATGCGCCAGGCCTGGCCACGCGATAACTGGGTTCCTCGTTGAGAAATAAAGATAATGTCCGGGTTGGCTCCTGGTTTCCATTTGGCCCTGATCTGTCGCCACTCCATAATGGCCTCGCATTCGTCATTCATCAGAGGATGGACGGTAGAGAAGCCATTTTTAAGACGACGTATATTTATCCTTCCTTCGAGCATTTCAAGATCGCGAAAGCGCAGGCTCAGCAACTCGCTGATACGTAATCCATGGCGGAACGCCAGCAGGATCAGGCAGCTATCCCGTACTCCAGTGGGTGTCTTTCTGGCAGCACTCATCAGGTTGCGGACTTCTGTCAGGGTGAGAAATTTACGCTGTACCAAAGAAAACTCCTATATTTTTCGCCGAAAAGAATCCAGAGTCAGGATTAAATAGAATAATATTCTTACCTACCGTTTTTAACGCCTAAAAAGGCTTTGAAAGTTTGTTAAACATTCATCTAAAAGTAATTTTATAGGAGTAATCCTATTTTGTATTTATAAAGATGTTACAGGTGAAGACTGATAATATCCAGCATTTACCGAAGAGGTTGTCTGTGAGGTTGGAATAACAATGCTAGTCGCTCCTGCGAGTGGACTATTTGACTTTAATATAATCTCCCATAGGTTTTTTAATAGTGTAATGTGTAATAAATCTCCCATTTGTCAGAATAAAAGATGGGTGTGTGGCGCGATAAATTTACATTACCCAAAAGTTGCACACCGGCCTATCATCTAAGGAGTCACTTCACGCCCATTGCCAGAGGTATTGCAAGATGAATATTCATATAAAAGTTGATAACAATCTGTTCAACAATCTGTCTGAGAAAGCCCGTGATGCGATGCTGGACGAGCTGCAAACTCGTGTGCATGAGGTCTATCCATCGAGCCAGCTCACGGTGATCGCCGGGCTGAATGATAAGACCGAGATCGAGACTACCGATTTCTTCAACGATATTGAGGCAAAGCTGACCGTGCAGGAAATTGTCGATGATGTCAGCCTGCATGGTCACTGGCGTAACGTGAAAGGCTGATAGTCGTGGCATTTCCCCACCCCAACCCTCTCCCACAGGGAGAGGGAGCTAGTTCAGCGTCGTGGCAGGTCATGTGGTACTACGTACGGGCGCAGCACTAAGGTCAGATTCAGGAGTCAATGGATAGCACATACGGTCCCCTCTCCCTGTGGGAGAGGGTCAAGGTGAGGGGCGGCAACTCGATCGCCCTATTTCCCTCTCAACCTGGAAAAAATGGAAGTCCGACATATACTTAAGGTGCTTACACCGTTGTTCTGGGGCAAGGCTGTTTTATCCTGCTTTACTGGACCATAAGGAGCACCAATGACTTATCATCTACTCACCCTGTGGGATATCCTGGTTACCACATTCTCGTTCTTCTTCTTTATCGCCTATCTGTTTATTCTGTTCCAGGTTGTCTCTGACCTGTTCCGCGATCATCAACTGAGCGGTTTTTATAAGGCGGTATGGATTGTGTTCCTGTTGTTCATTCCGTTGTTTACCTCGCTGGTGTATCTGATTACTCGTGGCAAGGGCATGGCGGAGCGGCATCGTGCTCAGGTTCAGAAATCCGTCTCTGCCACCAACGAGTATATTCGTGGTGTCGCCGGTAAATCCCCAGCCGAGCAAATCGCTGATGCCAAAAAACTGTGGGATGACGGTGTGATCACCGAAAGTGAATACCAGCAGCTGAAGGCTAAAGCACTGGCCTGAGGTCAGACGTTGGCAAAAGTATAACCGGAGAGAAAAGGGGGCCAGGAAGCCCCCTGTTAAACCTTATTCGGCAGGGAACTGCGAGCCCGTTTCTTCATTATCATCCCCATCGGCACGGCGCTTGTTGGCCATATCGCGGGTGTTTTTCTGCACGGCAATGGCACCGAACAGGCTCAAAAAGAAGGAAACACCGTAGAAGCCCTTTTCGCTCAGCAGCAGTTTGGCATTCCACAGGCCAATACATAGCAGGCCGACAGCGATGGCAAAGGCAACCCAACAGGTGATGATGTAGATATGGGTTACCGGCAGCCCATCCTGCTGGTCCCGCACCGTTTTCTGGATGGTGATGGCGCTAAACAGGCCGAGGATCAGCACGGCAAAGTAGTAACCTTTTTCATTCAGCTCCATTTCGGCGTTCCATAGGCCCAGCAGGAACACGGCAAAACCGCCCAGCAGGGCAGCCCAGGAGGCGAGAATAAACGCCGGTGAGGTAGTGTTTTGTGGTGCAGAACTCATGTGATAAATCCCTTATTGGCAAGAAAAGCTCCCTTCCCCCAAGTAGGCACACCACTTGTGAGGTCAGTTGCAATCTACCGGTCCCGCTAGACGAATGTAACAGCACTGCTACCAATAACCTGCGCTTTGCTAGCTGGCTAATATGGCGGGCAAGGGCTATTTACGTTGCGCCTTGGAGAGCATCCACTGCCATTTTTGTTGTTGATTCAGCTCTGAAGGTGGCATGCGTATTGCCACCCGTGGCCCCGTTTCCAGAGCGCTTTCTTCGCTGGTTTCACTGTCGTTATTGATAGCATTTTGAATGCGCTCGGCGATCAGTTCGTCAATATGCTTGACTTGCAGTAGGCGCTGACACTGGCAGCCACGCCCTTCAAGCTGGTTGGGTACTGTCTTGGTCTGGCAGGTGATCTCGGCCACGTCGGCCAGAATATAAGAGACGATATTGATCGCTTTACAGGGGGCCAGCTCGAACTGATTGGCAATTTCACGTGAGCTGACCCAGCGCCGTTGGTGCATGACCCAACGAGCCACAGCCAAATATAACGGTTCTTGAACATATTCCGCACACATATTATCCCCCAACTTAACCAGAGTGGTTAATTTAATTAACAATACTCTTAATTACGCCTTCCTTTATCCAATGGAAGGGCTCAGTTTGCGTGTGATATACCGTTTTCCCAAAGGAGGTTTTAATATACCTAACCCTTCGTTTGGTAACCATGCTTTTTGTATTGTTTTTTGATGGCTTTATTTTTTGCGGTCATTATCAGATAAGGGGTAGCTCACAGACTGGCAGTCAAGAAGGAATAAAATAATGCCAACCTAACAGGAGGAAATGATGGATCCGAAAAATAAAGTGCATGTTCTTGAGCGGATCGGCGATGAGATGCGCGCAGTATTACAGTTTCAACAGCAGAATGGAGGAAACACTACAGCTGCATTAGACTACCCCAGCCAGCGTCAGAACTATATTGATGAGCGAAAATATTGGAATGAGCAGGGGCCGGAAATGGCGAAGACAGTTTCTGACACGGTGACGACAGACTATGGTGAAGTCGGTGTACGTCTCTATTATCCTGCTTGCAAGCCAGCGCCAGTATTATTTTACCTGCATGGCGGTGGCTTTATTTTGGGTAATCTGGATACGCACGACCGTATTATGCGGCTGTTGGCCCATTATAGCGGGTGCACGGTTATTGGCATCGATTATTCACTCTCGCCAGAAGCGCGCTTTCCACAAGCCATCGAAGAAACGGTGGCAGTATGTCGTTTCTTTAACCAGCATGCCGACGATGGTGCTGCCTCCAATTAGTA
>NZ_AYMQ01000003.1 GCF_000633355.1 Serratia sp. H1w
GCTTAACAGAGTATCTACGGAGTACCACATAACCTATCAACGACGCCGGACAGCTCCCTCGCCCTGTGGGAGAGGGTTGGGGTGAGGGGAAAACGTGTCACCTTAGCGGCTAAGTACGATAATTGATAAACGACTATTTTTTACCCAACTCCGTGATTGCGATCATAGTTCTGCATTCTGCTGCTTTTCAATGGAACCGGTTCCATTTACCGTAAATACCTCAGTTACGGTGGTGGACTTGCCACCTCAGGAGCCCGATATGAAGCAACAGATTATTGTAGTGACCAGCGCCTACGGCAACGATAAGGTTCAGCAGCTAGGTGGGCAGGCGGCGTTATTGCCCCTTATCGCCCAAGCCGGTGCAGAAGGCGTGGAAATCCGCCGTGAACTGCTTTCCCCGCAGGAATTGGACGATCTGCCAGCCTTGGCGCAGGCCCTGCAACAGCACCAACTGTCCGCTGTGTATTCCGCTCCTGAGTCACTGTTTACGCCACAAAATAGCCTGAACCCGAACCTGCCAGCCTTTTTGGCAGAGGCGAAGATCCTGCAAGCCAGCCGTCTCAAACTTGCTTTAGGCCACTATAAGCCAGGCTTTGACTTCACCGAGTTAAAAATAGCGCTGGGACAATCCGCCACTCAACTAGTGGTCGAGAACGACCAGACGCCAGACTGCGGCATCCTGTCGCAGCTGAATGCCTTCTTCCACGCGGCGCAAGCAAGCCAATTGCCGGTCGGCATGACCTTCGATATGGCCAACTGGCATTGGGTAGGGCAAGACGCCTTGGCCGCCGCCGATCTGCTGGCCAAACACGTCGGCTATATTCATGTTAAGGCCGCAACCCTTGGCCCACGCGGCTGGCGTGCCATTGCCCTGGATGATACCGACGGCAGTTGGCGCGATCTGCTGGCCCGTCTGCCACAGGACGTCCCACGCGGCATCGAGTTCCCGTTACAAGGCAACGATCTGGAGGCGATTACCCGCCACTATGTGGATGTATTACGTGGGGAGCAGGCATGATGACAACGCAAAATCCTTTAGATGTCGTCACTCTGGGCGAAGCCATGGCGATGTTTGTCGCGGCGCAAACCGGCGATTTGGCCGAGGTGGAGACCTTTACCAAACGCATCGCCGGTGCTGAGCTGAACGTAGCGATTGGGCTGGCTCGCTTGGGCCTGAACGTGGGCTGGGTCAGCCGGGTAGGCAATGACTCCTTTGGCCATTTTACCCTGCAACAACTGGCAAAAGAAGGGATAAACGCCAGCAGAGTCACCGTCGATAGTCATTACCCAACCGGTTTTCAGCTGAAATCTAAGAACACCGATGGTACCGATCCCAGTGTGGAGTATTTCCGCAAAGGTTCCGCAGCCAGCCATCTGTCCACCGCCGATTTTGATCGCGACTATTTCGCCGGGGCACGTCACCTGCACCTGAGCGGCGTGGCCGCAGCCCTTTCCACCCAATCGCTGGAACTGTGCCATTTCGCCGCCGCCGAGATGCGTGCCCTGGGCAAAACCATTTCCTTCGATCCAAACCTGCGCCCGGTACTGTGGTCTAGCCGCGAGCTGATGATCGAACAGCTCAATAAGCTGGCCTGCGCTGCCGACTGGGTGTTGCCTGGGTTAAAAGAGGGCCAGATCCTGACCGGGCAATCCACCGCAGAAGGCATCGCCGATTTCTATCTGGAACGTGGCGTACAGGCTGTCATTATCAAAACCGGGCCAGAAGGTGCCTGGTTTAAAACCGCCGCGGGCGACCAGGCTGCTGTTCCGGCGGTGAAAGTCGCCAACGTGGTAGATACCGTCGGGGCTGGAGACGGCTTCGCCGTGGGGACGCTAAGCGCCCTGCTGGAAGGCAAAACGCTGCTCCAGGCGGTACAACGCGGCAACAAGATCGGTTCGCTGGCCATCCAGGCCATTGGCGATAGCGAAGGGCTGCCAACCCGCGCCACACTGGCTGAATAATCATTTGCTCCAAAGAGCGCCCACCTCTGGCCCTACAACCGAGGCACGCCGGGAGAGCACAAGCCCCAGCAGATGGCTACTAGCCGCCGCTGGCAAAAAGACTCCACTGAAGGGATCTGAACATGAGTAAAGCAACTATTGCGGCTAAACGCTGGTGGTACATCATGCCCATCGTGTTTATCACCTACAGCCTGGCCTATCTGGATCGCGCCAACTTTAGCTTTGCCTCTGCCGCCGGGATTAACGACGATCTCGGCATCACCAAAGGGATGTCATCCCTGCTGGGCGCGCTGTTTTTCCTCGGCTATTTTTTCTTCCAAATTCCCGGCGCAATTTACGCCGAACGCCGCAGCGTCAAGAAACTGATTTTCTGGTGCCTGATCCTGTGGGGAGGCTGCGCTTCGCTGACCGGTATGGTCAGCAATATCCCAATGCTGGCAGCGATCCGTTTTATCCTCGGCGTGGTAGAGGCGGCGGTAATGCCCGCAATGCTGATTTATATCAGCAACTGGTTTACCAAGTCTGAACGCTCCCGCGCCAACACTTTCCTGATCCTCGGTAACCCGGTCACGGTGTTGTGGATGTCGGTGGTCTCCGGCTACCTGATCCATGCCTTTGGCTGGCGTGAAATGTTTATCTTCGAAGGGATCCCTGCCGTGATTTGGGCCTTCTGTTGGTGGGTGCTGGTCAAAGACAAACCATCACAGGTGGGCTGGCTGAGCGACCAGGAGAAGCAGGCGCTGCAACAGCAGCTGGCTGAAGAACAAAAAGGCATCAAGGCCGTGCGTAACTACGGCGAGGCCTTCCGTTCCCGTAACGTGATCCTGCTTTGCATGCAATATTTTGCCTGGAGCATCGGCGTGTATGGCTTCGTGCTGTGGCTGCCTTCGATCCTGCGCAGCGGTATGCAGATGGGGATGGTGGAAGCGGGTTGGCTGTCGTCGGTGCCTTATCTGGCCGCCACCATCGCGATGATCGTGGTTTCCTGGGCATCGGACAAGATGCAGAACCGCAAGCTGTTCGTCTGGCCGCTGTTGCTGATCGGTGCGCTGGCATTCTTCGCTTCTTACGCGATTGGCCCGAACCACTTCTGGATCTCTTATGGTCTGCTGGTGGTAGCCGGTGCGGCAATGTACGCACCTTATGGTCCATTCTTTGCCATCATCCCGGAGATGCTGCCAAGAAACGTCGCCGGAGGCGCCATGGCGCTGATTAACAGCATGGGCGCACTGGGTTCCTTCTTCGGTTCGTGGTTTGTCGGCTATCTGAATGGAGCAACCAGCAGCCCGGCGGCTTCCTATATGTTTATGGCTATTGCACTGCTGGCCTCGGTGGGACTGACGCTGATCGTCAAACCTGCACGCAACGAAGCTCAGCCACAGGTGGCCTGATGTTGCTGAGTGAGGGGCTCCGCCCTTCACTCACTCTGCAATATGTTATGTTGATTATCTCGTTCGCCAGATGGAGTTTTTGATGAAGCCTTCAATTGTGTTGTACAAAAGTATGCCCAGCGACCTGCGCGCACGGCTGGATCAGCACTTCACCGTGCACGCCTTTGACGGTCTGCAACCCGATAACGCCGCCTTCGAGCAGGCGCTGCAACAGGCCGAAGGTATCCTGGGTTCCGGTGGCAAGATTGATGAAGCCTTTTTGCAGCGTGCGCCCAAACTGCGTGCGGCTTCCACCGTCTCCGTGGGTTACGACAACTTTGACGTCGCTGCGCTCAACGCCCACCAGGTGTTGTTGATGCATACTCCAACCGTGCTGACCGAAACCGTGGCCGATACCATCATGAGCCTGGTGTTGGCCACCGCGCGCCGGGTCGTCGAAGTGGCCGAGCGGGTAAAAGCGGGGGAATGGCAGGGCAGCATTGGGCCTGACTGGTATGGCGTAGACGTGCATCATAAAACCATCGGCATCCTGGGCATGGGCCGCATCGGCCTGGCACTGGCGCAGCGTGCGCACTTTGGCTTTGGCATGTCGGTGCTGTACAACGCGCGTCGCACGCATGAAGAGGCAGAACAGCGCTTTAATGCACGCCGTTGCGATCTTGATACGTTGCTGGCCGAGTCGGACTTCCTGTGTATTACGCTGCCACTCACCGAGCAAACCTTCCATCTGATTGGCCGTGAACAGCTGGCGAAGATGAAGCAGAGCGGTATTCTGATCAACGCGGGGCGTGGACCGGTGGTGAATGAGCAGGCGCTAATCGAAGCCTTACAGGACGGCTCCATTCACGCCGCCGGGTTGGACGTGTTCGAGCAGGAGCCGGTCGCAGTCGATTCACCGCTGCTGAAAATGGCCAACGTGGTCGCATTGCCGCATATCGGTTCTGCCACCCATGAGACTCGCTACGGCATGGCCGCATGCGCCGTAGATAATCTGATTACCGCTCTGACCGGCACAGTAACCGAAAACTGCGTTAACCCGCAGTTGCTGAAGAAGTAATTCTCATTAGATGCAATGTCAGTTAAGGCTGCCAATCTCCCCTCACCCCAGCCCTCTCCCACTGTACTGACCAAGTACCTCGTGGGTAACTGCTTGGGGAGAGGGGGCTAGCCCGGAGCCGCGGTCAAGCTCCCCCCTCCCCCTGCGCCCCCAAATTTCCGCCCCAGGATGAGGCGATTTTTTCTCCATCCAGCAAACTAGGCTACCCTACGATAAAAACGCTTCCTGCCACGAGTAAGGAGAGCCATGAAACGTCTGACCCTGCCCCTGCTGATGCTGCTTTCACCCGCAGCGCTGGCCAACTGGACGCTGCAAAGCTTCCCGGCCTTCAGCGAATCCACCAGCGGTGTGTTTACCAGCCAGGCTACGCTGGCCAAAGGCCAGTTGCCGTTGCAGCTATATCAGAACCAACAATGCTGGCAGCCCAGCGTTGCTGTGAAGCTGAACCAGGCTTTGTCGCTGCAACCCTGTAGCAATAGCGCGCCCGTCAGTTGGCGACTGTTTCGCGATGGCGATTACCAGGTGCGTATCGACACCCGCAGCGGTACGCCAACCTTGCAGCTCAGCCTGAAAGCCGAACCGGAAAAAACCGTGGCTGCCGTTGCCCGCACCTGCCAGCGTTGGGATGGTCAACCGATCACCATCGCGGTGAAAGACACCTTTGCCGAAGGCGAAACGGTGCGTGATTTTTATTCCGGCCAGACTGCCAAGGTCATTCAAGGGCAGGTTACCCTGCAACCCGCCCCCACCAGCGGTGGGCTGTTACTGCTGGAGTCAGTCAATCCACCGCAGCAAGCCGCCTTCAACTGGCACAACGCCACGGTCTATTTTGTGCTGACCGACCGTTTTGAAAACGGTGATCCGGCCAACGATCACAGCTATGGCCGTCACGGCGACGGTATGCAGGAAATTGGCACGTTTCACGGCGGCGATCTCGCCGGATTGACGCAAAAGCTCGATTATCTGCAGCAGCTCGGGGTCAACGCGCTATGGATCAGTTCCCCACTGGAGCAAATCCACGGTTGGGTCGGTGGTGGCACCAAAGGGGATTTCCCACATTACGCCTATCACGGTTACTACCATCTGGACTGGACCAAGCTCGATGCCAATATGGGCAACGAGCAGGATCTGCGTAACCTGGTAGAACAAGCGCATCAACGCGGGATCCGCATCCTGTTTGACGTGGTGGTCAACCACGTCGGCTATGCCACGCTCACCGATATGCAGCAGTTTCAGTTTGGCTCGCTGTACCTGAAGGGCGATGAAGCCGAAAAAACTCTCGGCAAAAACTGGGGCGATTGGCAACCAGGACCAGGCCAGAGCTGGCACAGCTTTAACGACTACATCAACTTCAGCGATAAAGCAGGCTGGAGCCAATGGTGGGGGAAAAACTGGATCCGCACCGATATCGGCGATTACGATTCGCCAGGCTTTGACGATCTGACCATGTCATTGGCCTTCCTTCCGGACATCAAAACTGAAGCGCCCGGAGCCAGCGGCCTGCCCCTGTTCTTCCGCCACAAGCCCGATACCGCCGCGCGCGAAATCCCAGGTGCTACCACCCGCGATTATCTGGCAACCTGGCTCAGCCAATGGGTGCGCGACTACGGCATTGATGGCTTCCGCGTCGATACCGCCAAACACGTCGATAAACCCACGCTGGACCTGCTAAAGCAGCGAGCCACCGAAGCGCTGGCCGAGTGGAAAGCGGCCAACCCCAAACAGGCGTTGGACAATGCACCGTTCTGGATGACCGGTGAGGCCTGGGGCCATGGGGTGATGAAAAGCGATTATTACCAACATGGCTTCGATGCGATGATCAACTTTGATTTTCAAGATCAGGCCGCGCAAGCGCTGGGATGTTTTTCCAATATCGATAGCACCTATCAACAGATGGCGGACAAGCTACAGGGCTTCAACGTACTGAGCTATATTTCCTCGCACGATACTCGCCTGTTCTTTGCCAGCGATGCCAAAGGCTCTCTGCCTTTACAACAGCGTGCAGCAGACCTGCTGCTGTTGGCACCCGGCGCAGTGCAGATTTACTACGGTGATGAGAGCGGCCGCCCGTTTGGCCCTACCGGTTCCGATCCCCTGCAAGGCACCCGTTCGGATATGAACTGGGGTGAACTGCAAGGAGCCAAAGCACCGTTGCTGGCACACTGGCAGCGGTTAGGTCAGTTCCGTGAACGCCATCCGGCAATCGGTGCCGGTACGCAGCAATCTCAGCAAACGGCTCATTACTATGCCTTTAGTCGCCAGCATGAGGGGGACAAGGTGATGGTGGTGTGGGCTGGCGATCGGTCACAATAATTCAGCAAATTATGCTGTTAAATCCCCGCCAGGCGACATCTATGCCCGGCGGGTGAAAACTCTAGCGCATTGCACCCGCTTTTATCTGGCGGTATGGTGGGCGCCTACTCGCTCACAACCATATTGCAGCAGCTATGAATTTTTCACTTTTCGGCGACAAATTTACCCGTTATGCGGGCATCACCCGTTTGATGAACGATCTGAATGAAGGCCTGCGCACGCCCGGTGCCATCATGCTCGGCGGCGGTAATCCGGCGCAAATCCCAGAGATGGACAGCTACTTCAAACAGCTATGCCAGGAGATGCTCGATCAAGGTAAGCTGACCGAGGCATTGTGCAACTACGACGGCCCGCAAGGCAAAGACGCCCTGCTGAAAGCGCTGGCTAAAATGCTGCAGGAAGAACTCGGCTGGCAGATCGAACCACAGAATATTGCACTGACAAATGGCAGCCAGAGCGCGTTTTTCTACTTGTTCAACCTGTTTGCTGGCCGCTACGCCGACGGTAGCCGCCGCCGCGTCCTGTTCCCACTGGCACCAGAATATATTGGCTATGCCGATTCCGGGCTGGATGAGGGGCTGTTCGTCTCTGCCAAGCCTAATATCGAACTATTGCCAGATGGCCAGTTCAAATATCACGTCGATTTTGAGCATCTGAACATCGGTGACGACATCGGCATGATCTGCGTGTCACGCCCTACCAACCCCACCGGCAACGTGATCACCGATGAAGAGCTGATGAAGCTCGATCTGTTGGCGCAACAGCGTGATATCCCGCTGGTGATCGACAACGCCTACGGCGTGCCGTTCCCCGGCATTATTTTCAGCGAAGCCACGCCGCTATGGAACCCGAATATCATCCTGTGTATGAGCCTGTCCAAGCTGGGCCTGCCTGGTTCACGCTGTGGCATCGTAATCGCCGATGAGAAGGTCATCACCGCGCTGACCAATATGAACGGCATTATCAGCCTGTCACCGGGCAGCATTGGCCCGGCGCTGGCCACAGAGATGATTGAACGTGGCGATCTGCTGCGTTTATCCAATGAAGTGATCCGTCCGTTCTACAAACAGCGGGTCGAACAGACCATCGGCATTATTCGTCGTTACCTGTCGCCAGAACGCTGCCTGATCCATAAACCAGAAGGGGCTATCTTCCTCTGGCTGTGGTTCAAGGATCTGCCCATCACCACCGAGCTGCTGTACCAACGGCTGAAAAAGCGCGGCGTGCTGATGGTGCCAGGCCACTACTTCTTCCCGGGGCTGGAACATGAATGGCCGCATACGCATCAATGCATGCGCATGAACTATGTACCGGATCCGGAAGATATTGAGCGTGGCGTGATGATCCTGGCGGAAGAGGTTGAGCGCGCGCACCAGGAAGGATAAATCTGAAGAGCAAACGGGCGCAGCATGCAGCGCCCCTACGTGTGAGACCAGCGAAGGTTTGTCAGTAGTCTCACGGGCTCCGCAAGCGGAGCCCGTTTTTGTTGGCTACATCGCCCAGAACAGCACCGCCAACAGCTGCGGTGACATAATGCGCAGGAACATCGCCAACGGATAGACCGTGGCATAAGACAGCGCCGCAGCGCCGCTGGTAGGGTGCAGGCCGTTGGCAAAGGCCAACGCCGGGGGATCGGTCATTGAGCCCGCCAGCATGCCGGAGAGCGTCAGGTAGTTCATCTTACCCACTACCCGAGCCAGAATACCTACGCTGATCAGCGGTATGAAGGTGATGAGTGCCCCGTAACCAACCCACGCCAGCCCATCGCCATGCAGCAGGGTATCGACAAAGTTGCCACCCGACTTCAGGCCAACCACGGCCAGGAACAGCACGATACCCAGTTCACGTAGCGCCAGGTTGGCACTTGGCGGCATAAACCAGTACAGCTTGCCGATGCTGCCAATACGCCCCAGGATCAGCGCCACCACCAGCGGACCACCGGCTAATCCCAACCGCAATGCTGCCGGGAAGCCGGGAATAAACAACGGGATAGAACCCAACAGCACCCCAAGGCCAATGCCAATAAATACCGGCAGCATCTGCACCTGTTGCAGCTTCTGCTGGGCGTTGCCGACAATCGCCGCCACCGCCTCAATGGATTCTGGACGCCCTACCAGATTGAGGATATCCCCGAACTGCAGCGTAACATTGCTGCCAGCCACCAGCTCTACCCCGGCACGGTTGAGGCGCGAGACCACCACGTCGTACTTCTGCTTGAGATCCAGCTCGCGGATTTTTTTGCCCAACACTTTCTCGTTGGTCACTACCGCACGGACAACTTGCAGCGAGGTTCCGCGAGTGGAGAGTGAGACGTCCACTTCCTCGCCAATCACCAGCCGGGCGTTTTCCAGCTTTTCGCGCTTGCCGACCAGGTGCAGGAAATCCCCCAGTTCCAGCGTCTCATGCGGGGCGGGTACCATCAGTAAATCACCCCGTTTCAGGCGCGAACAGATGATGTCATCACTGTTGAGCAGCGGCACATTCTTGATCGCCATGCCTTGCAGATTGGGGTTACGCACCGCCACGTTCATGGTTTGCAGCAGTTCGCGATTGTTCCCCAGGCTTTCCTCGAATGCCTGCGCTTCCCGATCGATATTGATGCGGAAGAACAGCCGGATCAGCCACATCACCAGCAGAATGCCGCAGATACCGAACGGATAGGCCATGGCATAGCCCATCCCCATACGATTAACCAGTGCCGGATCGGAACCCAGATCGGTGAGTATCTGCTGCCCGGCCCCGAGCGCCGGGGTGTTGGTGACCGCACCGGAGAATACGCCGAGAATGATCGGCAACGGCACGGCAAAGAGCTTGTGAACAATCGCCGCCACCACGCCGCCCACCAGCACCAGCAGAATGGCGAAACCATTGAGCTTGAGGCCGGAAACGCGCAGGGACGAGAAGAAACCAGGGCCAACCTGGATACCGATGGTGTAAACAAACAGGATTAGACCGAACTCCTGAATAAAGTGCAGCATGTCGCCGTTGAGTGTGATCTGGTAAGTCTGTGCAAAGTGCCCGACGATGATGCCGCCGAACAAGACGCCGCCTATCCCTAAACCCACGCCATACACTTTCCAGTTGCCGATCCATAACCCGAGAATAGCCACCAACGCCAACATGCTGACGGTCAGGGCGATATCACTCATACGTCACATCCTTACCTAAAGTTTAACAATCGGTATGCAACTAAACACCTGCAATTATTAGGGATTCTGACATAAGGCGCGGGGGGGTAATGTGGGGTACAGCACAGAATGCAACGGGGGAGGCCCGAATGGACCTCCCCCGCAAGTTTTTGTTTTTTTTCAGCCGGTTATTTGGCTTCCAGCTCCGCAGTTGCAGTGCTGCCGATGCGGATGCGCTGTGGCTGCAAAGCTTCCGGTACGTTGCGTACCAGATCGATGTGCAGCAAGCCATTTTCAAACTTGGCTTCGTCGACCTGCAGGTGCTCTGCCAGGGTAAAGGTCAGGCTGAATTCTTTGCACACTAACCCCTGATGCAGATACTCCACCTGTTTTTCCGGCGGTGTCGGTTTGCCACGCACGGTCAGGCGTGGGCCTTCCACTTCAATATCCAGTTCGCTTTGTTTGAACCCGGCCAGCGCCAGGGAAATGCGATAGTGGTTGTCGTCGCTTTTCTCAATGTTGTATGGCGGGAACCCTTGTGGCTCCTGGCCTCCCATTGAGCTGGCCAGTTTGTCAAAACCGATCCATTGACGCAGCAGTGGGGATAAATCGTAGTTACGCATAATAGTAATCTCCTTCCAAGAAGCGAGGTTTAAAGTTTGCCCCCTGACGGCAGGCAGAGTGATGAAACAACGATTACTTAATTTCGATCCGACGCGGCTTTAATGTTTCCGGCACCACGCGTTGCATATCGATATACAGCAGGCCGTTTTCCAGTTTGGCGCCTCTAATTTGAATATGTTCGGCCAGCTGGAATTTGCGTTCAAAATTACGCTCGGCAATACCTTGATATAAATAGGTTCTTTCAGCAGGTTCATGGGTGTGAGCCCCGCGCACAATCAACAGATTATCTTGCGTGGTGATCTCCAGTTCCTGCTCGGCAAACCCGGCAACCGCGATGGCAATGCGGTAATGATTCTCATCAACCAGTTCAATATTGTACGGAGGATAACCCCCGTTACCCTGGCTTTGGCCAGACTCAAGAGCGTTGAACAGGCGATCAAAACCGATCGCGGAACGGTACAGCGGGGAAAGATCAAAGTTGCGCATAAAACAGCCTCCTAAGGCACTTTAGCGAGGTTGATAATAAAGCCTTCCATCATGGACAGGCTGAGCGGCCAGAATTCCCTTACGGCAAATTCTTAATTTGGCCTTGTAAAGAAGATGGGGTTTGCTTTCCGCTTTTCAACTGACGATGATCAAATAATTGCTAATGGAAACGGCGAAAATTTGTTTATCACATACACTCAAAGTGAGAGAGCCGCCACAGTGCGGAGATTTGCAACTTTCAATGCTTTGGCTGGATGTTATAACTCAGCAAATTTCAGGGGAAGTGCACCCTCAGGATGGATGAATGAAACCACTCAAAAGAATGATAGCAACCGGCTGCCTGCTGCTGAGCGCGAATGGCTGCTCCAGCGTAGCCAGTCACACCGGGGCCGATCAGGGCTATTACTCCGGTACGCGTGCCAATGTGGACATGATGAAAAGCGATGATACCAGTTGGGCCATGATACCTCTGCTGGCGATCGATCTCCCCCTGTCGGCGGCGATGGACACCATTTTGCTACCTTACGACTACCTGCGCTCAGGCAGCGATAAGATGGCAGCCTCACCCAAAGCCCGTATCCAGCATGATGAAGAGCAGAATCTGGCTGCCAGCGGCAATCCAGGCCAGGGCATGACAACCTCGCCAGCACCAACCCGGCTGTAGTTAAACCGCCACCACAAAAATCTGGCTGAACCCAGCCACTTCGCGCATAAAGGCCAGCTGTTGGCCATCCGGTGAGAACACCACGGCGTCCCCCATTGGGGGTTGCGCAGTTCGCCTGGTCAGACGCTGCATATTGCCGTTTGCGATATCGCACAGCATCACGCTGTTATCACACACCAGTGCAATCTTGCCACCTTGCGGATGCCAGCTGAATGCCGACTGGATGCTGTGTTCCGCCTGCGTGATCTGGAGCACTTCGCCACCGTTGGGGGAAATAGTCCACAGTTGCACAATGCCGCGATCGTCCTTCATCAGGAAAGCAATGGCGCTGCCGTCTGGCGAACTGCGTAACCAGTGGCGTGGCGTAGTGGCAACTCCTGGGTAGCGGCGCTGGCTGGTATGGGTCAACCTCCGTTGTTGAACCCCCAGCGGCGGTGCCGGTAAGGTAGTGGCCGTTCCCTGCAAGGGAACATCCCCGGCTTTGGCATAGTCGGCGTCATTTTCCGGCAAATCTACCACAAACACTTCCGGCAGTTTTTCCCCCTGCGGCGAAAGGGTATCGCCAATAAACGCCAACGCCCAACGCTGGCGGCTACCATCGGGTTTGCTATAGCCTTGCAGGCCAATCCAGCCCTCTTCGTAAGCCCGATTGATTTGATCGCTGCCCGGCTGCGGGGTTGGCGTCGTTGAGCTGACCAGAACGCAGAAGTGACTGCCGTCATATTCACGCGGGTGCTGCTTAGGCGGATTCACGCCCTGCAACGGCACCGCGACACCGACATTGCGCAAATCCAGTGCCGGATCGAACTCGTGCATCACATGGTCGTTATAGGTGAAGCTCAAGCGGCTGGCATCCGGGCTGAAGACATGCACGTGGGTGCCGCCACGCAGCGCGCCTGGGGTATAGGGAGGGGTAATATCCAATGCATCGAGGGTAATCGCCAGTTCACGATCCGGCTCGCTGACGATCACGCCACGGCGATGGTGGAAATCATAATGCCAGTGGCTGTCCGGATGTTCCGGCCCATGGATAAACACATAACGCGCTGGCGCATCCGGGCTCACCGTCACTACGCCAACATGAGCACCCTGCTGCGCCCGATAAACCACTTCCACCAAGCCGCTGGCAACGTTCACCCGCTCAATGCTCAGGCCGGTAAAGGATGCGCCGCTTGGCCGTACATCATACGCCAACCATTGGCTGCACGGCGTCCAGACGTTAATGTTGGTGAGTTGATGACCTCGTGGATCAAAAGTCAGCTGTCGTTCCTGATGGCTCATGGCGGCTCCTGTATACCGGCTGGCATAGAACCGCCATAGTACCCGATCGGCCTGGCTGTTTCACATCACCCAGCTTTTGCCAACCGTTGGTATTCGGCTTTCGCCTTTTGCAGTTGTTCGACAAAAGCAGGCTCGGCGTGTAAACGTGCCACGATAGCGGAAGCCACTACGCGCGCGGCCGTAACGTCACTCTGCCAGTGGTAACCACAGATCACCCGGCTTTGCCCCATCTCATAGCCCCGCTTGAGGATCTCACCCTGGCGGGCGGGATTGATCTCCGTCAGCACCAGCGCGGTAGCCCAGCCAATGGTGGTATGGCCGGAAGGATAGGAGCCATTTTTTGACAGTGTACTTTGTTCATCTGGGCGGCAGGTATCCTCTTGGTAAAAAGCAAAAGGCCGAATGCGCATATAATGTTCTTTAGCGCTACGAGTTGCCAAATCACCGGCATCCTCACGCATTTTGGTAACCAGCCGATATATTTCCGGGGTTTTATCCTGAGTTATTTCCATACCAAATGCGCCAGAAAATGCCATTGGCACACCGTCACCACTCACATGGGCATCATTATAAGCCTGTTTACCTCGCTCGGTATTTCTGAGTAATTTACCCACGTCATATTGCGCTTTGTCATTGAGAAAATCGATGCTATCAACGGCTGGAGGCGGAGGGAGTAATGTAAGGCTATCAATGGATTGTGATTCTTGCAGGAAGTAAAGATCGGGCTGCGTGGTCACGTCTTTGGCGGCAAAAGATAATTGTGTGCAGGCAATAAAGGTCAATGAGGCTAATAGGGCTTTTTTTATCTTCATATTACATCCGTATAATTGCTGTGGGTTACTTGATTATCCCTTGAATAAACGCTTAAGAAACAGGGAGCTAAAATCACTATAATAGGGTTACCCATGGCAGGCAAAAATACAGATCACAAAAATCATATTACACAAAATAACTAATCCCCCTTTCCCATAGGAAGAGGGAGCTAGTTCAGCGTCGTTAGCAGGTAATGTGGCCTACGGTGTTAAGGTCAGTTCGGGGTCAATGAGTAGCACATTCGGTCCCCTCTCCCTGTGGGAGAGGGTTAGGGTGAGGGGCGGTTTACAATACAAATTTCTCAATCGCGCGCGCTACACCGTCTTCGGTATTAGTGCTGGTCACATGCTGAGCGACTTCCTTTAATTCAGGGATCGCATTGCCCATCGCCACGCCCAATCCGGCATACTCGATCATCGCGGTATCATTAGCCTGATCGCCTAACGCCATCACGTTTTCCTGCTTGATGCCCAAATGCTCGGCCAGCATTCTGACCCCGGCACCTTTATCCACCCGCTTGTGCAGGATCTCCAGGAAGTAAGGCGCGCTTTTCATGATGGTGTAGCGTTCCCAAGCCTCTGCCGGTAAGCGAGCAATAGCACGATCCAGCAATTCTGGCTCATCAATCATCATCACCTTCGGGAAACGAATGGAGCGATCCATCTCTTCCACGCTGCGGTATTTCAATGGAATACCGGTCATGTGGGATTCATGGATGGTATATCTACCAATGTCCTTGTTCGGCGTGTACAGGGTATCAAAATCAAACGCCTGGAAATGAACGCCAAAATCGCGTGCTAATTGTTCAAAATAGAGGTAATCGTCAAAACCGAGCGTTTCTTGCAGCACGCAGGCCCCGTCCACCGCTTTCAGCACCAATGCCCCGTTATAGGTGATGCAAAAATCACCTTCACCCTGAATATCCAACTGACGCAGATAGTCCTGCACGCCAACATAAGGCCGCCCGGTAGCCAGCACCACATGCACGCCTTTAGCGCGTGCGGCAGTCAGCGCTTGCTTTACCGCTGGCGTAATCTGGTGCTGCGGATTGAGCAGCGTGCCATCCATATCAATTGCAATCAGTTCAATAACCATTCGAGCGTGTCTCCCAGTGGTTTTTTCTCATGCTAACCCGTTTCAGCTTGTCATGTTAGCGGAAAAACGGCATAAAAAAATCCGCGCGGGCGAACCGGCGCGGATTATTAATCACCCGATTAGGCGTTAGATATCGATGTTCGCCGCTTTCAGGGCGTTTTCTTCGATAAAGGCACGGCGTGGTTCCACCGCATCGCCCATCAGTGTAGTGAACAGCTGATCGGCTGCAATAGCGTCTTTCACCGCTACGCGCAGCATACGACGCTGATCGGGATCCATGGTGGTTTCCCACAATTGATCCGGGTTCATCTCACCCAACCCTTTATAACGCTGGATCGACAGACCACGGCGCGACTCTTTCACCAGCCACTCCAACGCCTGTTCGAAGCTTTCTACCGGCAGGCGGCGTTCGCCACGTTCGATATAAGCATCTTCTTCCAGCAGGCCACGCAGTTTCTCACCCAAGGTGCAGAGCCTGCGGTATTCGCCACCGCGGATAAATTCAAAGTCCAGCGGATAGTCGGTATCGACGCCGTGGGTACGGATACGCAGCACCGGTTCGAACATCTGGCGCTCACGATTCTCAATCAACACCGAACTGTAGCTGCTGCCGTGTTGTTCGTTATCGTTGAGCAATTTCACCAGCGATTCGATCCAGTTTTCCACCTTGGCGCGGTCGCCCAGATCTTCTTCGTTCAAGGTTGGCTGGTAGATCAGGTTGTTCAGCAACGCACGCGGGTAGCGGCGTTCCATCCGGCCAATCTGTTTCTGCACGGCGTAATGCTCGGCCACCAGCTTCTCTAACGGCTCACCCGCCAAGGCTGGGGCAGAACTGTTAGGGTGCAGGGTGGCGCCGTCGAGAGCAATGGAGATCTGATACTGATCCATCGCTTCGTCGTCTTTGATGTACTGCTCCTGCTTGCCTTTCTTCACCTTGTACAGCGGCGGCTGGGCAATATAGACGTGGCCACGTTCGATGATTTCCGGCATCTGACGATAGAAGAAGGTCAACAGCAGCGTACGGATGTGCGAGCCGTCGACGTCGGCATCGGTCATGATGATGATGCTGTGATAACGCAGCTTGTCCGGGTTGTATTCGTCACGGCCAATGCCGCAGCCCAGCGCGGTGATCAGCGTGGCAACTTCCTGTGAAGACAGCATCTTGTCGAAGCGGGCTTTCTCAACGTTGAGGATTTTCCCTTTCAGCGGCAAGATCGCCTGGTTCTTACGGTTACGGCCCTGTTTGGCTGAGCCGCCCGCAGAGTCCCCTTCCACCAGGTAGAGTTCGGACAACGCCGGGTCGCGTTCCTGGCAGTCCGCCAGTTTGCCTGGCAGGCCAGCCAAATCCAGCGCGCCTTTACGGCGGGTCATTTCACGTGCTTTACGCGCCGCTTCACGGGCACGGGCCGCATCGATGATTTTACCGACCACGATCTTGGCGTCCGATGGGTTTTCCATCAGGTAATCCACCAGCTTCTCGTTCATCAGCGATTCGACCGCCGTTTTCACTTCTGAAGACACCAGCTTGTCTTTGGTCTGAGAAGAGAATTTAGGGTCTGGCACTTTCACCGAAACCACGGCAATCAGACCTTCGCGCGCATCGTCGCCGGTGGCGCTGATCTTGGACTTTTTGCTGTAGCCTTCTTTATCCATGTAGGTGTTCAGGGTACGGGTCATCGCGGCACGGAAGCCGGCCAGGTGAGTCCCCCCATCACGCTGCGGGATGTTGTTGGTGAAGCAGTAGATATTTTCCTGGAAACCATCGTTCCACTGCAGCGCCACTTCCACACCGATATCGTCTTTCACGGTTGAGAAGTAGAACACCGTTGGGTGGATCGGGGTCTTGTTCTTGTTCAGGTATTCCACAAACGCCTTGATACCGCCTTCATAGTGGAAGTGGTCTTCTCTGTCGCTGCGTTTGTCTTTCAGGCGAATTGAGACGCCAGAGTTGAGGAACGACAGTTCGCGCAGGCGCTTGGCCAGGATGTCGTACTCAAACTCGGTGTTATTGGTAAAGGTCTGGTAGCTAGGCCAGAAGCGCAGGGTGGTCCCGGTCTGGTCGGTATCACCGACAACTTTCAGTGGAGCCTGCGGTTCACCATGCTTGTAGGTCTGCTCATGCACCTTGCCTTCGCGGCGGATCACCAGTTCCAGCTTCTCTGACAGGGCGTTAACAACCGAAACGCCGACGCCGTGCAGACCGCCGGAAACCTTATAGGAGTTGTCGTCAAACTTACCGCCGGCGTGCAGTACGGTCATGATGACCTGTGCCGCAGACACCCCTTCCTCTTCGTGGATACCGGTTGGGATACCACGACCATCATCCTGCACCGAGACGGAGTTGTCGGCGTGGATAGTCACCTGAATGTCGCTACAGTGGCCAGCGAGTGCTTCGTCGATAGCGTTGTCCACGACCTCGAATACCATGTGGTGCAGACCGGTGCCGTCATCAGTATCACCGATATACATGCCCGGACGCTTACGTACCGCATCCAGCCCTTTTAATACCTTGATACTTGAGGAGTCATAAGAATTCGACATCAACGTTTCTCGCTCATTTTAGTCCTGTGGTTGAACCTCTATTTTACCTTGTTCCACGCGGAACATCTTGCCCTTTTCACCCATCATGTCGGTTACTTGCTCAGCGCTTACCGCACTGACAAAAACCTGTGCCTGGGTGGCTTTCAGGCGATCGGCCAACAACCGGCGACGGCCGGTGTCCAGCTCGGAGGCAAAATCATCAATCAGATACAGGCAACGCCGCCCGCTCTGGCGGGTGAGAAACTCACCCTGCGCCAAGCGCAATGCGCACATCAGCAGTTTAAGCTGACCGCGCGATAACAAATCCTCTACCGGCGTGCCTTCGGCACGAATACGGAAATCCGCTTTATGCGGCCCCACCGCGGTATAGGTTAACGCCCTGTCGCGCTCAAACTGGCGCTCCAGCAGCTCTCCGTAGTCGCTCTCTTTGTCCCAGCCACGCTGGAAAGAGAAACTCAGGGCAAATTCGGGCAGAAACTGCGCGCAGGTCGCGGTGATATCCGCGGCAATTGCGTCGCTGTAAGCTGCCCGCCATTCGCTGATACGCTCGGCCAACGGGATCAGTTCCTGATCCCAGGCGCGGATCTGCGCATAGCGATTGACCTGGCGCAGCGCGGCATTGCGCTGCTTCAGTAACCTTTTCAGGTTGCTCCAGGCGGTGAAAAAACCGGGTTCGTTGTGAAAACAACCCCAGTCCAGGAAGGCACGCCGATACTTCGGCCCACCATTAAGCAGGGTAAATCCTTCGGGGGTGATCAACTGCATGGGCAATAGCTGTGCCAGCTCGGCCACCTTATGGCCATCGCTGCCATCGATACGCACTTTGCTGTCACCCTGACGGCTTTTACTCAGTCCTACCGATAATTCGCGCTCATTGCCGTCAATCCGGCCATGCAACACAAACTCCGGCTGATCGTGGCGGATCACTCGCCCGGCCTGCAGGCTGCGAAACGCGCGCCCATGACCAAGGGTATACACCGCCTCCAGCACGCTGGTCTTGCCGCTGCCGTTGGCCCCAACCAGGAAGTTAAACCCCGGCGCTGGTGCCAGATCGGCAGCTTCGATATTGCGGAAATCTTTAATCAGTAAACGCGTCAGAGCCATGCCATCTCTTTACCGAAACGGTATTTATAAAATTACAACCGCATTGGCATGACGACGTAGGCGGCAGACTTGCTGGCACCGTCCTCGATCTGCACGCTGGAGACGGAATCGGTCAGCAGCAGGCGCACATCTTCACACTTGAGTGCGTTCAACACGTCCAATACGTAGCTGACGTTAAAACCAATCTCCATCTCGGTGCCATCATAGCTGACATCGAGGATCTCTTCCGCCTCTTCCTGTTCAGGGTTGTTGGCGGTGATCTTGAGCTGGTTCTGGCTGACGTACAGGCGCACGCCGCGGAACTTTTCGTTCGACAGTATGGCCGCACGGGCAAACGCCTGCTTGAGCAGGTCACAGCCCGCTTCCAGCGTTTTGTCCGGATTCTTCGGCAATACGCGGCGATAATCAGGGAAACGGCCGTCAACCAGCTTGGAAGTGAAGATAAAGTCACCCACGTGAGCACGGATATTGTTACTACCGATCTGCACACGCAACGGCGTATCGCCACCGTCCAGCAGACGGACCAGCTCCATGACCCCTTTACGCGGCACGATCACCGAATGCGTAGGTAACTGCTGGCCAATCGGCATCGAGCACACCGCCAGGCGGTGGCCGTCGGTGGCCACGGTGCGCAGCTCTTCCCCTTCGGTTTCAAACAGCATACCGTTCAGGTAATAGCGCACATCCTGATGAGCCATCGAGAACTGGGTGGCTTCGATCAGGCGCTTTAGCGTCGCCTGCGGCAAGGTGAACTCGACCTCGCTCTGCCAATCATCCAGATTCGGGAAGTCTATCGCCGGCAGCGTGGACAGCGAGAAGCGGCTGCGGCCAGAACGCACCAGCAAGCGATCACCGTCAAGCATGATGGTGATCTCCGCGCCTTCCGGCAGGCCACGGCAGATATCAAAGAATTTACGTGCGGGGACGGTCGTCGCGCCCGCTTCATGGGGCTGGGACAGGGCAACGCGTGCCACCATCTCCATCTCCAGATCGGTTCCTGTCAGCAGTAGGGAACCTTCCGTCACCTGCAGCAGCAGGTTACCCAGAATTGGCAGCGTCGGGCGGCCACCCAGTGGGCTGCTCACCTGTTGCAGCGGTTTTAGCAGTTGCTCACGTTCAACGATAAATTTCATATGGGCTATGACGACAATGTTCTGATTAAATTGGAGAAATCTTCTTTGATGTCGTGACTTTCCTCACGCAACTGCTCGATTTTCCGGCAGGCGTGCAACACCGTAGTATGGTCGCGGCCACCAAACGCATCGCCGATTTCTGGCAGGCTGTGGTTGGTGAGCTCTTTTGCCAGTGCCATCGCCATCTGGCGCGGGCGGGCAACCGAGCGCGAACGCCGTTTAGACAGCAGGTCCGCGATTTTGATTTTGTAGTACTCGGCCACCGTCTTCTGGATATTGTCGATGGTGACCAGCTTTTCCTGCAATGCCAGCAGATCCCGCAGCGCTTCGCGCACGAAATCGATGGTGATGGCACGGCCAGTAAAGTTGGCGTTGGCGATCACGCGGTTCAGCGCCCCTTCGAGCTCACGCACGTTGGAACGCAGGCGTTTGGCGATAAAGAACGCCACTTCGCCCGGCAGACGGATATCGTTCTCGTCGGCCTTTTTCATCAGGATCGCGACGCGGGTTTCCAGCTCTGGCGGCTCGATCGCCACCGTCAGGCCCCAGCCGAAGCGGGATTTCAAACGATCCTCAACCCCGTTGATCTCTTTTGGATAGCGATCCGAGGTCAGGATGATCTGTTGATTACCTTCCAACAGGGCGTTAAAGGTATGGAAGAACTCTTCCTGCGAACGCTCTTTGTTGGCAAAGAATTGAATATCATCGATCAGCAACGCATCCACCGAGCGGTAGTAGCGTTTGAATTCTTCAATGGCGTTATTTTGCAGAGCCTTAACCATGTCCTGCACAAAGCGTTCCGAGTGCATATAGACCACTTTGGCATTGGCCTTACGCGCCATGATGCCGTTGCCTACCGCATGCAACAGGTGCGTTTTACCCAGGCCGGTACCGCCATACAGGAACAGTGGGTTATAAGCGCCCCCCGGATTGTCTGCCACCTGCCGCGCCGCAGCACGAGCCAGTTGGTTGGACTTACCCTCAACGAAGTTATCGAAGGTGTGCTTGGGGTTGACGTTGGAACGATAGGAAAGCTCAGGCGGCGGTGCCGCGTTGTCCCAGCTTGGGCGGGACGGTGCAGCTGTACGCACCACCGGGGCAACCGGAGCGCTGTTGTTGTGGTTGACACTGGCCATCACGGGCTGGCTGAGGGTTGGTGTCAGTGGTTTGCTACCCACTTCAAAACGCAACAGCGGCGCATCCGTACCGCAGAAATCATTCAACAGGCCATTGATATTGTTTAAGTACTTATCGCGAACCCAATCCAGCACAAAACGATTGGGCGCATACAGCGCCAGGGTATTGTCACTCAGTTCCGCCTGCAATGGGCGTATCCACATACTAAATTCTGTGGCAGGTAACTCATCCTGCAATCGGGCAAGACACTGCTGCCAAAGCGAAAGTGACACGGCGGACTCCACTCGAACAAGATCAATAAAAAGAAAAGAATCAGGCTACTTTTTTATAACTCATGATTTTTGACACACGCCCGGTATCGGCTGAAAAACCTGTAGGGTATGCGAACCGCCTTTCACGGTTTATGCCCTTAACGATCCTGATTTGGGATCGCGATCGGAATGACGGATCATAGCGCAATCCGCGCAAGAGATCCTCCTCTTCATCACAGATTAGATCCATTTTATCCACAGCCCGTGAAGAGTGGCTAGTTTTTAATCACTCCGGGATCAGCACTGATGAGATCTGCACCTGTCGAGCCAGGTTTTAGTGCCTTTCACAGGTTATACCTGGTTATCCACGCGGATCCTCGCAGAAATCACGCAGGATCGTACGGAGATCCTTGTGATTTACCCCCGAGTCCGTATAATCTTCGCCCACGTGTGATACCTGGTTCCTTAATGGTGAGTCATTTAGCCAAGACAGGATTCTGCGGTGACCACGGGCCAACACCGGATTTTACTCCGAATTGGCAGACAACCAGGTAGGCTAGCGCGATGTGAATTGACTCAGGACTGTACAATTATTACAATCCCGCCTCTTTATGTATTGCGATTGAGGCGTCGGTCATCTTCACGCCGAGTAGCCAAACGCATTTGACTTATCAGTATTTCATTTAAGTTTAGGTAGAAATCGCTATGAAACGCACTTTCCAACCGTCCGTACTGAAGCGTAACCGTAGCCACGGTTTCCGTGCTCGTATGGCCACCAAGAATGGTCGTCAAGTTCTGGCCCGCCGTCGTGCGAAAGGCCGTACTCGTCTGACTGTTTCTAAGTAATAAAAGCTAACCCGCTGAGTGGTTAAGCTCGCTTTTCCTAGGGAGTTACGTTTGTTAACTCCCACTCATTTCACTTTCGTCTTCCAGCAGCCACAACGGGCTGGCACGCCGCAAATCACCATCCTCGGCCGCCTGAACCAGCTGGGGCATCCCCGCATCGGTCTTACCGTCGCCAAAAAACACGTCAAACGCGCGCATGAACGCAACCGGATCAAACGCCTAACCCGCGAAAGCTTCCGTTTACTTCAGCACGAACTACCGGCGATGGATTTTGTGGTGGTGGCCAAAAAAGGAATAGCGGATTTGGATAATCGTGCACTGACGGAAGCTTTGGAAAAATTATGGCGTCGCCACTGTCGCCAGGCTCCCGCATCCTGATCGGGCTGGTTCGGGCGTATCAGCTCGTACTCAGCCCGCTGCTTGGGCCACGTTGTCGCTTCCAGCCGACATGTTCTCATTACGCAATTGAGGCATTACGCAGGTTTGGCATGTTAAAAGGCAGTTGGTTAACACTGAAACGCGTATTAAAATGCCACCCTTTGAACCCAGGTGGCGATGATCCCGTGCCGCCGAAAACCGACGATAACAGAGAACACTAACGATGGATTCGCAACGCAATCTTCTCCTCATCGCTCTGCTGTTCGTGTCTTTCATGATCTGGCAGGCCTGGCAAGTGGACAACGCTCCGCAACCCGCAGCCACCCAGACCACGCAACAGACCGCGAACCCAGCAACCGGTGATGCCGCAAGTTCGGCTGTACCAGGCAGTGGCCAGGGTAAACTGATCACCGTTAACACTGACGTGCTGTCGCTGACCATCAACACCCGTGGTGGCGATATCGAGCAGGCTAAACTGTTGGCCTACCCGGATACCCTGGGTTCATCGACTCCATTTACGCTGCTGGAATCTACCCCGTCATTCGTCTACCAGGCACAAAGTGGCCTGACCGGCAGAGACGGCCCGGATAACCCGGCAAACGGCGAGCGTCCTCTGTTTGAGGCGGCGCAGGATACCTTCACGCTGGCCGATGGCCAGGATGAACTGCGTATTCCGCTGACCTTTACCTGCAAAGACGGTTCGGTCTTCACCAAGACCTTTGTGCTCAAGCGTAACCATTATGCCGTTGGCGTGGACTACTCCATCGTCAACAAGAGCGCGACTCCGCTGGAACTGACCCTGTTTGGCCAGTTGAAGCAGACTACCGAGTTGCCTAAGCATCGTGACACCGGCAGCAACAACTTTGCGCTGCACACCTTCCGTGGTGCGGCCTACTCTTCCAGCGACAACAAATACCAAAAGTATGCGTTCGACAAGGATGAGAACCTGAATGTCACCACGCAAGGCGGCTGGATTGCGATGTTGCAACAGTACTTCGCCACCGCGTGGGTGCCAGAGACTCAGGGCAACAACACCTTCTATACCTCCAAGCCAGGCACTAACCTGTCTGCTATCGGCTTTAAAGCCGAGCCGGTGATTGTCCAGCCGGGTGCAGAGAAACAGCTGAATGCCACCCTGTGGGTTGGCCCAGAGCTGCAAGATCAGATGGCTCAACTGGCACCGCACCTGGATCTGACTGTCGATTACGGCTGGCTGTGGTTCATCTCCCAACCGCTGTTCAAACTGCTGAAGTTCATTCACGGTTTCATCGGCAACTGGGGCTTCTCAATCATCATCATCACCTTCATCGTGCGCGGCATCATGTACCCGCTGACCAAAGCGCAGTACACCTCGATGGCCAAGATGCGTATGCTGCAGCCCAAACTGCAGGCGATGCGTGAGCGTATCGGTGATGACAAGCAGCGTATGAGCCAGGAAATGATGGCGCTGTACAAAGCTGAGAAAGTGAACCCTCTGGGTGGTTGCTTGCCGCTGGTTATCCAGATGCCAATCTTCCTGGCCTTGTACTACATGTTGATGGGCTCGGTTGAACTGCGTCATGCACCGTTTATCTGGTGGATCCATGACCTGTCGGCGCAAGACCCATACTACATCCTGCCAGTGCTGATGGGTGTGACCATGTTCTTCATCCAGAAGATGTCACCAACCACCGTCACTGACCCGATGCAGCAGAAAATCATGACCTTTATGCCGGTGATCTTCACAGTGTTCTTCCTGTGGTTCCCGTCTGGTCTGGTGCTGTACTACATCGTCAGTAACCTGGTAACCATCATCCAGCAGCAGCTGATTTACCGCGGGCTGGAAAAACGTGGTCTGCACAGCCGCGATAAGAAAAAAGTCTAATACGGAGCGGGCGCTGCATGTAGCGCCCCTACGATTGTGAGCTTTGCCAGCAATTTCAGGCGGTCATCATGACCGCCTTTTTGCATCTAGTCAGAGAGATAATCCGTTATGAACACCACCGATACCATCGCTGCTGTTGCTACTCCGCCCGGACGCGGCGGTGTCGGCATCCTGCGTATTTCAGGCCGGGGAGCCAAAGAGGTTGCCCTGGCTGTACTCGGCAAACTGCCAAAGCCGCGCTATGCCGATTATCTGCCGTTTCGTGATGCTGAAGGCAGCACGCTGGATCAGGGGATTGCGCTATGGTTCCCCGGCCCCAATTCCTTTACCGGTGAGGACGTGCTGGAACTCCAGGGCCATGGTGGGCCGGTGATCCTCGACCTGCTGCTCAAACGCGTGTTGGCGCTTCCAGACGTGCGGATTGCCCGCCCAGGGGAGTTCTCGGAGCGTGCATTCCTCAATGACAAGCTGGATTTGGCCCAGGCCGAAGCCATCGCCGATCTGATCGATGCCAGTTCCGAGCAAGCTGCCCGTTCGGCCATGAACTCGCTACAAGGCGCGTTTTCCATCCGTATCCACCAGCTTGTTGAAGCGCTCACTCACCTGCGCATCTATGTGGAAGCGGCAATCGACTTCCCGGATGAGGAAATCGACTTCCTTTCTGACGGCAAAATCGAAGCCCAACTGAATGGCGTAATGGCCGATCTGGACGGCGTTCGGGCCGAGGCGCGTCAGGGTAGCCTGCTGCGTGAAGGGATGAAAGTGGTGATCGCCGGGCGGCCTAACGCCGGGAAATCCAGCCTGCTCAATGAGCTGGCGGGACGCGAAGCGGCCATCGTCACCGACATTGCGGGCACTACGCGCGATGTATTACGCGAACATATTCATATCGATGGCATGCCACTGCACATTATCGATACCGCCGGGTTGCGGGAAGCCAGCGACGAAGTTGAGCGCATTGGTATCGAACGTGCCTGGAATGAGATCGAACAGGCCGATAGAGTGCTGTTTATGGTCGATGGCACCACCACCGCCGCCACCGAACCTGCCGAGATCTGGCCGGAGTTTATGGCACGCCTGCCAAGTACCTTGCCGATCACCGTGGTGCGTAACAAAGCTGATATCACTGGTGAAGCACTGGGCCTGAGCGAAGTAAATGGTCACTCACTTATTCGCCTGTCGGCGCGTACCGGTGAGGGGATCGACCTGTTACGCGACCATTTGAAGCAAAGCATGGGCTTCACCAGCAATATGGAAGGCGGCTTCCTCGCTCGTCGCCGTCACTTGCAGGCGCTGGAACAGGCCGCACAGCACCTGGTGCAGGGCAAAGAACAGTTAGTGAGCGCTTACGCGGGGGAGCTGCTGGCCGAAGAACTACGCTTGGCACAGCAAGCATTGAGCGAAATCACCGGGGAATTTACCTCCGATGACCTGCTTGGGCGTATCTTCTCCAGCTTCTGCATTGGCAAGTAACTCATAACCCGGAAAATCCCAGAATTATCTTAATGTTAATGATGGGATTTTTCTTCGCACACGTCAGAAGTAACCCCAATCGCCACCGCGCTATATTCCTGCTATACCGGCGTTTTTTCATTCAAGCAGAGAATAATTAAGAAAAAGATCATGCGAATTCTTAATGAAAATTCTTAACGTAATGCTTACTCTAACACTCCAGTTTTTTTATAAGCCTCGGTCATGGAGTGAACAATGGCTTGTCATTTTATCCGATGGGACACGGCTACAGAGCGTTTAGAGACCCATCGGCTGCCTAAAGACCTGATCGAAAGAACTGCCAGCTTCTCCGTTAAGCGCCGTCGGCGCTTTTTGCAAGGCCGGATCCTATTGGCCGAAATGATATTTTATTTGTATGGTATCCCGGTACTCCCCCCGATTGCTACGGCACCGACCGGGCGCCCGTGTTTTGCCGATCATCATTTACCTGACTTCAGCCTCGCCTATGCGGGCAATACCATCGGCGTGCTGCTGAGCCTGGAAGGCAAGGTTGGGTTGGACATTGAGGTGATGCGCGCACGGAGTCACAATCTGCTGCACCAATACTGCTCCAGCACGGAGAGTGCCTGGATCGCGGCGCAGAGTGATCGTTTGGAAGCCGAAACTCAACTGTGGAGTATCCGCCAATGCGTGCTGAAGCTGTGTGGTTTGGGCAACAGCGGCCAAAACCTACTGAGTTTGCATCCCTTTTCCGGCCAATTACGCTGCAACATCCTGCCTGACGTACACGTCATGAGTGATGCTGGTGAGTATCTCAGTTGGGCCTGTGCCCATCAGCCAGGCTTGGATCGGCTCGTCTGCTGGCAATATGACGATAGCCAGGGCCTACGGAAAAGTGGCGAAATTTCATCGCGCAACCAACCTCTCTCCACGCATTTTTTGAAGCTGACCAGCCTTGCCTCTGTTACACGCTGAAAGCACCGATTTAACGTCTGTCTTTAGGGGAATATTCAATATAAAACTTTTCTTAACGCATGATTTACTGCTTTGAATTGTAAAAACAGTTAAATGTTTAGCATCTACCTAGGAGGGGTGGCTTATTTGCCCTATTATCTGCTGGTTGTTCTAAGCTGAGTCTGTTCATCAGAAAAGGGAGAATCAAAATGTCAGAGCAAGCACTAAAGATCGTTACGCTACTGGGGAGCCTACGTAAAGGCTCATATAACGCCATAGTCGCACGCGCTTTACCCCAGTTAGCTCCCCAGGGTGTCACCATCGAAGCCCTTCCCTCCATCCGCGATATCCCACTTTACGACGCAGACCTTCAGCAAGAAGAAGGTTTCCCCGCCACGGTGGAAGCCATTGCCGAACAGATCCGCCAGGCCGATGGCGTGATCATCGTAACGCCAGAATATAACTACTCAGTGCCAGGCGGCCTGAAAAACGCCATCGACTGGCTGTCCCGCTTGCCTAACCAACCGCTGGCTGGCAAACCGGTCGCGATCCAAACCAGCTCAATGGGGCCGATTGGGGGCGCACGTTGCCAATATCACCTGCGCCAGATCCTGGTGTTCCTGGATGCCATGGTGATCAACAAACCTGAGTTTATGGGAGGAGTGATCCAGAATAAGGTTGATGAGCAAGCAGGTGAACTGGTGGAACAGGGCACGCGGGATTTCCTGACAGGCCAACTGTCAGCATTCAGCGACTATACCCAATAAACCTCAAGA
>NZ_AYMQ01000004.1 GCF_000633355.1 Serratia sp. H1w
CCAAGAAACCCGGTACGGTTCAATACAGGCGATATGCGCCATCATGAGGAAGTACCTGACCGGTCTGTGGAGCTGTATAAAACACGGTCAGGACTTCGATGCAACGAAACTGTTCAGCGAAAAACACCGGCAATCGTTTGACGCTTAACAGAGTATCTACGGCATGTTACATAACCTACCCACGACGCTGGAGCAGTTGGGGGTGAGGGGGGAGATTAACGGCCACCATACCATCGGAAGGGAATACGATGCCTGCCTTTATCGTTTCGTTGTGGCACCAGATAGTGCTGTCTTTACCGTTATTTGTGCTGATCGTGCTGGGATATGGCCTGATTCGTTGGGGAAAGTGGCCTGCCACCATTACCGACGGTCTGACCCGCTTTGTGTTCTCCCTCGCTCTGCCCGCCATGCTGTTTCGTATGATGTGTGACTTCTCGCAACGCCCGGCGGTGGACGCTCGCCTGCTAATTGCCTTCTTCGGCAGTTGCCTGATCGTGTTTGTCATTGGCCGCGTTACCGCCCGGCGGATCTTCAAGCTGGACGGCGTCTCGGGGTCGGTGTTTGCTCTGGGCGGCATTTTCTCCAACAACGTCATGCTGGGCTTGCCGATTGCTACCGTGATGCTGGGCGAGGAGGCCATTCCGTCGGTGGCCCTGGTGCTGGTATTTAACGGCCTGATTTTATGGACGCTGGTGACCATTTCCATCGAATGGGCGCGTAATGGCTCACCCACGTTGCAGGGCTTTATCAAAACGGCCCGTAGCGTGCTGACCAACCCGCTGATTATTGGCATCCTGTCTGGCACGCTGTTTAGCCTGACCGGATTGCCGCTGCCGGTGTTTGTCGATCAACCGGTCAGCATGCTGGGCCAGGTGGCGGCTCCGCTGTCGCTGGTGGTACTTGGCATGGGGCTGGCCGAATACCGCATCAGCGAAGGCTGGCAACTGAGCAGCGCCATCTGCTTCCTCAAACTGATTGTCCAACCGATGGTGGTCTGGTTGTTGGCCTGGTCAATGGATCTCCCCCCGATGGAAACCCGGGTGGTAGTCCTGCTGGGTTCAATGGCGGTGGGGGTGAACGTCTACCTGATGTCGCGTCAGTTCAACGTGCTGACCGGCCCGGCCGCCACCAGCTTGGTGATGTCTACCGCACTGGCGGCGATCACCACACCGTTAATCCTCACGATTATGGGGGTAAGGGTGTAGCGGGAAGCTGTGCCTGCGGGATTGCCGGAGCCGTCTGGTTAAAAGGATTTACAGGCTGACCGCCGTTTTGCAGCATCTTGCCATTGTTCATCTGTGGCTGCATGGGGTTGGGCGCGCCATTATCGGGCAGCATCTTTGGCTGGTTGGCCTTGAGCGGATAACCCTGCTGCTGGCGCTGCTCCATCTGTTGATTGTTCAGCATGCGCTGTTGCTGCCCCTGCTGGTCGCGCTGGTTAAGAAAATGCTGTTGCTGGCTGAGCGTAGTGACGCCGTTTTCCGCCATAGCCAGACAGGGCAGCCACAGCAGGGTGGCGATAATCAGCTGACGTTTCATGTTGGGACCTCCGATTCAATGCTTCCTCTTAAGCCTAACTCAGCCGGAAAAATTTGCTCGTTAGTTTGTTTTTTGTTCACACGTAAACCGCCTTTTCCCTACGTGGCTTGCCGCCTTCCGCTACAATCGCCCTTTCGGATCTTTTAGGGTGAATTTGACGTGCTGCTTCTGGTTATTACCACCATTTTATGGGCATTTTCCTTTAGCCTGATCGGCGAATACCTGGCAGGCAATGTCGACAGCTGGTTTTCAGTGCTGATGCGCGTTGGGCTGGCGGCGCTGGTGTTTCTGCCGTTCCTGCGCTGGCGTAACATCAAGCTGAAAGTGATCCTGCTGTATATGCTGGTGGGCGCATTCCAGCTTGGCATCATGTATCTGATCAGCTTCCGTGCCTTTATCTATCTGACCGTGTCGGAATTCCTGTTGTTTACGGTACTGACGCCGCTGTATATCACGCTGATCTACGATCTGATCAGCGGCCGCCGCCTGCGTTGGGGCTACCTGTTCAGCGCGTTGCTGGCGGTACTGGGGGCGGCGATTATCCGCTATCACCAACTGAGCGATCACTTCTGGTGGGGGCTGCTGTTGGTACAGGCGGCGAATATCAGTTTCGCTATCGGCATGGTGGGTTATAAGCGTCTGATGGAAGTGCATCCGTTGCCGCAGCATACCGCGTTTTCCTGGTTTTATCTGGGCGCGGCGGCGGTCGCGGTGGTCGCCTGGTTCCTGTGGCGTAACCCGAACCAGCTACCAACCACCAACCTGCAATGGGGCATTCTGGTCTGGCTGGGCGTAGTGGCTTCCGGGCTGGGCTACTTTATGTGGAACTACGGGGCGACGCAGGTGGATGCCGGGACGCTGGGCATCATGAACAACATGCATGTGCCTGCGGGCCTGCTGGTTAATTTTGCCGTTTGGCACCAGCAGCCGCATTGGACCAGCTTTATTATTGGTGGCGCGGTGATTGTGGCTTCGCTGTGGGTACATCGCCGTTGGGTCGCGTAACGGGCGCAGCATGCAGCGCCCCTACATTGTGAGACCGATGATGGAATGCCTGTAATTTAAGGGGCCCGTTTGCGGGCCCCTGTTGGATCTACCTGCGGCCTCCCATCCCGCCGTGGAAGCGGGGCTCATAGTTACTGCGATCGAACTGATGCTGCTCCGGCGCTCTTTGCTGCATGCGCTGCTGCATCTGTTGGTGCTGTTGCTGGTTTAAGCGCGGTTGTGCCTGCTGGGTAGGCGTTCTTTGTTGCAACCGCTGCTGCGCCTGTTGACGTTGCTCTTGATTCAGGCGCGGCTGCGTTTGCAAGGTCTGCGCCCGCTCGGTCTGGCGCTCATCGCCGCGTTGGCGGGCCTGCTGTGCGCTGCTGACCTCTGCCGGAGGTTGGCTTTTGACAAACTTGCCGCTGGCGTTCATCTGCTGCCAACTGCCGTTGTTGTACTTATAGACTTTGCCATCGCGCCCGGCGTACACGTGATCGGGGCCATTAACCACGCCACCATGCGTCACCTGGCCGGTTTCCTTGTTGTAATGCACGTAACCTGAACCCTGTGTCACCCCATTTTTCCCGACGGTGGTAAAGCTGCCTGCCTTGCCTGCCCCCTGCGGTGTGGTGCCACTGATGCTTTGGCTGTGGGTGACACGTCCGGTTTTGGTGTTCACGCTGTTGCGCTCTCCACCGGCGATACCGTTGCCGGTATTGGGGTTATATGCCCCGGCACCGTTGGCGGCGACGGCTCGCCCAGTCTGCGGATTGAAGCGTACGCCGCCCGCACCCGCATGGGTGATGCCGTTATTGCCGTTGGTATCGCGCCAGGCGTAACCAGCCCCGTGGCCGCCAGTAGCGTTGTTGTAGAAACTGCCGCGTACGTTGCTGCCGTAATGACCGTTCCACGGATTGCTCCAGTCGCTGCGCACGCCTTGCGCCACGGTGTTACCCCAGTGGTTATAAACGTTATACACCGACACGCCACCACCCCAGTAGCCAGGGTGATAGGGCGGGTAGTAACCGTACCAAGGGCCCCACCAAGGCTGGCTCCAGGCGTTACCCCAGATCCAACCGCTGACAAAGCCAAAGCTCCAGCCGATCGCCGGGTCCCAGGCAAAACTGCTGCCGTAACCGTAGGTGGCCGGGCAGCTGTACCAGACGTCACCCACCCAGGCGTTGCAAGGATAACCGGTGCCATAAACCACCACGCCGTTGCTGGCTACGGTGCCGTAATACCCCGGCGTATAGCCGACGTACACCACATCGTCGGTGCTGCCGTAGACGCGAACGTAGGTCACGTAATGCAGTGGGGAATTGGCAGGAATGGTGTAAATCACCGCCGGAACGTTGGCGGCAACGACCCACGGGCCTCTGGCGTACCTGGGATTGAGGCCAACACCGCGCTTTTTGGGCTATCGGATGGGATACGGCTGAAGTCTGCTGGCAGAGCGCTGCCGGCAACGTATTGCCATGGGCCATTGGTGGAGTCGGCACGGAACCAACGGCCAGACACCAGCACATACCAGCCGTTATTTTGCTGGGCATCGATAAACACGTCCGAAGGCGTATTCACCACGTAGGAGAGCTGGGTGCCGTCAATCGGCATAAACTGCGGGTCGCCGTCGATCTGGATCAGTTCGGCCGCTTCGGTGGCGACATAAATCTCTGCTGGCTTGGTAACTGACGTTTTTTCCTGTGGGCCAGTGGTGACCAACTTGCTTTTCACTGCGGCCTGCATGGCCTGGGTCAGCTCGATCGGCACCGTGAGCTTTTGCGTCCAGGGTCCGTTGAGATCGGGTGCGGTATACCACTGGTTGGCAAAGTAGATATACAGCGTGCCGTCTTTTTTCAGCAGTAATGAACGGGTATTGATAGCTCGTTCCACGCCCGCTTGCCCGCTAGCTTGCCAGGCAGGTTGCCCATCAAGTAACACCAGCGTTGCCGGTTGGAAAGCAAACAGGATTTTTGGCGGGGCGTTGTTCACCTTCACGTTCTGCTGTGGAGCCTGATCCTGAATGGCCAGATCGGATTCCAGCTGATCGAGGCTGACCAACAGGGTTTTAGCCGGAAGTTGCCGCAATAATGCCAGATAATGGTCTTGATTGGCGCTATCTGTCGGGAAGTTGACCTTTTCAATATTGAGGTTGTCCAGCGTGACTTGTCGTTGTTTCTTGTCGGTGCTGGTGCGTGCGCTGATCCAGGCGACGCCGTAACTGATTTTGTCCTGCTTTTTGCCGTTGGCATCGGTCAGGGTGCCGGTTTTCACCGCGACCACCATGCGGCCTTTCAGCAGGTTATCTTGCCAACTGTCGAGCTGCGGCTGGTGCAGCTCCATGGACGTACCGGAAAGGATCACGCTGTGTGGCCAGGGAGCCACCGCTTCTGCCGCCCATAAAGTTGGGCAGGCTAACAGCGTCAGAAGAAGAAACCATTGAAACAAACCACGCAGTGTTCGCATAAGCGCCTCGGAAAAGCCGATAATTTGTAGAGGGAATTGTCCCAATGAAATTACTGTAACCGCTTTTGCCGAATTTGCATGGTGCAGAGTGTGTGTAAAAATAGACTGCCAATCTACCCTAAAGGTTAGCTCAAGGATGTTAAGGGCTTGGCGTCTGCAATCGTACCCGCAGGCCTGGCGGCATCACGTACGAATGGCAGATGGTCGCAGGCGTGTTGGCGTGCCGAACGGATAAAGGCTTCAGTAACCGTCTGGCGCTGCTCGCCGTCGCGCGTGGCAGCATACAACCGGCTCCACAGCCCATCTCCGAGGGTTTTGGTCACCACCAAACCTTGGCGTTCAAAACTCTCCACTACCCAGTGCGGCAACGCGGCGATCCCCATCCGGGCTGACACCATTTGAATCAATAAAAGCGTGTTATCGACGTTTTTCAGCGCCGGGCTGATGCCTGCCGGTTGCAGGAAGTGGCGCCAGATATCCAGCCGCTGGCGCTGCACCGGGTAGATCATCAGCACTTCATCACTCAGATCTGCTGGCTCAATGTGCGGCTTATTGGCCAACGGATGATCGGGGGCCAGGATCAGCCGGACTTCAAAGTCGAACATCGGCGCATAGTGCAGCCCGCTGCGCGGCAAGATATCTGAGGTCAGCACCAGGTCCAGCTCCCCTTGCTGCAAGGCCGGTTGCGGATCGAACGTCACGCCGGATTTGAAATCCATCATCACCTGCGGGAAGTAGGAGCGGAAGTTGTCCAGCGCCGGGGTTAGCCATTGAATACAGCTATGGCATTCGATCGCGATACGCAGCGTGGTTTGGTGCGGTTCATGGCAGGCTTGCAACGCCTGTTGGATCTGCGGCAATACCTGCTCTGCCAGCTGTAACAGGATCTCCCCCTGGGCGGTAAAGCGCAGCGGCTGGCTTTTGCGAACGAACAGCTTAAAGCCCAGGCGCTGCTCCAGATCGCTGAACTGATGCGAAAGGGCAGATTGCGTCTGATGAAGCTGCGCGGCGGCGGCGGCCAGGGAGCCGGTATTACGCAGAGCTTGTAGGGTCCGTAAGTGTTTCAGTTCGATCATGAGAGTCCTTCACAGTGACAGTGAAAATATTGCGCTTGTGGATCATACAGTACCTGCGGATTATGGAAGTGTAAACATCTGGACGGCTAAATGGGAAATATGACGATGACAATTCTGAATCACACACTGGGTTTTCCACGCGTTGGTCTGCGTCGTGAACTGAAAAAAGCGCAGGAAAGTTACTGGGCAGGTAATTCAACACAGGAAGAGCTGTTGACGGTTGGCCGCGAGCTGCGCGCTCGTCACTGGCAGCAACAACAGCAGGCCGGGGTGGATTTGGTGCCGGTTGGCGATTTCGCCTGGTACGATCACGTGCTGACCACCAGCCTGCTGCTGGGCAACGTCCCGGCGCGTCACCAGAATAAAGATGGTTCTATCGATCTCGATACCCTGTTCCGTCTTGGCCGTGGCCGAGCACCTACCGGCGAGCCTGCGGCGGCGGCGGAAATGACCAAATGGTTTAACACCAACTATCACTACATGGTGCCTGAGTTCACTCAAGGCCAACAGTTCAGACTGGGCTGGACCCAACTGCTGGATGAAGTTGACGAAGCGCTGGCGCTGGGCCACAAAATCAAGCCGGTATTGTTAGGCCCGGTAACTTATCTGTGGCTGGGCAAGGTGAAAGGCGAGCAGTTTGACCGCCTGTCGCTGCTGAACGATATCCTGCCGGTCTACCAGCAAGTGTTGGCGGAACTGGCCAAGCGTGGCATCGAGTGGGTACAGATCGACGAACCTGCGTTGGTGCTGGAACTGCCACAGGCCTGGCTGGATGCCTTTAAACCGGCTTACGCCGCGCTGCAAGGCCAGGTCAAACTGCTGCTGACAACCTATTTCGACAGCATTGGCCACAACCTCGATACCATCCGTGCGCTGCCAGTACAGGGGCTGCATGTGGATCTGGTGGGGGGTAAGGACGATGCTGCTGCCCTGAATAACGCTTTGCCGAAAGAGTGGGTGCTGTCTCTGGGCGTGATCAATGGCCGTAACGTCTGGCGTGCCGATGTCAGCAGCTGGTTTGAACGTCTGCAACCGCTGGTCGGTAGCCGCCAGCTGTGGATTGGCAGCTCATGTTCGCTGCTGCACAGCCCGATCGATCTCAGCGTGGAAAGCCGCCTGGATGAAGAAGTAAAAAGTTGGTTCGCCTTCGCCCTGCAAAAATGTGCTGAGCTGGCGTTGCTGAGCGGTGCTCTGAATGCGCCGGGGGCAGATAAGCAGGCCGAACTGGATGCCTACAGTGCGCCAATCCGCGCTCGTCGCCAATCCAGCCGGGTGCATAATACCCAGGTAGAACAACGCCTGGCGGCCATCACCGCCAAAGATAGCGAACGTCAACGCCCGTATGAACAACGTGCCCAGGCTCAGCGCGATCGCTTTAACCTGCCAGCCTGGCCAACCACCACCATCGGCTCCTTCCCGCAGACTACTGAAATCCGCGGCCTGCGCCTGGACTTCAAGCAAGGTCGTCTGGATGGCAGCAACTATCGCACCAGTATCGGCGAACATATCAAGCAGGCCATTGCCGAGCAGGAACGCCTGGGGCTGGACGTGTTGGTGCACGGCGAAGCCGAGCGTAACGACATGGTGGAATACTTCGGCGAAAACCTGGATGGCTTCGTGTTCACCCAAAACGGTTGGGTACAGAGCTACGGTTCCCGCTGCGTGAAACCGCCGGTGATCATTGGCGATATTAGCCGCCCGGAAGCGATTACCGTGGAGTGGGCCAAGTTCGCCCAGTCGCTGACCGACAAGCCGGTAAAAGGCATGTTGACCGGCCCGGTGACCATTCTTTGCTGGTCATTCCCACGTGAAGACGTGACCCGTGAAGTGATTGCCAAGCAGATTGCACTGGCACTGCGTGACGAAGTGGCAGATTTGGAGAAAGCGGGTATTGGTATCATCCAGATCGACGAACCCGCGCTGCGCGAAGGTTTGCCGCTGCGCCAGTCCGATTGGGCCGCGTACCTCGACTGGGCGGTGGATGCCTTCAAACTGAACGCCGCCGTGGCGCAGGATGATACCCAGATCCACACCCACATGTGTTATTGCGAGTTTAACGACATCATGGATTCCATCGCGGCGCTGGATGCCGATGTGATCACCATCGAAACCTCACGTTCCGATATGGATCTGCTGGAAGCGTTCAAAGAGTTCGATTATCCGAACGAAATCGGGCCGGGCGTCTACGACATCCACTCACCGAACGTGCCAAGCGTCGAATGGATTGAAGCGCTGCTGCGTAAAGCGGCACAGAATATCCCGGCAGAGCGCCTGTGGGTCAACCCGGACTGTGGCCTGAAAACCCGTGGCTGGCCAGAAACCCGCCAGTCGCTGGCCAACATGGTGCTGGCTGCTCAGCGCCTGCGCGACCAGGTTGCCTGAGGTAACTATCAATAAATCGAAGGGCGCCGCGGCGCCCTTTTTACTGTAACAACTATTTCTCGGTGACCGCTCGTTTGCTTTGGGTCACGATGGCGCCGCTGAAGGGCAGCCCATCAATCGCATCGTGCATACGCAGACTCGATGGATGGATCCAGCGTTGTACCCGTGATGGCATATCGAAGCCGATCAGCAGGATGACCACAAACGTCAGGCTGAACGAGAGCGAACCCAGTGCGGTACCCAAACTGAAGTGTTGGGAGAACGCTGCCCCGAGGATCGGAGCCAGCGCGCCACCCAATGCCCCCACGTTGTAGGTGAACCCCAGGCCAGCGGCCCGTTGGTCGGTATCAAAATAACCGCCGAGCAGTTTTGGCAACAGGCCGGCAATGCCTTGCCCCAGCATCTGTTGTAAAAATAACAGGCCGCCCAGGAACAAGATGTTAGAGCCCTGGATGGCAAACAGCGGGATGATCAGCAGTTGGGAAAGCAGTAGGCTGGTCACATAGGCTCTGCGGGTACCCAGCCAGTCGCCAAGGAATCCGCCGACGCAGCAGCCTACCGCCGCCCCAAAGCCGCTAAAGAACAGCACGTTGCCCACGGTTTGCGGATCGTAGCCCAGATCGGTTTTCAGATAAGTGGGCAGCAACGCCTGGATTGGCCAGGAATAAAGGAAGGCGCAAAACACCACCAGCATCAGCATCACGCCCGTTGGCCAGCGTTTGCCGCTGGTTTGCACCATAAAGTAGATAAACACGGCGGCACACAGGACGCCGAGAATAGCCACGACCGGAGCCGTTACCATGCCGGTAAAGCACAGATAGAGCGCAGCGGCGGCAAAGATCGTCAGGCCAATGTTCAGATAGTTTTTAGCGCCGCGATAGAGAATATCGACCATGTTCTGGTTTTTCTGTTGTTTGGCTTCTTTATGCCGTAACTGCGATTGCTCCCAGTCCTCCGCTTCGGGCAGGTTTTTACGCAGCCACAGCGCAAAGATGATCGGCAGCAGGCCAATATAGAACAGCATGCGCCAACCAAACACCGGCACGATATGGCTGTAGGCCTGCGCCGCCACGACGGCACCGATGGAAAAGCCCGAGATTAGAAAGCCGCTGGCCTTGTTACGCATGTTTTTCGGCCAGCTTTCCATCACGTAGGTCGAGCTGGAGCCATACTCTCCGGCCATGCCGATGCCGATAATCAGGCGTGCGATAAACATCGTGGCATAGCCCGGAGCCAAACCGCAGGCCAGGGTTCCGCAGGAAAACAGCACAATGCTGGTGATCATTGCCAGTTTTCGGCCATAACGGTCGCCCATCGCCCCTAATACCAAACCGCCGAACCAGCGGGAGATAAAGGCCGCCGAGATCAGGCTGCTGGCTTCAAGCAGCGTCAGCCCGAATTCGTGTTTAATTTCGGTGAGCACCAGAGTGATGATGACAAAATCAAAGCCGTCCAGGGCATAACCGACCCAGGCGGCAATAAACGCCTTCCATTGCGGAGGGGTCAGCTGTTTGTACCAGCGGGGAGATTGGCCCCCGCCCGGCGAATATTTGGCTCCACGAGATGGTACTGAAGTGCTCATATCGTCGCTCTCTCTGTGCTCTGCCCGCTTGGATGACTGACAGAAATGGTTTCCCACGGCTTAGGTAATCATGGCATCTAATTGTTTATCATCATGTTATTACTTATTTTTTGATGATCCCTGCCACGCTCTGGATTTTGCTGTTTTACTCCAAAATAAAAACAATTTAGAAGTAAAGCTCCATTTGAGTGTATAAGATCATTCAGGCATTACAATCACCAAGTATCAAAAACGTGACTAACACGGCGAAATGCGGAGTTCGGCAGGAAAAGCAGCAGAATGCGCAGGCGATCTTCAGGATCGGACGAAGATCACCGCAATATGAGCGGTGATCTGGGGGAGATAGGGCTGTTAGCCCTCAGTTTGGCTGACGGCTTGGGTGGTTTTACGTTTGATATTTTCCGCTTTGGCCGGATCGGCTTTCACCACCAGCGCGTAAATCAGATCCAGCACAAACAGCTGAGCAATCTTGGTACCGATCGAGTCCCCTTGCAGTTGCCCCTGCCGGTTGCCGTTAATCAGCACGTAGTCGGCTAACTCGGTGATCCGCGACCCCATATTGTGCGTCAGCGCCACCGTGGTTGCACCGGCCTCTTTGGCCAGCTTCAGCGCTTGTACCGTCTCGGGGGAGGTGCCGGAATGGCTGATGCCGATAGCGACATCCCCAGGGCGCATCAAAGAGGCCTGCATGTACATAAAATGGTTATTGGTAGCGGCGTCCACCCGCAGGCCGATACGCATCAGCTTGCTCTTGGCATCTTCGGCGGTGATGCCGGAAGACCCCACGCCAAACAGGCAGATGCGATCCGCCGGGCGTAACAGTTTGACTACCTGTTCCACGCTCTCGAACGATAGCAGGTTGAGCGTTTCCGTCAGGACGTTGTTAATGGCCGATTGCAGCTTGCCGCCGATGGCCTGCGCGTTATCGCCGTCCTGCACGTCGCCGTCCAGCAGGCTTTCCCGGCTGGTTTGATTGGTGGCCACTTCGATGGCCAGATCCATTTTGAAATCCTGGAACCCTTTATAGCCCATAGTCCGGCAGAAACGAATGATGGTGGCTTCGCCAGCCTGGGTCAGCGCGGATAGCTCGGCCAGCGATAACTGAGTGACCTTGGCCGGTTCCGCCAGAATATATTCGGCAATACGCTGCGCGGAACGGGTCAGGCTATTTTGCATCGCCCCTAAGGCATCAAGAATTTTACCTGGCTTAAACAGGGGACCTGTTTTCACGTTAACACCTCAAGGGAAAGGAGACGGCTGACAAACCCACGCGGGTCTTACACGTAGGGGGCTGCATGCTGCGCCCACCTTGTTAATCAGTGGGTTGGCCAGGGTCGAACATGTTCGACCCCTACAAATTCAGCAACATCGCCACTTTGTCAGCAATCTGAAATGATAATACACAGCGCATTATCATTACATAGTTGCCCCGCCCAGTGAAGCGTCGTACTTACGCTCAGGATTGAGCTAGCAGGCTGTGATGGACTTTGACTACCGCCTTTTTGATGGTGCCTGAACCAGCGATCTGGCAGCCGGGTTTATGCGGCTCGCCGGGGAGAAAAATGGCAAACATGCCGGGCAACATGCGTAGTTGGCTCTTGTCCGGGATCTCGGCAATCAGCTGATAGTCGTCCTCAGGATGATAGTCTTCCAGCCCAGTCGTCGGCGTCAGCACCGAATATTCAATTCCTTCGATACCGCTGATCAACAGCTGTACATCGGCATAGGTTCGGTGCAGCTCTGCCTTTTTGTTCTCGGCAGGTTGTGCCTCAAACTCCATGACGTTCATAAACAGCAAATCGCCCTCGATCTCATGGCGGCCGCAGGTGAGTTCTGGCAGTGACAACCCGGCCAGATAGTCCAACACCCGTTGCAGGCTGGCCGGCAGGCTGCTGAAGCTGGCGGTTTGTGTCAGGGAACCGTTAATCATAAAGACCTCTGTTAACTTTGGGGAAGATGTTAGAGCGTGGCTCTGGCCCATAACGCGGCGCCGAGCAGGCCGCTGTCCTGGCGGTGATAAGCGGCCCGCACGGGAAGCCGATAGATGGCAGGCAGCAGGCTTTGCGCATGGGTCACCTGCTCCAGATAGCCTGCGGCCAACCCGACGCTGCCACCGAGAATGGCGGTTTCCAGATCCAATGCGATGGTCATGTCTGCCAGCAGATGGGCGATGGCCGTAGCCGAACGCTGCACGATGGCCTGTGCCTGGGTATCGCCGTCGCGTGCCAAGGCGAAAACCGTTGCCGCTGGGGCCGGGTGTGTCCACTCTTGGGTCGCCGTTCCAATTGCCGTACCTGAAGCGACGCTTTCGACACAGCCCCGGCGGCCGCAGCCACACCAAGGGCCGAGGGGATCGGACAGCGTATGTCCGATATGCCCTGCCAGCCCGCCGTTACCTACCAGTAGTTTTTTATTCAAGATGATGCCGCCGCCTACGCCGGTGGAAACCGTCACGAACACGGCGTTATCGCTGCTCTCTTTAAGCGGCTGATATTCCGCCCAGGCGGCGGCTTGGCCGTCATTAAGCAGCACACAGGGCAAATCGGCGATGGATTGCAGGCAGTCTTGCAGTGGAAAATCCGCCAGACCACCCAGGTTAGCCGGATTGAGTGCCGTGAGGCGGCCCTTGGCGATAATGCCCGTTGAAGCCACGGCGATAAAATCAACCTGATGACGATACGGGGCAATCAGCGTTTCCAGAGTGGCTGACAGCTGTTGGGTACCGCCGCGTGGCGTGGCAATCTGTTGACGTTGGATCAACGTTCCCTCTTCGGTGACGATGGCCGCCGCAATTTTTGTCCCGCCGATATCCAGTGCTAAACCTTTTCCCATGGTGCGTTCCTCAATGCTGCTAAAAAATGTCAGGGCGCTGCGCAGAAACTATGGCAACTCCTTAGTCAAAACTCCATTATTATTTTTATTTTGGAGTTTCGCTCCCATAAGTTATCCATAACCTTGAGCAGCCGCACAGATTTACGCTTGGACTGCGTTGCATAACCCGATCAAAAGTTTTACCATAATGGAGCAATGCTTCATTTTGTTTTAATTTCTGGAGTTTAAAGTCATGCGCAGTCAGACCGTAAACAATCAGGGCCATCTTCGCCATCAACTGCAAAATGGCCTTATCGTCTCATGCCAACCGGTGCCCGGTAGCGCGATGGATAAACCAGAGATCGTTGCGGCAATGGCTAGCGCAGCCGTCGATGGCGGTGCCGTGGCTTTACGTATTGAAGGTATCAGCAATATCTGCGCCGTACGTCAGGTGGTCAAGGTGCCGATTATCGGTATCATCAAACGCGATCTGGCCGATTCGCCGGTGCGGATCACTCCCTGGCTGGAAGATATTGACGCACTGAGCGAGGCTGGCGCAGACGTTATCGCTTTTGATGTTACCCGTCGGGCACGCCCGGTGTCGGTGGAAGAATTGTACCTGCGGGTGCGTGCCACCGGCCGTTTGGCGATGGCTGATGCCTCTTCTCTGGAAGACGGGCTGTTGGCACAGCGGTTAGGCATCGATTTTATTGGTACCACCCTGTCGGGCTATATTGACCCGCCGGTACCCAACGAGCCGGATATCGAACTGGTCAGGCAGTTGGCGCAGGCCGGGTGTCTGGTGATTGCCGAAGGGCGCTATAACTCGCCAACCCTGGCGGCGATGGCCATCTCAGCGGGGGCGTGCGCCGTCACCGTAGGCTCAGCCATTACCCGTATCGAACATATTTGCGGCTGGTTTCACACGGCGATTGCCCAACGTGAAGCCACCAAGCTGACAGAATTCTGATTGCGGCCTGACGCGGCCACCCACTATGCAAAGTCCTAAGGATGTACATGAAAAAGCTTACAGGTTTGATTGCTGCCCCCCATACGCCTTTTGATGAACAAGGTGAGGTCAACTACCCGGTTATCGATCAAATTGCCGAGCACCTGGTCAACGATGGGGTCACGGGCGTTTATGTTTGCGGCACCACTGGCGAAGGCATTCATTGCTCGGTTGAAGAGCGCAAAAAAATTGCCGAGCGCTGGGTCAAGGCCGCTCAGGGCAAACTGTGCATCACGCTGCACACCGGCGCGCTCAGCATCAAGGACGCGGTTGATTTATCCCGCCATGCGGAAACGCTGGATATTTTTGCTACCTCGGCCATCGGCCCTTGCTTCTTTAAGCCGGGCGACCTCAACGACCTGATCGCCTACTGCCAGGCGATTGCCGCTGCCGCACCGTCAAAAGGCTTCTATTACTACCATTCCGGCATGTCGGGGGTGAATCTGGATATGGAACAGTTCCTGATCAAAGCCGAATCACAAATCCCCAACCTGTCAGGGATTAAGTTCAACAGCGCCGATCTGTATGAGTATCAGCGTTGTCTGCGCGTCAGCGACGGTAAATTTGATATCCCGTTCGGCGTTGATGAGCATCTGCCCGGTGGTCTGGCCGTGGGGGCGATCGGCGCGGTTGGCAGCACCTATAACTATGCGGCTCCGCTGTTCCATAAGATCATTGCCGATTTCAACGCAGGCGACCAGGCTGCGGTAAAACAGGGCATGGACCAGGTTATCGCTTTGATCCGCGTTCTGGTTGAGTTTGGTGGCGTGGCGGCCGGTAAAGCAGCGATGCTGGTACACGGCATCGATGCGGGTAATCCGCGTCTGCCACTGCGCACACTGACCAAAGAACAGAAGCAAACGGTCGTTAGCAGAATGCGTAGCGCTATCGCGATCACTGCTCACCAGTAAGTAAAAACGTGGAGTTGGTTAATAAGGGCGCTTTGACGTCCTTATTCTTGGCTGATAGGTGTTACCATACTTCCAGGCCAAATGTTTTTTATCTGTTGTGTCAGCACCTGACTTAAAGCAGCAATGTCCGCTGTTGCCGTATCATGCATCGCCTCCATCACAATCAGTGCTTGGGTGGTGTATTGACTCACCGCAGAGTAACCACTTTGCCGATGTGTCCAGCGCCTGGCATGAGCATAGCCGGCAGCATCGGCAAAGATCACTTCACCCACCGAAGGTGACTCGGTGGTACCAGAGAACGTTTGGTAAATCTCATTCCCCTGCGCATAGCACACCTGGAGGTCACCGTTGATCTTCTGTCGATCGAATACGGCAATTGGAATGGCGAAGGCCAGTGAAAGCGCATTGCATAAATCGATCAGTGGAAAAATGGTTGGTAACAATCCCTCTTTTCGTAGGCGGCGCAATAGTGATTCCGCCGCGCAGCGATACTGGGTTGGTTTTAGTCCCATTAGCACGAAGGCGTGTCGCCAGGCTTGGATCTCTGTAAGGCCGCTTTCGGTACCACCACTTAAGCGGGCCACTGCCTGGCGGCTGAAGTCGATGACCGGCAGGCTGACATCTGCTTGCTGGTCGATCCCTTCAACCAGCAGGCAGCAAGATGCTAGAGCTGGGAAGGAGGAGCGTAGAGAATTGGCATAGTTAAAGTTCATGACTCACCATAAAAGCGTTAAGGTTATTTCCGCTACTCTGAAGCTCATTGTGTTCGGAGTCTTGAACGAAATTGCAGCCGTTCAGCATTGGCGTAGACGGCGGGCATAGAGGCCAGGAGAAATTCCCAGTGTGCGGGTAAACTGGCGTGTCATATGGCTTTGGTCGGCAAAACCTGCCGCTACGGCACTCTCTGCCAGTGAGGTGCCATTGGCAATCAACCGTCTGGCGAGCTGGATCCGGCGCTGGATCAGGTAAGCATGTGGGGTGATGCCGATAGTTTGTTGAAAGCTGCGGATCAGTTGATAACAGCTGATGCCGCAGAGCTGGGACAGCTCGCCAAGGGAAACCGGGGTGGCGGGATCGTCGTCAAGACGCTGTTGGGCCAGACGTAGCGTTGGCATGGTTACCATCGGTTCACGATGGTGAAATAACCGAGCTAACAGCAGGAACAGGGACTGCTCTTGAGCCAGTGGACTGCCCGGTTGCGGTTGGGTGATACAGCTAAACAGGCTGTGAAAACAGCTGGCGACCCTGTTATCGCTCAGGACAGGTAATGAAAACTCACTACCTGATAATTTGCCTGTCCCCAGTTCGCTGGTGGCTTGCGCTATCAGCTCTGGCTCCAGATAGAGCATGCGCCATGAGCGAGGCCCTTCACCCATGGGACGACCATCATGTACTTCACCGGGGTTGACCGTAATGATGTCACCCGATCCGGCTTCAACCAGCCCACGGCCACTGAGTGATTTTTGTGCCCCAGAGATGATCAGCCCGATGCCAAACTGGGTGTGAAAATGCTTTGGGTAACTGTGGCGAGTGGTGGCTATTACCGCTTCGATGCCCGGCACAGAAAAGGATGGCATACTGAATTGGGATGGCAATCGCTAGCTCCTCTGTGTCAGGTGTTTTAGCGCAGTATTGACAGCCTATCACCCTTCATGGCGACTGGCAGCGCCTTTTCTTGTTCTGCCCCCGCGTTTTCCTGCCCGCTATTGGTTATCATCAACTATCGCTTTTCACTTGGTTTGAAGGATTATCCCCGATGAAACATCCGCTGGTGGCCGTGTTGGCTCCGCTGCTCGATGATGGGCAGGGGATCCGGCAGGTTTATTTTGCCGGTAACCAACATCCGGCCCCGGAACTGGCCTATCAGGTAGGCTTTCCGCGCCTTGAGCTGGTGGTGGACGGGGAGCAGGAAATGGAGTGGGAAGGCAGCCAGGGGGCGCGGCATCGGCAGATATTGCTGCCGGGGGATGTGCTGTTTGTCCCAGCGCAAGGTTGGAACAGCCCGCGCTGGCAGCAACCCACTACCACGCTCAGCCTGTTGTTTGGCAAGCAGCAACTGGGATACAGCCTGCTGGGTTGGGACGGGGAAGGCACGCTGCTGCTGGGTAAAGACAATGTGGCGCGTCGCGGCCCGCGCGTAGGGTCGTTTATGTTGCAGGCGCTGAACGAACTCTCCTGGCATCAGAGCGATCAGCCCACCGCACGCTTTCTGGTGAAGGGTTTGTTGAGTCATGCGCTCGATCTGTTTGGCACCTCGGTGAGAACTGCCTCGCGTAGTCAGGCGCTGTTTGATGCGGTGCGCAGTCATCTGGAAGAGCATTATCGCGAGCCGTTAACCCGCGAGTCGGTGGCTCAGGCGTTCTATATCTCGCCCAATTACCTTTCTCACCTGTTCCAGAAGGCCGGTGGCATCGGTTTTAACGAATATCTTAATCACGTGCGGCTGGAGCAGGCCAAGCACCTGCTCAAACGCTATGACATGAAGGTGAAAGAGGTGGCGCACGCCTGCGGGTTTGTCGACAGTAACTATTTCTGCCGCCTGTTTCGCAAGAACACCGAGCGCTCCCCGTCGGAATACCGTGGCCAATACCACAGCGAGCTGGGCCCCTCTCCCACAGAGAAAGGGAATTAGTCCAGCGTCGTTGGCGGGTAATGCGGCACTGCGTAGGGGCAGCTGCATGCTGCGCCCGTGTTAAAACCAGATGTGGGAGTAAAATTTTGGCACGGTCGGTCCCCTCTCCTTGGGGAGAGGGTTAGGGTGAGGGAGATTACACCACGCGGATATGTGTTTCCTGGGGGGAGGCTGCGGCCTTGCGTACCGCACTGAGCGCCTTCTCCGGCGTACGCAGAAAGGTGTTGATGCCGATCTGCACGCAACGGTGATGCTCAAAACGCTCGCTTTCCGCCAGCAGGATGTCGCTGATCAACAGCACCACGTCGGCCTGGGCCAGATCGTCCGCCGTCAGCGAGTTTTCAATACCTAATGCCCCCTGCGTTTCTACTTTGACCGGCCATTTCTCCTGCGCACACAGTTTTTCCAGCCGTTCGGCAGCCATATAGGTATGGGCGACCCCGCTGATACAGGCCGTAACCGCTACGAGTTTTATCGTCATACCAGCCTCTTTATGTTCTGTTCAACCGCCAATGATGACCCGGTAACCCGCCTGCTGTGCCATCGCCTGCAAGGGGGCAACCTCTTGTTCTGTCGGGGCCGCGACCCCGCGCATGGCATATTCACGCCCTAAAAGAGTGTATTTTGCCTCGCCATACTGGTGAAAAGGCAACAGGTGGATCTCTTGTAGCCCAAAAGGTGCCAGGAACGCCAGCACCTGCGCCATATTCTCCGTGCTCAAAGTGTAGCCGGGTATTAACGGCAGGCGAGGGATCAGATTAACTCCGTGCTGTACCAGCGCGGTAAAGTTTGCCAACACCCGTGGCAGATTGATGTTCAACTGACTTTTAGCGGCGTTGGCATCCATGATCTTCAGGTCAAACAGGATCTGATCGCAGTGTTCCGCCAAGGCCAATACGTGGGCTTGCGAGGCATCCCCGGCGGTTTCGACGGCGGTATTGATACCTAGTGCCTGTAAGCGCTGCAATAGCTGGGTAGCAAACTCGGCCTGCATCAGCACTTCACCGCCGGAGAGCGTCACCCCACCGCCGGAAGTGCGATAAAACACCTCATCCTTGAGAATTTGCTGTAACAGCGCCTCCAGGGTAATGTTTTGGCCGATCAGCTCCATCGCTCCGCTTGGACACTCTTGCGCATCGTTCAGGCAGGGCTGGCAACGCAGGCACTTGGCCTTGCGCCGCACGCGGTGGATCTTGCCCGACATCGACTCTGGGTTAGCACACCATGGGCAGCTATGCGGGCAGCCTTTGAAAAACACCACGGTGCGGATGCCCTGCCCATCATTCAGCGAATAACGCTGAATATTGAAAATGCGGGCCTGCGGCTCGGTGTGAGTTGCCCGGGAAAACCCGGGCGTGATCAGGCTACAGTTGATGCGCTGTACGGCGGATGATGTCATCCTGGATCTCCTTCGACAGCTCCACGAAGAATGCGCTATAGCCGGCGACACGCACCACCAGCCCGGCGAAGTCCTGCGGCCTGGCCTGCGCTTCCTTCAGGGTTTCGGCATTCACGACGTTGAACTGCACATGCTGCAACTTGAGCTTGGTAAAGGCGCCGAGGAAATCCGCCAGTTTGTTCAGCCCCTGCTGGCCTTCCAGCGTGCTTGGGGTGAACTTCACGTTCAACAGCGTGCCGTTGGAAAGCAGGTAGTTATCCAGCTTGCTCACCGACTTCAGTACCGCCGTTGGCCCTTGGGCATCCTGGCCGAGCATCGGCGATAGCCCGCCGTCCGCCAACTGTTCCCCGGCATAACGTCCATCCGGCGTGGCTCCCACCACCGCTCCCAATGGCACGTGGGCGGAAACGGTATAAGACCCAGGCGTAAACTGCCCCCCACGCGGGTTGCGGTACTGCTCCACTTCTTTGCAGTAAAATCGCAGCAGATCGGCGCTGATCAGGTCGACTTCATCGATGTCGTTGCCGTATTTGTCGAAGCGATTGATCAGCCGTGCGCGGATCTTTTCCCCTTCCGGCGTGGCGAAGTTGGCCTTCAGCGTGGCCAGCAGTTCGTCAAAACTCAGGCGCTGCTGATCGAAAACCAGGCCTTTCAGGGCATACAGCGAGTCGCTCAGGTTGGCGATGCCGATGCCTTGTACGCCGGAGAAGTTATAGCGTGCGCCGCCTTCGGTGATGTCTTTACCGTTTTGCAGGCAGTCATCGATAAAGGAGGACAACAGCGGTACCGGAGCCCAGTCGCGGTGGCCGATATCGCAGATATTGCTGCCTTCGGCCATCAGCCGGACGTAATGACGGATTTTTTCGCGGATTTGATCCAGCAACTGCGGGTAGGTGAGGCTGGTATTGCCTTCGTTATCCAGCAACGTCAGTTCCATCACCTTCAGCAGGTTGAACATGGCAATGTCGTGCAGGCCGTAGGTACGCCCAGGGATCGACAGCTCAACGCAGCCCACCACCGCATAATCACGCGCATCTTCCAGCGAGACGCCACGGTTGAGGAACGCCGGAACCACCACTTCGTCGTTGAAGATTTGTGGAATGCCGGTGCCGAGGCGGATGGTTTCGGCGGTTTTCAGCAGGAATGGGCGATCGATAAATTCATTGACCCTTACGCCCAGGTTTGGCTGCGGCAGGCGGATATTCTGGTAGGCATCCAGGCACAGGAAGGACAGCACGTTGACCGCGCTGCGGCCGGTTTCCGTCAGGCCGCCCAGCAAAATGGTGTAGCCGGTCGGAAAGCCAGCGAAATAACGCGCACTGGAGGTAGAGCGCAACAGCACGATGTCGTTGCACTTCACCCACAGGCTTTCCAGCAGTTCCTTCAGGAAGGCCGGATCCTGTCCCTGATTGAGGGAGGCTTGATAGAACGGCAGCATGTACTGATCGAAACGGCCGAGCGACAGTGAGCTGGCGTTGGATTCATACTGCAAAATGATGTTCATGTACCAGAACAGCTGGCAGGCCTGATAGAAGTCCTGCGGCTTATGGCGGGCGTTGTGGCTGGCGATCTCGGCGATCCGCAGCAGCTCGGCGCGGCGAGTTTCATCGTTGCACTGTTGCACCATCTGACGGGCCAGGCTGGCATAACGCAGGATGTGGCGCTGCGAGGCTTGCAACAGCAGCAGTGCGGCGGTGTAGAACGCATTATCTGGTTGTTGCTCAACGTGGCTTTGCAACTCGGCCAGCAGGCTATCCAGGCCGTTATTCAACAGGCGTGGGTAATCGATGATGATATGTCCCTGACCCTTGTCCGTCTGGTTGACGCTGAAAATCTGGGTCTGGGTAGCGGCTTTAACTTCTTCGGACATCTGGCCGTTGATGAAATCCTTCATCGAGCGCTGTTCCCAGTAAGGATAAAGCTGCTCGCGGTACACCTGCTTGTCGGCTTCGGAAATGGTGAAGCGATCCTGCGGGCGCGTTGGGAAAGCATCCAACTCTTTCAGCAGCCAGTAAGGGTCCATCTCTGGCGAGACGATCCCGGCACGCGGCTTCACCGTGCGGTTACCGGCGATCAGCTCGTCTTCCCGCAGGGTAATTGCTACGTGATCGAGGATATAGGCGGTGGCCTTGGCACGGCGGATAATGGTGGGTTCTCCCTCGGTCTGCCGGTGGCTGGCGGTATAGAGCAGTGCGCGTTCGAGCGAAATTTCACGCGGGGCGGAGAACAGGGCGGCTTTGAGACGTTCGATCCGGGAGATCATCACATTTTCCTTTTGTGCGGTAATGGGGGCGGGAAAACCCGGCACGTGGTGCCGGGCTAGCCTTACGGTCAGGCCTTTTGCGCTAAATGAGCGGCAATTTTTTCCATGATGGCATCGGCACGTTTTACCGCGTCGCTGATGGCTACGCGCACCACGGTTTTCCCTTTAAAGCGTTCTTCAAACTTGATGCCGATATCCTTGGTCAGGATCACCACGTCGGCAGCGGCCACGTCTTCGGCCGTCAGTTCGTTTTCCAGGCCGATAGAGCCTTGGGTTTCCACCTTGCACTGCCAGCCTTGAGCTTTGGCGGAACGTTCAATGGCTTCGGCAGCCATGTAGGTATGGGCAACGCCAGATGGGCAAGCGGTAACAGCGATAATCATAGTCATGGCAAATTCCTCAAAAGTATTCGTTGTCTCTCAGGCCGTAGCCTGAGGGCGTATTGATTCAGTTAATTTCGAAATCCAGATCCAGATCGTCCTGGGCGGCTTTGGTGGCCTGTTTCTTGGCGGCAAAACTTTTCAGCAGGTTAACCAGCAGGGCGGTGACTACCATGCCGACCAGCAGCGCAGCAACGTAGCCGAGCTTGCCTTCAACCACTGGCAGCACAATCAACCCACCCCAACCGGCGTAGCACTGGGCACCGACCAATGCGGCGGTCACGGCGGCACAGGCGGAACCAATCATGATGGAAGGGATAACGCGCAGCGGATCGGCGGCGGCGAACGGGATGGCCCCTTCGGTAACGCCGACGCAGCCCATCAGCAGCGCGGCTTTACCCGCTTCGCGCTCTTCCGGGGTGTAGTATTTACGGCCAATCAGCGTGGCGAAGCCCAGACCGAGCGGTGGGGTGGCGATGGCAACGGCCGCGATGGCAACCACGGAGTAGACGCCCTGAGCGACGCAGATCAGCATAAAGGCGTAGGCCACCTTGTTGACCGGGCCACCCATGTCAAACGCCAGCATCAGGCCCATGATGATCGCCAGCACCACGATGCTGCCTTGCTGCATACCTTGCAGCCAGTGGGTCAGACCATTGGTCAGTGCGCCAACCGGTTCGCCCAGCCCCCACATCATGATGCCCGCGGTGAGCAGGGTACCAATGATGGGGATCACGAAGATCGGCATCACCGAACGCAGGATCTTCGGCACCGGGATCTTCTTGAGATAGAACACAATAATGCCGCCCAGCAGGCCAGCTATGATCGCCCCGAAGAAGCCAGCCCCGAAGGATGCGCCCACCCAGGCACCAATTGCCGAAGGAGCCAGCGCGGAGCGATCTGAAATGGAGTAACCAATATAGGCCGCGAGGAAAGGCACCATCAGCGTTAACCCGGCCACGCCGATATCGAACAGTTTTTTCAGGTTAGGGTCGGTTGCGGCATCGGGTACTGCCCCTTTACCGTACAACATCACGGAGATAGCCAGCAAAATGCCACCGGCGACCACAAACGGGATCATATGGGAGACGCCGGTCATTAAATGCTGGCGTGTGTTTCTTAGAATATTGAGTAGGTCTTTCATCGTTCACTCCCTGGCCGCGACCAGCGTGCTTCTGAGATAAAACCACCAGGGAATGACCCTTGATGGATAAAGGTTGTTGGCTATCACAATAGGCATCCGTCGCCACTATCAACAGTGGATAAAATTGCCATTTACTGGATTTTTGTATTGTCAGGAGAAAAGTGCGATCTAACTCAAAGTGTGCGACAGAAGAAACCGGGCTTGAGGGCGCAGGCTTTGTGAGCGACATCGCATTTATGCCGTCAGGATACATTTGTCCAGTGTTTGACATTTTTATCCGATAGCCCTGGGCCGCGCTGCGCTTCTATCCTTGTGACAAACCGGTGTTGTTCACCGCTGCTTTGGTATGAGGAAAGAGTGATGGCGAAAATTGTGACGTTTACCTGCGTGCTGCCCAACGGGGTGCATGCCCGCCCAGCCAGCCATATCGAAACCCTGTGCAACGGTTTCCGTTCCCGCTTTGAATGGCACAACGCGCGCAGTGGCCGTTGCGGTGATGGCAAAAGCGTGTTGTCGCTGATCGGGACCGATACTTTGCTGGGCGACGAGTGCCGGATCACCATCGAAGGGGAAGATGAGCAGGCCGCATTTGAGCGCCTGACCCAGTTTATCGAACATGAATTCCCGCACTGTGACGAAGCGCTGCCGCAGGTGAACGACCAGGCCGAGCAGGAACCTATCCCGCAGTCTTTAGCTAATCTGAACCCAACGTTGGTACGGGCCCGTTCCGTCAACCAGGGCACTGCCAATGGCAAATTGGTGCATCTGGCGCGGGTCGATTTAAACGCTCTGTCTTTGCCGCCCGCTCACTCTATTGAACAGGAGCAGCAGCAACTGGCCGAAGGGCTAACGCGCTTTGGCAAGGCGTTGGATTTGCAACTGATGGGCGGTAACGGTACTACCACGGCGGTGCTGGAAGCGCACCGTTCATTACTGCGTGACGGCGGATTCCGTCAACACCTGCTCGACGGTGTGCTGTCAGGGGAAAGTTGCGCCGCCGCGATTGTGGCCACCGCAGCCCACTTCAGCCAACAGTTGGCGCAGTCTGCCAGTGCCTATCTGCGGGAGCGCGAACTGGATATTCGTGATGTCAGCTTCCAGCTGTTACAGCAAATTTATGGCGAGCAGCGCTTCCCGGCACAACAGGCGCTGAGTGTCGACAGCATCTGTATCACCGATGAGCTGACGCCCAGCCAATTCCTGGAACTGGATAAACGCTACTTGAAAGGCCTGTTGTTGGGCAGCGGTGGCAGCACCTCGCATACGGTGATCCTGGCGCGCTCGTTCAACATTCCTACCCTGGTTGGCGTTGATGCCGCAGCCATGCTGCCATATCTGCATCAATCGGTGCAGATCGACGGCGATCTTGGGCTGGTGGCCTGCGATCTCAGCGAACCGGTACGTCGTTACTATCAGCAGGAGCAGTGGCTGAGTGAGCAGATCCGCAGCCAGCAAAGCGCCTATCTGGATCAGCCGGGGCGCACTGCCGACGGCGTAAGAATGGAAGTGGCCGCCAATATCGCCCATGCGGTAGAAGCAGAAGCCGCCTTCAGCAACGGTGCCGAGGCGGTGGGCCTGTTCCGTACCGAAATGCTGTATATGGATCGCCTGACCGCGCCTTCCGAAGATGAGCTGTACAACATTTATTGCCAGGCGGTGGAAGCGGCCGCAGGCAAGACGATTATCGTGCGTACCATGGACATCGGCGGCGACAAGCCGGTGGATTACCTGAACATCCCGGCCGAAAATAACCCGTTCCTCGGCTACCGGGCGGTACGTATCTATCAGGAATTCCTGCCGCTATTCCGTACTCAGTTGCGCTCGATCCTGCGTGCTTCGGCACATGGTCCGCTGAAGATCATGATCCCGATGATCTCCTCGATGGAAGAGATCCTGTGGGTGAAGGATCAACTGGCCGAAGTGAAGCAATCGTTGCGTGCCGGGCAGATCCCGTTCGACGAAAAAATTCCGCTCGGCATCATGCTGGAAGTGCCTTCGGTGCTGTTTATCATTGACCAGTGCTGTGAGGAGATCGACTTCTTCAGCATCGGTAGCAACGACCTGACGCAGTACCTGCTGGCGGTGGATCGCGACAACGCCAAGGTCATCAAACATTACAACAGCCTGAACCCGGCGTTCCTGCGTGGGTTGGATCATGCGGTGCGTGAAGTCCACCGCCACGGCAAATGGATCGGCCTGTGTGGCGAACTGGGGGCCAAAGGCTCGGTGCTGCCGCTGCTGGTGGGTATGGGGCTGGATGAGATCAGTATGAGCGCCCCTGCTATTGCCGCCACCAAAACCCGTCTGGCCAAGCTGGACAGCCGCGAATGCCGTTTGTTGCTCAACCGGGCCATGGCCTGCCGGACGTCGCTGGAAGTGGAACACCTGCTGGCTCAGTTCCGCATGGAGCAAAGCGATGCTCCGCTGATCACGCCGGAATGTATCGCCCTGGGGGCCGATTGGCGCAGCAAGGAAGAGGTTATCAAAGGCATGGCGGATAACCTGCTGCTGGCTGGGCGCTGCCGCTACCCACGTAACCTTGCCGCCGACCTGTGGGCGCGTGAGGCGGTATTTTCCACCGGGCTGGGTTTTGGCTTTGCCATCCCACATACCAAATCTGAGCATATCGAACAGTCCACCATCAGCGTAGCCAAGCTGGCGCAGCCGGTCGTCTGGGGCGATGAAGAGGCCCAGTTCGTCATCATGCTGACCCTCAATAAACATGCCGCCGGGGACCAGCATATGCGCATTTTCTCCAAGCTGGCGCGGCGCATCATGCATGAAGGTTTCCGAGACGCCCTGGTGAACGCGGCATCGGCCCAACAGGTAGAGGCGTTGCTGAAACAAGAGCTTGAACTGTAATTCATTCTTGGGCGCTGCGGCGCCCTTCATATTTAGTCTTGAGGAGCAATTATGGAACTCTATCTGGATACTGCTGATATCAATGCGGTGAAACGTCTCGCACGGGTATTGCCATTGCAAGGGGTGACGACCAACCCAAGCATTGTGGCCGCATCACGCACGTCACTATGGGAAGTGCTGCCTGCGTTGCGCGATATCATCGGTGGGGAAGGGAAGCTGTTTGCCCAGGTGATGGCCGCCAAGGCCGATCAGATGGTAGAAGAAGCGGTATTGCTCAACCGACGCGTTCCTGGCCTGGTGGTGAAAGTGCCGGTAACCGGTGAAGGACTGGCCGCTATCAAAACCCTGCGTGGCATGGGCATTCCAACGTTAGGTACGGCGGTTTATGGGGCGGCACAGGGGCTGCTTTCTGCTCTGGCGGGGGCGGAGTATGTGGCACCTTACGTCAACCGGGTAGATGCTCAGGGCGGCAATGGCATTGCTACCGTGCAAGAATTGCAGCATTTGCTGGAACTGCATGCTCCGCAGGCCAAAGTGCTGGCAGCCAGCTTCAAAACCCCACGGCAGGCGCTGGAGTGTCTGCTGGCAGGTTGTGAAGCTATTACCTTACCGGTCGATGTTGCCGAGCAGTTTATCAGTGCTCCGGCGGTGCAGGCGGCGGTAGAAAAGTTTGAGCACGATTGGCACGGCGCGTTTGGTACCTTGGCGCTGAGCTAAGCCCCTCACCCTAACCCTCTCCCACAGGGAGAGGGGACAGAATGAGCCACATCTTGGCTACGAAACTCTACATATATATCAAGGTAATACAGGCAGACTCTAAACTTGAATTCAGCACGGTACGGCTCCCTCTCCCTGTGGGAGAGGGTTGGGGTGAGGGGAGATTGTTACTTCACACCCGGCACACCATGCTGGCTGAACCACGCCAACATACGCTGCCAACCGTCGGCGGAAGCCTCTGCGTTATAGCTTGGCCGGTAATCGGCGTGGAAAGCGTGGCCCGCTTCGGGATACACCACGATTTCCGCATCGGCATTGGCCGCACGGATTGCCTGGCGCATGGTTTCCACCGTTTCTTGTGGAATGCTGCCGTCCTGACCCCCGTATAAACCGAGTACCGGCGCCGAAAGACCGATGGCGATATCAACCGGATGCTTGGGCGAATTCAGGGTTTTCTCCCCCACCAGCTTGCCATACCAGGCCACCGCCGCCTTCAGTTGCGGGTTATGCGCGGCATACAGCCAGGTGATACGTCCACCCCAACAAAAGCCGGTGATCGCCAACTTGCTGGCGTCGCCGCTGTGGCGCGTTGCCCAATGCGCAGCGTGGTCCAGATCGGCCAGAACCTGGCTGTCTGGCACTTTGCTGACCAGGTTTTTTACCAACTCACTGACTTCGCTGTACTCTCTGGCATCTCCCTGGCGGAAATAGAGTTCTGGAGCGATGGCCAGATAACCCTGTTTCGCCAGGCGACGGCACAAATCCTGAATGTGTTCATGCACGCCAAAGATTTCCTGCACCACCAACACGATCGGGAATGGCCCCTGATGGTGGGCCGGTTTGGCGATATAGGCTGGCAGATCGTCCCCTTGCGATGGGATGGTGGTTTCCCCTACGTGAATATCCTGTTCATCGGTCAGGATAGTCGAGGTAGCCAACGGTGCGACGGCCGGGGTGAATCCCCCTTTGGCCTGTTTTAATGTCATTTGTTGTTCTGTTTTCATTGATTGCAGGCTCCATGCGTTAGAGAAAAAAGCGCGGCAGTTAACTATAGGCAGATTACCGCTTATTGGCACGGCATGGCGAATTTTTGCTCAGGGCGGAAGCATGCCAGCATGAGCAGCATGCAGCGCCTCTACGAAGTAATTGGGTTAAACTTGGTGGAGATTTAGTCTCTTACTGAATTTTGATGTGACCTTAATCACACAAATAATGTAGATGAATGTCTGTTTCTTTGTTCAAAGTGATTATCGTCACGAAATTTGCCAGCAATTTTCAGTAGAGTAGTTATTTGTTCCTCCCAAAAACCGTATCTATGAGGAGTCCCCATGTCTCAGTCTGACGTTTTCCACCTCGGTCTCACTAAAAACGATCTGCAAGGCGCCACTTTGGCCATCGTCCCTGGCGATCCGCAGCGTGTAGAGAAAATCGCCAAGCTGATGGAAAACCCGGTACACCTGGCTTCCCACCGCGAATTTACCTCTTGGCGTGCCGAACTGGATGGCAAAGCGGTGGTCGTGTGTTCAACCGGTATCGGTGGCCCGTCTACCTCTATTGCCGTTGAAGAGTTGGCACAGCTGGGTATCCGTACCTTCCTGCGCATCGGTACGACCGGCGCCATTCAGTCCAATATCAACGTGGGCGACGTGCTGGTCACTACCGCTGCCGTCCGTCTTGATGGTGCCAGCCTGCACTTTGCCCCGATGGAATTCCCGGCAGTGGCGGACTTTGCCTGTACTACGGCGCTGGTTGAAGCCGCCAAGGCCAGTGGCGCGACCACGCATATCGGCGTCACCGCCTCTTCCGATACCTTCTACCCAGGCCAGGAACGTTACGACACCTATTCCGGCCGTGTAGTGAACCGCTTTAAAGGTTCCATGGAAGAGTGGCAGTCGATGGGTGTGATGAACTATGAAATGGAATCCGCCACCTTGCTGACCATGTGTGCCAGCCAGGGCCTGCGTGCGGGGATGGTTGCCGGTGTGATCGTTAACCGCACCCAGCAAGAGATCCCAAATGCAGAAACCATGAAGAAGACCGAAAGCCAGGCGGTGCAAATCGTCGTTGAGGCGGCTCGCCGTCTGCTGTAATCCTAGTTAAAAGTAGGCCGTTTGAGACTACTGACAAATCTTCGCTGGTCTCACATGTTGGGGCGTTACATGCTGCGCCAACCTTAATAATCAGTGGGTTGGCCAGGGTCGAACATGTTCGACCCCTACAAATTCAGCAACATTGCCACTTTGTCATCAATCTGAAGCGGGCCGTTTGACGGCCCGTTTCTCCATCTGTTACGGTTATCCCCCCCTACGTCATACTGCTGGCCTGCCGTTGTTGGTGTTTTCCGATTACCGGCTGGTGTGGCGGTCTATCCCAAGACAATCAATATAAGGACGTCTAATGACCACTCAGATTTCACTCCATCCCTCACTTGCGCCGCTAGACGGTGGTATCAATTTCCGTGATTTAGGCGGTAACACCGTGGCCGATGGTCGCCGTATCAAACGCGGGCTGCTGTTTCGTTCCGGCGCTCTGGATCGGTTGAGCGAAAACGACTGTAGCTACCTGGCCAAGATGCCGATGCGCTCGGTGCTGGATTACCGTGATATTGACGAAGTGCAGGCCAAACCGGACGTGTTATGGGCGGGAGCCGATTATTATCACGTGCCAGCCAACCCGCTGAGCAGTGAAGTCAACGCCAACCTGGATAAACTCACTGACGAGACGCTGGCCAAGTTTGATGCCCGGGCCTTTATGCTGGAGCTGTATCGCCGCTTGCCATTCAATAACGCTGCCTATCGCCAACTGGCGCAGCTGTTGGCCCAGCCTGAAGGTGGTGCGATTGTGCAGCACTGCGCAGTAGGCAAAGACCGCACCGGCGTCGGTTCTGCGATGGTACTGCTGGCTCTGGGGGCGGATGAGGCCACGGTGATGGAAGACTATCTGCTAACGCAAATCACGCTGGCGAGCTTCCGTGATCATATGTTGGAACAGCTCTCTAGCCGGTTGAACGACGCCTCGGTAGCGCAGTTTGCCTATGTACTCGGTGCTCGTGAAGAGTTTCTGGTCACCGCGCTGGGCTGCATTCGTCAGCAATATGGCTCTGCCGATCGCTGGTTGGAGGCCGAATATGGGCTGGGGCAAAGCCAGCGCGAGGCAATCCAGGCGTTCTATCTCGAATAATGGCAGCATGTTTAGCTCAGGTTTAACCCGCGCAGCAGGGCATTGCGTATCCTTGGATCAGGATCCATTCCCTAGGGGAGAAAATCATTGAGCCTCAATGACATCATTGACTGGGTTGGGGAAGTGGTGCGCCAGCATCAAGCCTGGGCGATACCGATCGTCTTCTTCCTGGCCTTTGGCGAGTCGTTGGCATTTCTTTCTTTGCTGTTGCCTGCAACGGTTATTCTGCTGGGGCTGGGGGCACTGATTGGCGAGAGCGGCATTGCTTTCTGGCCGATTTGGGCGGCCGCCGCTGCGGGTGCCTTCTTTGGTGACTGGCTCTCCTATTGGGTTGGTTATCACTATCAGCAGCGTGTAGCCCATATGTGGCCGCTGTCACGTAATCCACAGTTGCTGGTACGTGGCCATGCGTTTTTTGAGCGCTGGGGCGTGCTGGGCATCTTCTTTGGCCGCTTCTTCGGGCCGTTGCGTGCCGTGGTGCCGCTGGTGGGTGGCATTTGTGCCATGCCGCAAGCCTCGTTCCAGATTGCCAACGTGGCCTCGGCGATGGTCTGGGCCTTCGGCATCCTGGCTCCAGGAGCCTTTGGCATCAAATGGCTTACCCAGTGGATAGGTTGAACCCATTCTCAATAGTAGGGGCGCTGCATGCTGCGCCCTTCTTTATCTGGCCACAACCGGATGCTTTTTAAATTATTTGGGATAGAGTGAGAAATTGATCACGAATTTATCCTTATCTGGCGATTTTTAATTCCCTTATTTTTTCAGCAGTGTTACTTTCCTAACAAGTGGATTGTTACTGTGAATAAACAGGCAAAACCCAAACCCGTCGACAAACTAATGTCATGGGTTTGGGTTTTTTTTTGCCTCTAATTTACCGGGCGATCGACAAATGATTAAAAAATAGTCCTGTAGGCATCATTTTTCACTAAGGAATAGTCAATGAAAATTAAAACCTGGTTGCTGGCCTCTGTCCTTGCCGTTTCCTCTGCTGCGGCCTTCAGCGTATCTGCGGCGGAAAGCGACAGCGTGGATATTTATTTTGCCCGCCACGGTAAAACACTGCTCAATACCTACGATCGGGTGCAGGGCTGGGCTGACTCACCGCTGACACCGGTCGGGATCGAAACCGCGCGCTATCTGGGTGCCGGGCTGAAGGGGATCCCTTTCGACAGTTTCTACACCAGTGATGCCGGCCGCCAGCGTGAAACCATGCAGGTGATCCTCAAGGAAATGGGCAAGTCGGATGCCAAGGTCACGGAACTGACCGATCTGCGCGAAATGTTCTTCGGCGGTTTTGAAGGGCGTGCTAACGCCGAAATGGCCGGCGCGGCTGCCAAGAAAATGGGCCTGGCCTCTGGCGCCGAAATGTTCAAGCAGATGGGCGAAGGCAAGATCAGCCTGATCCCGATGGTGGATGCCATCACGCAAAGCGATGACAAAAAAGAGGCGGAAAGCGCGCTACAGGTGAAAACCCGTATGCAGCGTGCACTGAATACCATGGTGCAGAATGCCTTGAAGAACGGTGATAAAAACATCCTGGCGGTCTCTTCTGGGCTATCGATGCAGATGATGATTTCCGATATGACCGATAACCCGAACAAAAATAAGCCACTGACTAACGCGGCGGTGGTCAAGATGACTTATAAAGATGGAAAATATACCGTAACCGATATTGGCGATATGACTTATGTCGAAAAAGGGAAAACGTTATTAAATAAAGCACCTTGATTATTACCCAATAAAAAATAACTAACCCCTCTGCTGGGGGATATTAGCCGAGGCAATAATAAATTGCCTCGGCAGGGATTCTCTATACCCGTCGTCTTTCAAGCTGCAGCGTTGTTACCTGCACTTACTCACCCCAGTCACTTACTAAAAGTAAGCTCCTGGGGATGAGTAAGTTTGTCGCCTAGCTGCAACTTGAAATCCATAGGGTAAATACCTTTTTCGGGGATGAAAATAATGAAACCTTCTGTATTAAGCTGCTTAGTCGCTATTTCGCTATTATCCACCACGGCCCAGGCCAGCGTTGATGATGTGCTGGATTCGTCCTTTTTCAGCGACAGTCATGCTGAACTGTCGCTGAAAAACTACTGGAAGTATCTCAAGGAAGATGCCGCCAACCCTAAGGAAGTGCATAACGCCTGGGGGCAAGGGCTGGCACTGGGCTATCAGTCTGGCTATTTTGCTGACTTTATCGGCGTGAATCTCGATTACTACAGCGCGGTGAAACTGGGTGCCAGTGATTACTTCAATACCCGTGGGGTGTTGTATAACAATGGCCCAGGCAACAGCAAAGAGAATGCCGCCGGCTACAGCAAGGTGGGCCAACGCTATATCAAGCTGAAAGGCGATGTGGGTGGTGCAGCACTGAATGCCCAGGCTGGTTGGCAGGTGTTACGTAACTACGGCGTGATTTCCACCTCCACTCGACTATCCCCTACGACTTACCTGGGATGGTCCGGTGGAGTATCCGGTGCCGGGCTGTCTTTACGCGGCGCGTATGTTGAACGTTCTATGGATCGTAACTCACCCGACAGCCTGCGTTTACAGACCAGCGATGGCCGCTATATCAACCATCTCGCCAGCGCTGAGTTGGGCTATGAGAATAAAGCATTTAACGGCCAATTAGCCTACGGGGAATCACAGGATTATCTGCGTCGTCAGATCTTGCGTGTGAACTACAAAGCCGATGAGAAACTCACCCTGGGCAGCCAGATTTATACCACTCAGGCGCTGGACGACTATAAACAGATGGCACTGAGCAAGCGCAACTTCGATCATAATGCCAACCACTATGCGCTGGATGCCAAATGGCAGGAACCACTATGGAGTGTCAAGGTCGGGATTGCCCACACGCGGGCACCGAAGGGGGATGGTCAGCTTGGCTTCTACCCGCGCCATATGTCCAAAAACTCACGCGGTACCTTTACCTCGATGGCCTATGCCGGTGAAGACTATATGCGTGATGGTGAAACCATGCTGGCAACCATGGCCGAATACCGCATCACGCCGGAATTTACTGCCGGACTGGCGGGCAACGTGGGCCAGTTCAGCTATCAGGGCGCAGCGGTGCGTACCGGTGAAATCAACGTCTTTGGCCGTTGGGCACCCTCCCATCCCAAGCTGAAAAATCTGACGGTGTTCGCCATGGCCGGACCGGGCTGGTCCTATAAGAACAGCAATAAAACGCCAATACTGGTGGATGGCCATTCCCAGATCTCCCATTCGCTGTCCGGTGAGTTTATCGCTGAATACCGCTTCAAACTGTTTTAACCTGTCTTATCAGCGCGGTACTGTTGAAGATACCGCGCTCACTTCATCATAAAAACAGACTGGACATCCATACAGGCTCCCTTTAACGTGGCAGGCAACAGGCGCAAAACGCGCCGGAACCGCATGTTTGACAGGAGGCAGGGTGGATACCAGTTTGGTTTACGGTATTGGTGGCGTGGCGATAGGCTTACTGCTGGGGTGGCTGATCGCCAGCCTGCGCGCGCAACAGCACGCTGCGCAGCATGAAACCGACATGCGCCTGCTGGAGCAGTCTTTGCAGCAGGCCCAGCTTGAAACCACTTCCCGCCAAGAGACGCTGCAACGCCACGAACAACTGCTGCGGCAAAACGATCTGGAACTGCGCACCCTGCACAGCCAACTGGCCGCCGGGCAGGAGAGGCTGCAACAGCTCAACCACTGGCGCAATGAATGCGAACTGCTGAACCAGGAGCTACGGGCACAGCGCGAAGTCAACAGCGCTCAGGAAGCCGAGCTGCGTGAGGTGACCATCCGCCTGGAGGAAACCCGCATGGCCGCAGAAGAGAAGCAGCGGCTGCTGATCAGCAGTGAACAACGCTTGACCACCCAGTTCGAGAATCTGGCCAACCGCATTTTTGAAAGCAGCGGCCGCAAGGTGGAAGAACAAAATAAACAGAGCCTTGATAGCCTGCTGCTGCCGCTACGCGAGCAGTTGGACGGTTTCCGCCGCCAGGTGCAGGACAGTTTTGGCCAGGAAGCACGCGAACGCCATACGTTGACACATGAAATCCGTAATCTACAGCAGTTGAATGCCCAAATGGCTCGCGAGGCGATCAACCTCACCAAGGCACTGAAAGGCGATAATAAAACCCAGGGTAACTGGGGTGAAGTAGTGCTGAGCCGCGTGCTGGAAGCCTCTGGCCTGCGCGAAGGGCATGAGTATGAGACACAGGTTAATGTGCGATTGGATAGCCAAAGCCGTATGCAGCCAGATGTGATCGTGCGTTTGCCGCAGGGTAAAGACGTAGTTATCGACGCCAAGATGTCGCTGGTGGCCTATGAGCGTTACTTCAACAGCGAAGATGATTTCGAGCGCGAAGCGGCCTTGACCGAGCATATCACTTCACTGCGTGGGCATATTCGTGTGCTGGGCCGGAAAGATTATCAACAGTTGCCCGGCCTGCGTTCGCTGGATTATGTGCTGATGTTTATCCCGGTGGAGCCGGCCTTCCTGCTGGCCATCGATCGTGAGCCAGAGCTGATTAGCGAGGCGTTGCAACATAACATCATGCTGGTCAGTCCAACGACCCTGCTGGTGGCGTTACGCACTATTACCAACCTGTGGCGTTATGAGCACCAGAGCCAAAACGCCCAGCGTATTGCCGATCGCGCCGCCCGGCTGTATGACAAGATGCGGCTGTTCGTTGACGATATGTCGGCCCTGGGGCAAAGCCTGGATAGGGCGCAGGGCAGCTATCACCAGGCGATGAATAAACTGAGTGAAGGCCGTGGTAATCTTATCGGCCGGGTCGAAGGCTTCCGCGCGCTCGGGGTTGAAATTAAACGCCCCATCAACCCGCTTTTGGCGCAGCAGGCCGCGGAACAGCAGGACGATGAACTGCTCGGCGAAGCCGACGAGGAGATAGCCTCGTTACCTGGGGAAGACGACGACGATAGCTCCGAACAATCGCATCGCGCATCGCACGGATGATGCCGCTGCAAGGTGGGGTATTACGCCGCTTTCTGGTACACTCCACGACACTAAATTGACTGAATGGCAGGCAGGACAATGGCAGATCAAGCGCAGGAAACCACCGATTTTGGCTTTCGTACCGTAGCAAGAGACGAGAAGCAGGCCATGGTGGCTAACGTTTTTCACTCGGTAGCGGCAAAGTATGACGTGATGAACGACCTGATGTCGTTTGGCATCCATCGTATCTGGAAGCGTTTTACCATCGATTGCAGTGGCGTACGCCGCGGCCAACGCGTGTTGGATCTGGCCGGTGGTACAGGCGATCTGGCTGCTAAGTTCTCCCGTATGGTGGGTGAGCAGGGGCAAGTCGTGCTGGCGGATATCAACGATTCCATGCTCAATATGGGGCGCGAAAAACTGCGCGACCACGGCATCGTTGGCAATATCAGCTACGTGCAGGCCAACGCCGAAGCGCTGCCGTTCCCGGATAACTATTTCGATTGCATCACCATTTCCTTTGGCCTGCGTAACGTCACCGACAAAGACAAAGCGCTGCGCTCGATGTTCCGCGTGTTGAAGCCGGGTGGCCGCCTGCTGGTGCTGGAGTTCTCCAAGCCGCTGCTGGAGCCGCTGAGCAAGGCCTATGACGCCTATTCATTCCACGTGCTGCCAAAAATTGGCGAGTTGGTGGTGAAAGATCCAGACAGTTACCGCTATTTGGCCGAATCGATCCGTATGCACCCCGATCAGGAAACTCTGAAGGGGATGATGGGCAATGCCGGCTTCGAGAACGTCAACTACTTCAACCTGACCGGCGGCATCGTTGCGCTGCACCGGGGTTTCAAGTTCTGATATGGAAATGCCGATGCTGTTAACCCCGTTACTGACCGGCGTGCTGGAAACCTCACTCAATAGCCTGCTGTTTCGCGATCGCAGCATGAAAGCGGCCCGCCAACGGTTGGTGGGCAAAGTGCTGCGTATCGAGTTACAGGAGCTCTCTTCGCCGCTGGTGCTATTGTTTAGCGAACAGCGTGTGGACGTACTCGGCCAGTCTGAAGATAGCGCCGACTGTACGGTACAAACCCGGGTGCCGGTGCTGCTGAAATTGCGCGATCGTCAGCAGCTTTCCCCGCTGATGCGTAGCGGCGAGCTGATTGTCGAAGGCGATATTCAGGTGGTGCAACAGCTGGTCGGTTTGCTCGATCTGGCGGAGTGGGATCCAGCGGAATGGTTGGCGCCTTATGTGGGTGATATTGCCGCGCAAGGGATGAGCCAGATCGTAGGCAAAGGCCTTGGTCTGCTGAAATCCGGCTTGCAGAGCCAGCAACGCTATGTGGCGGAAACGCTGACCGAAGAGTGGCGCATGGCTCCCGGCCCGTTGGAAGTGGTGTGGTTTAACGAAGAGGTTGATGCCACCGTTCGCAGTGTGGACGCACTGATTGCCCGTATGGACCAGTTGGAGGGTAAACGATGACCCCTGGCGAAATTTGCCGCCTGTATTTGATCGTGCGCGTTTTCCTTAGCTATGGTCTGGATGAACTGATCCCCAAGATGCGCTTGACCCTACCGTTGCGCATTGGCCGCCGCTTGCTGTTCTGGATGCCGAACCGTCATAAAGATTTACCGTTGGGCGAACGTCTGCGTCTGGCGCTGCAAGAGCTGGGCCCGGTGTGGATCAAGTTCGGCCAGATGATGTCGACCCGCCGCGATCTGTTCCCGCCGCATATTGCTGACCAACTGACCCTGTTGCAGGATCGGGTTGCACCGTTCGATGGTGCACTGGCGCGTAAGCATATCGAATTGGCGATGGGCGGCCCGCTGGAAACCTGGTTCGATGACTTTGACCAGCAGGCGTTGGCGTCGGCTTCGATTGCCCAGGTGCATACCGCCCGGCTGAAAACGACCGGCCAAGAGGTGGTACTGAAAGTGATCCGCCCGGATATTGGGCCGATTATCAAAGCCGATGTGCGCCTGATGTATCGCCTGGCAGGCTGGGTGCCTAAGCTGATGCCGGACGGTCGCCGTCTGCGTCCGCGCGAAGTGGTGCGTGAATATGAGAAAACCCTGCTCGATGAGTTGAACCTGCTGCGCGAAGCGGCCAACGCCATCCAGCTGCGCCGTAACTTTGACGGCAGCCCGATGCTTTACGTGCCAGAGGTTTATTCCGATTACTGCCGTGAAAGCGTGTTGGTGATGGAACGGATTTACGGCATCCCAGTGTCGGATATTGCGGCTCTGGAACAGCAGAATACCAATATGAAGCTGCTGGCAGAGCGTGGCGTCCAGGTGTTCTTTACCCAGGTCTTCCGCGACAGCTTCTTCCATGCCGACATGCACCCAGGCAATATTTTCGTCAGCTACGAGCACCCGGAAGATCCGTGCTATATCGGCATCGACTGTGGCATCGTGGGTTCGCTGAACAAAGACGACAAGCGCTACCTGGCGGAAAACTTTATCGCCTTCTTCAACCGCGACTACCGTAAGGTGGCAGAACTGCACGTCGATTCCGGTTGGGTACCGCGTGATACCAACGTGGAAGATTTTGAATTTGCCATCCGTACCGTCTGCGAGCCGATTTTTGAAAAACCGCTGGCAGAGATTTCGTTTGGTAACGTGCTGTTGAACCTGTTCAACACCGCGCGTCGTTTCAACATGGAAGTGCAGCCGCAGTTGGTATTACTGCAAAAGACGCTGCTGTACGTAGAGGGCCTTGGCCGTCAGCTCTACCCACAGCTGGATCTGTGGACTACCGCGAAACCGTTCCTGGAAAGCTGGCTGCGGGATCAGGTCGGAATTCCGGCGGTGATCCGTGCGCTGAAGGAAAAAGCGCCGTTCTGGGCGGAAAAACTGCCTGAATTACCTGAATTATTTTATGACAGCCTGCAACAGCATAAACTTTTGCAGCAAAGCGTCGATAAATTAACCGGTCAGATGCAGGCGCAACGCGTTCGGCAAGGTCAATCACGGTATTTATTCGGGGTTGGCGCTACACTGTTAGTAAGTGGTACGATTTTACTGCTGGGAGGCGTAGAGGTGTTTCCTGCCTGGATGATGGCTGCAGGCGTTGTAGCCTGGGTAGTCGGTTGGAAACGCACCGCCTGAATTGAATAAAACCAGGAACACAGTTGCCGTAGTCGCCCCACCAAAAGGGGCATATCCAACACAAAGATGAAGGGTATATAATGCGGCAACTCAAAAGATGCTCCGTGCATTTCAATTGTGAAAGGCGATGGGCATAACCCCTTTATACTAGAGGTAATTGTTATGGGCGGTATTAGTATTTGGCAATTGTTGATCATCGCGGTGATCGTGGTGTTGCTGTTTGGTACCAACAAACTGCGTACGCTGGGTTCCGATCTCGGTGCATCAATCAAAGGCTTCAAGAAGGCGATCGGCGATGACAACAGCGCTGCGCCAACCAACACGACTGAAAAAACCAGCCACGACGCGGACTTTGCGGCCAAGCCTATCACCGATAAGCAGCCGGAAGTCAAAGCAGCGGAAGAGTCGAAGAACAAAGAGCAGGTATAAACCGTGTTTGACATTGGGTTTGGTGAACTGCTGCTGGTACTGATTATTGGCCTGGTGGTACTCGGGCCAGAACGGTTACCGGTGGCGGTCAGAACTGTTGCGGGCTGGATCCGAGCGCTGCGCTCTCTGGCGGCATCGGTACAGAATGAGCTGACGCAGGAATTGAAGCTGCAAGAGTTGCAGGAAAGCCTGAAGAAGGCCGAGAAGGCTGGCTTGCAGAATTTGACGCCAGAACTCAAAGCCTCGATGGATGAGCTGAAGGAAGCCGCTGAGTCGCTGAAACGTTCTTATCACGTCGATAAGGATGAGCCGCCGCATACCATCCACAACCCAGTGGTCACGGATCCCGAAGCTCTGCATGACGGTGTGACACCGGCGGATGCGGCGACAACGGCTTCTGCACCCGTTGCGGCACCGCAGTCCGCTGAACCCGCGCCAGTAGTGCATAGCGAACCTGTCGCTCAGGCAACGGCAGTGGATCAGCAAGCCCCTGCAAAGCAGGCCCCCCAAGAGCCTGTGGCGGATAAATCCCCTGCGTCTCAACAACCTAGTGGCGAACGTTAAAACATGGCCGTTGAAGATACCCAACCGCTTATCAGTCATTTAATTGAACTGCGTAAGCGGCTGTTGAATTCGATCATCAGCGTGCTGGTGATCTTTATCGTGTTGGTGTTTTTCGCCAATGATATCTATCAGATCGTGTCTGCACCGTTGATCGAGCAATTGCCCGCTGGTGCGAGCATGATCGCCACCGACGTGGCTTCCCCGTTCTTTGCTCCGATCAAGCTGACAATGATGGTTTCGGTGATCGTTGCCGCTCCTTTCATTCTCTATCAGGTCTGGGCCTTTATCGCTCCAGCGCTTTACCAGCATGAACGTCGCCTGATGATGCCGCTGCTGTTCTCCAGCAGCCTGCTGTTCTATCTGGGGATGGCGTTTGCCTACTTCGTGGTGTTCCCGCTGGCCTTTGGCTTTTTTGCCAAAACTGCGCCAGTCGGCGTCACGATCGCGACGGATATCAGCAACTACCTGAGCTTTGTCATGGCATTGTTTATGGCGTTTGGCGTGGCCTTTGAGGTGCCGGTTGCCATTATTCTGCTGTGCTGGAGCGGTGTTACCACGCCAGAGGACCTGAGAAAGAAGCGCCCATATGTGTTGGTTGGGGCTTTCGTGGTCGGCATGCTGTTAACGCCACCAGATGTGTTCTCGCAAACCCTGCTGGCTATCCCAATGTACTTGCTGTTTGAGGTCGGGGTGTTCTTTGCCCGCTTCTATGTAGGGAAGCGACGTAAACCGCTAGAGGAAGAAGAGGAAGGCGAAGAGCCACCGGCCTCCTGATCCCCGTAACCCCTCACCCTAACCCTCTCCCACAGGGAGATGGGACCGAACGTGCCACAAATTAACTCCTGTACCTGAATACGGCACCGTACTAGCTCCCTCGCCCTTTGGGAGAGGGCTGGGGTGAGGGGATCAATCGATTGCCGGTTCTTGCTTTGGAAAAACCATGTTTGATATTGGCGTTAACCTTACCAGCTCACAATTTGCCAAAGATGTTCCGCAGGTGGTTGAGCGTGCGCAGGCAGCAGGCGTGACAGGTATGCTGATCACCGGCACCAATGCCCAGCAAAGCGAGGCGGCCAGCCTCCTGGCGCAACAGCATCGTGGCTATTGCTGGTCTACTGCGGGTGTACATCCGCATGATGCCAGCAGTTGGCATGATGAGGTCGCGCAGCAGATCCACCAACTGGCTTTGCGGCCAGAAGTCGTTGCCATCGGCGAATGCGGGCTGGATTTTAACCGCAACTTCTCCACCCCGGAACAACAGGAAGCGGCATTCAGCGCCCAGTTGGCAATGGCGGCCGAACTCAATCTGCCGGTATTCCTGCATTGCCGCGAGGCACACGCACGTTTTGTTGCACTGCTGACTCCCTGGTTGGATAAACTGCCCGCCGCGGTGGTGCACTGCTTTACCGGCAGCGCCGAAGAGTTGCAGGATTGCCTGGCGCTGGGTTTGTCGATCGGTATCACCGGTTGGGTTTGTGATGAGCGCCGGGGCCTTGAACTGCGGGCCTTGTTACCGCACATCCCGGCCGACCGTTTACTGCTGGAAACCGATGCCCCCTATTTGTTGCCCCGGGATTTAGATCCGAAACCGGCATCTCGTCGCAACGAACCCTGTTTTCTGCCCCATATCGTTCGTCAGGTAGCTATCTGGCGAGAAGACGATCCCGAGTGGCTGAGCCAGAAAACTGATGAGAACGCCCGCCGGATTTTCCGGTTGGTCTGAGTTAGGAGAAAACTATGAGCTATGCATTTCCGGGCACCTTCCCTGGTCGCCGTATGCGCCGCGTGCGCCGTCATGACTTCAGCCGCCGTCTGGTCGCAGAGAATCAGGTCACGGTAAATGATCTGATTTACCCGGTGTTTGTCATGGAAGGCAGCAACCGCCAGGAAGCCGTTTCCTCTATGCCTGGCGTATCGCGCATGAGTATCGATCTGTTGATCAAAGAGGCGGAAGCCATCGCCAAACTCGGCGTGCCGGTGATCTCCCTGTTCCCGGTGATTGAGCCTGGCCTGAAGTCACTGCATGCCGAGGAAGCCTATAACCCACAGGGTTTGGTACAGCGTACCGTGCGCGCGCTGAAAGACGCGGTGCCGGAGCTGGGGATCCTGACCGACGTGGCGCTCGACCCGTATACCACCCATGGGCAGGACGGGGTGATCGACGAGCAGGGTTACGTAATCAACGATATCAGCAAAGAAATCCTGGTACGTCAGGCGCTTTCCCATGCCGAGGCTGGCGCAGAGATTGTTGCCCCTAGCGATATGATGGACGGCCGTATTGGTGCCATCCGCGATCAGCTAGAACTGCAAGGCCTGGTTAATACCCAGATCATGGCGTATTCCGCCAAATATGCCTCATGCTATTACGGCCCGTTCCGCGATGCGCTCGGCTCCACTGGTAACCTGAAAGGCGGCAACAAAAAAACCTATCAGATGGATCCGGCCAATGGTGACGAAGCTTTGCAAGAGATTGCGCAGGATCTGCAAGAAGGCGCGGATATGGTGATGGTGAAGCCGGGGATGCCGTATCTGGACGTGGTACGCCGTGTCAAAGATACCTTCGGGGTGCCCACCTTCGCCTATCAGGTGTCGGGTGAATATGCGATGCACATGGCGGCGATCCAGAACGGTTGGCTGCAAGAGCAACCGGCGGTGATGGAGTCTCTGCTGTGCTTTAAGCGTGCCGGAGCCGATGGTGTGCTGACCTACTTCGCCAAGCGTGTCGCCCAGTGGCTGCATGATGATGCGATGCGCCGTTAATATCGGCCGCAGAGACAAAACAGGCACCCTCGGGTGCCTGTTTGCGTTAGAGCTTCTGGAACTGCCGGTTATCGATGCTCTGGTTAATCTGCTTGTTGATCAGATTCAGCAGCAGCATGGAACGGGCTTCACCATCGGGTTCAGTGTAGATCGCATGCAGGCCCTCGAACACGCCATCGGTGATCAACACCGTATCGCCTGGTTGCGGGGTCTCTGGATCCACATAGTATTCTTCACTATGCGTCTGAAGCTCTTCGATGACCTGTAAAGGTATCTGAGTCGGTAACGCGCCAAAACGCACAAAGTGGCTGACACCACGGGTTGCGCTGATCGTGGTGGTGTGAATACGCTCTGGATCGAATTCAACAAACAGGTAGTTGGGAAATAGCGGTTCGCTAACGGCGGTACGCTTGCCACGCACGATTTTCTCCAACGTAATAATTGGGCTCAGGCAGTTGACGGCTTGCCGTACCAGGTGTTCCTGTGCCCGTAAGAGCTGGCCGCGCTTACAATAAAGTAGATACCAAGATTCCATAGTTTCACATGCCTTTCTGTCAGCCGCTAAGCATACCAAAAGCCACTACGGATACCTAGTGACGCAAGTATCCAACTGTTGCCATGAGTTGCAGCAATCCCCCGTAGCCGGCATAAAGTCACACATTTGTTGGCCGGGTTCAGGTATAACAATAGGCCTAAATTTGTGACTGTCACAACATGGCGGGCAAGCCTGACGCTCAATGTGACGTATTTATCATTTTTGCACTGAGGGAGAGACATGGAGCTATTTTTACTGAGCAACGGCAAGCTTTCCGGCGAGGCCGAACTGCTCGGCTATGCCAAGAGCCAACTGTTGGCGATGATTGAACGCCGTAACATCACGTCAGCCGTATTTATTCCTTATGCCATGATCCGTGGGGATTACGACCAGCGGGCAGGGGATCTGGCGCAGACGTTGGGCATCAAGGTTACCAGTATCCACCATGCCGAGTGCCCGGCAGAGGCGATCGCCCAGGCGGAGTGTATTCTGGTCAGCGGTGGCAATACTTGGATGCTGAACCAGATGCTGCATGAAAATGGGCTGATTGTGCCGATCCAACGTGCCGTGCGTGAACGTGAAGTGCCGTATGTGGGCTGGAGCGCTGGCTGTAACGTGGCGACGCCGAGCATTCGCACCACCAATGACATGCCGGTGCGCAACAGCGTGGTGTTGCCTGCACTGGGGTTGTTCCCGGTACAGATTAACCCACACTATATCGATGCCCATATCAGCGGCCACATGGGCGAAACCCGTGATGAACGCCTGGCAGAGTTCTGTGCGGTGAATCCAAGCGAGTCGGTTGTCGCGCTGCGCGAAGGCAGCCTGCTGCACGTCTGTGGTAACGATCTGCGCTATTTCAGCGCCAGGGAGCAGGGCTTCAAGGTGTTCCGCCATGGGGTTGAGATACAGGAATATCAGGATACTTTGGCGCTGCGCTCGTTAGTGCCGTTCAACTGTCATTAATGCGATAACGGGCGCAGCATGCGGCGCCCTTACGGCAGAACATGTTCGCATCCCACCAATTCAGCAACGTTGGCACGTTTTCGTCAGTCTTCTTGGTGGTGACAAGCCAAACTAGTAGCGCTAATGTGGGCAGATTGACTAGAATTTGTTAATCTATCGCTTTGCTGTGAAACGCCTTAAAATCAGCCAGTTAATTAAACGTCGAAGCGCATTGTGATTTTGCTGGTTCGGCGTTTAAATCTTCTACAAATCAATGGTGTAATGGCTTGCATGAAATACCGTGACCTACGCGATTTCCTCTCGTTGCTGGAAAAGAGAGGGGAACTAAAGCGCATCAGCCAGCCGATTGATCCCTATCTGGAAATGACAGAAATTGCCGATCGTACCTTGCGTGCGGGCGGCCCGGCGCTGCTGTTCGAAAACCCGAAAGGCTATGATATGCCGGTGCTCTGTAACCTGTTCGGCACGCCCAAGCGGGTGGCAATGGGCATGGGGCAGGAAGACGTCAGCGCGCTGCGCGAAGTGGGCAAGCTGCTGGCGTTCCTCAAAGAGCCGGAGCCACCGAAGGGCTTCCGCGATCTGTTCGACAAGGTTCCCAAATTCAAACAAGTGCTGAATATGCCGACCAAGGTACTGGGCTCAGCTCCGTGCCAGGAACAGGTATGGCAAGGGGAAGATGTCGATCTCGGTCGTATTCCGGTGATGCACTGCTGGCCGGAAGATGCTGCTCCACTGGTGACCTGGGGGCTGACGGTAACACGCGGCCCGCATAAAGAGCGCCAGAATCTGGGGATCTATCGCCAGCAGGTGTTGGGCAAGAACAAGCTGATTATGCGCTGGCTCTCGCACCGTGGTGGGGCGCTGGATTATCAGGAGTGGTGTCAGCAGCATCCGGGTGAACGTTTCCCGGTGGCCGTTGCGCTGGGGGCCGATCCGGCGACTATATTGGGTGCGGTGACACCGGTGCCTGATAACCTGTCTGAATATGCCTTTGCCGGGCTGTTGCGCGGCAACAAGACCGAAGTGGTCAAATGCCTGTCTTGCGATCTTGAAGTCCCGGCCAGCGCGGAAATTGTGCTGGAAGGCTATATCGAGCAAGGGGAACTGGCGCCGGAAGGCCCGTATGGCGATCACACCGGTTACTATAACGAAATCGATCACTTCCCTGTGTTCACCGTGACCCACATTACCCAGCGGCGCAACGCGATCTATCACTCGACCTATACTGGCCGTCCGCCGGATGAACCTGCGGTGATGGGGGTGGCGTTAAACGAAGTGTTCGTGCCGATCCTGCAAAAACAGTTCCCGGAAATCGTCGATTTCTACCTGCCTCCAGAAGGGTGTTCTTATCGTCTGGCGGTGGTGACCATCAAAAAACAGTACGCAGGACACGCCAAACGCGTAATGATGGGGGTCTGGTCTTTCCTACGCCAATTTATGTATACCAAGTTTGTCATCGTCTGCGATGACGACGTGAATGCACGCGACTGGAATGACGTGATTTGGGCGATCACCACCAGAATGGATCCGGCAAGGGATACCGTGTTAGTAGAGAATACGCCAATAGACTATCTGGACTTCGCCTCGCCGGTTTCCGGGCTGGGATCGAAGATGGGCCTGGATGCCACCAATAAATGGCCGGGAGAAACCCAACGAGAGTGGGGCCGTCCGATCAAGATGGATGAGAAGGTGCGCGCGCGCATTGACGACATCTGGGATGAGCTCGCCATATTAAAAGAACCGACGCTCTAGCGCCAGTGATGACCCGACAGAGGAACGCATGACAATCTTGAGCTGTAAAGTGACCTCCGTAGAGGCCATTACCGATACCGTTTATCGGGTACGTTTGGTGCCAGAGGCACCGTTTTCATTCAAGGCAGGGCAATACCTGATGGTCGTGATGGATGAGCGCGATAAGCGCCCGTTCTCTGTGGCCTCGACGCCAGCGCAGCAAGACTATATCGAGCTGCATATTGGGGCTTCTGAACTGAACCTGTATGCCATGGCGGTAATGGATCGCGTGCTGAAAGAGCAGGCTATCACCGTAGATATTCCGCATGGTGAAGCCTGGCTGCGTGAAGAGGGCGAGCGTCCGCTGGTGTTGATTGCCGGCGGTACCGGATTCTCTTACGCACGTTCGATTTTACTGACGGCGCTCGAACAGCAACCCAATCGCGATATCTCGATCTACTGGGGTGGGCGTGAGCTGAAGCATCTTTATGATCTCAGTGAATTGGAGGCGATTTCGCTGCAATACCCAAGCCTGAAGGTCATCCCGGTGGTTGAACAGCCGGAAGAGGATTGGCGTGGCCGTAGCGGCACGGTGCTGAGCGCGGTGTTGCAGGACTTTGGTTCGTTGGCTGAGCATGACATCTACATTGCCGGGCGTTTCGAGATGGCGAAAATTGCCCGTGAGCGTTTCTGCGCCGAGCGTGGTGCCCTAGAGGCCCATATGTTCGGCGATGCTTTCGCATTCATCTGATTGAATACGCAGTAGTCAAAATGGGGTGGCCAAGTGCTGCCCCGTTTTTATTGGCGCGCTAGAAATAAAAAACCCGCCCCTGACAGGCGGGAAGTACGGCAAAAAAACCTTTTGGGATGCTCCAGGGAGCATCCAATCAGACTCAGCTAGATGCGTTCAAACACCGTGGCGATCCCCTGACCCAGGCCGATACACATGGTTGCCAGACCAAACTGCACGTCGCGGCGTTCCATATTATTCAGCAGGGTGGTAGAGATACGCGAACCGGAACAGCCCAGTGGGTGGCCCAGAGCAATGGCACCACCGTTGAGGTTGATCTTGTCGTCCATGCTATCCAACAGCCCCAGATCTTTAATGCACGGCAGCGACTGGGCGGCAAAGGCCTCATTCAATTCAAACAGATCGATGTCCTGCACGCTCAGACCGGCACGTTTGAGCGCCAGTTTGCTGGCTGGCACCGGGCCATAGCCCATGATGGAAGGATCGCATCCCACCACCGCCATGGAACGGATGCGGGCACGAGCTTTCAGACCTAGTGCCTTGGCGCGGGATTCGCTCATGATCAACATGGCGGAAGCGCCGTCAGACAAGGCGGAAGAGGTGCCTGCGGTGACGGTGCCGTTGACCGGATCAAACGCCGGGCGCAATGCAGCCAGGCTGGCAACGGTGGTTTCCGGGCGGATCACTTCATCATAATCGTAACGAGTGAGTATGCCGTCTGCATCATGGCCAGTGGTCGGGATGATTTCATTTTTGAAATAACCGGCTAACGTTGCAGCGTGAGCACGCTGGTGGGAGCGGGCGGCAAACTCATCTTGCATCTCGCGGCTGATATTGTGCATTTTGGCCAGCATTTCTGCGGTCAGGCCCATCATTCCGGCCGCTTTTGCCACGGTACGGCTCAGGCCCGGGTGGAAGTCTACGCCGTGGTTCATCGGGACGTGGCCCATATGTTCCACACCGCCGATCAGGCTGACCTGTGCGTCACCCACCATGATAGCGCGAGCGGCATCATGTAAAGCCTGCATCGAAGAGCCACACAGGCGGTTCACCGTGACTGCCGGTACGCTATGCGGGATCTCAGCCAGCAATGCGGCGTTACGGGCGATGTTGAAGCCTTGCTCCAGCGTCTGCTGTACGCAGCCCCAGTAAATATCATCAATTTCAGCGGCATTCAGCGCCGGGTTACGGCTCAGCACGGCACGCATCAGATGAGCGGAAAGGTCTTCCGCGCGTACCTGGCGGAAAGCGCCGCCTTTTGAGCGGCCCATCGGCGTACGTACGGCATCAACAATAACTACGTTTTCCATCTTTATAACCTCATGCCGGTTGGCCAGTGGCAATGTCAGACAGCGCTGCTGTCGCCACCGGGTAATAGCTTTCATTACGCTCTGCCTTGGCTCGCAGACCGGCTGGCACCTGATACAGCGCCCCCAAATCGGCGTAACGTTGAGCCATTTCGACGTAATTGGCGGTGCCGATGGTATCCAAGTAACGGAATGCGCCACCGTGGAACGGCGGGAATCCGATGCCGTAAACCAGCGCCATATCCGCTTCTGCCGGGCTGGCCACGATGCCTTCTTCCAGGCAGCGTACCACTTCGTTGATCATCGGGATCATCATGCGGGCGATGATCTCTTCACTGCTAAAGGCCTGTGCCGATGCGCTTACGCTTGCCAGCAGCGTGTCGGTTTTCTCGTCGTTATCTTTACGCGGCTTGCCTTTACTGTCTTGGCTGTAGCGGTAGAAGCCCAACTGGTTTTTCTGCCCGAAACGCTGGTTATCGAACATCACGTCGATCGCATCACGGTAATCTTTGCTCATACGTTCCGGGAACCCGTTGGCCATCACCGCCTGGGCGTGGTGAGCAGTATCAATACCGACCACATCCAACAGATACGCCGGGCCCATCGGCCAGCCAAACTGTTTTTCCATCACTTTATCGATCTGACGGAAGTCGGCACCGTCGCGCAGCAACTGGCTGAAACCGGCGAAATACGGGAACAGCACGCGGTTAACGAAGAACCCAGGGCAGTCATTGACTACGATCGGCGTTTTGCCCATGCGAGTTGCGTAGGCCACCACGGCGGCAATGGTGCTGTCGCTGGTGTGTTCACCACGGATAATCTCAACCAACGGCATGCGATGCACCGGGTTGAAGAAGTGCATGCCGCAGAAGTTTTGCGGACGCTTCAATGATTTTGCCAGGTGATTAATCGGGATGGTTGAGGTATTGGAGGCCAGCACGGTATCTTCGCCGATCAAAGCTTCCACTTCAGACAACACTGCCGCTTTCACCTTAGGATTTTCAACTACGGCCTCGACAATCAGTTGTGCGCGTTCGATCCCGGCATAGTCCAACGTGGGTTGGATGGTTGACAGCACCTGCGCCATCTTCAGACCATCCAATTTACCGCGCTCCAGCTGTTTATTCAGCAGCTTGGCCGCTTCATTCATGCCGAGGGTCAGGGATTTGTCGCTGATGTCCTTCATGATCACCGGCACGCCTTTCAGCGCAGATTGATAGGCGATACCGCCGCCCATAATCCCGGCCCCCAGAACAGCAGCCTGTTTCGGGGCATCAACGTTCTTGGCCAGCTTTTTCGCCTGGCTTTTCACGAACTGATCGTTAAGGAAAATGCCCACCAGGGCGCGCGCTTCGTTAGAACGGGCCAAAGGCACAAAGCTGGCGGTTTCCAGTTTCAACGCGTCGTCGCGGCCTAACTTGGCGGCTGCCTCGATGGTTTTGACCGCAGTCATCGGCGCAGGGTAATGTTTGCCCGCGGTTTGCATCACCATGCCTTTGGCGGTGGTGAAACTCATCGCTGCTTCGATCGGGCTAAGCTTCAGCGGTTCCAGCTTCGGCTGGCGGTAGGCACGCCAGTCTAGCTGACCGTCGATCGCCTGTTGCAGCACTTTCAGCGCGGCCTCTACCAGTTTTTCCGGTGCGACCACGGCGTCGACCAGGCCGACCTTCAGTGCGTCTTTCGCGCCGATATCTTTGCCGGCAGCAATGATTTCCAGCGCACTGTCGTTACCCAACAGGCGTGGCAGGCGCACGGAACCCCCGAAACCTGGCATGATGCCCAGCTTGGTTTCCGGCAGGCCGATACGTGCATCTGGAGAGGCGATACGGAAATCGGTCGCCAGGATACATTCGCAGCCGCCGCCTAACGCATAACCGTTAATGGCGGCAATGGTCGGCACCGGCAAATCTTCCAACCGGTTGAAGATGCTATTGGCAAACACCAGCCATTCATGCAGTTTTTCAGCCGGGGCGGCAAACAGCGAGAGGAACTCGGTGATGTCGGCTCCCACGATGAATGCGGATTTGTCAGAGCGCAGCAGCAGCCCTTTCAGCTCGGTTTGCTGTTCTAGCACCTCGAGTGCGGCACCCAGGCTGGCAACGGTGCTGGTATCCAGCTTGTTGATTGGGCCTGGTGCGTTGAACACCAGCTCGGCGATGCCGTTGTCGAGCCAGTGTACTTGTAATGTTTCGCCTTGGTAGAGCATGTCGATCTCCTGAATCAGCGCAGATGATCTGGTATGACCAGATGATGAGGAGTGTGGTTTTTATGTTAATAAATTGCAAATAATAGATTGCATATTTGCAAACCGGATCACAGGGTAGAAAGCTAATTCATTGATAAAAAATCAAGTTATTTTTATGTGTCTATCGGCAAACTTTGTCAGGTTGCGCAAGGATGTAATCTGGTTGCAGTGGTTTGCGAAGCAGGCCTCATGCAAGAGGAGATGGGGTTGGAGCATGGGATCAGTGTGTTAAGATGGCTCATTCCGTTCTGAGGCATAAGGGTATTGTGATGGAAACGCTGGCTTCTTTGTACAACGACCACCTGGCAACACTGCAACAACGAGCTCGTGAAGTATTAGAGCGTAACAAACTGGATGCGTTGCTGATCCATTCAGGAGAACTGCAACGCGTCTTCCTGGACGATCACCATTATCCGTTTAAAGTGAACGCCAACTTCAAAGCGTGGGTGCCGGTAACGTCGGTACCGAACTGCTGGCTGTGGGTGGACGGCGTTAACAAACCAAAGCTGTGGTTCTACTCCCCGGTGGATTACTGGCATAGCGTTGAACCACTGCCCAGCAGTTTCTGGACCAAATCCATCGACCTGCTGCCGCTGGCCAATGCCGACGATATCGCCAGCCAACTGCCGCAGCAACGCGAGCGTGTGGGCTATATCGGTTATGCACAGCAACGCGCGCTCTCTCTTGGTATTGCGGCCGAAAACATCAACCCGCAAGCGGTGCTGAATTTCCTCGATTTCCGTCGCTCAATCAAAACCGGCTATGAGCTGGCCTGCATGCGCGAAGCGCAGAAAACGGCGGTGATGGGGCATCGCGCCGCTCATGAAGCCTTCCAATCAGGCATGAGCGAGTTCGATATCAATCTGGCCTATCTGACCGCCACTGGCCACCGTGATACCAACGTGCCTTATGACAACATCGTGGCCCTGAATGAGCATGCGGCGGTGCTGCATTACACCAAGCTGGATCATCAGCCGCCAGCCGAAGCCCGCAGCTTCCTGATCGATGCGGGGGCTGAATACAATGGCTACGCCGCCGACCTGACTCGCACCTATGCGGGCCAGAGCGATAATGCGTTTGCCCATCTGGTGAAAGATCTTAATAGTGAACAGCTTGCGCTGATTGATACCATGAAAGCCGGGGTGCGCTACACGGATTATCATGTCCAGATGCATCAACGTATCGCCAAGCTGTTGAAAAATCATAAGCTGGTCACTGGCATCAGTGAAGAGGCGATGGTTGAACAAGGCATTACCTGCCCGTTCTTGCCGCATGGTCTGGGTCATCCACTGGGTTTGCAAGTGCATGATGCTGCAGGTTTTATGCAGGATGAGAATGGCACTCATCTTGCCGCTCCGGCAAAATATCCGTTCCTGCGTTGCACGCGTATTATGCAGCCTGGCATGGTGCTGACTATTGAACCGGGCCTGTATTTCATTGAGTCCCTGTTGGCCCCTTGGCGTAGTGGCGAATTCAGTAAGCACTTCGCCTGGGATCGCATCGACGCGCTGAAACCTTACGGCGGTATCCGCATTGAGGACAATATCGTGATCCATGAAAAGCGTATTGAGAATATGACGCGCGATCTGAACCTGGCCTGATGCAGCCTTACCCCATTCCTGGCGCTGTGATCAGCGTCAGCGAAGAGATAAAGAAAAGCCGCTTCATTACGCTGCTGGCGCCAACCTGCGGGGTAGAGGCGGCAAAAGCCTTTGTCCAGCAGATACGCGAAGAGCATCCAACGGCTCGGCACCACTGCTGGGCCTTTGTTGCCGGTGCGCCTGATGATTCGCAGCAACTGGGGTTCTCTGATGATGGGGAACCTTCTGGTACTGCGGGTAAGCCGATCCTGGCGCAGCTTATGGGCAGTGGGATGGGTGAAATAACCGCAGTGGTAGTGCGCTACTATGGCGGGATCAAGCTGGGGACCGGTGGCTTGGTGCGTGCATACGGCAGCGGTGTACAACAGGCACTGAAGCAGTTGGTTGTCAGCTATAAAGTGCCGCAGCTCGAATATACCTTGCAGTGCGACTATGCTCAGCTGGCGCTGATAGAAAATTTGCTACAGCTTAGTGAAGGGCAGATTGTGCATGGGGAATATGGTGCCGCCGTGGTGTTGCATCTCGCGTTACCGGCCACGGGCATTGAGGCATTCGGGAATAAATTACGCGATCTCAGCCGCGGAAGTTTGCAATTAGTCCCTATATCGCAATAATCCCCACCAACTGAATTGTTAAGGATCGTGCTGAAATGCATTTTCGCGCCATAACCCGTATCGTGGGTCTGCTGGTTATCCTGTTTTCCGGGACAATGTTTATTCCTGGCCTGGTGGCATTGATATACCGTGACGGAGCGGGGCGGGCATTCAGCCAGACCTTCTTTGTGGCCGTGACCATTGGCTTGATGCTGTGGTGGCCAAACCGTAAACAGAAGCATGAATTAAAACCGCGTGAGGGTTTCCTCATCGTGGTGTTGTTCTGGACCGTGTTGGGCAGCGTGGGGGCATTGCCTTTCCTGTTTTCCGAACGGCCCAACCTTTCTCTGACGGACGCCTTTTTTGAATCCTTCTCTGGTTTAACCACCACCGGTGCGACCACCCTGGTAGGGTTAGACTCATTACCCAAAGCCATTTTGTTCTACCGCCAGATGCTGCAATGGATGGGGGGGATGGGGATCATCGTCTTGGCTGTCGCGATACTGCCTATTCTCGGCGTCGGGGGTATGCAGCTCTACCGTGCGGAAATGCCTGGCCCCTTGAAAGACAATAAAATGCGTCCACGTATTGCCGAAACGGCCAAAACCCTGTGGCTGATTTACGTCTTGCTGACGGTAGCCTGTGCGTTGGCGTTGTGGGGCGCCGGAATGTCGGTGTTCGATGCTATCGGCCATAGTTTTTCAACTATCGCTATTGGTGGTTTCTCTACGCACGATGCTAGCGTGGGTTACTTCGCCAGTCCGACCATCAACACCATCATCGCCGTTTTCCTGCTGATCTCCGGCTGTAACTACGGCCTGCACTTTGCCTTACTCAGCGGGCGTAGTTTGAAAGTGTACTGGCGCGATCCAGAATTTCGCATGTTTATTGCCGTACAGTTCACCTTGGTGGCGGTGTGTACCGTCGTGTTGTGGTGGCACGGTATATATAGAAGCGGCATGGAAACCCTTAATCAGGCTTTCTTCCAGGTCGTATCAATGGCCACCACCGCAGGCTTCACCACCGACAGTATTGCCAAATGGCCGCTGTTCCTGCCAATGCTGCTGCTCTGCTCTGCCTTTATCGGTGGTTGTGCAGGTTCAACCGGCGGTGGCTTGAAGGTGATCCGTATCTTGCTGTTGTATCTGCAAGGGTCGCGAGAGTTGAAACGGTTAGTGCATCCGAATGCGGTTTACACCATCAAGCTGGGTAACCGCGCGTTGCCTGAACGTATCCTTGAAGCCGTGTGGGGATTCTTCTCCGCCTATGCACTGGTATTCATCGTCAGCATGCTGGCCATTATTGCCACCGGTGTGGATGAGTTCTCAGCCTTTGCCGCGGTAACGGCTACGCTTAACAACCTGGGGCCAGGCCTCGGTGTTGTCGCCGATAACTTTACTACCATGCCGCCACCGGCCAAGTGGGTGCTGGTCTTGACCATGCTGTTTGGTCGTCTGGAAGTGTTTACGCTGCTGGTTCTCTTCACACCGACCTTCTGGCGTGAGTAATTCTTTCTACCCTATGGATTTCAAGCTGCAGCTAGGCGACAAGCTTGCTCATCCCCAGGAGCTTACGTTTTAGTAAGTGACTGGGGTGAGCAAGTGCAGGTAACAACGCTGCAGCTTGAAAGACGACGGGTATATAACAGGGGTAACGCCATGAAGGCATTGATTCTCTATTCGAGCCGCGACGGACAAACTCAATCTATTGCTTCTTATATAGCTAACAAGTTGCAGGAGACCCTGAGCTGCGACGTTATCGATCTGCAACAGGCCGATAATATCGAGCTTGGGCAGTACCAACAGGTACTTATCGGGGCTTCGATTCGTTATGGGCATTTCAATACGGCTTTACACCGGTTTGTGAAGCAGCATGCTGAGCAACTGAATCAAATGCCGAGTGCGTTCTTCGCGGTTAACCTGACGGCACGCAAACCGGAAAAGCGTTCACCACAAACCAATGCCTACACCCGCAAGTTCTTATTGTCCTCACCTTGGCAGCCGAAGCAGTGCGCCGTGTTTGCCGGCGCGCTGCGTTATCCGCGTTATCGCTGGATTGACCGCGTCATGATCCGTCTGATTATGAAAATGACCGGTGGCGAGACGGATACCAGTAAAGAAGTGGAATATACAGATTGGCAGCAGGTGGATCGTTTTTCCCAGGAATTCAGCCGCATCCAGTACGAAAAGTGATAGAAATGCTGCCTTGTGCAGCGTTTTGCCGAAAAAAGCC
>NZ_AYMQ01000005.1 GCF_000633355.1 Serratia sp. H1w
TGACCATCTCATTAACCCGCCTTTCGGCGGGTTTTGACCATTCAGGGAACGGTTATTTCTTGGACTTTTTTTCCGCTTTGGCGGCAACAGGTGCTGCCGCTACCACTTCTTCTTCGGTCTCTTCGCTGAATTTGCGGCCGTAGAAGGTATCCATCAGGATTTGCTTGAGTTCAGCAATCAGCGGATAGCGTGGGTTAGCACCGGTACATTGGTCATCAAACGCGTCTTCAGACAGTTTGTCGACCTTGGCCAGGAAGTCGGCTTCTTGCACACCAGCTTCACGGATCGAAGTTGGGATACCCAAATCTGCCTTGATTTCATCCAGCCATACCAGCAGTTTCTCGATTTTCTGCGCGGTACGGTCACCAGGAGCGCTCAGGCCGAGGTGGTCTGCGATCTCTGCGTAGCGACGGCGTGCCTGCGGACGGTCATACTGGCTGAATGCAGTCTGCTTGGTCGGGTTGTCGTTGGCGTTATAACGGATAACGTTAGAGATCAACATGGCGTTGGCCAGACCGTGCGGGATATGGAACTCAGAACCCAGTTTGTGGGCCATTGAGTGGCAAACCCCCAGGAAGGCGTTGGCAAACGCGATACCAGCGATGGTCGCGGCGTTGTGCACGCGCTCACGAGCAACCGGGTTTTTCGCCCCTTCGTGATAGCTGGCTGGCAGATATTCTTTCAGCAGTTTCAGGGCTTGCAGCGCCTGGCCGTCTGAATATTCGTTGGCCAGTACGGAAACGTAGGCTTCCAGGGCGTGAGTCACCGCATCCAGGCCGCCGAAGGCGCACAGGGACTTAGGCATGTTCATGACCAGGTTGGCATCGATAATCGCCATATCCGGGGTCAGAGCATAGTCAGCCAGTGGGTATTTCTGGCCGGTGGCGTCATCGGTCACAACCGCAAACGGCGTCACTTCTGAACCGGTACCTGAAGTGGTGGTGACGGCGATCATTTTCGCTTTCACGCCCATTTTCGGGAACTTGTAGATACGCTTACGGATGTCCATAAAGCGCAGCGCCAGATCTTCGAAGTGGGTTTCAGGATGTTCGTACAGCACCCACATGATTTTCGCGGCGTCCATTGGTGAACCACCACCCAGCGCGATGATCACGTCTGGTTTGAAGGAGTTCATCTGCTCGGCACCTTTACGTACGATGCTCAGCGTTGGGTCGGCCTCGACTTCAAAGAACACTTCAGTTTCAATACCGTGCGATTTCAGAACTTTGGTGATCTGATCGGCATAGCCGTTATTGAACAGGTAGCGGTCGGTCACGATGAAGGCGCGTTTTGCCCCATCGGTAGCCACTTCTTCCAGCGCGATTGGCAGTGAGCCACGGCGGAAGTAGATTGATTTTGGAAGTTTGTGCCACAACATGTTTTCTGCTCGCTTCGCTACAGTTTTCTTGTTGATCAAATGTTTTGGACCGACGTTTTCAGAGATGGAGTTACCACCCCAGGAACCGCAGCCCAACGTCAGTGACGGAGCGAGTTTAAAGTTGTACAGGTCACCGATACCACCCTGAGAAGCAGGGGTATTGATCAGGATACGCGCGGTCTTCATTTTGTCGCCAAAATACTCGACGCGTGCAGTCTGGTTATCTTGGTCGGTGTACAGGCAAGAGGTGTGACCGATACCGCCCATGGCGACCAGTTTCTCTGCTTTGCTGACGGCGTCTTCAAAGTCTTTGGCACGATACATCGCCAGGGTAGGCGACAGTTTTTCGTGAGCAAACGGCTCGGATTCGTCCACCAATTTCACTTCACCGATCAGGATCTTGGTGTTGGCTTGTACTTTGATACCGGCCATTTCAGCAATTTTTGGTGCAGACTGGCCAACGATAGCGGCGTTCAGGCCACCGTTTTTCAGGATGATATCCTGTACGGCTTTCAGCTCTTTGCCCTGCAGCATGTAGCCACCGTGGGAAGCGAAACGTGCACGCACGGCATCATAAACAGAGTCAACCACGATCACTGACTGCTCAGAAGCACAGATTACACCGCTGTCGAAGGTTTTGGACATCAGGATAGAAGCCACTACGCGTTTGATGTCGGCAGTTTCGTCAACCACGACTGGCGTGTTACCGGCACCAACGCCGATAGCTGGTTTACCCGAGCTGTAAGCGGCTTTAACCATGCCTGGGCCACCGGTGGCCAGGATCAGGTTGATGTCTGGGTGATGCATCAACTGATTGGACAGTTCAACCGTTGGCTGGTCGATCCAACCGACGATGTCTTTCGGTGCGCCTGCTGCGATGGCTGCTTGCAGCACGATATCTGCGGCTTTGTTGGTGGCGTTCTTGGCACGTGGGTGCGGGGAGAAAATGATGCCGTTACGGGTCTTCAGGCTGATCAGCGCTTTGAAGATCGCGGTAGAAGTCGGGTTGGTGGTGGGGACGATACCGCAAATCAGGCCAATTGGCTCTGCAATGGTGATGGTACCGAAAGTGTCATCTTCGGAGAGGATCCCGCAGGTCTTTTCGTCTTTATAGGCGTTATAGATGTATTCTGAAGCGAAGTGGTTTTTGATGACCTTGTCTTCAACGATACCCATGCCTGATTCTTCAACGGCCATTTTAGCCAGAGGAATACGGGCATCTGCGGCGGCGAGGGCAGCGGCGCGGAAGATCTTATCAACTTGCTCTTGTGAGAAGTTGGCATACTCGCGCTGGGCTTTTTTGACACGTGCAACTAGCTCGTTCAATTCAGCGACATTCGTTACAGCCATGATGCTCTCCTGATAAATGTTAAACTCTTTCAGTAAATAAGCCGTTCGAGGAACTAGTATAGACATCTGCTGGGAAGGCGTCTGTTAAATGATGAGACTTTTCCCGCAGTTAGCGACCCATACTGCTGATTTACTTAAAGAGCTTTACCAAGTGCAAGTTGGTAGTAGGCAAGCGGGACAGAAATCGGTATCCATACCTTGTGCTACCTTTTGACTACGACTTAGAGCTTAACTATTCCTGAGTAGATATTTTGTGATGTACATCATAAAAATCGCATGCTGACACCTTTCAGCTCTCATTTGTTGAGAGTAATTATCAACTGAGTGCTTGGTGGTGGTGAGAATACACGAAATAACAGCAGGCGACACACAAGGTATTAACAATAGCGAATTGTTTTGTAACATTCTGTTGGAGTAGGGAAAAATGCTGTCTGGGTGGATGGATTAGCTAGCGTAATTCCATTACATTAGCGCGCATCGGCAGTGTCTCTTTTTTAAAGCTATACCCTATGGATTTCAAGTTGCAGCTAGGCGACAAGCTTGCTCATCCCCAGGAGCTTACTTTTGGGTAAGTGACTGGGGTGACAAATCTGTCGGGAACAGATTTGAACGCTGTACACAGCGGCCCCGTAAGGGGTGAGGCCCACGGATGGGCCGAATAGCTATGTGCAGGTAACAACGCTGCAGCTTGAAAGACGACGGGTATATTTATGCGGAGTTTTTCGTGGGTCAATCTCTGTTAGATTTTTCCGGCTACATCAAGTTTTTTGTCGGCCTGTTTGCGCTGGTCAACCCGGTAGGTATTTTGCCGGTGTTTATCAGCATGACCAGCTACCAGGCCGAGGTCGGGCGTAACAAAACCAACCTGACGGCTAACCTGTCGGTGGCGATCATCTTGTGGACTTCGCTGTTCCTGGGCGAGGGCATCCTGCGGATGTTCGGCATTTCCATCGATTCCTTCCGTATTGCTGGCGGCATCCTGGTGGTGACCATCGCCATGTCGATGATCAGCGGTAAGCTGGGGGAAGACAAACAGAACAAGCAAGAAAAGTCGGAAAGTGCGATCCGCGAAAGCATCGGGGTCGTGCCCTTGGCACTGCCGTTGATGGCGGGGCCGGGTGCTATCAGTTCCACCATCGTCTGGAGCTCCCGCTACCACAGCTGGCAGAACCTGTTAGGTTTTACCGTGGCGATCGCATTGTTCGCCTTCTGCTGTTGGTTATTATTCCGGGCGGCTCCGTTGCTGGTTCGCCTGCTCGGGCAAACCGGTATCAACGTCATTACCCGCATCATGGGGCTGTTGCTGATGGCGTTGGGCATCGAATTTATTGTCACCGGAATTAAAGCCATTTTCCCCGGCCTGTTATAGCCTGAAAATGCCGCGAATATCCCCGTTCGCGGCTTAAATCATTTTTTAATCATTCAAATTATCTCATTCAATGCCTTATTAAAGTGCATGACCTGCCTGCTTTTCATTCTATTGCCCAACCATGTGGCACAAATCTCACTTTATTGCTCGATAAAGCACCAGGATGTTATTTTCTACACTTTTTAAACCCGGGTGATGGCGGTTTTCTGTCTGCCTACGGTGAAAACTGGTGTTAATTTAATCACATCATTCTGTAGGGCTTGTCTCCGTTTCACACAGGTGTTATTAGTGATTAACCACGCATAGGCAGGTGTTTATTCTCTGAATGGTGATTTTGTTAACTGAATGTTTCTTTTGGCGGGCCTTTTGGGCCACGTAAAAAATCACGCGCAGAGATGGCGAAAATTGTATATTAAAATCATGTAATTACCTCGATATTGACCGGATGGAAATGACGGGTATCAGTCGGCTGGTGCGACAACAAAAGAGAAATGCTTAACATTTCTGTAAAAATTATTAGCTATGAATTTTTGCTTCTGCTAATTTCCGAGCAACTTATTCGAAAGAATTTTCTTAGCTTTGGCTTGCCGAGTAGGAATGATTCTTGCTGGTATCCGTTTAAATCAACGCATGATAACTATTTCACAATTATTGCTTTGCAGAGAAAAGGAGCCTGAACTATGCAGTCCACCAAGAAGCACCGACCGTTAGCCGTTATCATCGCCGCCGTATTGGCGATGGGCGCCAGCCAAAACTTGCAGGCAGCAGACGTTCCCGCTGGTGTGCAACTGGCACCCGTTCAGAACATGGTGATTAACAACGGTTCGGAAGTCGCTTCGTTGGATCCGCATAAAGTTGAAGGCACGCCCGAAAGCAATATTATCCTCAACCTGTTAGAAGGGTTGGTCAGCACCGATGCCAATGGCCATCTTGCGCCGGCGGTAGCGGAAAGCTGGGAAAATAACGCCTATAAAACCTGGACGTTCCACCTACGCAAAGATGCGGTGTGGAGTGATGGTTCCCCGGTGACTGCGCAAGATTTCGTGTATAGCTGGCAGCGCCTGGCGGATCCCAAAACCGGCTCTCCCTATGCCAGCTATCTGCAATACGCCAGAATCGACAATATCGACGCTATTCTGAGTGGTAAAAAACCGGCTCAATCGCTTGGCGTCAGCGCCGTTGACGATAAAACGCTGCAGGTGACGCTTAGCGAACCGGTGCCTTATTTTGTCAGCATGCTTTCTCATACCTCGATGAGGCCGGTAAAACAGTCCGTGGTGGAGAAGTTTGGCGACAAGTGGACTCTGCCGCAGAATTATGTGGGTAACGGAGCCTATCGCATCACACAGTGGGTGGTGAATGAGCGTATCGTCCTTGAGCGCAGCCCGAGCTACTGGGATAATAATAAAACGGTGATCCAACAGGCGACCTTCCTGCCGTTATCCTCCGAGGTCAGCGATATTAACCGTTATCGCAGCGGTGAAATCGATATTACCAACAGCGCCATCCCGCCGAATCTGTACGCCAAAATGAAGAGTGAGATCCCGGAGCAACTGCACGTTAACCCTTACCTGTGCACGTTCTATTATGAGATCAACAATCAGCGCGCGCCGTTCACCGACGAGCGAGTGCGTACGGCAGTCAAATTGACGCTGGATCGCGACATCATCGCCAACAAGATCATGGGCCAGGGCCAGATCCCGGCCTACAGCTTTACCCCGACCTTTACCGAAGGGGGCAACTTCAGCCAGCCTGAATGGGCAGGGTGGACGCAGGAACAACGCAACGAAGAAGCGAAGAAGCTGCTGACACAGGCCGGGTTTACCGCTGACAAGCCGCTCAAGTTTACCCTGCTGTACAACACCTCCGATCAAAATAAGCAGCAAGCCATTGCCGCGGCGTCGATGTGGAAGAAAAACCTCGGTGCCCAGGTCACGCTGCAAAACCAGGAGTGGAAAACGTCGCTACAGAGCCGTCATGAAGGGCAGTTTGATGTAGCCCGTGCCACCTGGTGTGGTGATTACAATGAGCCGAGCGCGTTTTTGAACATGCTGCTTTCCAACAGCAGCAACAATACCTTCTTCTATAAAAGCCCGGCGTTCGATGCGCTGATGGCCAGTACCTTGCAAGCGTCGGATGCCGCTGCGCGCAGCGCTATTTATCAGCAGGCTGAGACCTTGCTGGACAAGGATTCTGCGCTGGTTCCGGTCTATTACCGGGTCAGTGCACGTCTGGTCAAGCCTAGGGTCGGCGGTTTCACCGGTAAAGATCCGCAGGACTATATCAATCTGAAAAATTTCTACCTGATTAAAGAGTAATGAAGGGTATGACCGGTGGTGATAGCGGCCGGGCATACACAGGAAAGGCAGCGCCGTTTGTTCCACGGCGTCCAGCCATAGCAACCACCCGGTTAACGGGCAACGCAGCTCCCACGACGGAGTTGTGATAATAAAAACTGGAGTTTATACACATGACCAACATCACGAAGAAGTCCCTGCTGGCAGCAGGCATTATGGCGGCGCTAGGTTTTACTGCGGTGGGAACTGCCTTTGCGGCTGAAGTGCCTGCGGGCGTACAGCTGGCGGATAAGCAGGAAATCGTTAAAAACAACGGTTCCGAAGTGCAATCCCTTGACCCGCATAAAATCGAAGGCGTGCCGGAAAATAACGTGACACGCGATCTGATTGAAGGGCTGGCCAACAACAGTCTGGATGGTTCAGTGGTGCCGGGCGTGGCAGAAAGCTGGGATAACAAAGATTTTAAAGTGTGGACCTTCCACCTGCGTAAAGATGCCAAATGGTCAAATGGTGAGCCGGTAACGGCACAAGATTTCGTGTATAGCTGGCAGCGTTTGGTCGATCCGAAGACTGCCTCTCCTTATGCCAGCTATCTGCAATATGCCCACGTGGAAAACGTGGATGACATCATTGCCGGTAAAAAAGACAAATCGACGCTGGGCGTGAAAGCCATCGACGATCATACCTTCCAGGTCACGCTGACCGAACCGGTCCCGTATCTGGTAGAAATGACCCCGCACTACGCCATGAAGCCAGTGAACAAAGAAGTGGTAGAGAAGTTTGGCGAAAAATGGACCCTGCCGCAAAACTACGTCAGCAACGGCGCTTACAAGCTGAAAGACTGGGTGGTTAACGAACGTATCGTGCTGGAACGTAACCCGGAGTATTGGGATAACGCGAAAACCATCATTAATAAAGTCACCTTCCTGCCGATTGCTTCAGAAGTGACCGACGTTAACCGCTACCGCACCGGCGAAATCGACATGACCTATAACAACATGCCGATCGAGCTGTTCCAGAAGCTGAAAAAAGAGATCCCGAACGAAGTTCACGTCGACCCGTATCTGTGTACTTACTACTATGAAATCAACAACCAGAAGGCACCGTTTACCGATGCTCGCGTGCGTGAAGCGCTGAAGTTGGGGATGGATCGCGACATTATCGTCAACAAGGTGAAGAACCAGGGCGATCTGCCAGCCTACAGCTTCACACCGCCTTACACCGATGGTGCCAAGTTGACGCCGCCAGAATGGTTTGGCTGGTCTCAGGACAAGCGTAACGAAGAAGCCAAGAAACTGCTGGCAGAAGCGGGCTATGGCCCAGGCAAACCGCTGACCTTCTCACTGCTGTACAACACTTCAGATCTGCACAAGAAACTGGCTATTGCCGCTGCGTCTATCTGGAAGAAAAACCTGGGTGTGGACGTGAAGCTGGTGAACCAGGAGTGGAAAACCTTCCTGGATACCCGCCATCAGGGGACCTATGACGTGTCACGTGCTGGTTGGTGTGCGGATTATAACGAGCCAAGCTCCTTCCTGAACATGATGCTGTCCGACAGCAGCAGTAACACCCCGCACTATAAGAGCGCAGAATTCGACAAGCTGATGGGCAACGTGCTGACAGCGAAAACCAAAGAAGAGCGTGCCGAGCTGTATCAGAAAGCCGAAGTGCAATTGGATAAAGACTCTGCCATCGTTCCACTTTATTACTATGTGAATGCTCGCCTGGTGAAACCTTACGTGGGTGGTTATTCAGGTAAAGATCCACTGGATAACGTTTACGACAAAAACCTGTACATCATCAAACATTGATGCGGCAAGGGCTGGCGGCACAGGTCGCCGGCCCATTTCAAGACTATAAGCCGTTATCAGGCTGAAGCACAGGGCTAGGGCAATGCTTAAATTTATCTTTCGTCGCTTGTTAGAGGCGATCCCGACACTATTTATCCTTATCACCATCTCCTTCTTTATGATGCGCCTCGCACCCGGCAGCCCATTTACCGGTGAACGCGCGCTGCCACCCGAAGTGTTGGCCAATATTGAAGCCAAATATCACCTTAATGATCCGATCTGGAAACAGTACGGCCATTATTTGGTGCAGCTGTCGCAAGGTGATTTTGGCCCTTCGTTCAAATACAAAGATTATTCGGTTAATGACCTGGTCAAAGCCTCATTCCCCGTCTCGGCCAAACTGGGCTTTGCCGCCTTCGTACTGGCGGTGGTGCTGGGGGTGAGCGCAGGGGTCATTGCTGCGTTGAATCAGAATACCAAGTGGGACTATACGGTGATGGGGTTCGCCATGACCGGTGTGGTGATCCCCAGCTTTGTCGTCGCACCGTTATTGGTGCTGATTTTTGCCATCACCCTTAAATGGTTGCCCGGTGGCGGTTGGAACGGTGGGGCGCTGAAGTTCATGATCCTGCCGATGGTGGCGCTGTCTCTGGCTTACATCGCCAGTATCGCCCGTATAACCCGTGGCTCGATGATTGAAGTGCTGCACTCCAACTTTATCCGTACCGCCCGTGCCAAAGGTTTACCGATGCGTCGTATCATTTTGCGCCACGCGTTAAAGCCTGCGTTGCTGCCGGTGCTGTCGTATATGGGGCCAGCGTTTGTAGGGATTATTACCGGTTCGATGGTCATCGAAACCATCTACGGTTTACCGGGCATTGGCCAGCTGTTCGTTAACGGCGCACTGAACCGTGACTACTCGCTGGTGTTGAGCCTGACCATTCTGGTCGGTGGCTTGACCATCCTGTTTAACGCGATCGTCGACGTGCTGTATGCCGTGATCGATCCGAAAATCCGTTACTAAGCTGGAGCACGCAAGATGTTGACGAAAAAGAACAGCGAAGCTCTGGAAAACTTCAGCGAAAAGCTGGAAGTTGAAGGGCGCAGTCTGTGGCAGGATGCTCGCCGCCGCTTTATGCATAACCGTGCGGCGGTGACCAGCCTGTTTGTGTTGGCGTTGATCACCCTGTTTGTGATCTGTGCCCCTTGGTTGTCGCAGTTTGCTTATGACGACACCGATTGGGCAATGATGTCCGCCGCGCCAAACCTGGAGTCTGGGCACTATTTTGGTACCGACTCTTCAGGACGTGACCTGCTGGTGCGTGTGGCCATTGGTGGGCGTATTTCTCTGATGGTCGGCGTGGCTGCGGCGCTGGTGGCCGTGGTGTTGGGCACTCTGTACGGTTCCCTGTCTGGTTATCTGGGCGGCAAGACCGACTCGGTAATGATGCGTTTGCTGGAGATCCTCAACTCCTTCCCGTTCATGTTCTTTGTGATCCTGCTGGTGACCTTCTTCGGGCAAAACATCCTGCTGATCTTTGTGGCGATCGGCATGGTGTCGTGGCTGGATATGGCACGTATTGTGCGCGGGCAGACGCTCAGCCTGAAACGTAAAGAGTTTATCGAAGCGGCACTGGTCTGTGGCGTGTCGACCCGTAATATCGTCCTGCGGCATATCGTGCCGAACGTACTGGGCGTGGTGGTGGTGTACGCCTCACTGCTGGTGCCGAGCATGATCCTGTTTGAATCCTTCCTCAGCTTCTTGGGGTTGGGGACTCAGGAGCCATTGAGCAGTTGGGGCGCCTTGCTGAGCGATGGGGCCAACTCGATGGAAGTCTCACCGTGGTTGCTGCTGTTCCCAGCCTGTTTCCTGGTTATCACTCTGTTTTGTTTCAACTTTATCGGCGATGGCCTGCGTGATGCCCTCGACCCGAAAGATCGTTAAGGAGTGCAACCATGAGCAATAATTCTCAACCACAAAATGGTCTGCTGCTGGATGTCAAAGATCTGCGTGTGACCTTCGGTACGCCAGACGGTGACGTCACCGCAGTGAACGATCTCAACTTCGACCTGCGTGCGGGGGAGACCCTGGGCATCGTCGGCGAGTCTGGTTCGGGCAAGTCACAAACGGCGTTTGCGCTGATGGGCTTGTTGGCCAGCAATGGCCGGATTGGTGGCTCGGCAAAATTCAATGGCCGTGAAATCCTCAATCTGCCGGAAAAACAACTGAACAAGTTGCGGGCCGAAGAGATCTCGATGATTTTCCAGGACCCGATGACCTCGTTGAACCCGTATATGCGCGTTGGCGAACAGCTGATGGAAGTGCTGATGCTGCATAAGAAAATGAGCAAAAGCGAAGCGTTTGAAGAGTCGGTACGCATGTTGGACGCCGTTAAAATGCCAGAGGCTCGCAAGCGTATGCGCATGTATCCGCATGAATTCTCCGGCGGGATGCGCCAGCGTGTGATGATTGCCATGGCGTTGCTGTGTCGGCCAAAGCTGCTGATTGCTGATGAACCTACCACCGCGCTGGATGTTACCGTACAGGCGCAGATCATGACGCTGCTGAACGAACTGAAGCGTGAATTCAATACGGCGATCATTATGATCACCCATGATTTGGGCGTCGTGGCCGGGATCTGCAATAAGGTCTTGGTGATGTACGCTGGGCGTACTATGGAATACGGCAGCGCCCGCGATGTGTTTTACCATCCGAGCCACCCATACTCCATCGGCCTGCTCAATGCGGTACCGCGTCTGGATGCCGAAGGTGAAGCACTAATGACCATCCCCGGCAACCCGCCGAATCTGTTGCGGTTGCCGAAAGGCTGCCCGTTCCAACCGCGTTGCCCACATGCGATGGAACAGTGCGCGAGTGCTCCGCCATTGGAGCAGTTTGGTGAAGGGCGCTTGCGCGCCTGTTTCAAGCCGGTGGAGGCGTTGGTATGACCGCAACCGATAAAAGAGTGCTGCTGGAAGTCGCAGACCTGAAAGTTCACTTCGATATTCATGATGACAAACAGTGGTTCTGGCAGGCTCCGAAAACGCTCAAGGCAGTAGACGGCGTTACCGTACGCCTGTTTGAAGGTGAAACGCTAGGGGTAGTCGGTGAGTCAGGCTGTGGCAAGTCCACCTTTGCCCGGGCGATTATCGGCCTGGTGAAGGCGACCAGCGGCCGCGTGGCCTGGTTGGGCAAAGATCTGCTGGGCATGAGCGATGCCGATTGGCGCAAGACGCGCAGCGATATCCAGATGATTTTTCAGGATCCGCTGGCCTCGCTGAACCCGCGTATGACCATCGGTGAGATTATCGCCGAGCCGTTGCGCACCTATAACCCTAAAATGCCGCGTCAGGAAGTGAAGGATAAGGTCAAGGCGATGATGTTGAAGGTCGGCCTGTTGCCTAACCTGATCAACCGTTATCCCCATGAGTTCTCCGGTGGACAGTGTCAGCGTATCGGTATTGCCCGTGCCTTGATCCTGGAGCCGAAGCTGATCATTTGTGATGAACCGGTCTCCGCTCTGGACGTTTCAATCCAGGCGCAGGTGGTGAATCTCTTGCAGCAACTACAACGCGAGATGGGGTTATCTTTGATCTTTATCGCCCACGATCTGGCGGTGGTCAAACACATTTCCGATCGGGTGCTGGTGATGTATCTGGGCCATGCGGTGGAGTTGGGGACTTATGATGAGGTGTATCATAACCCGCAGCATCCTTATACCAAGGCGCTGATGTCAGCCGTGCCGGTGCCGGATCCTGACAAGGAGAAGGAAAAGCAGATCCAACTGCTGGAAGGGGAACTGCCATCGCCGATCAACCCGCCTTCAGGCTGCGTGTTCCGTACCCGCTGCCCAATTGCCGGGCCGGAATGCGCCGTAACGCGTCCGCTGCTGGAAGGCAGTTTCCGCCATGCGGTATCCTGCCTGAAAGTTGACCCGTTATAATGGGTTGATGAGGAATAAAAAACCTGCCATTTGGCAGGTTTTTTTATACCGCTAACCGGCTTACTCTTTCCACAAAATGTGGCAAAGCTTGTTGTCTTTCTCACGGCAGATCAGTACGCGGGCAAACACATCGTTGATTGGCTCACCGTCGCTGTCCGCCAGGCCGATAACGACCTCGGCGAAGAAGTCCGGGTTCAAATCATAATCCACGTGTTCCTGCCAATCTTCTGCCGGATCGTATAGCTCGGCACCGCCGCGCTCTTCAAACTGTAAATTGAACAGCAGAATATCCGCTGGATCCAGATTGTCGCCGGCCAGTTCAAGGAAGATGTCGTAGGCTTGTTCCAGCGTTTCATCTTCGGTAAGGCGATTATTCAAGTCCATATAAAAATCCTGATAACAAATGATTTGAGGTTATTAAACCACGCTCGTTGCCGCTTTTACAGCAACGGGCTGAAAAAGTAAAACAGGCGTTCAACGATGCGGTGCCAGAACGGGCGCTTTTGCCACTGTTTTTCGTCCAGTAACTGCGAGCGTGCGATGTAATCATCTTGCACACAGGCCAGATCGGCACCAAAACCGCCGTCGTCAATCACCAACGTGATCTCAAAGTTCAGCCACAGGCTGCGCATATCCAGATTGACCGTGCCGACCAGGCTGAGCTGGCCATCGACCAGCACGCTCTTGGTATGTAACAACCCGCCTTCAAACTGGTAAATCTTCACGCCCGCTTCCAACAGCTCAGAGAAGAAAGCGCGGCTGGCCCAGCGCACCAGCATAGAGTCATTTTGGCGAGGGACGATAATGCTGACGTCAACGCCGCGCAGCGCTGCGGTGCAGATGGCGTGTAACAGATCGTCGCTTGGCACGAGATAGGGGGTAGTCATGATCAACTGCTCACGAGCGGAATAGACCGCCGTTAACAGTGCCTGATGGATCATCTCTTCCGGGAAACCGGGGCCGGAGGCAATGACCTGAATAGTATGGCCAGTTTCCTGTTCGAACGGCATGACGTTGACGTCGGGTGGCGGTGGCAGAATGCGCTTGCCGGTTTCGATCTCCCAGTCACAGGCGTAAACGATACCCATGGTGGTTGCCACCGGGCCTTCCATGCGCGCCATCAGGTCGATCCATTGGCCAACGCCCGCATCCTGCTTGAAGAAGCGTGGGTCGACCATATTCATGCTACCGGTGTAGGCGATGTAATTGTCTATCAGCACCACTTTGCGATGCTGTCTCAGGTCCATGCGGCGCAGGAACACGCGGAACAGGTTAACCTTGAGTGACTCCACCACTTCGATACCGGCATTACGCATCATGCCAGGGTAAGGGCTGCGGAAAAACTGCACGCTGCCAGCAGAGTCCAGCATCAAACGGCAATGCACGCCACGGCGCGCGGCGGCCATCAATGATTCGGCCACCTGATCGACTTGCCCACCGGGTTGCCAGATATAAAACACCATCTCAATATTATGGCGCGCCAGTTCGATATCTCGCACCAGGGCGTTCAGGGTGGAGTCGGTGGTGGTCAGCAACTGTAACTGGTTGCCTTTGACACCATCAATGCCCTGGCGGTGGTGGCACAGCTGGAACAACGGGCGGGCCACTTCGCTGTACTCGGTAGCAAAGATCCGGCTACTTCCCTTAAGTTCGTTCAACCAGCGAGCGGTTGAGGGCCACATGGCCTTGGCGCGCTCGGCACGGCGTTTGCCCAAGTGCAATTCGCCAAAGGATAAATAAGCGACGATACCGACCAAGGGCAGAATATAAATGACCAGCAGCCAAGCCATGGCCGAAGGCACGGTGCGTCGTTTCATCAGAATGCGCAATGTGACCCCGGCGATAAGCAGCCAGTAGCCGAACACCAAGAGCCAACTAATTACGGTATAAAAGGTTGTCATAAAGGCAAAAATTTCCGTTCGTAAGCCACCAATAATGAGTGTACGCACAGAACAACAAAGGTGAAACCTTTTCTCGGTCGTTAAGTTACATAAAAATGATTGACCAAAGGGACTTGCCGAAAATAAAAAACCTGCTTTTTATGCAGGGAGGGTCAACAAAGGAATTAACGGGCGGCTTGGATCATACGTTGAAAGGACTATAATGCCCGCGGTTGGCATTAGTGGGGAACGAAAATTGAGACGCAGTAGAAATGAAGTGGGCCGCTGGAGGATGTTACGGCAGGTCCAGAGGCGCAGGCACCGTTGGTTAGAACGCCAGTCGTGCAGCAATCGGCATATCATTCGGGTTCGTCGCCGTTTGGACGATCAGCACCGCAGAGCCTTACTGTTTGTCGTGGCTTACGAGTGGTAACAGCAAAACAGCCCGTTATGGGCTGTTTTGTTATCTGACAAACAAACGGGCGCAGCATGCCGCGCCCTTCACAGGTTTGAGTTATTTACCCAGGTAGGCGTTCAACATCCACACCTGCTTTTCCTGCTCTTTGATGTAATCACTCATCAGCGAAGAGGTGCCCTCATCACCGGCCTCTGCGGCCAGTGCCAGCAGCTCGCGCTGCTGTTGCAACAGAATGGCATAACCATCCAGCAAGCCGCGCAGGGTGCCTTTATCGTCGGTGACATTGGTGTCTTCTTTGATGTCTGCCGTTTTCAGATAGTCACTAAAAGCGTGACGAGGCTGTGAACCCAGCGTCAGGATACGCTCTGCCAGCTCATCGACCTTGGTCAGCAGATCGTTATAGGTTTCTTCAAACTTGACGTGCAGCTCAAAGAAGTGCGGGCCGGAAATATTCCAATGATAGCCGCGTACGTTCATATACAGCACCTGATAGTTCGCCAGTAAGGCGTTCAGTGCCTCAGAGAGTTTTGCAGATTGTTTGGTGTCCAGGCCGATATGAGTCTTGGTCGTTTTCTTTGCCGTTGCCATAAAAATCTTCTCCTGATTATGTGTTTCGAGTATCTAACGTGATATCCATACAAAACAGGTTAACCGGATCTATCATAAGGTTAAAGACGATAGTAAGCATCAATTCAATCGTTCAAACCAATTTACCCGTTGTCTTGCAAACTTAACCTTAGCGGTTAAAACAATCCTGCGACTTTTTGCGCAAAGCAAATTTTAGCACACCGGCGCTCAGGCTGGTGAGTAATGCGGCGGCGATCAGCACAGCGATAAATGCCTGATCAAAGGCACCTCTCGCCAATTGAGTCAGCCTTGCTGCGCTGTCTGCCCCCATTTCTCCCGCCAGCCGCAGCGCCTCATCAATGCTGTCATAGGCGAGATCGCCTGCGGGCAGGTTGGCTGGCAACACTAGGCTGTGGCTGTAAACTGCCGTCATCAATCCGCCTAGCAGTGTGATGCCTAGCACGCCACCCAACTCCCACGAAACATCTTCAATCGCGGCAACCATGCCTGCCTTGTCTTCAGGAGCGTTGAGCATAATGGCCGTTGAGGCCGCGGTGATGGCTCCGCCCAGGCCAAAGCCCACCACAAACAGGCAGACCAACTGCATAATGACGTTGCCTTGATACCACAGGGCAACACCGGCAATGCCTAAGGCCGTGAGAATAAAACCGCCCACCAACATGTAGCGTTCGCCATAGCGCGGTAGCAAAGCCCCAGCTAACGGGCCAGCCAGTGCCGAGGCGACCGGAATGGGCAAAATAAACAGCGCGGCCAGCAGAGGTGTCATGCCTAGCACCAACTGCAACCGCTGGCTTAGCACCAGTTCAACCCCGACCAGCGCGATCATTGAGACGATCGCCACGCCGACGCCGCTGGCAAACAGGCGGTTACGGAACAACGAGAAATCGACCATTGGGTATTGTGCCCGTTGCTGGCGGCGGACAAACAGGGTCAGGAACAGCGTACCTAACACCGCGGCAATGGCGAAGTCACTCAGGGAGAAGGCGGGTTTGCTCAGCTCTTTCAGTGCATAGATCGACGCCACCAGGCCGAACATGATCTGCAGTGAACTGATAAAGTCGCAGGGGCGTTGGCTGTTCCCACCGCAACGGGGGATCAGATAGACCGCCAGCGGCAGGACCAGCATCACCACGGGGACGTTGATCAGAAACACCGAGCCCCACCAGAAATAGGACAGCAGAACACCGCCCACCACCGGGCCAAGTGCGGCGGCACCGGAAGCCACTGCGGCCCAGATACCGATTGCCAGCGCACGTTCACGCTCATCGGTGAAGACGTGGCGCACGATAGATAGGGTGGCGGGCATCATCATGGCAGCTCCGACGGCCAGGAAAGCCCGTGAGGCAATCAGCAGCTCGGCGCTGGGAGAGAATGCGGCACATAGCGAAGCCAGGGCAAACACCGGTAGTCCGGCAATAAACATTTTCTTATGGCCGATGCGATCGCTTAACATACCTGCGCCGGGCAGCAAGCCAGCAACCACCAATGGGTAGGCGTTAACGATCCACAGTTTTTGCGAGGCAGTGGCATCCAATGCCTGGGTGAGGCGAGGCAACGCGGTGTAAAGCACCGTCATATCGGTAATGATTAAAAATAGCGCACTGGAGATCATTGCCAGGATCAGCCAGCGGTTTTGGGCGTGCATAACAGAGTATCCTAGTAAACCGATGACGCGGCTGCGTCACCTTACGGCAACCATCCGCTAGTAGCGATGGTATACTGCACTAATATAAATCCATACGTACGTATTGAAAAGAGGATTTCTCAATGGGCCGTCAACGGAGTATCGATCGTGACAAGGTTCTGGACACCGCAGAAGAGATTGTGGCGACCCAAGGAGCGGCAGGGCTAACCATTGATTCGGTGGCCAAGGCCATGGGGATTTCCAAGGGCGGGGTGCAATACTGTTTTGGTAGCAAAGATGCGCTTATCGATGCGATGTTCGACCGTTGGGGAAAAGCCTATGAGCAAGTTTTTGACAATATTGCGGGCAGTGAGCCGGACCCACTAACCATCGTCCAGGCGCATATGCAAGCCACACGCAGCTCGGATCAGGCTTCCAGCGCCAAGGCTGCCGGCCTGATGGCGACGTTAATCCAGACGCCGGAGCACCTGGACAGCACGCGAGAATGGTATCGCAGCCGAATCGCCGGATTGGATTTGACTACAGAGCAAGGGAGGAAGGCGCGATTGGCCTTTCTGGCCACCGAAGGCGCTTTTATGCTGCGCTTCTTCGGTTTTATGGATATCGACCAGCAGGAATGGGAAGAGATGTTCGGCGATCTGCAAAAGTGGGTTCTTAACGAGACGGATCGCAAGGGCTAACCTATCGCATCGATAGATGGCGGCCTGCCCGCACGGCGAGTATCTTTAACGCATAAAGATATTCCCTCGAAGAACCCACTTTAGCCAGCCACTCCGTGCTGGCTTTTTTTTGCTTAAAATACTTGCTTGAACGGTTTTACCGTGACGTCACCGTACACGCCCGCATCCACGTACGGATCTTGTGCCGCCCAGGATTTTGCCGCTTCCAGCGAAGAGAATTCGGCGATCACGGTAGAACCGGTAAACCCGGCCTGACCTGGATCGTTGCTATCGATAGCCGGGTTAGGGCCAGCGACCACGAGTCTGCCTTCGTCACGCAGCGCCTGCAGACGAGCCAGATGGGCGGGGCGAACGGCCAGGCGTTTTTCCAGCGAGCCGGGTACGTCTTGTGCGTAGATCAGATAAAGCATATTTCACCTTTAAAATCATTGCCATAGAACGGTAACCACAAAGTAGCGCAAAACCTGTGGCAAGGGAATGGCAATCCGCATAAAAATAACGCTCACCCTACGTGTCGCGATTGCCGATTGCCGCAACGCAAAGGTTAACAACCCGTGTATAAAGCCCAAAAAAAGCTAATTAAAGGTTAATATCCCTATGAGTTTGCTGGTTTTAGCGCCTAATAATGCCGATTAAAGCGATAGTTTGTCTTTCGTTATTGAATATGATTGCTATTTGCATTTAAACTTGGCGCACCAGAGGAAACAGAATCATTATGCCGCTAAACAAGATGTTCCTTATTCGCCGAATTTCAGTGCCAATTGTCCTCTCCGTTGGCTTGCACAGTGCCCTGGTGGCCGCCTTGCTCTACGCTTCCGTCAACGAAGTGTTGCAACTGCCGAAGCAGGAAGATGCCCCTATCAGCGTCATGATGGTGAATATGGCTGCGCTGGCAGAACCACCACCGCCGGCTGCGGCGGAACCGGAGCCGCAGGTCGAGCCTGAACCTGAGCCGGAACCGATCCCGGAGCCAGAGCCGCCACCGCCGGTGCCGGTAGCCATCCCTAAACCGGAACCGGAAAAACCCAAGCCGAAGCCAAAACCGAAGCCGAAGGTCGAGAAACCGGTCAAACGCGAAGTGAAGAAGACCGAAGTGCGGGAACCTTCACCATTCGATAACCCCTCCGAGGCCAAGCCTATCGACAAGGCCCCGGTTAAACAGGCTCCATCAGCACCAGCGCCGGGAACGTCCCGCGAGTTAGGGCCGAAAGCCTTGAGTATTGGCAAACCGATGTATCCGACGCGGGCCTCGGCATTGCAGATTGAAGGCAAGGTCAAGGTGCAGTTCGACGTCGATAGCGACGGACGGGTCACTAACGTGCGTATTCTGTCTGCGGAACCCCGTAATATTTTTGAACGTGAAGTGAAATTGGCGATGCGTAAATGGCGCTATGAGGCCAAAGCCGCGCAGAACCTGACGAAGACCATCGTGTTTAAAATGGAAGGGTCGACGGTAGAATAAGACTGCGGATGCTTCACAATATTGCCATAAAAAAAGGTCGCGATTGCGACCTTTTTGCTATCTGGTGTCGGCTTACTCGCCGACGTGGAAATTCATTTTACCGTCTGGCAGGGCACGAGGGCTACCGCTGTCATCTACCGCAACATAGGTAAACACCGCTTCCGTGGCCCGGTAGCGCTGGCCGATCGGGGCAGAAGAGACCTTCTTGACCCAAACTTCCACATTGATGGTAATGGAACTGCGGCCACTGCGGATGCAGTTGGCATAGCAGCACACCACGTCACCTACGGCGACCGGCTTGAGAAAGGTCATGCCGTCAACCCGCACGGTCACCACGCGTCCTTCGGCAATCTCTTTGGCCAGGATCGCGCCGCCAATATCCATTTGCGACATCAGCCAACCGCCAAAGATATCGCCGTTGGCATTGGTATCAGCTGGCATGGCCAGCGTGCGCAGTACCAGCTCGCCGCTAGGTAAAGGTCGTTGTTCGGTCATTATTTCTTCTGCTCTTCTGGCATATGACGGTAGATATAGACACCACTCAACAGGGTGAAGACCAGCGTCAGTACGGTCAGGCCAAACACTTTAAAGTTAACCCAAACGTCCTGTGGCAACCAGAAGGCCACATAGATATTGGCCAAGCCGCAGGCCAGGAAGAACAGGGCCCAGGCAATGTTGAGGTTATTCCACACTTTATCCGGCAAGGTCAGCTCTTTACCTAGCATGCGTTGGATCAGCGGCTTTTTCAGTACCAGTTGGCTGATCAGCAGCGCCAGGGCGAACAGGGTATAGATGGCCGTGACCTTCCATTTGATAAACAGATCGTTGTGGAACACCAGGGTCAAGGTACCGAACACGGCCACCATGGCAAAGGTGATCAGCGTCATTTTCTCGACCTTGCGATATTTCAGCCAGGTAAAGACCAGTGCCAAGGCGGTGGCGACAATCAAAGCACCCGAGGCGACGTAGATATCGTAGAGCTTATAAAATGCAAAAAAGACAATTAGGGGTAGAAAATCAAGAAACTGCTTCATAAATCAATCCATCATAGGTTCATCGGGCGACTATACCGGATTTGGCGCGATCTGTGTACCGGGCGAAGGTGCAGATTATCGGCGTTTGCCTGCCAGATTTCTGCTGTTAACCGGAGAATTTGCATAAACTTACGATTGTCATCGTGGGTCGTTTGCAACAGCAGGGCCTACATCGCATATTAAGCATAATAATAGCCGCATTATTTACCATGGAAAATAACTATGCAGTGGAAATCTCTCCGGGCGTGGACGCCTGGTTTGACGCATTTATTAGGATATGAACGCAGTTGGTTGAAGCCGGATATTCGTGCGGGGTTGTCGGTTGCCGCAGTAGCGCTCCCGGTGGCGATCGCCTATGCCGAACTGGCCGGCGTCAGCCCGGTGGTCGGGCTTTACTCCTGTATTTTACCGATGATCGCCTATGCCATTTTCGGCTCGTCACGGCAGCTGATTGTCGGGCCGGATGCGGCAACCTGCGCGGTGATCGCCGCCGTGGTGACTCCGTTAGCCGCGGGCAGCATGGAGCTGCATTGGCAACTGACCATCATGATGACCGCCATGATGGGCGCTTGGTGTCTGTTGGCCAGTCGCTTTCGGCTTGGTGCTTTAGCGGATCTGCTTTCGCGCCCGATCCTCAGTGGGTTGCTGAACGGGGTAGCGATCACCATCATCGTCGATCAGATCGGTAAAGTGCTGGGGTTCGGCGTACACCCGGCACAGTTGATCGAACGTATCTATGCCTTACCCGGCAATCTGTTGCACAGTGACGGCCTGACGATGGGGATTTCTTTGCTGACCTTGCTGATGCTGGTGGGGGTTAAAAAGCTGCGGCCTAACTGGCCAGCACCGTTGTTTGCCATCGTGCTGGTCGCCTTCATCACCTGGGCGGGAAATTTGCAGCAACACGGCATCATTACCGTGGGGGGCTTCAGCGGGATGTTGCCTATCGTCCAGTGGCCGGACTTCCAGCCAGGATTGCTGCGTGACATGGTGATCCCGGCGCTCAACCTGGCGGTGGTCAGCTTTGTCAGCATGATGCTTACGGCGCGCAGCTTTGCGGCAAAAAATGGCTACGAAGTGAATGCCGATGCGGAATTTCGTGCGCTGGGGCTGGTAAACATCGTCTCCGCGCTGTCGCAAGGGTTTGCTATCAGCGGAGCGGATTCGCGTACTGCGGTAAACGATGCCAACGGTGGCAAAAGCCAGCTGGTATCAATTATTGCTGCCATCGTGATCGGCATTGTGCTGTTGTTCCTGACTTCGCCGCTGCAATTTATCCCAGTGGCCGGGTTAGGCGTGGTGCTGATGTATGCCGCGTGGTCGCTGCTCGATATTCGTGGCATCTGGATTTTGCGTCGGCGCAATACGCAGGCGTTTTATCTGGCGGCCTTTACCTTTATCAGCGTGCTGCTGGTGGGGGTGATCAGCGGTATTGGCTTGGCGGTGTTGCTTGGCCTGATGCAGTTTCTGCGCACCGTATTCCGCCCAACGGAGCAACTGCTGGGGGTCAACGAGGAAGGCATGATCCACTCAATGGGCAATAACAACGGGGTGAAGGCGGTGCAGGGCGTGATGATGTACCGCTTTAACTCGCCGTTGACCTATTTCAATGTGGCCTACTTCAAACGGCGCATTCTTAATCTGGTCGATAGCACGCCGTTCCAGCCGCGTTGGGTGGTGGTGGATGCGGTGGCCAGCTTTACCCATGCGGATATTAGCGTGCTGGCCGCGATTGATGAGCTAAAGCGTGATTTGTTACAGCGTAATGTAAAGCTGGTGCTGGCAGGGCGGCGTACCGAGTTAACCCGTTGGTTCCGCATCAATCAGGTGGGGCGCGATAAGGATCTAATCCTGGTACCCGACCTCTATCTGGCACTCAAGCTGATACAAAGTAAGGAACAGGCTGAACCCGCCACGGTTGCGTAAATAAAAAGGGCACGCCAACAGCGTGCCCTTAATCGTTAACCGACTCGGTTTATCTTTTATCTAAGGACACACCAGCAGCGGGCGCATTGTCACGTAGCAGCATATACAGGCGGAACAGATAAATCAGCAGCAGGGCAGAAACCAGGTTGCTCAATGCGGTCAACACCACACTGGCAACGTGCGGCGTCAATACCGACAAGTGGCTGACCATAAACAGCACCAGCAGCTTGGCCGCCAACCATAGCATCATCGCCGGTACGATCACCCGGGCGTTGGCAAAGGCCAGCTTGCAGCTCAATTTCAGCGAGGCAAACAGGCTTTTCCCATCGGCAACGGAAATCACCGGGGCCAATGAGAACGAGATTGCCAGGATCACGCCGGGCACGACGAACAGCGTCAGGCCTAGCTGGGTCAGTAAGGTGCAGACAAACAACAGCAGCAGCAAGCGCGGCAATAGCGGGGCAGAAATCCCGATAGCCCGCAGTGCGCTGGTGCGCTGGCCTTCAGAAACCAGGCGGATCAGCGTCAACATTCCCCCCACCAGCAGCACGTTACCCACCAAAGCGGAAATCATGGCGGCGGCGGACACTTTCAACAGCACCATCTGCTGTTCAGGCGTCATTTGCTGAATGATTTCCTGGATCCCCATGCCGGTACCGGCGTTGGAGGCCAAATCACTTTCCGTCGCGGTCAGGACCTTCAACTGCTCGATATCGGGGCTGAAAGCCTGATTAAGCAGCACAGAAATGAACGCGGTCAGCAGTGCCAACAGAACAATGCTGGCAACCTGATTACGGAAAAAGTTAAAACTGTCACGGTACAACGTGTTGGCCGTGATTGGCATGCAAACTCCTTGGCGTCGGGGGACATAATAAATTAGTGGGCGATTGTACCCTGTTCTGCGCCGCTGTGGCACCCCGTGAATGGCACCGTGCTGATTTCTTGGGCGATTATGGTCTCTGCCAGCGATAATGGCAGCGGAACCGGCAAGGGGGGCAGACCGTAGCGCTCACGGGCCCGATCGCAGGCTTCATTACGTAGGCCATTTTCCCCGGATTGATCGAACTCACGGCAGGGGCTAGGGCGATTGAGATAGATCGAACAGGAAACCGCCTGGCCAATCTCACCGATCAACGAGGTGCAACGCGGGGATTTACTGTTGGTCCCCTGCATACAACGCAGAAAAGGACTCAAGGGTTCGGTTGCCGCAATAGGCACCGCGCCGCCACCATCTTCCGCTTCGGCCCAATAGAATGATACTCGGAAATAACCGCAGCAGGCGCCACAGCTGGTACAGGGATTTTGAATTTCGCTCATCTTGATTGCCACCGACTCCTTACCGGCCACCAACCAAAACCAACAGGAATAAAGAAATTACTCAGCGCTATTTTTTTTAGCAACTGATTTTTAAACTTGCATCAAATATGCAACAAAAGGCGTTTATTGATTCAGATCAATTATCGATTTATTAACACCTTAGGTGGCTTTGTTTTTGGTGGGAATTTAAATTTTTACACTTAAGATGTGATCTCGATTGGATCATAAATACCTGTTAATAGGTATATTCGTCGGGACTATAAACCACACAAATGGAATGGATAATGAAAAAGACAACTCTGGTGGTGTTAGGGGCTCTGATGGCTCCTATGTTTGCAAGTGCGCATCAAGCGGGTGATTTCCTGTTCCGTGCAGGTACTGCAACAGTTCGTCCAAATGCGGGTTCGGACAACGTTTTAGGTCAAGGGTCTTTCAACGCCAATAACAACACTCAGCTGGGTCTGACTTTTGGTTACATGGTAACGGACAATATCGGCGTTGAATTGCTGGCCGCGACCCCGTTCCGCCATAAAGTTTCTCTGGGTGGCCCAGCTGTCAACGGAGATATTGCAACAGTTCGTCAATTGCCACCAACGCTGATGGCACAGTACTACTTTGGCGAAAAGCAGGACAAACTGCGTCCTTACCTGGGTATCGGTGTTAACTACACCATGTTCTTCGATGAGAAATTCAACGACAACGGTAAGGATGCGGGTCTTAGCAACCTGGATCTGAAAAATTCCTGGGGTGTGGCCGGGCAGGCAGGTCTGGATTACAACCTGGATGAACACTGGATGCTGAACATGTCGGTCTGGTGGATGAATATCGAGACCAAGGTGCGCTTCGACGCTGGCGATCAACATCAGAGTATCGATACTCGTCTGGATCCGTGGGTGTTTATGTTTGGTGCGGGTTACCGCTTCTAAGCCAGCCCGCAATAAGGAGGCGCTGCTCGGCGCCTCCCTCTTCAGTTACTTGATGCGCATATCGTTTTCTACCGCTTTCACACCCGCCACGCCGCGAGTCACCTGAACTGCGCGATTAGCATCGGCGCTAGAGCTGACAAAACCGCTGAGCTGAACCTTGCCTTTAAAGGTCTCGACACTGATCTCAGTGGATTTGATGGTTTTATCCGCTAACAGTGCAGACTTCACTTTGGTCGTGACGACCGTATCGTCAATATAGCCGCCAGTGCCTTCGGATTTTGCCGTTGGCGCGCAGGCAGAAACTGCCATAGCCAAAATACCCGCCATGCACAGCGCCGAAAGGGTTTTAAATAGCTTCATAAATGACTCTCCTTGCAAATGTTATTGTTGATACTACAGGCTGATTTCAATCAGCTAACGGATCATATGCACTGAACCACCGAATAGAGAGCGGCCTCTATGATTGTGGGGCAGGATGCGGGTTTGTTCAAATTGTTTGCGAAAATAACTGCGGCAAGCTTGAGGGTAAACAAGACGTTATCATCGGACACAGACAATCTGTATCCGATGATCGAGGATGAGAGGGATTAAACGCGGGTTGCGGCCTTCATTTCACGAACAAACTTACCTAGCTTAGCCAGCATTTCCGCCGGTTGTGCCTGGTTTTGCTCGATGATTTTCACGATAGCCGAGCCGGAGATCGCCCCAGCTGCACCGGCCTGCAATGCATCTTTGACCTGTGAAGGTTCAGAGATACCAAAGCCTTGCAGCGGTGGTGCCGCATGATACTCGCGCAGCTTGTTGATCAAATGGTGCAAAGGTAGCTGGGCGCGGCTTTCCGTCCCGGTCACCCCGGCGCGTGACAGCAGGTAGGTGTAACCCCGGCCATGGGAGGAGATTTCACGCAGTAAATCCTCATCCGCATTAGGTGGGCAGATATAGATTGGCGCAATACCGTGGCGAGTCGCCGCCGCGCGGAAAGGTGCGGACTCCTCGAAAGGCACATCTGCGATCAACACCGAATCCACGCCAGCCTGCGCACAGCGCTGATAAAACTCATCAATACCGCCGTGGAATACCAGGTTGGCATACATCAGCAGGCCAATCGGAATATCAGGGTGTTTCTGACGGATCGCCGCCAGCATTTCAAAACAGTGCGTTGGCGTAACGCCGGAAGCAAAGGCACGCAGTGCTGCACTCTGAATGGTTGGGCCATCGGCCAAAGGATCGGAGAAGGGGATCCCCAGTTCCAAGGCGTCTGCGCCGTTTTCCACCAGCGTGTCGATGATTTGTAACGATAGCGTCGGGTTTGGGTCACCGAGGGTGACAAACGGCACGAAGGCGCCTTCTTGATTGGTTTCCAACCGTTTGAACAGCTGCTGATAACGTTCCATCAGATTTCTCCCCGTGCTTTCAGAATGTCGTGAACAGTAAATATGTCTTTGTCGCCGCGGCCGGACAGGTTAACCACCAGGATCTGTTCTTTCTGCGGCTCTTCACGGATCATTTTCAGCGCGTGCGCCAGGGCATGGGAAGATTCCAGCGCCGGGATAATCCCTTCGTGGCGGGAAAGCTCCTTGAAAGCCTCCAAAGCTTCATCATCGGTGATCGACACGTATTCTGCGCGGCCGATGCTGTTCAAATAGGCGTGCTGCGGGCCAACGGAAGGGAAGTCCAAACCGGCGGAGATGGAGTAAGACTCCTCGATCTGGCCTTCAGAGGTTTGCATCATCGGTGACTTCATACCGAAGTAGATCCCGACCTTGCCATGTTTCAATGGCGCACCATGCTGGCCGGTTTCGATCCCCAGCCCGGCAGGTTCGACACCGATCAGAGCAACGCTGGTATCGTCGATAAAGTCGGCAAACATGCCGATGGCGTTGGAACCACCGCCAACGCAGGCCAACACGGCATCCGGCAGACGACCCTCACGCTCCAGCATCTGGGCTTTGGTTTCTTCGCCGATCATGCGCTGGAATTCACGCACGATGGTCGGGAACGGGTGTGGGCCTGCGGCAGTACCCAGCATGTAGTGGGCCTTTTCGTAAGAGCCAGACCAGTCGCGCAGCGCTTCGTTACAGGCATCTTTCAGCGTGGAAGAGCCGCTGTGTACCGCGATCACTTCAGCCCCCATCAAGCGCATGCGGAATACGTTAGGTGACTGGCGTTCAATATCCTTGGCACCCATGTAGATACGGCATTTCAGACCGAGCAGAGCACAGGCCAATGCAGAGGCCACACCATGTTGACCAGCACCGGTTTCCGCGATGATCTCGGTTTTGCCCATGCGTTTAGCCAGCAACGCCTGGCCCAATACCTGGTTGGTCTTGTGGGCACCGCCGTGCAGCAGGTCTTCACGCTTCAGATAGAGCTTGGTTTTACTCCCGGCTGTCAGGTTTTTGCACAGCGTCAGTGCCGTTGGGCGGCCCGCGTAGTTTTTCAGCAGATCGATAAATTCTGCCTGGAACTCTGGGTCACGCTGGGCGCTGACGAAGGCCTCTTCCAGTTGTTTCAGTGCTGGCATCAAAATTTGCGGCACATATTGGCCACCAAATTCGCCGAAGTAAGGGTTAAGCAGCGTCATTATTTTTCCCGTTATTATCCGTTAAATGAGGTTCGCAATCAGTAGGCGCGCAGGGTTTGGAACACCGCCGCCAGACGCTCGGCATCCTTGATGCCGGGTTGGCTCTCTACGCCAGAGTTGAAATCGAGGCCCGCGCAGCCCAGCAGGGCTGCATCTACGCAGTTATCGGCGCTCAGGCCACCGGCCAGCATCACGTTGTCCAGCGTCTGGCCCTGCAAAACCGACCAGTCGAAGCGAATGCCGGTACCGCCTGCGCCGTTATCGAGGAGATAACGATCGACGTGTTGCAGATCGCGGGCAGGCAGGCTGTCTTTCACGCTCAAGGCCTTCCAGATCTGACAGTTGGCGGGCAGTTCGGCGCGCAAAGCGTTGATATAATCCTGATCTTCCGCACCGTGCAGTTGCACCGCATACAGGCCCAGATGTTCAGCAGTTTGCGCTACCGTGGTGACCGGTGCATCACTGAAAACGCCAACGTATTTCAAGGGGGCACCGGCAATCACTTCCCTGGCGCGGGCAATATCCACGTTACGCGGAGAGCGGCCAACGAAGATCAAACCACCGAAGTTGGCACCGGCCTGATAGGCTGCGGCAGCATCCTGTGGCCGGGTCAGGCCACAGACTTTGTTATCGCCCAGGATCACGCGGCGCACTGCGCTACGCAGATTGCTTTCTGACATCAACGCACTGCCGATCAGGAAGCCGTTGGCGTAGCGGCTCAGCTCACGGATCTGACCATAGTTGTTGATGCCGGATTCGCTGATCACCGTTACGCCATGTGGCACACGCGGAGCCAGGGTGCGGGTGCGATCCAGATCGATAGACAGATCGCGCAGATCGCGGTTGTTAATGCCAATCACTTTGGCTTCGAGCTGTATCGCGCGCTGTAATTCTTCTTCGCTGATGACTTCGGTCAGCACGCCCATATTCAGGCTGTGTGCCACCGCAGACAGTTGGCGATATTGCTCGTCATTCAGTACCGACAGCATCAGTAAAATCGCGTCAGCCTGATAATGACGAGCCAGATAGATCTGGTAAGGATCGATCATAAAGTCTTTGCACAGCACCGGTTGGGTCACGGTTTTGCTCACCAGTGGCAGGAAATCGAAACTGCCCTGGAAGTATTTTTCGTCGGTCAGCACCGAGATCGCCGAGGCGAAATCCTTATACACCGAGGCGATTTCCACCGGGTCAAAATTCTCGCGGATCAGCCCCTTGGAAGGAGAGGCTTTTTTGCATTCGAGAATAAATGCCGTTCTGGTGCCCTGCAGCGCGTGATAGAAGCTACGGCCGCTTGGCGTGATGTCGTTCTGAAAGCTGGCCAATGGTTGTTGTTGCTTGCGTGCCGCGACCCACTGCGCTTTGTCACGAACAATCTTGTTGAGCACGGTTTCCTGCATCATTTATCCTCTTGCTGCCAAAGCAGTGACACGCAGGTAAGCCTGCCCACTGTGGATCATGTCCAATGCCTGCTGCGCGTTGTGGCGCAGGTCTTCCTGTCCGAATAGTTTCAGCAACAGCGCGACGTTGGCGGCAACCGCCGCGGCGTGCGCTGGCTCGCCTTTACCTTGTAACAACCTTGCCAGAATGTCACGGTTTTCTTCCGGTGAGCCACCCAGCAGGGAACCCAGCGGATAACTGTCCAAACCGAAGGATTTCGGCGTCAGTTGATAGCTTTCGATCTCGCCGTTATTCAACTCGGCTACGTGAGTGGTGGTGTGGATCGCCACTTCATCCATGCCGCCACCATGTACGACCGCGGCGCGTTGATAACCCAGCACGCGCAGGGTTTGGGCGATTGGCAACACCAACTCCGGACTGTAGACCCCGATTAATGCCAACGGGGGGCGAGCCGGGTTAATCAACGGCCCAAGTACGTTGAACACCGTGCGGGTCTTCAACTGTTGGCGTACCGGCATCGCGTGACGAAAACCGGTGTGATACTGCGGTGCAAACAGGAAACACACGCCCAGGTCGTCAAGCGCCTTGCGGGATTCTTCCGCAGGCAGATCCAGGCGGATCCCAAAAGCGGCCAACAGATCGGATGAACCGGAACGGCTGGAGACGCTGCGGTTGCCGTGTTTGGCAACCTTGACCCCACAGGCGGCGGCAACAAAGGCGCTGGCCGTGGAGATATTGATGCTGTTGGTGCCATCACCGCCGGTACCGACGATATCCGCGAAGGCATAGTCTGGGCGCGGGAACGGTAGGGCATCGGCCAACAATGCCTTGGCTGCCCCGGCGATCTCTTCCGGGCGCTCACCGCGGACCTTCATGCTGATCAGTGCCGCTGCCAGTTGGCTAGGTTCCAGCTCGCCGCGCACGATCGCGCTGAACAACTGCTGGCTTTCTTCCTGGTTCATCGATTCCGAACGATACAGTTTTTCAAGAATAGGTTGCATAGTCGTTTCCTCTCAATTATTTCGCCAGCGCCCAGGCCAAAGTCTGCTCAAGCAAACGTGCGCCTTGGGTGGTCAGAATGGATTCTGGATGGAATTGGAAACCACATACGCGGTGTTCATCGTGACGCACTGCCATCACCATGTCGCCGAAGCGGGCATTGACGGTCAGTCCTTCCGGGATATTGCTGCCAACCAGCGAGTGATAGCGGGCGACCGGCAGCGGGTTGGCCATACCGGCAAACATCCCCTGATTATCGTGAGTAATAGCAGACGCCTTGCCGTGCAGGATCTCACCTGCCTGACCTACGTGGCCGCCATAGGCTTCCACAATCGCCTGATGGCCGAGGCAGATCCCGATAATCGGCAACTGGCCGCGCAGACGCTGTAACAGTTCAGGCATACAGCCGGCGTCGGCTGGAGTACCTGGGCCTGGTGACAGCATCAAGACAGGCTGCTCCATCTGTTGCAGGCGGGCGATGATGATCTCGGCAGCAATCTGGTTACGGTAAATCACGACCTGATGGCCGCTGGCACGCAGCTGATCGACCAGGTTGTAGGTAAAGGAGTCGACGTTGTCGAGCAGTAAGATATCGGCCATTAGAAAATCTCCTTGGCCTGATGCGCGCTGGCGATAGCTCGCAGCACGGCACGTGCCTTGTTACGGGTTTCATCGGCTTCCGCCTGAGGAACAGAATCCAGAACCACTCCGGCACCGGCTTGCACGGTGGCAACACCGTCTTCGACATAGGCAGAACGGATGACAATACAGGTATCGAGATCGCCGTGAGCGGTGAAGTAACCTACCGCGCCGCCGTAGCTGCCACGGCGGGTGCCTTCAGAGGCGGCGATCAGCTGCATGGCGCGCACTTTAGGTGCGCCGCTCAGCGTGCCCATATTCATACAGGCCTGGTAGGCGTGCAGTACGTCGAGATCGTCACGCAGTTTGCCGACCACGCGGGAAACCAGGTGCATCACGAAGGAATAACGGTCAACCTTGGTCAGGTCGGCAACGTAGCGACTGCCAGCTTCACAGATGCGAGCCAGATCGTTGCGGGCCAGGTCGACCAGCATCAGGTGCTCGGCCAGTTCTTTATGGTCGGTGCGCATTTCCAGTTCGATGCGGCTGTCGAGATCCAAATCCAGCGAACCATCGGCACGGCGTCCGCGCGGGCGAGTACCGGCAATCGGATAGATTTCGATCTGGCGGCTGGTGGCTTCATATTTCAATGCGCTTTCCGGTGAGGCACCGAACAGCGTGAATTCATTGTCCTGCATAAAGAACATATAAGGACTTGGATTGTTTTCCTTCAGCGTCTGGTAAGCCGCCAGCGGGTTAGGGCAAGGCAGTGAGAAGCGACGTGAAGGCACCACCTGGAAAATTTCTCCGTGGCGGATGGCCTGCTGCAACTGGCTGACGACCGCGCCATACTCTTCATCGCTTTGGTTGCAGCTTAACTGCATATCTTCGAGCTTTTGCTGAGGAATGGCGACCGGGGCCTGTTGCAATTGAGCCTGAAGTTGCTCAAGGCGCTGTTGCAAACGCTGGGTTTCAACCGCGTCGCCGGTAAATGCGCTGGCTTGCAAACGAGCCACGCCACGTTGGTGATCCAACACCAGCAGCGTTTCTGCCAGATAGAAGCAGAAGTCCGGGCAGCGTTGGTCCTGGCGCAGCTCTGGCAGGTCTTCAAACCCGGCCACCAGGTCATAGGCAAACAGGCCGCCGAGCAACATGGCTTCACGCTCATCGGCAGGGGCATCGACCAGCGTCAGCATAGTGCGCAGCGCATCAAATACCGACAATGAACGCAGGCGGGCATCTTCGTCTTGTACCGTATCAATCGCCGGGAAGGTTAATTCACGGCCATTTGGACGAGCCTGGATCTGTACTTCGGCAGGCAAGGCTTCATCCAACAGCGGCAGCAGAGCCGCTCCGTTGGCGGTAAGCGCTTGCAGGCTGACCTGGCGACCCAATGCGGTAATGCGCAGGGCACTGTCGACAATCAGCAGGCTTTTCAGATTCTGCTTGCTGTTGATTTCCGCCGAGTCCAGCAACAGGGTGGCAGGGCGAGCGCCGCACAGCTGATGAAAAATCGCCGTTGGGTCGCTGCGGTAACCGGCTTGTGCCGTCAGTAGTTTAAGCTGTGGTTTCAGGTTCATCTTCGGTCGTTCCAGTTAACTCTTATCCATAAAAAAGCCCGCTATGATGAGCGGGCCTAGGGAATCTGCAGTGTCAGATGACAGGTATGCGTGATTACTCGACCCTTGATTGGGAAGTACGCCACCAGCGAAGAAGAGAAGTGTGCTTAGTCATCATTATGCTCTCTGTTTTGTCATCCAGCTTTTTCATCTAACACGGTCAATGCCACTACCGTGAACTTGTGTACTAGTTAACTGGAACGAGAGGGCAATGTCAACTCCCTTTTTGCACAATATGTTAGCAACCCGTGTGAAATGTATAATCTTTTGGGTGGGCCATCGGCAGAATAGATTTCCGTCCGGCCAACCATAGCGGGTATGATAGAAAGCCAAGCCATCGCAGGACATCTCTTTTGACAGACAGCAGCCCACAACCCTCCGCTTTTACCCTGTACGATCTCCACAGCCACACCACCGCTTCGGACGGTTATTTGACCCCGACTCAGTTGGTGCAGCGTGCCGTTGAGATGCGTGTTGGCGTGCTGGCTATTACCGATCACGATACGACCAACGGATTGGCCGAGGCCGCAGCGGCGATTGCCGAACTTGCCTTGCCCTTGCAACTGGTTAACGGTGTGGAGATTTCTACGCTGTGGGAAAACCATGAGATCCATATTGTCGGGCTGGGGATCGATACTGCCCATCCTGCGTTGTTACAACTGTTGGCCGAACAAAGCGAGCGCCGTAATTTGCGTGCGCAAGAAATTGGCGTTCGGTTGGCGAAGGCGCGCATTCCCGATGCCTATGCCGCCGCGCAACAGTTGGCGGGTGATGGGGCGGTAACCCGGGGGCATTTTGCCCGTGTTCTGGTACAGCTTGGTATGGCCGACAACATGGCGCAGGTGTTCAAGAAGTATCTCGCCAAAGGGAAAATCGGCTATGTTCCGCCGCAGTGGTGTACAATAGAACAAGCCATTGATGTCATTCATCAATCCGGCGGTCAAGCGGTAATGGCGCATCCGGGCCGTTACGATCTGACAGCCAAGTGGCTCAAGCGCCTGCTGGCCTATTTTGCCGAACATGGCGGCGATGCGATGGAAGTGGCGCAGTGTCAGCAAGCCCCCCATGAACGCACGGTGTTGGCAAAATATGCGCAGGACTATCAATTATTGGCGTCGCAGGGCTCTGATTTTCACCAGCCCTGTTCGTGGATTGAGTTGGGGCGCAAACTGTGGTTACCCGGTGGCGTTGAGCCGGTGTGGCGTGATTGGCCACAACCTCAATAGAATACAATAGAGCCCAATATACCCTATGGATTTCAAGTCGCAGCTAGGCGACAAGCTTACTCATCCCCAGGAGCTTACTTTTGGGTAAGTGACTGGGGTGAGTAAGTGCAGGTAACAACGCTGCGGCTTGAAAGACGACGGGTATAGTTGATTTAACGCGGGCGTTGTTGTGTGCGTGCAGCATTTTCAGGAGTTACAATGAGCCAGTTATTTTATATTCACCCGGACAACCCGCAGCCGCGTCTGGTCACTCAGGCCGTAGAGGTGCTGCGCAAGGGCGGCGTGATCGTCTATCCCACCGACTCAGGCTATGCGCTAGGCTGCAAGCTTGAAGAGAAGACGGCGATGGAGCGTATCTGCCGTATTCGCCAGTTGGATGGTAACCACAACTTCACGCTGATGTGCCGCGATCTGTCCGAACTGTCGACCTATGCCTTCGTCGACAACTCGTCGTTTCGCCTGATCAAGAACAACACACCGGGCCATTACACCTTCATTCTGAAAGCGACCAAAGAAGTGCCACGCCGCCTGATGAATGACAAACGTAAAACCATCGGTCTGCGCGTACCGTCCAACCCGATCGCTCTGGCGCTGTTGGAAGGACTCAATGAGCCGATGATGTCGACCACCCTGATGTTGCCAGGCAATGATTTTGCCGAATCCGATCCGGAAGAGATCAGCGAACACCTGGGCAAACAGGTTGATCTGGTGATCCACGGCGGTTTCCTGGGCCAGCAGCCGACCACGGTGATCGACCTGACCGAATCCTCACCGGAAGTGATCCGTGAAGGCGCAGGCGATCCGGCACCTTTCCGCTAAACTGCCGATGAAGTAAGTGCCAAGGAGGGATAAAGACTGTATAATAAGCGGTTGGTTTTAACCAAGTGCTAATCTTTGTGGCCGCCTTTCCTCGGGAGCGTGGCGGCAAAGTCCCCCCGACGCCTGTGAAGGCGACACTAGAGGTTGCTCAATGAGCGAAAAGTTACAGAAAGTTTTAGCGAATGCCGGCCATGGCTCGCGTCGTGAAATAGAAACCATGATTGAAGCGGGTCGCATCAGCGTCGACGGCAAAATCGCCAAACTTGGCGACCGCGTTGAAGTCGTTGCAGGCATGAAAATTCGCCTGGACGGTCACGTTGTCTCGATCAAAGAATCCGAAGAAGCGGTTTGCCGCGTGCTGGCTTATTACAAGCCGGAAGGCGAACTCTGCACCCGTAGCGATCCGGAAGGCCGTCCAACGGTTTTCGATCGCCTGCCAAAACTGCGTGGTTCACGTTGGGTAGCGGTAGGGCGTTTGGACGTGAATACGTCCGGCCTGTTGCTGTTTACCACTGACGGTGAACTGGCTAATCGCCTGATGCACCCAAGCCGCGAAGTCGAGCGTGAATACGCCGTGCGCGTGTTTGGCCAGATTGACGACGAAAAGCTCAAGCAACTGAGCAAAGGCGTACAGCTGGAAGATGGTCCGGCCGCTTTCCGCACCATCAGTTTCCAGGGTGGCGAAGGGATCAACCAGTGGTACAACGTCACGCTGACCGAAGGCCGTAACCGTGAGGTGCGTCGCCTGTGGGAAGCCGTTGGCGTGCAGGTCAGTCGTTTGATCCGCGTGCGTTACGGTGATATCGATCTGCCAAAAGGCTTGCCTCGCGGCGGTTATACCGAGCTGGATCTGAAGGCAACCAACTATCTGCGTGAGCTGGTAGAACTGCAACCGGAAACCGTCAGCAAACTGCCGGTGGAACGCGATCGCCGCCGTGTGAAAGCCAACCAGATCCGTCGTGCGGTAAAACGCCACAGCCAGGTTGCTCCCGGCAGCCGTCGTGGCGCGCCAGGCAGCAGCAAACCAGGCAAACCGGCCAAGTCTTCCAAGCGTAACTGATATCTGTCATCGTGGCCTTGCCTGCTGGCTCGGCCACGGTGCTTCATTTACCAGTCAATTCCCTGCTGAGCCTTGATCCCCGCTTCAAACGCGTGCTTCACCGGCCGCATCTCCGTAACGGTATCCGCCAGCTCCAGCAAATCGCGATGACAGCCACGTCCGGTGATAATCACCGTCTGGTGTGCCGGACGCTGCTCAAGCGCCTCCAGCACCTCTGACAGCTCTAGATAGCCGTAGGTCACCATATAGGTCAACTCGTCCATCAACACCAGATCCAGGCTGCTGTCGGCCAACATGCGTTTACCGTGTTGCCAGACGGCCTGACAGGCGGCGGTATCGCTTTCCCGATCCTGCGTTTCCCAGGTAAAACCGGTCGCCATCACCTGAAATTCCACGCCGTGCTGTTGCAGCAGGTTTTTCTCGCCGTTAGGCCATTGGCCTTTGATAAACTGGATCACTCCGGCCTTCATACCGTGGCCGACGGCACGGGTAACGGTGCCAAATGCGGCGGTGGTTTTGCCTTTGCCATTGCCGGTAAAGACCAGCAACAGACCACGGGTTTCCTGTGCGGCGGCAATGCGGGCATCCACCTGTTCTTTCAGCCGTTGCTGGCGTTGCTGGTGATGATCTTCAGCCATGTTAAAAGCTTCCTTATTCGGCGGCGCCGGGTTTGCGGTTGGGCTGAGCATCGAAGCTCATACCGGTTTTACGACGACTGTCATCGCCCATCAGATACAGATACAGCGGCATGATATCGGCCGGCGTTTTCAGCTTGTTTTTATCTTCCTGCGGGAATGCCGATGCGCGCATTTTAGTGCGCGTTCCACCCGGATTGATGCAATTTACCCGCAAGTTACGGTTTTTGTACTCGTCGGCCAACACCTGCATCATTCCCTCGGTGGCAAACTTGGAAACGGCATAGGCACCCCAATTGGCCCGGCCGGTACGGCCAACGCTGGAACTGGTGAAGACCAGCGAACCCGCATTCGATTTCAACAGCAACGGCAGCAGCGCCTGGGTGAGCATGAAGGTGGCATTGACGTTGACCTGCATGACCTCGTTCCACATGGGCATCGACAGCTCGGCCATGGGGGCGATGTCACCCAACAGACCGGCGTTTTGCAGCACACCGTCCAGGCGTGGCACCTTCGTGGCCAGATCTTCCGCCAGGCTTTGGCACTGTTCTGGCGTGGCGTGCAGCAAATCCAGCGTAACGATATGCGTCGGAGCGGTGGAAATGGCGGCAATTTCTGCCTGAACGGCCTGCAGTTTGCTTGCCGTGCGGCCAAGCAGCACCAGTTGCGCACCGTAACGCGCGTAGGTCAGTGCCGCTTCACGGCCAATGCCGTCGCCCGCACCGGTCACTAGAATAATTCGTTGTTCAAGCAGATCCTGCTTAGGTTGGTAATGCACAATAGTTCCTCGCGCCTGGTTGGCGGCTCTCGCGCTAATGGCTGGGAGCTCGGGTAGATAGCGGAGCGCTGGCAGGAGCGGGTTGCTCAACCACCGTGGCGATCCACAGCGAATTTTTGTCGGTAATTTATTGGATAATGAGTGTTATATGCCTGAAATGGATCGCATTTTCAATGAGTAACCCACAGAAACGGCATTCTTTTGTAACAAAAACGGTACAATGGCAGCTTGGTTACCGACACCGGAAGCCCCATAACACGTTGGAGTGCCGCATCTTACGCCCGCTCATCAATCTGAATTTTTCATTTAGTCGCGACAGCCCCGCTGGTGATTGGCTAAAATGATTGGGGTCACACTAAACAACTGTAAATAAAGGCGGTATCTGTGGAATTTATATCTGTTTATGGCCTTTTCCTGGCCAAGGTTGCCACGGTGGTGATTGCGATTGCCGCACTGGCGTTGCTGGCGGTGAGCCTTGGGCAACGCAAGAGCCAGCAGAAAGGGGAACTACAGCTTACCGACCTGGGTGAGCAATATCGTGAAATGCAACGCGAGATGCGCCTGGCACGCATGGGCGCGGCAGAGCAAAAGAGCTGGAGCAAGCAGTTTAAAAAGCAGACCAAGGCCGACGACAAGCTGAAAAAACAGCGTGCCAAGGCCGGGGCGGTTGAGGCCAGCAAACCTTGCCTGTATGTGCTGGACTTCAAGGGCAGCATGGATGCTCATGAGGTCAGCTCACTGCGTGAAGAGATTTCTGCTGTGTTGGCGGTCGCCACGGCCAAAGACGAGGTGTTGCTGCGTTTGGAGAGCCCTGGTGGGGTGGTGCACGGCTATGGTCTGGCAGCCTCGCAATTGGAGCGCCTGCGCAAGGGCGGTATCCGCCTGACGGTAGCGGTGGATAAGGTTGCGGCTAGCGGAGGTTACATGATGGCCTGCGTGGCCGATCGCATTGTGGCGGCCCCGTTCGCGATCATTGGTTCGATCGGCGTGGTGGCACAGATCCCCAACTTCCATCGGTTGCTGCAAAAGAGCAATATCGATGTGGAACTGCATACCGCTGGCCAGTTCAAACGCACCCTGACCCTGTTTGGTGAGAATACCGAACAAGGGCGGGAAAAATTCCGCGAAGATCTGAACGAAACCCACGAACTGTTCAAGCAATTTGTGCAGCAGCAACGCCCTTCATTGGCGATCGAAGAAGTCGCTACCGGCGAGCACTGGTACGGCACGCAGGCGAAAGACAAAGGTCTGATCGATGCGGTTGGCACCAGTGACGATCTGCTGATTGCCGAAATGGAGAACCATGAGGTGGTGGGGGTGCGCTATGCCCGTCGTAAACGCATGATCGATCGCTTTACCGGCAGTGCGGCAGAGAGTGCCGATCGTCTGCTGTTGCGCTGGTGGCAACGCGGTGAGAAACCGCTGTTGTAAGCCGATAAACCGGTTATTGCACGGGGCCTGATGGCCCCGTTTTTAATGGTTAATCCACCAGATGATATTTCTCGGAAAGCACATGGGCCAGGTGCTTGAACATATTAAATACGGCGGTGGTTTTTGCCGTTGGCAGCCCTTCGGGATCTAAAAAAAACTCGCCGCGGAAAACCAACACGCTGCCTTTCTGCTCAACGTCGGTAGCCACCATGCCGTGCATATAATCTTCGTGTTGGCGAATGATGTTATTTGCTTCAGTTAGCAAAGCTGCTCGTTCGATGGGTTGAGTATTGTTACGCATTTATTTCTCCTGCAAACGGAAATTCTGCGCGTATTCTAGCGCGGGTTCGCGTTTGTCCGCAAACCGACTAAAGTTTACTTGCCGTCTGGATGGCCAGTGATTAGACCGCGCGTGGCGAAATGTGGCTTTCCGAGCTAATTAGGTTGCGTAGCGTTTGTTATCAGGTAGAGTGTGGGATTTTGCGGCTTCCGGTGGAAGGATTTGTTTACGCTTAACGCAGTTCATCGCTGGCTTGGCCTCTGGGGGCTGGTATGAACGGCTTAGGCTGCCGCGATGCGTTCAGGTTGACCAGTTAGGCAACCATTAGAAAAAAACATGTTGATCTCTTGCCAGAGTACCGCAATATAAATAAGAGATACGAATTGCCGCGGTACGGCGAGACAAATAGCTTCTTTTTAGAAGTATTAAATTCAGGTAAAGGTAATTATGGGCAAAGCTCTCGTAATAGTTGAGTCCCCGGCAAAAGCCAAAACTATTAACAAATATTTAGGTAATGACTACGTGGTGAAGTCCAGCGTCGGTCATATCCGTGATTTGCCGACCAGTGGCTCAAGCAAAAAGAGTGCTGAGTCCAGCGAAGACAAAACCAAAGACAAAGCCAAAAAGAAAGTCAAGAAAGATGAAAAGACCGCACTGGTCAATCGCATGGGCGTCGATCCTTACCACGGTTGGGAAGCGCAATATGAGATTTTGCCCGGTAAGGAAAAAGTCGTCGCCGAGTTAAAGTCGTTAGCCGAAAATGCTGACCACATTTACCTCGCAACCGACCTTGACCGCGAAGGGGAAGCCATCGCCTGGCACCTGCGGGAAGTGATCGGTGGGGACGAAAAACGCTTTAGTCGCGTGGTGTTTAACGAAATCACCAAAAATGCGATCCAGCAGGCGTTCCAAGCGCCAGGCGAGCTGAATATCGATCGTGTCAACGCACAGCAGGCGCGTCGCTTTATGGACCGCGTGGTGGGCTATATGGTGTCGCCACTGCTGTGGAAAAAAATCGCCCGTGGCCTGTCCGCAGGTCGTGTGCAGTCCGTTGCGGTACGGCTGGTGGTGGAGCGTGAGCGCGACATCAAGGCGTTCGTACCAGAAGAATACTGGGAACTGCATGCCGATCTGTTGGCGAAGGGTGAAATCGCGCTGCAGATGGAAGTGACCCATGCCAACGATAAGCCGTTCAAACCGGTTAATCGTGAGCAGACTCACGCCGCGCTGAACTTGCTGGAAAAAGCCCGTTATACGGTGCTGGATCGTGAAGACAAACCGACCAGCAGCAAACCGGGTGCGCCGTTCATCACCTCCACGTTGCAACAGGCTGCCAGTACCCGCCTGAGCTTCGGCGTGAAGAAAACCATGATGATGGCTCAGCGTCTGTATGAAGCCGGTCATATCACCTATATGCGTACTGACTCCACCAACCTGAGCCAGGATGCGGTCAACATGGTGCGTGGTTACATCGGTGATAACTTCGGTGACAAATACCTGCCGAAGGCGCCTAATCATTACAGCAACAAAGAAAACTCCCAGGAAGCGCACGAAGCGATCCGTCCTTCCGATGTCAGCGTGTTGGCTGAACAACTGAAAGATATGGAAGCGGATGCGCAGAAACTGTATCAGTTGATCTGGCGTCAGTTTGTTGCCTGTCAGATGACACCGGCGCAATACGACTCCACCACGCTGACAGTCAAAGCCGGTGATTTCCTGCTGCGTGCCAAAGGCCGTACGCTGCGTTTCGATGGCTGGACCAAGGTCATGCCTGCGCTGCGTAAGGGCGATGAAGATCGCACCCTGCCGTTTGTGGAAGTGGGTACGGAACTGGATCTGCAAAAACTGATCCCGAGTCAGCACTTTACCAAGCCACCGGCACGTTACAGCGAAGCTTCGCTGGTTAAAGAGTTGGAAAAACGCGGAATTGGCCGTCCCTCTACCTACGCCTCGATCATCTCGACCATTCAGGATCGTGGTTATGTGCGGGTAGAAAGCCGCCGGTTCTATGCGGAAAAAATGGGTGAGATCGTCACCGACCGCCTGGAAGAAAACTTCCGTGAGCTGATGAATTACGATTTCACCGCACGCATGGAAAGTGGCCTGGATCAGGTTGCCAACAATCAGGCGGAATGGAAAGCGGTGCTGGACGAATTCTTTGCCGAATTCAGCGAGCAGTTGGAAACCGCCGAGAAAGACCCTGAAGAGGGCGGTATGCGCCCGAACCAGATGGTGATGACCAGCATTGACTGCCCGACCTGTGGCCGCAAGATGGGCATCCGTACCGCCAGTACCGGCGTGTTCCTCGGCTGTTCCGGCTATGCGTTGACGCCGAAAGAGCGCTGTAAAACCACCATCAACCTGGTGCCGGAAGCGGAAGTGCTGAACATCCTCGAAGGGGATGATGCAGAAACCAACGCCCTGCGTGCCCGTCGCCGTTGCCAGAAATGTGGCACCGCGATGGACAGCTACCTGATCGACAACCAGCGCAAGCTGCACGTGTGCGGTAACAACCCGGCCTGTGACGGCTACGAAATCGAGCAGGGCGAATTCCGCCTGAAAGGTTACGACGGCCCGATCGTGGAGTGTGAGAAGTGTGGTTCTGAAATGCACCTGAAAATGGGGCGCTTCGGTAAGTACATGGGTTGTACCAACGAAAACTGTAAGAACACCCGCAAGATCCTGCGCAGCGGCGAAGTTGCTCCGCCGAAAGAGGATCCGGTCCCGCTGCCAGAGTTGCCGTGCGAGAAGTCGGACGCCTACTTTGTGTTGCGTGATGGGGCTGCTGGCGTGTTCCTGGCGGCCAACACCTTCCCTAAATCGCGCGAAACCCGTGCACCGTTAGTGGAAGAGTTGCGGCGCTTCAAAGATCGTTTGCCGGAGAAACTGAGCTATCTGGCCGATGCTCCAGTGACCGATCCTGAAGGCAACAAGACGATGGTACGCTTCAGCCGTAAAACCAAGCAACAGTATGTCTCATCAGAGAAAGACGGCAAGGCCACCGGCTGGTCCGCTTTCTTCGTTGATGGCAAATGGGTTGAAGGCAAGAAGTAACCCTGACGCAAGGCAACAGCAAAAACCAGCTCATTGAGCTGGTTTTTTATTGGCGGAAATCGGCTGGCGGATCTATTCTTGCGTGCTTTTTCTTATTTTTATCGGCCAGGCTCGGCGTTGATAATCATGCGAAAAGATCGTTATCATCTTGTGACGTAGCTCTATACTTGATGCCGTGGCATGATATAATGGTTATATAAAAACGTTTTTTATGATTAAAGCTTATTAGCAACGGCGTTTTCATCAGCATCTGGGCGAAATCACTGTGTTTAAGGCTTGTGATAATTAAGCATACCGGGGCAACACCGAGATACCTGGCTGCGGCAAGCCGCAGTGTTTAACCTAGGATGGTATTAAAATATGAAATTGCAGCAACTTCGTTACATCGTAGAAGTGGTGAATCATAACCTTAACGTCTCTTCCACGGCTGAAGGTCTCTATACCTCGCAACCGGGGATCAGTAAGCAGGTGAGGATGCTGGAGGATGAGCTAGGCATCCAGATCTTTGCCCGTAGTGGCAAGCATCTTACCCAGGTGACGCCTGCCGGTCAGGAAATTATCCGCATTGCCCGCGAAGTGCTGTCCAAAGTCGAGGCCATCAAGGCCGTTGCCGGTGAGCATACCTACCCGGACAAAGGCTCGCTGTACGTGGCGACGACCCACACCCAGGCACGCTACGCCTTGCCAAACGTGATAAAAGGCTTTATCGAGCGTTACCCGCGCGTCTCGCTGCATATGCATCAAGGCTCGCCAACGCAGATTGCCGAAGCGGTTTCCAAAGGCTCGGCAGATTTTGCCATCGCCACGGAAGCGCTGCATCTGTATGACGATTTGATCATGCTTCCGTGCTACCACTGGAATCGGGCGGTAGTGGTGAAGCCCGATCACCCATTAGCGGGCAAGAGCCACATCACCATTGAAGAGTTGGCCGAGTATCCTATCGTCACCTATACCTTTGGCTTTACGGGGCGCTCAGAGCTGGATACGGCGTTTAACCGCGCAGGGCTGACGCCACGTATCGTGTTTACCGCTACCGATGCTGACGTCATCAAGACCTATGTACGCCTGGGATTGGGTGTAGGGGTGATCGCCAGCATGGCGGTCGATCCGGTGCAGGATCCAGACCTGGTGATGGTGGATGCTCGCGATATCTTCACTTACAGCACCACCAAGATCGGATTCCGTCGCAGTACCTTCCTGCGCAGCTATATGTACGACTTTATCCAGCGCTTCGCACCGCATCTGACCCGCGACGTGGTCGATACCGCCGTTGCGTTACGCACCAATGAAGAAATCGAGGCGATGTTCAAGGATATTTCGCTGCCGACCAAATAAGCCGCCAACTCGCAATGCATTCAACCGACAAAGCCGCCGACAGGGCGGTTTTGTCGTCATATCAGTTCGCTAACTCATTGACCTGTCAGTATCTTCCCGCCTTTGATTGCTCTCACCTATCGTTATGATCAAAACGTGTTGTTATCAAAACGTTACATGGGGTTTGTGTTATCTTTAAAGAAGACCTCAGAAATGACCCTGGTTTGACACAATAAAAAAATGGAGGAGCTATGTCGTCCGATCTTCGTAAAACGAGTATGGATAAGCTGGTCGCACTGGGTAGTGAGTATCACTATTACAGTTTGCCACTGGCGGCCAGACAGTTGGGGGATATTGACCGGCTGCCGAAATCGATGAAAGTGTTATTGGAAAACCTGTTGCGCCATGTGGATGGTGATACGGTACAGGTTGACGATCTCAAGGCGATCGTGGGCTGGTTGCAAACCGGTCATGCCGATCGGGAAATTGCTTATCGCCCGGCGCGGGTGCTGATGCAGGACTTTACTGGCGTGCCAGCCGTTGTTGATTTGGCGGCGATGCGTGAAGCCGTGCTGCGCCTGGGTGGCAAGGTTGATCAGGTGAACCCGTTATCACCGGTCGATTTGGTGATCGACCATTCAGTTACCGTCGATGAGTTTGGCGATGATGCCGCCTTTGGTGAGAACGTGCGTATCGAAATGGAGCGTAACCACGAACGCTACACCTTCCTGCGCTGGGGGCAAAAGGCCTTCAACCGCTTTCGCGTGGTGCCGCCCGGCACGGGTATCTGCCATCAGGTGAACCTGGAGTATCTGGGGCAAACCGTTTGGCATACCGAAGAAAACGGCCAACGCATTGCTTACCCCGATACCCTGGTGGGGACCGACTCGCACACCACCATGATCAACGGCCTGGGCATATTGGGCTGGGGCGTCGGCGGTATTGAAGCCGAAGCCGCCATGCTGGGCCAACCGGTGTCGATGCTGATCCCGGATGTGGTGGGCTTTAAACTCAGCGGTAAGTTAGCCGAAGGTATAACGGCCACCGATCTGGTGCTGACCGTCACGCAGATGCTGCGTAAGCACGGCGTGGTGGGCAAGTTTGTTGAATTTTATGGGGATGGACTGGCCGATTTGCCGCTGGCGGATCGGGCGACCATCGCCAACATGTCGCCAGAGTTTGGGGCCACCTGTGGCTTCTTCCCGGTAGATGACGTGACGTTGGGCTATCTGCAATTAAGTGGCCGTAGCGCCGAACAGATTGCCTTGGTGGAAGCCTATGCCAAGGCCCAGGGGATGTGGCGTGACCCAGGCGATGAGCCGGTGTTTACCAGCACGCTGTCGTTGGATATGTCTACGGTCGAGGCCAGTCTGGCAGGGCCAAAACGGCCACAGGACCGCGTTGCATTGCCACAGGTACCGAAGGCGTTTACCGCTGCGACCGAGCTGGAAATTGGCGGTCAGAAAGATAAGCAGGACGTTAAAAGCTTGACGCTGAATGGCAAAAGCCTTGATCTGCATACCGGTGCGGTGGTGATAGCAGCCATTACCTCTTGTACCAACACCTCCAACCCGAGTGTGATGATGGCCGCCGGGTTACTGGCGAAAAAGGCCGTTGAAAAAGGGTTGAAAACCAAGCCTTGGGTGAAAACCTCGCTGGCACCTGGTTCCAAAGTGGTCACTGAATACTTCGACCGCGCCAAGCTGACACCGTATCTGGAGCAACTGGGCTTTAACCTGGTTGGCTACGGCTGCACAACCTGTATCGGGAACTCTGGCCCGTGGCCGGAGCCGATTGAGCAGGCGATCAAAGAGGGCGACCTCACCGTCGGTGCCGTATTGTCCGGTAACCGTAACTTTGAAGGGCGTATTCATCCCTTGGTGAAAACCAACTGGTTAGCCTCACCGCCGCTGGTGGTGGCGTATGCGCTGGCAGGGAACATGAAGGTCGACCTGACCCAAGATGCGTTGGGTACCGGTCGTGACGGCAAGCCGGTCTATCTGAGGGATATCTGGCCTACCAGCCAGGAGATTGCTCAGGCGGTGGCCGAGGTCAGTACCGAAATGTTCCATAAGGAATATGGCGCAGTGTTTGACGGCGACGCCGATTGGCAAGCGATCCAGGTGACCGGTTCCGCGACCTATGAATGGCAAGCCGACTCTACCTATATTCGTCATCCTCCTTTCTTCACTACCATGAAGGCACAGCCGGATCCGGTACAGGATATTCATGGCGCACGTATTCTGGCGATCCTGGCAGATTCCGTCACCACTGACCATATCTCTCCAGCGGGCAACATCAAGCGTGACAGCCCGGCGGGGCGCTACCTGAGCGAACGTGGCGTCGAGGCGAAAGAGTTCAACTCCTACGGCTCGCGCCGCGGTAACCACGAAGTGATGATGCGGGGCACCTTCGCCAACATCCGTATCCGTAACGAAATGGTGCCGGGTGTGGAGGGCGGTTATACCAGGCATCTGCCTTCGCAGAATCAGATGGCGATCTATGATGCCGCCATGCAGTATCAGCAGGAGCAGGTGCCACTGGCGGTGATCGCCGGTAAAGAGTATGGCTCTGGCTCCAGCCGCGACTGGGCAGCCAAAGGCCCGCGTCTATTGGGGGTGCGAGTGGTGATTGCCGAATCCTTCGAGCGTATCCACCGTTCCAACCTGATTGGCATGGGCATCTTGCCGCTGGAGTTCCCGCAGGGGGTCACGCGCAAAACGCTGGGTCTGACGGGGGAAGAACAGATCGATGTCAGCGGATTGCAGGCGTTGCAACCCGGCCAGACGGTAGCGGTCAATATCACCTATGCCGATGGGCGGCAGGTGGTGCTGAATACCCGTTGCCGCATTGATACCGGCAATGAGCTTACCTATTACCAGAACGACGGCATTCTGCACTACGTTATTCGCAAAATGCTGTAGGTTGCCCTCACCCCAACCCTCTCCCACAGGGAGAGGGAGCTGGCCGGAGCACGTGATGGGATAGTGCTGCTTCGGGATGCGGGGAAAGGTAAGGGTATTTCGCAGAAAAATCAGCGAACTCGATCGGTTCCCTCTCCCTGTGGAGAGGGTTAGTGTGAGGGGGCTATCTGTCCAGCAGATGGCCCATTTTGGCGGCCTTGGTGGCCAGGTAGCGCTCGTTCTTCGGGTTACGGCCAACGATCAACGGCACGCGCTCGGAGATGTTAATTCCCGCCTCGCTCAGGATCTCGACCTTCTTCGGATTGTTGGTCAGCAGGCGTACCGCATCCACCCCCAGCAGTTTGAACATATCGGCGCACAGGGTGAAGTCACGCTCATCGGCGGCAAAGCCTAGCTGGTGGTTGGCTTCCACCGTGTCCGCGCCTTTATCCTGCAACGCATAGGCACGGATCTTGTTCAACAGACCGATGTTACGGCCTTCCTGGCGGTGATACAGCAGGATGCCACGGCCTTCCTCTGCGATCTGCTCCAACGCGGCTTCCAGTTGAAAACCACAGTCACAGCGCAGGCTAAACAGCGCATCGCCAGTCAGACATTCGGAATGTACCCGTGAAAGCACCGGAGTTTCGCCAGAGATATCACCGAAAACCAGTGCCAGATGATCGTGCCCGGTGGCCAGTTCTTCAAATCCCACCATCAGGAAATCGCCCCATGGCGTTGGCAGTTTGGCTTCCGCCACACGTTTAAGCTGCATGTCACTCTCCAAAAACACTTACCTGTCAAATCGCTACGTGCATCCTACGACTGGAACAGGGGACTGACCAGCATTAAAACAGACGGCGACGATCGCTATTTCATTCGTTACCGGCTATTTTGCCATAACTTCTGGCTGAGCGGTGCTCAGCAAAGCAGCATCTGGTGTTTTAGCGCACCTATTAATGCAATAGGCCGGTTATCTGCCTAATTTCTCTTGTTTTGCTGAGAACACAAGATTGTTACACTGCGAGTTACCCTTAGTTAAAGGATAAATGGATGTTAAAGATAGTAAAACGCACCGCGGGCGGAGCCTTTGTGCTGATGTTGCTGCCGCTGGCGGTCTGGATTTTTGGTTGGCACTGGCAACCCGGCGGCAATGAAAGTCTGTTGAAAGCGCTGTTTTGGGTGACGGAAACCGTTACCGCGCCCTGGGGTATCCTTACCAGCCTGATCCTGTCGGCCTGGTTTTTGTGGTGCTTGCGCTTTCGGCTGAAACCGGCGGTAGGGTTGTTCATCCTGCTGTCTGCGGCGATTGGTCTAGGGCAGGCGGTTAAATCCGCCATCAAAGAGCAGGTACAAGCCCCTCGGCCATTCGTCATATGGCTGGAATCGACCCACCAGATTGATGATAAATACTTCTACTCGTTGGACAGGAAGCAGCGCAGTGCCCTGGTCAAAGAGCAGTTGCGGGATCAGACGCTGGTGCCGGAATGGTTGAGCAAACACTGGCAGTTTGAAACCGGCTTTTCGTTCCCTTCGGGCCACACGATGTTTGCGGCCATGTGGGCACTGCTGGGGGTTGGGTTGCTGTGGCCACGGCGGCATTATAAAACCGTCGCGGTGCTGATGGTGTGGGCGTTTGGCGTGATGGCGAGCCGCCTGATGCTCGGTATGCATTGGCCGCGGGATCTGGCAATGGCGATCGTTATCAGCTGGCTGCTGGTGACCCTGGCCAGTTGGCTGACGCAGCGTTGGTTTGGGCCACTTACCATTCCACCGCAGGAGCAACAAGAAATCAGCGAGCGCGACGGCTCAAGTTCATGACGTTGGGGCACTGCATGTTGCGCCCATCTTCATCTCAGGCGCCAGCAATCAGCACCTTCACACCCAGTTTTTCAAATGCCTGCACCGCCGTAGGGCCGATCCCTGCGTCGGTGATCAGGTAGTTGATATGGCTCCAGTCACAGGGCAGCGCAAACATCGAAACCTTATCGATTTTGCTGGAGTCTGCCACCACATACACCGTATTGGCCGCGTTGATCATGGCCATCTTGACCTTGATGTCGGTTTCGCTCGGAAAGCTCAGCCCCAGGCGCGGAGAAATGCAGGCCGTGGCCAGAAACAGCTTCTGCGCCAGCACGTTTTGGAAAAAGCTGGCGGCTTTGTCGCCGGAGGTCGATAGCGTCGGGAATTTGAACGAACCGCCGGTCAGTAAAATATTGACCCCTGGCTCGCCGCCCAGTTGCAACGCGATATTGACCCCGGTGGTGATCACCGAAAGCTTTTTGATATGGCTCAGGTGGTTGGCAATCGCCGTGGTGGTGGTGCCAGAATCCAGAATGATGGTATCGCCCGGTTCAATAAAGCTGGCTGCCAATTCCCCAATGCGATCCTTTTCCGCCAGATTGACCTGCCGTTCCAACAGGAGCGCATGGGTATTCTGTTTGCCGTCTACCAGCGTCGCTCCGCCATGAAACCGCTGCACATAGCCTTGCTGCTGTAACACGCGCAAATCGGTACGGATAGTGGCCTCGGTCAGATTGAAGGTTTCCGTCAACATTTTTACCGTGGCCGACCCGTCTTCACGGATCATGTCGAGGATCTTCTCCCGCCGTTGTTGCATTTCCGCCAGCTGTTCACTTTTGCTTTTCAATCGAAATACTCCCTCGCGTGCCATGGGCTGCATGGTGCCGTACATCACCGCCAATGCGCAGGATTTTAGCCCGCTTGCAATGATAAAGCCATTGATAACGCAGGATACAATATTGGTTTTCGTTTGAAAATGAATGATTGATAAAAGGCTGCTCAAGATCTCCTTGCCTGCTGTCTATTGCCGATAAAGTCGCTGTTAAAGTGCCATTCTGCTGTTTTCATTCATAAAATGGCAATCATCCATTTTTGTTTGAAATTTGATCTGCGCCACAACAATTATCGAATTAGCACTATATGATTTCGTTCGAAAATCAATGATTCGTTTTTATCGACTGTTCATGGTGTCAGGGCGGTGAAACGAAAAGCCAACATGAGGTGATGATGGACATTCAGACGATTAACCACACGGCGCGACAGGCCCGCCGTTACGTTGTGACCATGAACCATAAAGCGGGCAAGGGCCACACCGGTGCCGATCTGTCAGAAATCGACATCATCTGCACGCTGTATATGGCGGTGATGGATCGCAGCCAGGCTCGTCCCGATCAGGATCGTTTCATTTTGTCAAAAGGCCACGGCGCTGGGGGCTTTTATTGCAGCTGCGCCGCCATGGGTCTGCTGGATCCGGCGGTACTCGATCAGTACATGGGGGATGACACCTTGCTGGCTGGGCATCCAATTCATCAAAAGCTGCCCGAACTGGTAGAGATCAACTCGGGTGGTCTGGGTCATGGGCTGCCGATTGCCGTTGGATTGGCGTTGGGCAACAAGCTGGCGGGGCGCTCTCACCGTCGCGCCTTTGTGTTGCTGGGGGACGGAGAACTGGCAGAAGGCTCCAACTGGGAAGCCGCCATGTCCGCCAGTAAATTCAAGCTGGATAACCTGATTGCCATCGTCGATCGCAATCGGCTGCAACTGGCCGGAAAAACCGAAGACATCATGCCGCTGGAGCCGTTGGCGGATAAATGGCAAGCCTTTGGCTTTGAGGTGATCGAGTGCGACGGCCACGATCCGCAGGCATTGATCGAAGCCATCAATCGCCCTGGGCAAGATAAACCACGGGTGATCCTGGCGAATACCGAGAAAGGGCATGGCGTGTCATTTATGACCAATGTCCCGGCCTGGCACCACGCCGTTCCTGACGATCAACAGCTGGCGCAGGCGCTGGCAGAACTGGAGGATTAATCATGCAGGACTTACGTGATGCAGTGATCAACACGCTGATTGAGCAACAACAGGCTGGCGCGGATCTGAGCGTGATGGTGGCAGACTCTACCTCCACCTCAAAAATCGGCCCGTTCGAGCTGGCTTATCCGGAGCGGGTGATTAACGTCGGTATCGCCGAGCAGAATATGGTCGGCATGGCCGCAGGGATCGCGCTTAGCGGAAGAACCGTTTTCACCGCCAACGCGGCGCCGTTCCTGTTTGCCCGTTCCAACGAACAGATGAAGAACGATGTGTGCTACTCGGCGACCAACGTAAAAATGCTGGGATTGAACGCGGGGTTTGGCTATGGCCCGTTGGGTGCCACTCACCATTGCATGAATGATATCGCCATTGCTCGCACGCTGGGGAATCTGGCGGTGTATGCCCCGGCAGACGGGCGACAGGCTGCAGAGATTGTGCGCCACGTGATCGCCAATCCTGGCCCGGCTTATATCCGCATGGATAGTGACAAATTGCCACTGCTGCATGAGGAAGGCTATCACTTCCGTCCGGGACAACCAGAAGTGCTGCATGAAGGGACCGGCTGTGTGGTGTTCTGCCTGGGCACCATCGCGCATGAAGCGATGAAAGTGCTGGCGATGGGGAACGATCCTACCGTGGTGTCCTTACCTTCGCTGTGGCCATTGGATGAACTGGCGGTGGTGGCGTTGATCCGCGAGCATCAGCAGGTGATCACCATGGAAGAACACGTGCTCAGCGGCGGTCTGGCCACCATCATCAGCGAACTGCTACTCAAACATCAACTGCGCCAGACCTTCGTGCCATTGGGTGTTCCCGCCTATGAGTTTACCCATAGCAGCAGCCGTGCCGCATTGCGTCAGCAATATGCGATAGACGCCGCAGGTTTGCATCAGCAACTGAATAAATAAGGAGAACGGGATGAGCCAAAACGAATACGACGTGAATTTACGTTACGGTGTCGACACGCAAATGTCGTTGGCAGGCAAGGTGGCGGTGGTGACCGGTGGGCTTGGCGGTATTGCCATGGCGGCCAACCAGATGTTGTTAGAGAAAGGGGCCAGGCTGGTACTGATGTATCCCGCCTTCGAGCAGGAAAAAGTCGCGGCGATCAAACAGCAACTCGGCGAGGAGAAGGTCGCGTATCAGGTGTGCGATGTTGCCGATCCTCAGTCCGTGGCCACTGCCTTTAGTGCCGCCCAACAGTGCTGGGGCCGGTTGGACATTCTGGTGAACTGCGCGGGATACGTCAATTTGCAGCCCGCCACCGAAATCTCCTTTGCTGAATGGCAGCAACATCTCGCCGTTAACCTGACCGGACCTTTCCTGTGCGCACAGGCTTTCGCTCAGCGGCTGATGGCGGCCGAGCATGGCGGCAAGGTCATCAATATTGCTTCTCAGGCCGCCTCGATCGCCATTGATAATCACTGTGCCTATACCTCGGCCAAGGCGGGTTTACTGGGCATGACCAAAGTGATGGCCAAAGAGTGGGCCGCGCATGGGATCACGGTCAACACGCTGTCGCCCACCGTGGTGTTGACGCCAATGGGGGAAAAAGCCTGGCGGGGAGCGAAGGGCGAAGAGATGAAGAAACTGATCCCGCTAGGGCGTTTTGCCTACACCGATGAAATTGCAGCGGCGATCCTGTTCTTTGCCAGTAACGGCAGCGACATGATCACCGGTGCGGATCTGATGATCGACGGCGGTTTTACCATTTGGTAAGCGGCACCGCCCCGGCCACCAACACCAGACGATGTTCAACACAACGATAAGAGAACACCATCATGAAAAAGATAGCCACTTACCTGACCCTACTTGCCGGTTGCGCCCTGATGCCCGTTCAGGCCGCAGAAAAAGGCACCATCGCCATCCTGGTGAACTCCCTGGATAACCCTTATTACTCTGCCGAAGCCAAAGGGGCGGAAAGCAAAGCCAAAGCGTTGGGTTACAGCACACTGGTGCTGTCCCACGGTGAGGATGTCAAACGCCAGGGGGAACTGATCAGCCTGGTTATTGGCCGCAAGGTACAAGGGATCGTGCTCGATAATGCCGATTCTCAGGCCAGCGTTGCGGCGGTGCAGCAGGCCAAAAATGCCGGGATCCCGGTGGTGCTGATCAACCGCGAGATCCCGGTTGACGGTGTGGCGTTGGCACAGATCACCCATAACAACTTCCAGGCCGGGTCCGACGTCGCCAACCAGTTTGTCGAGAAAATGGCGGAAACCGGCAAATACGCCGAGCTGACCTGCAACCTGGCCGATAACAACTGTGTGACACGGTCACAATCGTTCCACAACGTCATCGACCAATACCCTGAGATGGTCAGCGTCGCCCGCCAGGATGCCAAGGGTAACCTACTGGAAGGCAAACGCATTATGGATAGCATCTTGCAGGCCCACCCGGATATCAAGGGCGTTATCTGTGGCAACGGTCCTGTCGCGCTTGGTGTTGTCGCCGCGCTGAAGGCGGCTGGGCGTAAGGATGTGACGGTAGTCGGCATCGACGGTAGCAACGATGAACGTGACGCGATCCTCAATGGTGATTTATACGCCAGCGTGATGTTGCAAGCCCAGGCCATCGCTAGCCAGGGCGTGGATATCCTGGATGGTTATTTCAAGTCCGGCAGCTACACCGGCAAGGAGCGCATCATGTTCCGCGGCATTCTGATCGACCAAAAGAATGCCAACAAGGTCAATGAGTTCAACTATCAGCAATAACCCACAGTGGTAATGGCATATTCAACACCCCGTTACGGCGGGGTGTGACTGGAGGTTTTTATGTCCAAGCGTATTGCGTTGGCAATCGCTGCTGTGATGGCGCTGAGCGGTTGTCGCATTGTTTCACAACAGGAGATGGCGGCGCTGCAAAGCCCGGTTAACCCGCACTTGGCCCAGGCCGCAGCGCTTTACCATGAGCAGATGGTGCCACAGGTGATGAACAGCGCCGTGCCGCTGGCTAGCCTGATCGCGCAGATTGAGCAGGCAAAGGATTTTTCTACGGCCTGCCAGCAGTTTGGTTACCGTGCACAGCCGGAATTCCCTTGCCACTTCAGCACTCAGGTCAGTGGGGAGATCACGGCGATCAATACGCAGTCCCGCAGTGGCCGCCTGACGCTCAAACTGACCGCTGGGCCGATCGGCAGTGTCGACGTGCAGATTGGTCCGGTTTATCGCGGCACGGTGCTGCGCGATAACTACCGTGGCCTGGGCTATGGCGATTTTAACGATCAGACCCTGTTTGGCGATTTCGCCAAGGCCATCAATCAGGCTTCGATCGCTGAACTGGCAGGTTTTGTACCGAAGGTGGGCGACAAAATCACCGTGTATGGCGTGTTTACCAGTTGGCAACTGCCTGCGGAGCCCCTGCTGATCACCCCGGTACGCATCCAACCCTGAGGAGAGGTTATGAGCAACCCTGTCATTATCCAGACCCATAACGTCTCACGGCGCTATCCCGGCGTTACGGCACTCGACAGCGTCAACTATCAGGTATTTCGCAATCAGGTCAACGTGCTGATCGGCGAAAATGGCGCAGGCAAATCCACCATGATGAAGCTGCTGGCCGGGGTGGAACGGCCTTCCTCCGGCAGCATTGAACTGGACGGGCAGCAGATTGAGCTGCACTCCACCCATCAGGCGGAGAAGCACGGTATCAGCATCATCTTTCAGGAGCTGAACCTGTTCCCCAACATGTCGGTGATGGACAACATCTTTATGGGGAACGAGTTTTTCCAGCGTGGCCGCATCAACGTGGAATACCAGTACCAACTGGCCAAATCCTTGCTGGAGCGGTTGGAGCTGAATGTCGATCCGCATACCTTGCTGGGCAGTCTGGCGATTGGCCATCAGCAACTGGTCGAAATCGCCCGCGCGCTGGCGAAAGATACGCAGGTGCTGATCATGGACGAGCCGACCTCGGCACTCAGCCAGGTGGAGGTTCGCACGCTGTTCAAGGTGATTGCCGATCTGAAAAAGCGCGGCGTCACGCTGATCTACATCTCCCACCGTCTGGAAGAACTGATGGAGATTGGCGACCAGGTGACGGTGTTTCGCGATGGCCGCTTTGTGGCGGCGGAACAGATCGCCAACGTCAGCATTCCCTGGATCATCGAAAAAATGGTCGGCGAGAAGAAAAAGCACTTCGATTATGTTCCGGCCGAAAAGGGTGGAGAGGTATTGCGGGTGAACGGCCTGACGCTGCCGCATGAAAACGGTGGCTATCGTTTGCATGACGTCAGTTTCTCGGTACGCCGGGGCGAGGTGATCGGCATTTATGGCCTATTAGGGGCCGGACGGACCGAATTGTTCAAGGTGATCAACGGCGTAATGCGCCAAACCGCCGGGCAAATCCTGCTGAACGGTAAAAACGTTGAACGCACCAGCTTTCGTGATCGGATGCGCGGTGGCATGGCGTTGGTGCCGGAAGACCGGCAAGCGGAAGGACTGGTTCAGATGATGTCGATCCAGGCCAACATGACGTTATCCAGTCTCGGACGGAATGCCATCAAGCCGATTGGTGCGCAACGTGAAACCGATATCGTCAACGGCATGATTGAAAAGCTGGCGATCAAGGTTAGCGATGCGGGGCTGCCGGTGACTTCACTGAGCGGCGGCAATCAGCAAAAGGTGGTGCTGGGCAAGGCGCTGTTGACCGGGCCGCAGGTGGTGTTTCTCGACGAACCGACACGCGGCATCGATGTGGGAGCGAAAACCGACGTTTATCACCTGATTGGCGCCATGGCGCGCCAGGGGCTGGCGGTCATGTTTTCGTCTTCTGAACTGGATGAGGTGGTGTCGCTGGCGGACCGAGTGATGGTGATGGCGGATGGCAGGCTCACGGCCGATTTTCCCCGAGAACAAGCCGATCGCGAACTGCTGATCCGTGCCTCTACCCCTCATGCTTAAGGATAACAAGATGCAAACCAAATACCGGTTGTATATGTATTTGCTACAGGCGCGAACTTTCATCGCCTTGCTGCTGGTGGTGCTGTTTTTCAGCAGCATGGTGCCCAATTTCCTGACGGTGTCCAACCTGCTGATCATGACCCAGCACGTGGCCATTACCGGTTTACTGGCGGTGGGGATGACACTGGTGATCCTGACCGGCGGGATCGACCTTTCCGTGGGAGCGGTAGCGGGCGTTTGCGGCATGATCGCTGGTGCACTGCTGACCGTCGGGATCCCGATCTGTGGCGGTAACCTGTTGTTTCTCAACGTGTACGAAGTCTTTATCGTGGTGGCTATTGCCGGTATCGCTATTGGTCTGGTTAACGGCACCCTGATCACCAAGCTGGGCGTGGCACCGTTTATCTGCACCTTGGGGGCGATGTATGTGGCCCGTGGTGCGGCGCTGTTGACCGCCGACGGTAAAACCTACCCCAATCTGGTGGGCATGGAAGCGTTGGGCAATACCGGCTTTGCTACGCTGGGATCCGGCACTTTTCTCGGCATCTACAATCCGATCTGGCTGATGCTGGTAGTGGTGTTGCTGGGCATCTATATCACCAAGAAAACGCCGCTGGGCCGTTATATCTATGCCATTGGCGGTAATGAGTCGGCGGCGCGGCTTTCCGGTGTGCCGATCGTTAAAGTGAAGATGTTTGTCTACGCCTTTTCCGGCATGTGTGCCGCGTTGGTTGGGCTGGTGATCGCCTCGCAGCTGCAAACGGCACATCCAATGACCGGCAACATGTTTGAAATGGACGCCATTGGGGCCACCGTGCTGGGCGGAACCGCACTTAGCGGTGGGCGTGGGCGGGTATTTGGCTCGATCATTGGTGCGTTCGTGATCGTGTTCCTGGCGGACGGCCTGGTGATGCTGGGCGTCAGCGAGTTCTGGCAGATGGTGATCAAAGGGTTGGTGATCGTGACTGCGGTGGTGATCGATCAGTTCCAGCAACGGTTGCAGAGCAAAGTGACCCTGATGCAGCGCCATGAGAAGAAAGCGGCCCAACCGCTGGCCGAGGTGAGCCATGGATAAGCGTGATTGCGTAGTGGCATTGGATGAAGGAACCAGCAATGCCAAAGCGGTAGTGGTGAATGCCATGGGGCAAGTGATTGCCACCAGCAGCCGTCCCCTGACGTTACAGACGCCGCAGGCTGGCTGGGTAGAGCAGCGAGGGGAAGCGTTACTGGAAGCCTCATTGACGGTGTTACGCGAGGCGATTACTCAGGTTGGAGAAGCACGTATCGCCGCCATCGCCATCAGCAACCAACGCGAAACGGCAATGGGCTGGTATCGCCATAACGGTCAACCGATCGGCCCAGCAATTACCTGGCAGTGTTCGCGCAGCGCAGCGTTTTGCGACCAATTACGCCGCGACAGGCAAGATGATTTGATCCGTCAGGTGACAGGGTTACCGATTGCACCGCTGTTTTCCGCCTCCAAAATGCGCTGGCTGCTGGACAATACGCCGCAAGGGCAGCAACTGGCAGAAAAGGGCGAAGTGTGCCTGGGAACGGTGGACGCCTGGTTGCTGTGGCATCTGACTGGCGGCCAGCAATTTTGTTGCGACCGCTCCAATGCGGCTCGGACGCAGTTGCTTAACCTGGCTAGCGGGCATTGGGACCAAGGGATGCTGAAGCTGTTCAGTATTCCCGAAGTGGCGCTGCCACAGGTGTGCCCTTCAAGCCATCATTTTGGTGTGACGCAGGGGGTTGCAGGGATCGCTGACGGTATTACCATCTGCGCCATGATCGGTGATTCCCATGCCGCGTTATATGGGCACGGATTAGGGCTGGCGGGCAGGGTCAAAGCGACTTATGGCACCGGATCTTCGGTGATGGCTCCTGTTGACGATCTGCATTATGGCATCACCCAGTTGGCTACCACCATTGCCTGGCATGACGGCAATCGTCCGCAATATGCCCTCGAAGGCAATATCCCCCACACCGGCGATGCCGTGGCCTGGATGTTGGGGATCACGCACATGGAGATGACCGATCAACGATTACTCAGTGAACTGCCAGCCAGCGTAGCCAGCACCGAAGGAGTCTACTTTGTACCGGCACTCACCGGGACGGGCGCTCCCTGGTGGGATGACCGTGCTCGCGGGGTTATCTGCGGCTTGAGCCGTGGTACACAGCGCGCTCATGTGATCCGAGCCTCGCTGGAGGCGGTGGCCTACCAGATTGCCGATGTGATCGGAGCATTACACCAGCACCCGGGTTTCCAGTTGCATTGCCTGATGGCCGACGGTGGGCCAAGCCGTAATGACTGGCTCATGCAGTTCCAGGCCGATTTGCTGGGTTGCCCGGTAGCGCGCAGCAATACGCCAGAGCTTTCGGCCATTGGTGCAGCACTGCTGGCCATGCGGCAATGCTTTGCTCTGGAGGATCGGCAATTGCTGGCCTTGCTACCTGAGCATGATGAATTCCAACCCGATATGCAGCGGCATCTGGAGCTGCAAGAGAACTATCTAGGCTGGCAGCAGGCGGTACAGCGCACGCTATGGCAGCCACAATCGACAATTTGCCTAACCGAGGGATCAGTATGAAACAGCAATTTAGTGATAAAACGGTGGTAGTGACCGGTGCCTGCCGTGGGATTGGTGCAGGCATAGCGGAGCGGTTTGCGGCGCGGGGAGCCAATCTGGTGATGGCCTCGAACAGCGATCGGATTTTTGCAACCGCAGAACAACTGCGTCAGCGGCATCAAGTGCAGATTGTGGCGGTGAAGCTGGACGTGACCGATGAGGCCCAGGTCAGCGATATGTATCTGCAAGCCTGGGAAACCTTTGGCCGTATCGACGTATCGATTCAAAATGCCGGGGTGATCACCATCGACCGTTTCGATGAAATGCCCAAAAGCGATTTTGACAAGGTGTTGGCGGTCAACACCACCGCCGTTTGGCTATGCTGCCGTGAAGCCGCCAAGTATATGGTGAAGCAGGGCGGTGGCCGCTTGATCAATACCTCCTCCGGCCAGGGGCGCAATGGCTTTATCTACACGCCTCATTATGCCGCCAGCAAAATGGGGGTAATTGGCATCACCCAGAGCCTGGCGTTGGAGCTGGCCTGCCACAATATCACCGTCAATGCGTTCTGCCCGGGGATCATTGAAAGCGAAATGTGGGATTACAACGATCGCGTATGGGGGGAAATTCTCAGTACGCCGGAAAAACGTTATGGCAAAGGGGAATTGATGGCGGAGTGGGTGCAGGGCATCCCCCTCAAACGTGCCGGACAGCCTGAAGATGTCGCTGGGCTGGTGGCATTCCTGGCCTCTGACGATGCTTGCTATATTACCGGCCAGACCATCAACGTCGATGGGGGGTTGATTATGTCATGACGTGACATTGTCACATATTGGCGGCTCCAATTCGGGGCCGCATTAACGCCGAATTTGCCCCCGCATTGCAATCTGCGCTTTTGCCCCCATATCTTATCAAACCTGTGATTTTGAGAAGCTTTCTCATTAATTTGCGCCGGTGCGGCATTTCTTGGTGAATATCCCAGCAGATCTGCGGTTTTATCGTCTGCCAGGGTTTCCCTGCCACGACGGGAAATGCTAACTTAAGTAACAGGGACGCCACTTAATGGCAATTACCCAAGGTGAAGCAAAAGCCGATTTGGGCTGTGATTTGTGACCCCAGGGGTAGAGTTCATCCGATTCACTCGGCATTGCGGGAAAGAATGTGAAATATTTGCTGATTTTTTTATTGGTTCTGGTGATATTCGTGGCTTCAGTCACGCTGGGCGCGCATAACGATCAGGTGGTGACGTTTAACTATTTAGTTGCTCAGGGCGAATATCCGATATCTACCCTGTTGGCCACCCTGTTTGGTGCTGGCTTTGTACTGGGTTGGATCATCTGCGGTTTATTCTATCTGCGCACACGCATCGCTCTCGGGCGTGCAGAGCGGAAAATCAAAAGGCTGGAACTGCAACTCGAAGTACCTGTCGAGCCGGCATCATTGCCCGCAGTCAGCAAGGAATAATCTGTTATGTTAGAGCTGCTGTTTCTGTTGCTGCCTGTAGCTGCCGCGTACGGTTGGTACATGGGCCGCAGAAGTGCTCAGCAGGATAAACAACAGGAAGCCAACCGCCTGTCGCGTGAATACGTGGCGGGGGTTAACTTCCTGCTTTCCAACCAGCAGGATAAAGCGGTCGATCTGTTTCTCGACATGTTGAAAGAGGACAGCAACACCGTTGAAGCTCACCTCACGTTAGGCAATCTGTTCCGCTCGCGTGGTGAGGTCGATCGTGCCATCCGCATTCACCAGGCCCTGATGGAAAGCGCCTCTCTCACCTTCGAACAGCGTCTGCTGGCGATACAGCAACTGGGGCGTGACTACATGGCCGCCGGGTTGTACGACCGCGCCGAAGACATGTTCAGCCAGTTGATCAACGAAGAAGACTTCCGTGTTTCCGCGCTGCAACAGTTACTGGTGATCCACCAGGCAACCAGCGATTGGCAGAAAGCCATCGAGGTGGCAGAAAAGCTGGTCAAGCTGGGCAAGGACAAGCAACGTATCGAGATCGCGCATTTTTATTGTGAACTGGCTCTACAGGCGATGGGCAGCGACGATCTGGACAAGGCGATGAGCCTGCTTAAGCGTGCCGCATCGGCGGATAAACAGTGTGCCCGGGTGTCGATCATGGTTGGGCGCATCTTTATGGCGCAACAGGAATATGCCAAAGCGGTAGAAACCTTGACGCGCGTGCTCGATCAGGACAAAGAACTGGTCAGCGAAGCGCTGCCGATGCTGCAAGAATGCTATCAACAGCTGCCGCAACAGCAGGAAGAGTGGGCTGAGTTCCTCAAACGCTGCGTGGCGGAGAATACCGGCGCTACGGCAGAACTAATGCTGGCAGAAGTTATCGAACAGCGGGAAGGGAGCGATGTGGTGCAGGTGTATATCAATCGCCAGTTGCAACGTCATCCGACCATGCGCGTGTTTTATCGCCTGATGGATTACCATCTGGCAGATGCTGAAGACGGGCGCGCCAAGGAAAGCCTGCTGTTGTTACGGGACATGGTAGGCGAGCAAATCCGCACCAAACCGCGCTACCGCTGCCACAAATGCGGCTTTACCGCTCATTCACTTTATTGGCATTGTCCTTCATGTCGGGCTTGGTCGTCGGTAAAACCGATCCGTGGCTTGGACGGGCAATAACAATTTCCCCCTTCTACAAGGCGAGGGCGTTGGCATAGGTCGCAGGTGCCAATTTGTAGCACATACAATCCCCTCTCCTTGGGGGAGAGGGCTAGGGTGAGGGGAGTTGCACTGAGTTAACGTCTGCTGATTTGCTCGGGGTTATTTCTTCTTGCTGCTTTTCACGCCGCCTTTCAACAATTGACGTAGCTTCTTCAGCTCTTTCTGGCTAAGTGGCTGTTCAATCTCTTCTTCGGTGCCCTGATTATCGATATCGTCATGATGCAGCGGAGCCGCTTTCTTGTTGGCTTTGGCTGGCACCGCGAAGCTGTCTTCCAGCCGTTGGCAAACCTCTGCGCTTAATGAAAGCTGGTTCTCCAAGGCAATCGCCTTGATTTGCTCTTTCAGTGCCACAGGGATTTTGATGGTCAGTGTCGATATCTCGCTCATTTTGCTGCCTTTTACGCTGGAGGTTTACATCAAGCTAGGTCAAGCGTGCGGGTCTGTCTAGGGTGTAATGAAAATTTAATAATTCCGTAACAAAACGAATGGGCAACGAGTCATTCTTTCATCGGCAGCCTTTCCTCATTTTTCTGGCCGAGATACTATGAGCCATGACTGAACCCGATCTCAATTTACTCATCGCCCTTGATGCGCTACTTGCCGAAGCCAGCGTGGCAGGGGCTGCGCGTCGTCTTGGCCTGAGTGCGTCGGCCATGAGCCGTACGCTCACCCGGCTACGTACCGCTACCGAAGATCCCTTGCTGGTGCGAGCCGGACGGCACATGGTGTTGACGCCTTATGCAGAACAGTTGCGGGAACGTACACAGAATGCGGTCTTTGCGGCGCGCGCGGTGCTGCGGCCTTCGGCTACAGAATTGAACCTTGCCACGTTGGAACGCACCTTTATCATTCGTGCCAACGAGGGATTCGTTGAGGCGTTTGGCGCGTCGCTGATAGCGGCGGCGGCGAAGGCTGCGCCGTTGGTGCGCCTGCGTTTTTCACCCAAGCCAGAGAAAACCTCAAGGCACTTACGTGAAGGATTGGTTGATCTGGAGATTGGCGTGTTGGGGACCATGGGGCCGGAAATACGCCTACAGGCGTTGTTCAGGGATCACTTTGTTGGCGTGGTAAGAGCGGGGCATCCGCTGAGGCTGGAGCCAGAGATAACGGCCAGCCACTATGCGGCTCTGGGCAATGTTGTCGCCTCGCGGCGGGAACGTACCAGCGGGCCGGTAGACGACGCACTGGCTGAACTGGGTTTGCAGCGCAACATTGCTGCCGTAGTGCCGAGTTTCCCGGCCGCCTTGGCCGTGGCTCAGGCGTCCGATCTAGTGGCGCTGGTGCCTGCCACATTCCTTATCAACCAACCGGTGACCGATAAAGCAGGGGCTGTGGCTACGCTCTGGGCTTTTGAACTGCCAGTAACCACCAAAGCTATTACGATATCCCAGCTGTGGCACCCACGATCCGAGGCAGATCCAGCACATCGTTGGCTACGGCAATTGGTGCTGAGCGTCTGCCGCCAGAGGGTGCCTGACAACCCCCCCGGCCTCAAAGCGTAGGGGCGCTGCATGCTGCGCCCACTCAGAAATCGATGCTTATTTATAGATAACCGCGTCGCCATGCAGCATGTTGTTGCCACCGGCGGCGACGATGCGGTAGCCGCTAGCGCCTTGGGCTGCGGCCTTGGCCGCCAGTTTGGCTTCCAGGCTGCTCAGCGTGGTGACACCACCGGCAGAAACGACACCCACTTCAGTCAGGCTTTGTGCCTGCTGCTGGCTGACCGGCTCAGCGGCCAGGCTGGCAAATGAGGTCAGGGTCAGAACGGTAGCTGCTGCAAAATATTTGATGCCTTTCATAATTTTCTCCAATTTAGTTTTAAACATGAAAGTGTTTCCGCTTTCTATGGGTTGAATAATAAAGCATTTTTAATCAGATGAAATTAGATAGGCTTGAGCATGTTAATCAAATTATTTGATTAACAATTTACGCTTCTTTACCGCGCTTTACTTACCCTTGGTTAAGGGCGCGGGGCGTTATTGACAGTCAATGACGAACACTGCATTAACATTACGTAACGCTAACGGATTGCGTGACTGGGATTTCCGCTGCTCGGCATGTAGAATGCGGCGGTCAGTTTTGCTGGCGGCTCACAAATGTCTGTCCATTTCACACAAGGTAGAAGCAATGACGTCTGAAAATAATTCAAATAACAATGACTTGAAATCATCGCCCATCATCGTGGCATTGGATTACGCCGACCGTTCTGCCGCATTGGCTTTTGCCGATCGTATCGATCCACAAGATTGCCGGCTCAAAGTGGGCAAAGAGATGTTTACCCTGTTCGGGCCTGAGATAGTACGCGACCTGCATCAGCGCGGATTTGACGTTTTCCTCGATTTGAAATTCCATGATATCCCGAACACCACGGCACACGCCGTCGCCGCTGCGGCGGATTTGGGAGTATGGATGGTCAACGTTCATGCCAGCGGTGGTGCTCGTATGATGACCGCTGCCAAAGAGGCGTTACTGCCCTATGGTGCGGATGCGCCGTTATTGATTGCGGTAACCGTGCTTACCAGCATGGAAGCGGAAGACCTGCACGCTATCGGTATCGATCTCAGCCCGGCGGAGCAGGCGGAAAGATTGGCTCGCCTGACGCGCGACTGTGGCCTGGATGGTGTGGTCTGTTCTGCGCAGGAAGCTTCGCGCCTGAAAGCCGCCTGTGGTAGCCAGTTCCAGTTGGTTACTCCGGGTATTCGCCCGGAAGGCAGCGCCGCAGGCGATCAGCGCCGTGTGATGACGCCAGTGCAGGCTCTGGCCGCTGGTGTGGATTATATGGTGATTGGCCGCCCGATCACCCAATCTGCCGATCCCGCGGCAGCGCTCAGCGCTATCCGAGCCTCACTGGTTTAAGGAGTCCAGTATGAATGACGATAATAGCCGCCTGGTGTATTCCACCGACAGTGGGCGTATCAAGCAGGAAGAAGCCAAGCCAGAACGTGCCAAAGGCGATGGCATCGTGCGTATTCAACGCCAGACCAGCGGGAGAAAAGGCAAGGGCGTTTGTCTGATCACCGGCGTCGATCTGGATGATGTGGCATTGGACAAGCTGGCTGCTGAACTGAAAAAGAAGTGTGGCTGTGGCGGCTCGGTAAAGGACGGTGTGATCGAAATTCAGGGCGATAAACGTGACCTGCTAAAGCAACTGTTGGAAGCCAAGGGCATGAAGGTCAAGCTGGCAGGCGGTTGAGCCGCTGAATGAAATATGCCGCAGTGTGTCACTGCGGCTGCATTCATCAAAATGATAAACGGTTAAATAGACCTGAAAGATTTTTTTCAATTAGACGTCAAAGCGCGAGCGCTTTTGTCAGCCTATCGGCAGAGGTATCCGCAAGCCGTGGCTTATTTGCCCACCTGGTGGCCAATGATGCCCCCAACAGCGGCCCCACCCAAGGTTCCCAGTGCACTACCGTCGGTCAGCACTGCACCGCCTACCGCACCTGCACCCGCGCCAATCGCCGTGTTACGATCGCGTTTAGACATATTCGAGCAGGCACTCAGCGACAGAGCCAGAGTGATCACCACTGCGGCGGTGGCAAAACGTTTGTTAATGATCATAATCAATTCTCCTCAGCATCGGCTGTATGGAACTACTTTGCTGGCATGGCACAGCGTAAGTATAGGCAGTAATCGCCAATCCGGCTTATGACTACCCACCCAACGGCCTTGAAATAAAAAATGGCATTTATTGCACCAAACGGGGCAATCAAAAAAGATAGGGCGGTTTTAGCGCCTTAATTCAGTATAAATCTCTGGTGGTGAATAAATAGGGAAATAGTCTTAATTACTGGCGGGCAGGCAGGCGATTATTCCGAATCTGCCGCCGCACATCTTTTGGCATCCAGCAGAAATCTACGTGGTCTTTAGCGATCTATCCCATACCGGCATGTTGCCCCACTGCTGACAATAGTCACAGGATCAGCCAAAGGACAAGACCATGCTAAACGAACTCAAACAACAGGTGCTGGAAGCCAACCTGGCGCTTCCGCGCCATCATCTGGTCACTTTTACCTGGGGCAACGTCAGTGCCGTAGATCGCCAACAAGGGCTGATGGTAATCAAACCCTCCGGCGTTGAGTACGACGGTATGACCCGTGACGACATGGTGGTGGTCGAACTGGAAAGTGGCAAAGTGGTTGAGGGGAATAAAAAACCTTCTTCCGATACGGATACCCACCGGGTGCTGTACCTGAACTTTGCTGCCGCGGGCGGGATTGTTCACACCCACTCGCGCCACGCTACCATTTGGGCCCAGGCCGGATTGGCTATTCCAGCGTGGGGAACGACACATGCCGACTATTTCTATGGCGATATTCCCTGCACGCGGCTAATGCGTGACGAAGAGATCAACGGGCGTTATGAGTGGGAAACCGGGCAGGTGATCGTTGAAACCTTCAAACAGCTTGGCTTGGATGCCGCTCAGATACCGGCGGTGTTGGTAAACTCTCACGGCCCGTTTGCCTGGGGCAAAGACGCTGATAGCGCAGTGCATAACGCCGTGGTGTTGGAAGAGTTGGCCTATATGGGGATTTTCTCGCGGCAGTTGGCGCCAGGGCTGGCCAATATGCAGCAGACCTTGCTGGACAAGCACTATCTGCGCAAGCATGGCGCACACGCTTATTACGGGCAGTAATCTCACCACGGGACCGCATGGCCCCGTAGTCATTATTCGTTAACCAAATCCAATTTGATGCCTTGGCGTTTGATCAACTGCTGGTAGTCGTTGGCGATGCGTGAATCGGTGATCACGCGCCCGATCTGATTCATTGGCTCCAGCGGGTTAGGTTGGATTTGGCCGAATTTTGACGAATCGGTCAGCACAATGTTCTCCACGCCCTTGGCTAAAACCGCATTGACCACGTCGGCACGCATCATGTCACGGCCGGTGAAGCCGGTTTCCGCGTGATAACCATCCACGCCGATAAAGGCCTTGCTGAAGTGCACCTGCTGGATACACAAGCGGGTTAACGGGCCGACCACGGTTTCACTTTTTTTCTGGTACATGCCACCGAGCACGATCACATCGCACGGGGTTTCTTTCAGCAGGTGAGCGATGTAATGGCTGACGGTGATGATGGTGATCTGCTTGCGCTCGGCCAGATAGCGGGCCAGCAGGGCGTTGGCACTGCCGCTTTCGATAAAGATGGTTTCGCCATCGTTGACCAGTGACGCAGCATATTGTGCCAGCTTCTGCTTGAGCGTGAAGTTGGACATCATGCGGGCATCGACGTCGTCACTTTCCAGCGCCACGGCCGAGCCGTGTACGCGCTTGAGATAGCTGCGTTTTTCTAACAGATTGAGATCCTGGCGGATCGTCACCTCGGAAACGCCAGAGGCGCGCGCCAGCTCGCCGACGCTGATGCGCCGACGGTCATTCACCAACTGCAAAATGGTTTGTTGTCTTGAATTCATAGCGGCCTGATAGGCGGCCACCAGAGGGTGACCGCAACTATTCACTGTTTAAAGAGTATGTTCGGTTCGCGCGATAATATCGTCCTGCGCATCTGGGGATAATGCGGTAAAGAAGGCAGAATATCCAGCTACGCGTACCACTAAATCGCGATATTGGTCAGGATGTTGCTTGGCAGCCAACAGCGTTTCCCGCGACACGATATTATATTGCACGTGCCAACCGTGATAGGTTTCGAAGAACGTACGCAGCATCAGCATCAGTTTTTCGCGGTCACGTGGGTTCTCCAACGTGGCGGGATTCAGCTTCTGGTTCAGCAACACGCCACCCAGAATCGACCCGGTGGGCAGTTTGCTCAGCGAGTTGAAGACCGCCGTTGGGCCAAGGTGATCGGTGCCTGAAGCCGGGCTGGCGCCTTCAGCCAAAGGCGTATGCGCTTTACGGCCGTCTGGCGTGGCCATAGTGGCGGCCCCAAACGGCACGTTGGCCGAAATGGAGGAGGTCCCCGCATAGTAGGTGCCGCCGATCGGGCCACGGCCAAAGCGGGTGTTGTGATACTGTTTCAGCTCGTCAATATAGGTCTGGTAGGCGCGTACCAGCAGTTGATCGACATCATCCACATCGTTGCCGTATTTTGGCGCGGCGTTAATCAGGCGCTGGCGCAGCTGTTCGCCGTCCAGGCCAGCAAAGTCGTTGGCCAGGGCTTGTGCCAACTGTTGCTGACCAATGATCCCCTGATCGAACACCAGTTTGCGCACCGCTTCCAGGCTGTTACCCAGGTTGGCGATCCCGACCTGGAGGCCAGATACCCAGTCATACTTCGCGCCGCCTTGCTTGACACTCTTACCGCGCTCAATGCAGTCATCCACCAGGGCAGAGCAGACAATATCGTGGGCATTCTCTTCCAGCACGGTATCGACTACGCACTCAATCTCAATCGATTTACGGGTGTAGTAGCGGATTTGCGTATCCCAGGCATCCAGCACCTGATCGAACTGGCTAAAGTTGCCTTGAGACAGCGCCAGTTCCTGCGGCAGGAAGACCTTGCCGGAGGTGGCATCGCGCCCTTGCTCCAGTGCGGCCAACATCACGCGGGCGAAGTTGATAAAGCTCATGCCGGTACAGCGGTAGCCCCATTTGCCACCAACGGCGGTTTCGATACAACCGATCGCGGCGTAATCATAGGCGTCCTGCGGTTCAACACCCAGTTTGATAAATTCGGGAATAACGATTTCATCGTTGTTAAACGCCGGCATACCGAAGCCGCAGCGGATCACCTGTACGCAGGCGTCGAGGAAATCATTACTGATCCCGGCGTGATAGCGCACGCTGAGGTTGGGCTGCGTTGAACGCAAACGGCCACAGGATTCCAGAATGGTGTAAGAGAGCGGGTTGACCGCATCACAAGGCTTGCCATTGACCAGCTTCTGGCCGCCGATGGTCACGTTCTGATACAGCGGGCTACCGGCCGAGGCTTTGGAGTGCGAGCCGGAGCGGATCTTGTTCACTTCCAGCAGTTTCAGCCAGCAGCTGTGCAGCATTTCGATGGCTTTTTCACGCGACAGACTCTGTTCCAGCTCGACGTCACGGCGATACCACGGATACAAATATTGGTCGAGGCGGCCAAAGGAGACCGAGTGACCGTTGGATTCGATCTGCAGGAACAATTGGATGAAGTAACACAGTTGCAGTGCCTGCCAGAAGGTCTGTGGGGGTTGATGCGCGATCAGTTCGCAGTTGGCCGCCATCGTCAACAGCTCTTCACGCCGCCAGATGCGTTGTTCGTTCTGAGCCATTTCACGGGCCAACTGGGCGAAGCGCAGGATATGCAGGCTCAGGGCGTCCAGCGAGATGTCGACCGCCTTCAGGAACTGTTCCTTATGCAGGTCGTCCCAGTCGGTCAAGTGCAGGCGCTCACGGCGTTCGGACACTTTCTCGCGCAGGCCATCCAGACCTTTTTCCAGCAACAGCGGGAAGTTGACCGCCAGGTGCGCATCACCAGAGGTCATATTGCCTTCGGCTTTGATGATACCGGTAGCCAGCAGGGCTTTCTGCTCATCGGTGAACATGCCGTAGCAGCGATCCTGCACGGTTTGGCCACGCCACCATGGGCACAGGGTGTGCAACACCGCTTTATCCTGCTCGCTGACAGAGAAACCGGCACCGGGGCGATCGGCCAACTCGTCAATTTCACTTTCGATCCAGCTGACGGTGTATTCCGGGAAGATCGGTGCGGCGCGCAACTGACTGGCCTGGTTACCGATAATCAACTCATCATTGTTGATCCAGATGGTCCGTTTGGCCAGATGATTGGCCAACGCCATGGCACGCCTTACCGGCAGCGGTTTATCCTGATGCTGCTGATAAGTTTCGGTATAGTGCTGTGCGCGTTCGGTACAAACCGGTGGCTTGACGATATGGATCAGCGCGTTCTTGTGTGCCAGCGTACGTTCGGTCAGGGTTGTCAGATCCAGCGTTGTCATGGTGTTATCCTCGCAAAATGGCGGTCAGACCTTTGGCGCTGGCGTAATCTTCGGCATAGGCCAGCAGTTCGGGGTCATCCAGGGGAGTACGGGAAGCGTAATAAGGCGCGCCGAGCAGATGGTATTTATTCATCCCCAGCGTGTGATACGGCAAAAAATGGATCTCTTTGACGCCGATCTCATCGGCAGCAAAGTCGGTAATGGCGCGGATCGACTCGCGATCGGCGTTGAATTCGGGGATCAGCGGCACTCGCACGGTGATCTGGGTACCCGCAGCAGCCAAACGCCGGAAGTTATCCATCACCCGTTTGGCGGAGCCTTCGGTCCATTGCTTGAAGCGGACTTCGTCGACGTGTTTCAGATCGGCCAGCATCAGGTCGAGCCAGGGCAGAGAAGGCTCAATATAGGACCAGGGCGTGTGCAGGCAAGACTCCACTGCGGTATGGATACCGGCTTCGCGCCCGCGTTTGAGCAACTCTGTGGCGGCCTCCGGCTGCATAAATGGCTCACCGCCGGACAGTGTCAGGCCACCGCCGGTACGCAGGTAGAAAGGCTTGTCGCGCATCACCTCGGCCATCACTGCATCAATGTCGAGTGCTTTGCCACAGACGCTCAGTGCGCCAGTTGGGCAGCAGCCGTTTAATGCGTCATAATCGGCGGCAGTCAGTAACGCGCGTTGCAGGCTCAGGGTGTTATCATCGATGCGGGTAATGGCGTGCGGGCAACTCTCGCTGCACAGGGTGCAGGCCGCCAGACACAGACGCTCATCAAACAGCAACTCCTGCTGGCGCGAACGGCTTTCCGGGTTCTGGCACCAGCGGCAGCCAAGTGAGCAGCCCTTAAGGAACACCACGCTGCGGATGCCCGGGCCGTCATGCGTTGAGTAGCGCTGTAGATTGAAAAGCATTCGTCACCTGTGAAGTCTGAAATCTTCTTACGTAAATTAAATAGGTTTCGAATGAAAGTTGATTTGATTTTAGTCAAATGATGAGGGCTTTATTCGCTTATTATGTGCAGAGTTTGAATCTGCCCACAAAAGAATCAGGAGAAGGTTATGGAACTGTATCTCGATACTGCCGACGTCAGCGCAGTGAAACGTCTGGCGCGCGTCTTGCCGCTGCACGGTGTGACCACCAACCCAAGCATTGTCGCCAAGGAAGGCAAACCGATCTGGGAAGTGCTGCCGGCCTTGCGTGATGCACTGGGCGGAACCGGCAAGCTATTCGCTCAGGTGATGGCTAACGACGCAGAACGTATGGTTGCCGAAGCCGTCCTGCTGAGCCAACGCGTGCCTGGCCTGGTGGTGAAAATCCCTACGACTGCGGAAGGGCTGGCGGCGATCAAGAAACTGAAATCCATGTCGATCCCGACCTTGGGTACCGCCGTTTATGGCGCAGGTCAGGGGCTGTTGGCGGCGTTGGCCGGGGCAGAGTATGTGGCACCTTATGTGAATCGTCTGGACGCGCAGGGTGGCGACGGGGTTGAAATGGTGCACGAGTTGCAACAGTTGTTGTCGCTGCATGCTCCTAACGCCAAGGTGCTGGCGGCCAGCTTCAAAACGCCACGTCAGGCGCTGGAGTGTCTGTTGGCAGGCTGTCAGTCGATCACTTTACCGGTCGATGTGGCGGAGCAGTTCATTACCACCCCGGCGGTACAGGCAGCGGTAGAGAAATTTGAACAGGATTGGCAAGGGGCCTTCGGCACCACGCTGATGAGCTGAATGGTATTGAAAAGGGCGGCTCCAGGCCGCCCTTGTAGGCTTTCACATATTGCGCCATTATCTGCCAACGACGCTGAACTAGCTCCCTCTCCCTGTGGGAGAGGGTTGGGGTGAGGGAGTATCAGGCGCGCCCGGTTTCTTCACGTAGCACGATCGTGCTTTCACGTACCGTTGGCGTTTTGGAGCTTAACGCACGGCGTATCACCAGGAAGGCTGAAACCAGCATCGTCACCGCCACCAGCATAAAGAAGGCACACAACGCGGCGTTAATCTGATTGGCGAACACGATGGTTTGCATATCCGCAATGGATTTAGCCGGGGCGATAACCGTGCCTGACTCAATCCCGGCAGAGAATTTCTTCGCCTGCGCCAGGAAGCCGATGCTCGGTTTCTCATGGAAAATCTTCTGCCAGCCCGCTGTCATCGAGGTGATAAACAGCCAGATGGTCGGCAGAATGGTCACCCAGGCGTAACGCTGTTTCTTCATCTTGAACAGCACCACGGTGCCCAGGATCAGCGCCATTGAGGCCAGCATCTGGTTACCGATACCGAACAGCGGCCACAGCGTATTAATCCCGCCTAACGGATCCACGACGCCCTGATAGACGAAGAAACCCCAACCGGCCACGGCCACGGTGGTGCCTGCCAGGTTGCCGAACCAGGAACGGTTGTTCGCCAGCCGTGGAATGGCTACGCCAACCAGATCCTGCACCATAAAACGACAGGCGCGGGTACCCGCATCTACTGCGGTGAGGATGAACAGGGCCTCAAACAGGATGGCAAAGTGATACCAGAAAGCCATCATCGCCCGGCTGTTAAACACCTCGCTGATAATATGGGCCATGCCAACGGCAAAGGTCGGCGCACCACCGGCTCTGGACAGCACCGACTTTTCACCCACATCATGGGCAATCTGCGTCAGCATTTCTGGGGTGACCATAAAGCCCCAGCTGTTGATCGCCTGTGAAGCACTCTCCACCGTGGTGCCGATCAGCGCCGCCGGTGAGTTCATGGCAAAGTAGACGCCTGGATCGATCACCGAAGCGCAAATCAGCGCCATGATGGCCACGAAGGACTCCATCAACATGCCGCCGTAGCCAATAAAGCGAATATGACTCTCACGCTCAACCAGCTTCGGCGTAGTGCCGCTGGAAACCAGGGCGTGGAAACCGGAGATCGCGCCGCAGGCGATGGTGATAAACAGGAACGGGAACAGTGAGCCGGCAAACACCGGGCCGCTGCCATCGATAAAGCGAGAGACCGCCGGCATTTTCATTTCCGGCATGGCGAACACAATGCCCACCGCCAGCCCAACGATCACGCCGATTTTCAAGAAAGTGGAGAGATAGTCACGTGGGGCCAGTAACAGCCACACTGGCAGCACCGAGGCGACAAAACCATAAATCACCAGCACCCAGGTCAGCGTGGTGCCGTGCAGGGTAAAGAACGGCCCCCAGTAAGGATGCAGAGCGATATTCCCACCATAGATAATCGCCATCATCATCAGCACAAAGCCGATCAGCGAAACCTCGGCAATCTTGCCTGGGCGGATAAAGCGCATGTAAACGCCCATAAACAGCGCAATCGGAATGGTGGCGGCGATGGTGAACAGACCCCAAGGGCTGTCGGCCAGGGCTTTAACGACGACCAGGGCCAGCGCAGAAAGGATAATGATCATTACCCCTAGCGCACCCAGCATGGTCACGACGCCAGCAAAGGCACCAAGCTCCTGTTTGGCCATTTCCCCTAAAGAGCGTCCGTCGCGACGGGTGGAGATAAACAGGATCAGGAAATCCTGCACCGCACCGGCCAACATGACCCCGACCAGGATCCAGATAGTGCCAGGCAGGAAGCCCATCTGTGCCGCCAGGATAGGCCCCACTAGCGGGCCAGCGCCGGCAATCGCGGCGAAGTGGTGGCCAAACAGCACCCATTTATTGGTTGGCACATAGTCCAGACCGTCGTTATGACGCTCCGCAGGCGTTAACCGGCGGTCATCGAGTTCAAACACGTTCTTGGCTATAAACCGGCTATAGAAGCGGTAGGCAATGCTATAGCAGGCGACGGAGGCCACCACCAGCCAGACAGCGTTGACGTGCTCCCCGCGGCTCAAAGCCAACATGCCGAAAGCGAAGGCACCAACCAGCGCCACCGCGAGCCAGATTATGGCGGACTTGACGTTTTTCATGTTCCGCAACTCCTTGTTGTGCAGAGGTAGAAAGGTGATTTTTTTAGTTTGTGAGTACGTCAAAAAGTTAACGACCCATTAAACGTAGGAGGTTTAACCGCGGACGGCGGCTGGTCGGATCAGAAATGTGAACTCAGTTGGAGTTTGCTGAAAGAAGCCTGTGATGCGGGGGCGAAATAGGTTGTTGCGGACATAAAAAAAGGCGATACCGAAGTATCGCCCTGATAATCAACCGGAGGCGTCAGGCAACCGGTCTGGCGATCACGCTGCGGGTTTCCATACGCACTTCGGCAATGTTCACCTGGATGGTATCGCTTTGGCGATAAACCACTTCGCCCTTCACCTGTACGGTGCCGGTCTCCTGGCTGCACACCATCTCGTCGCGAACTGCGTGGATGAATGGGGCAGGGATAAAGGCTACCGCGCCGTTGTCCAGCAGGCGTACACGCAGGCCACCGCGGGTCACGTCGATGATCTCGGCGTTGAAGCGTTCATCGGTACCGGCCTTGTCCTTCAGGAAACGGGCATACAGCCAGTCACCGACGTCACGTTCTGCCATACGGTTCAGGCGACGACGTTCCGCCAGTTGCACGGTAACGTCGTCCTGCGGTTTTTCCGCCGCCTGCTCGCTGATAATGGCTTTCAGCAAACGATGGTTGACCATATCGCCATACTTACGGATCGGTGAGGTCCAGGTGGCGTAAGCCTCCAGCCCCAGACCGAAGTGTGGGCCTGGCGTGGTGCTGATCTCGGCAAAGGTCTGGAAGCGGCGGATGCGGCTGTCCAGGAACTGGGTTGGCTGCGAGTCGAGGTGACGGCGCAGTTCACAGAATCCTTCCAGGGTCAGCAGCTTCTCGGCATCGGCTTCAACGCCATTGGCCTGCAACACGGTGACGGCCTGTTCAACCAGCGCCGGATCGAAGCCGTTATGCACGTTATAGATGCCAAAGCCCAGACGATCGCGCAGCACCAGGGCGGCACAGACGTTGGCGGCGATCATGCACTCTTCCACAATACGGTTGGCGGTGCGGCGCTGTTCGGTAATGATGTCCAGCACGTCGCCTTTCTCGCCAAGCACAAAGCGATAGTCTGGACGATCCTTGAACACCAGTGCGTGCTGATGCCGCCAGGCGCTGCGTACATCGCAAACCTGCTTGAGCAAGGTAACCTGCTGCGCGATGTTTTCACTTGGCGGTTGCCAGCCAGCGATACCGTCCAGCCAGTCAGAAACCTCGTCATAAACCAGCTTGGCTTTGGACTGGATTTCGGCGGCGAAGAAACGGATATCATTCCCCAGCGCACCGTCCGCGGCGATGGTCACACGGCAAGCCAGTACCGAGCGGCGCTCATTCGGGCGCAGCGAGCACAGGTTGTCGGACAAATCGCGCGGCAACATCGGAATATTGAAGCCCGGTAGGTAATTGGTGAACGCGCGCTTGCGGGCGATATCATCCAGACTGCTGCCTTGCTCGACATAGGCGGTCGGATCGGCAATGGCGATGGTCAACAGCAGCGAGCCGTCGCCGTTGTCTTGCACATGCAGCGCATCATCCATATCTTCGGTGCTGGCGCTGTCGATGGTCACGAAGTCCAGCGCGGTCAAATCTTCACGCACCAGGCCCGTGTCCAGATCGGAGATAGCGACCATGTCTGGCGCTTCTTTTTCAAGATTGTGGCGAGCGAGCGTGACCCACCATGGCGCGAAGTGATCTTCACCGTCGGTGATGAACTGCGTCAGATCGGCTTGGAAAGCACGGTCGCCTTTCAGCGGGTGACGGCGCATTTCTGCGACAGCCCAGTCACCGGCGGCGAAATTATGGGTCACGTCACGCGCAGGACGGCATTGGATGGCGTCTTTCAGCAACGGATGATCGGGGATGATCGACAGGCGATCGTCTTTTTTCAGCACCCGGCCGACAAAGCGTGAGAGGAACGGCTCAACCAGGGTTTCCGGCTCAGCGATCTCGCGATCTTTTTCGGTGTGCAGGGTGGCGACGATACGATCCCCATGCATGACTTTCTTCATGTACGGCGGCGGAATAAAGTAACTTTTCTGACCGTCGACTTCCAGAAAGCCAAAACCTTTCTCAGTCCCTTTTACTACGCCTTCAACACGCGGGGTTTGAGAGTGAAGTTGCTGTTTAAGCTGCGCCAGCAGCGGGTTATCTTGAAACATATCGTCCAGTGAATGGGTTGTGAGTGGCAAGATTTGCGGCTGACAGTTTTACGCGAATCACCCCTTGCGGGCAAGCCAAACGTCATGGTTTTCCGACGTTGGCTTGCGATAATTAATGCATTGCGCATTAAAAAACCATGCTGATATTGCTGCAGGGGCGCCGCATGCTGCGCCCGTTGAAATTAAACAATCCGCAGCGTGGATGGTTGAGCACAGCGGCGAATAGCGACTGGAACAGATTTGGACGTTGGGGTGCCGGTACCGTCACCAAAGCTGGCTAGCGGCACCAGCGGGTTGGTCTCAGGATAATAGGCCGCCAGATTCCCGCGTGGGATATCGTAGCTGACCAGCTTGAAGCCGCTGACCTTTCTGGTTACGCCATCGTTCCACAGGGTTTCGATCTCTACCAACTCGCCATCTTGCAACCCAAGATCGGCCAAATCTTCCGGATGAATAAACAGCACCTCGCGCTGGCCATAAACGCCACGATAGCGATCGTCCAGGCCATAAATGGTGGTGTTGTACTGATCGTGTGAACGTAGGGTTTGCAGTACAAACGGCGCTTTTTCGGCTCCGATTTGCGGGAACAAGGTCTCGGGTAGCGGGGCGGCGCTGAACTGGGCCTTACCACTCTGGGTGGCAAAGCGTAATTCGGCAGCGGCGTTACCCAGATAGAATCCCCCAGGCTGTTCGCAGCGCAGGTTGAAGTCGTCAAAGCCGGGAATGGTGGCCTGGATATGCTGACGGATCAGCGAGTAATCATCGGCCAGCTCCAGCCAATCCAGCGGTTGGTTGCCTAACACCGCGTCGGCAATGCCGCAGACAATCGCGGTTTCCGAGCGTTGGGTGTCTGCCAACGGTTTGCCGATGCCTTCGGAGGCATGCACCATGCTGAAGGAGTCTTCTACCGTGATGTATTGCGGGCCGCTGGCCTGCATATCCAACTCGGTACGTCCCAGCGTTGGCAGGATCAGCGCATCTTTGCCGGTGATCAGATGGCTGCGGTTCAGCTTGGTACTGATATGCACGGTCAAATCGCACCGGCGCAAAGCCTGGGCGGTACGTTCGGTATCTGGGGCTGCCGCTGCCAGATTGCCACCCAGTGCAATCAACACCTTGACCTCACCGCGCAGCATCGCCTCAATGGCTTCGACGGTATTGTGGCCGATCTCACGGCGCGGGCTAAAGCCAAAATGCTGTTCCAGGCTATCGAGCAGCGCCTTGGGGGCTTTCTCGTCAATGCCCATGGTGCGGTTGCCTTGCACGTTGCTGTGGCCGCGTACCGGGCATAAGCCTGCGCCTGGTTTGCCTAACTGACCGAACAACAGTTGCAGGTTGGTGATTTCGCGCACCGTCGGCACGGAGTGTTTATGCTGGGTGACGCCCATTGCCCAGGTACAGATAACACGCTCTGCGCCTTGGTAAATCGCCGCCGCATGGCGCAGTTGGCTCTCGCTCAACCCAGATTGCGTGGTGATCTGCTGCCACGTAGTAGCATCCACCTGCGCCAGATAATCCTCAATGCCAACGCAATGCCGATCGATAAACGGTTGGTCGAACAACCCAGGCTGGTTGGCGGCTAACCTTTGGCGATGAGTTTCCAGCAATGCTTTCACCATGCCGCGCACCGCTGCCATATCACCGCCCAGGTTGGGCTGGAAATAGGCGGAACTGATCGGCGAGGACTTGGGGGTCAACATCTGGATGGGGTTTTGCGGGTCGGCAAACCTTTCCAAACCGCGCTCACGCAAAGTGTTGAAACTAACGATGCGTGCACCACGACTGGCCGCGTGTTTCAGGCTGTGCAGCATACGTGGATGGTTGGTGCCGGGGTTTTGGCCAAAGACGAAGATCGCATCGGCCTTTTCGAAGTCATCCATACGGATGGTGCCCTTGCCGACGCCGATGCTCTGCTTAAGGCCAACGCCGCTCGCCTCGTGGCACATATTGGAACAGTCCGGGAAGTTGCTGGTGCCCAGCATGCGGCCAAACAGTTGATAAAGATAAGAGGCTTCATTGCTGGCACGGCCGGAGGTGTATAGCTCGATCTGGTTGGGATTATCCATCGCCTGGATATGGCTGGCGATAAGCCTCAGAGCATCCGGCCAGGTGATGGGCTGATAGCGATCGGTTTTGGCATCGTAGCGCATCGGGTGCGTTAACCGGCCTTGATACTCCAGGAAGTAGTCGCTTTGCTCACGCAGAGTGCTGACGGTGTGCGCCGCAAAGAAGGCGGGTTCGACCGCATTGCGCGTGGCCTCCCAACTGACGGCCTTGGCGCCGTTCTCGCAGAAGCTGAAGGTGCTGTGATTATCATCGCCCCAGGCACAGCCGGGGCAATCGAAGCCACGCGCCTTGTTAACGCGCATCAGGTTGCGCAGATTCTTCAGCGCCTGTTTACTGTCGAACACATAGCGGGTGGTGGCTTCCAATGAGCCCCAGCCGCCCGCCGCGCCGCGATATGGCTTGATTGACGGTTTAAATTTCATGATTTTCTTCGCAGGTGATTGTAGCTAAATGGTAAATGCTTTTTTAAGCATTTTGAGTATTTATGTGGCAAGTCTAGGGGCGTAAGGGCTGGGCGTCTAATCGAATAGAGCAATGATGGGATAGACAACGCTTATCGCCGCTGCCAGCAAGGCGGCTGCAAATGATATACTTGACGTAGCAATCATTTTCCGAGCCAATACATGGATATTAAGCAACTGATCTACCTGTGTAATCTTGAACGGGAGCGCCACTTCGGCCGTGCCGCAGAGGCCAGCTTTGTCAGCCAGCCAACTTTATCCATGCGGCTGAAAAACCTGGAAAAAGAGCTGGGTGTTTCGTTGATCAATCGCGGCAACAACTTTGAGGGTTTTACCGCTGAAGGTGAGCGGGTGTTGGCCTGGGCACGGGAAATCGTCTCCGTTTATCAGGGGCTGAAGCTGGAAGTGGAATCGCTGAAGCACGGCCTGAACGGGACATTGCGCATCGGCACTGTCCCGCAGTGCAGCATTTCGTTAGCGCAGATGTTGAAGGCGGTCAGCGACCGTTACCCACAGTTGGACTATCGCGTCGCGGTATTGAGTGCCGACCAGTTGCTGGACGCGCTAACCGCGCACACGGTGGATATCGGCATCGGTTTCTTTGAACTACCGACGCTCAAAGAGCTGCATTTCCAATCGCAGTCTTTGGCCGACAGCGGCATCGATCTGGTGTTTCATCCTCAGCATTTCCCCGAGCTGGTGGGCGAAACGCCGCTAACGCTGGCAACCGTGGCAGAACTGCCATTATGCCTGGCAGAGCCAACGCGTTACTTCCGTCGCTATCTGGATCAGCATTTCCGGGAGGCGAACTTAACGCTGCATACCCGGATGGAAACCACCTCGATCTTCCAACTGTTGCAGGGGATCTTTGTCGGCTTGGGGTGCGGCCTGTTCCCCAGCGGCAATCTACAGATGGAAATGATGCCGCAGCTGCAACGACGTAAAGTGGCCATTGCGCCGATGTCACGTCATGCCGCTTTGGTGATTGCCGAGCTGGGCAGAGCCACGCCCTTGGCGCAAAACTTCTTTGATGCGGCTCAGATCTGGTTATTACAGTCCAGCGTATTGCCAAGGCTGTAACGCAACCGGTTTTCCCAGGCATGCAGCGCGCCAGTCAAAATCACGTCCAATGCCTGTGAGCGATCCAGCCCACTGTCGAACAGCGGCTGCACGCTTTGCGCCGTAAATTTCTCAGGTGTGCGTGTCAGTTCGGCCGTTACACCAATCACGGCAGCGGTCTGCGGATCGCCGGCTATCTCCCGTGCTCTGTCGACCCCAGCCACTAATGCCTGCGCCAACTGTTGCTCGGCAAGGTGATTGGCTGCTACGGCGAAACAGTAATGGATGCCATTAATACGTGATGCTACCAAGGTAACCAAAGTCTTCAGACGGGGGGAAAGACCGTCGGCGTGGCGTTCAATGCTGTTAAATACCGCGTTGCGTTCATGCAAGGCGGGGGCGTCATGGGCCAGCAGCAGGTAATAAGGTTCATTGCGTGCATCTGGGTGGCTTTGGTCCAGAATATCGAGCTGCCGGGCCTGAGCCTGTTCGGCTACGATCTCCGGCAGTCGAGCTTGCCATAACCGCGCCGCAGAGGAAAAGCCTGCTGGTCCGGCATCTTCAACGGTAGGGAAACCTGGTAGCACCACTGCGGGCCTGCCTGCCAGTGCGGCAATACCGGCGACCACTCGCGCCTGATAACTCACGAAGCCGATGATTTGCGAGAAGGTCACAATATCCTGCGTGCTCAGGCCAACCTCACTGAGCTGTTGTAACGCTTTAGAGCAAATCAGAGTCGGTTGGCTGGCGAGTTGGCGGGCATATTGGGTGATCTGAGCCAGGCGGACATTACTCTCCCGCGTGGCTTCAGGGCTGTCCAAAGGGGCGAGACGGGCGGCGTAGTGGCTACAGAGCGATTGCACGCCGGTGACCTGAGCCACCGTCAGGGCGGTAGACAAACGATCGTAAGGTGACAATGTCACCTCTCGTGAAAGCGTGACGCGGTCTGGAAACAGCACCGGATAACTCGCCGATGACGCAGTAAAAACATCGATGCGATCGCTGAGGGCGGCATTCAAAGTTGGGTCGGAAAAGGTCCCCAGGCCCAGCAAGAAGCGATCCCGAAGGTTCGCGGCACCAGGCTCGAGTGGTGAACTGTGACCAGAGCTGCGCTGGGTTTCGTGGTACCACTGGAAAGGGTGTAGGCGATGTTCCATCGGATAAAATCCTTAATCAATACGGCTAGCCGCCGTGGCAATCGGCAACGGCGGCAGGGTAAAGGGACATGGGCAGGCATCAGTCATGGCTGCATAGACCATGACCATAGATAGCGAAGCCGGCGGCAAGGATCAGCATCAGTTGCGAGAAGCGTTGGTGGTGGGAATGGTTCATCAGCGCGATATCCTGTTGTTTGCATGGCGCAACGTAGGGGATATCCTCACCGATTCGATTGGCGAGATAAAATAATGTTACGTGCTAATTAATAACTGGATGGAATACCGGTGGTTGCTCTCTTCCCCTCACCCCAGCCCTCTCCCAAAGGGCAAGGGAGCTAGTTCAGCGTCGTGGGTAGGTAAGGTGGCACTGCGTAGGGGCGCTGCATGCTGCGCCCGTGTTAAGGTCAGATTCAGGCGTTAAATGGGTGGCACGTTAGGTCCCCTCTCCCCGTGGGAGAGGGTTAGGGTGTGGGGGAAACCTAGAACCTGCCGCCGTCACGCCGCCAGGCATCCGCCGTCAGCGCTTCACCAAAATGACTGGCGATCAGGCGCTTGGTCAGGTCATGCAGCGGCGCAGCCAGCACTTCGGAGGTGCTGCCGCGCTCCACAATTTCCCCTTCATGCATCACCATCACCTGGTCGCTGATATGCTTCATCATGCCCAGATGCTGCGTGACATAAATATAGGCAATTCCGTGTTTTTCCTGCAGTTCCAGCATCAGGTTGATGATTTGCGAACGCATCGACATATCCAGCGAAGCCAACGCCTCATCGGCAACAATCACCTTGGGTTGCAGGATCAGCGCACGCGCCAGCGCGACACGCTGTTTCTGCCCGGAGGCAAGCATATGCGGATAATAGTACGCATGATCTGGCAGCATCCCCACCTGGCGCAGGGTCTGGTTGATCCGCACCTCGCGCTCGGCGGCTTCCAGATCGGTATTCAGCCGTAACGGCGCATCAAGCAACTGACCGATACGCTGACGTGGGTTAAGTGAGGTACTTGGATCCTGGAAAATCATGCGGATCCGTTGGCTACGATAGCGATAGTCGCCATAGGCCAGCGGGTGATCGTCGATCAGCACCTCACCGGATGAGGGTTCTACCATGCCGGAAAGCATTTTCGCCAGCGTCGATTTGCCCGAGCCGTTCTCACCGATGATCGCCAGCGTCTGACCCTCACGCAGGGTAAAACTGACCGACTTGACCGCTTCCACATGCTGGCGGCGGAACAGCCCGGTGCGATAGCGATAGGTCTTGGTCAGGTTGCGCACTTCTAACAGCGTTTCCATGTTATTGCTCCTCCATGTTTAACGGGAAGTGGCAGGCAAACAGGTGATTTTTCACCGGGCGCAGGCGTGGGGCTTCAATACATTGCTTTTGTGCATAGGGGCAGCGTGGCCCCAGGCGGCAGCCGATCGGCAGATGCTCCAGGGAGGGGATCGCTCCCGGCAGCGTATTGAGGCGGCTTTTATGCGGCAGTGAACGGCCAAAATCAGGCATGGCACGGATCAGCGCCTGGGTATAAGGATGATGAGGGGCGGCAAGCAGATCTTCGCATTGCGCGCTCTCTACGGTCTGGCCGCAGTACAGCACGTTAACCCGGTCGGCCCATTTGCTCATCATCTGCAAATCGTGGCTGATCAGCAGGATAGTGGTGTTGTTGTTCTGGTTCAGGCGCGCCAGCAGGCGGAAGATTTGTGCCTGCGTGGTGGGCTCCATGGCGTTGGTAGGCTCATCGGCGATCAGCAATCTTGGCTGATTGGCCAACGCAATGGCGATCATCACTTTCTGGCATTCCCCTTCGGTCAGTTCATAGGGGAAGCTGCCCATGATATCGAGGTGGTCCTTGATACCCACGCGGTGCAACAGCTCAATCGCCCGCCGTTTGCGCCAGTTAAAACGTTGCCACCAACGGCCTTTGTAGGTCCAGCCGGGAATGGCTTGCGCCAATTGGCGGCCTATGCTTTCGGAAGGATCCAGACAGGATTGTGGCTCCTGGAAGATCATCGACACGTTGTGGCCCACCAGTTTGCGCCGTTCACGCGGGCTGAGCTGCAACAGGTCGATGTCGTCAAAGCGAAAGCGGTCAGCGGTGACGCGCCAGTTATCTTTGGTCACGCCGCAGATGGCTTTGGCGATCAGGCTTTTCCCCGAGCCGGATTCGCCCACCAGGCCGCGGACTTCACCTTCGGTCAGCGTCATGCTGACGCGATCGACGGCCTTCACCGGCCCTTCGGCGGTCATAAATTCAATCGTCAGATTGCGGATATCGAGTAACGGCATTATTCCACTCCCGCATTGATCGCGCGGCGTATTCCGTCGCCCAACAGGTTAACCAGCAATACGCTGATCAGGATGGCGGCACCCGGCAACATGACGGTCCAGGGTGCGACGTACACCAACTCCAGCGAGTCACCCAACATGGCTCCCCATTCCGGGGAAGGCAGTTGCGCCCCTAAATCGAGGAAGCCCAACGCCGCAATATCGAGAATGGCCATCGACAGTGCGCGGGTAAACTCGGTGATCAGTACGGCGGCGATGTTCGGCATCACGGCGAACCACAAAATCTGCATGGTTGAGGCACCGTCCAGGCGAGCGGCGACCACGTACTCTTTTTCCAGCTCATCGTGCACCGCGCTGTAGATGGTACGCACCATTCGTGGCAACAGCGCCAGCCAGACGGCCAGCATGGCGTGTTCCAGCTTCGGCCCCAGGAAAGCCACGACGATAATCGCCAGCAGCAACGAAGGGATGGAGAGCAGGGTATCGAGAATATGGTTGAGCATCGCAGACAGCAGGCCGCGCGTCACCCCGGCAAACACGCCCAGGATCACGCCACAGAGCGCGGCGGCGATAGTAACAATCAGCGCTGAACCATAGGTAGAGGCGGCACCACTCAGCAAACGGCTGAGGATATCGCGGCCCAGATCGTCGGTGCCCAGGAAGAATGACACGTTGCCGTAGCGCGACCAGGAAGGCGGCAGCAACTGATAGCCGAGGAACTGCTGATCGAGAGCGTAAGGCGCCAGCAGGCTGCCGAACAGAGAGAGCAGCAGCAGGCCGACCACCCCATAAAATCCCACCATTGCCAGCGTGTCGCCGTAGAAAATCCGCCAGGTATAGAGCAGCGGGCTAGGCATTTTCTTTTCGCGGTAGACGTTATCGAAGGGCATACCATTCCTTATGTTTCAGCGGGTTGGTAGCCGCACCCAGAATGTCGGCCAGCACGTTTATGCTGATCACCAGCGTGCCGATCACCATCACGCCTGCGGAGATGGCGGCGTAGTCCTGCTGACGGATGGCATTAATCAGCCAACGCCCCAACCCAGGCCAACTGAACACCACCTCGGTGATCATGGCCAGCGTGAGCATGGTAGAAAATTGCAGCCCAAGCTTCGGGATGATCGGGGGTAACGCGTTGTGCAGCACATGACGGCGAATAATGGTAAAGCGCGAAAGGCCACGAGTTGCGGCGGCCTTGATGTAGTTCTGGCTGAGAACATCGTCGGTGCTGATGCGCATCAAACGGATCACCTCGGTGATCGGGGCTACCGCCAGCGCGGTGATTGGCAGCACCATATGGCGCAGCGCACTGGCAATCATCTCATTACGATACGGTGAATCAGACAGCCAGGCATCAACCAACGCTAAACCGGTAACCTGCTTGACCTGATACAGCAGATCGAAACGGCCCGACACCGGCAGCCAGCCCAGATGCAGCGAAAAATAGAGCATCAACAGCAGTGCCAGCCAGAAAACCGGGATGGAAAAGCCCAACAGGGCAAAGGTGCTGATGGCGGTATCCTGCCACTTGCCGCGCATCACGCCGGCAATAATGCCCAATGGGATACCGATAAACAGTGCCATCGTGAAGGCTAAAACACACAGTTCCATAGTAGCCGGGAACACTTCGCGCAACTGCTCGCTGATCGCCTGGCCATTGATGCTGGAGACGCCAAAGTCCCAGTGCAGCAGGCTGACAAAGTAGAACTGGTAGGCATCCAGCAAGGCGGCACCGTTTAGCGGCGCGCGTGGGGTAAAGTAGCTCAGGCTGAAGCTGACCAGCGTCAGGAAGAACAGCGTGATCAGCAGCAGCAGGATGCGGCGTAAGGTAAAGATAATCACTTTTTCGCGGCCTCCGCCGGTTCACGGTATACCCCGGCAAATGATGAGTTGCCGAACGGGCTCAACACCAGTCCTTTAATATCATAACGGTATGCCTGCAAACGCAATGAGGACGCTAGTGGCAACACGGGTAGTTGCTGTTCTAGGATCTTCTGCGCCTGCTGATAATGCTCGATACGCTGTGATAACTGCTGCGACAACAGGGCGTCCTGCAACTGTTCATCGAACGCGGGATCGCACCAGTGAGCATAGTTGGTTTGCGAACGGATTGCCGCACAGCTCAGCAGCGGGCGGAAGAAGCTGTCCGGGTCGTTACTGTCGGTTGACCAACCGGTAAGCGTCAGATCGTGGTTCATCTCCATCAACCGGGCTTCCTGGAAGCGGCCCTCAACCGGCACGATGGTAAGATTAATGCCGACCTGAGCCAAATCTGCCTGTAGCAGCTCCGCCGTTTTCAACGGGCTTGGGTTATAGGATTGCGATGCGGTCGGGACCCACAGCTTCAGATTCAGCGGCCCAACACCGGCCTCACGCAGCATTTCCCGCGCCTTGGCCGGATCGTATTCGGTGACGTGGGCATCGTTATCATAGGCCCAAGAGGCGCGCGGCAGGATCGAGGCGGCGGTTTCTGCGGTACCGTAATAGATCGATTGCATCAGGCGCTGGTTGTTGATGGCTAACGCAATGGCCTGGCGCACCTTCAGGTTATCCAGCGGTGGCTTGCGGGTATTGAAGGCCAGATAGGCAATATTCATCCCTGGGCGCAGCGTCAGGCGCAAACGCGGATCGTCGCGCAGGATCGAAAGTTGGCTGGCGGCGGGATAGGCGAGCACATCACACTCGCCGGTCAGCAATTTGGACAAGCGGCCAGTTCCTCCGGCCCCCATGTCTATCACCACCTGCGGCATGCGCGGTTTTCCTTTCCAGTAAACATCATTCCGTGCCAGACGAATGTATTGCCCGGAACGGTATTCGTTTAACAAGAACGGGCCAGTGCCAACCGGTTCACGGTCGATCAGTTCCTGCGTGCCGTCCAGCGTCAGATTATCGGCATATTCTGCCGATAACACCGGCGCATAATGGGTTGCCAGATGCCACAGGAAGGAGGCATCCGGTGCCTGCAAACGGAACTCGACGGTGTATTGATCGAGCTTTTTCACGCTTTGCACCGAATCCGCGAACTGCAAACTGTCGAAATAGGGGTATTCACCGCCGTTCACATTATGGAACGGATGCTTCTGGTCAAACACCCGCTGAAAACTGAATACCACATCGTCGGCATTCATTTTGCGGGAGGGTTGGAACCAGGCGGTAGTCTGGAAGGGCACATCCCGGCGCAAATGAAAGCGGTAGGTGGCGCCGTTGTCCAGCACTTCCCAGCTTTCCGCCAGTTCCGGGATCAGGCGGTAAGTGTAAGGGTCGACATCCAGCAGCCGATCGTAAAGCTGGGCGGCGAGGGTATCGATCGTCAGACCGCTGCTGGCCATCTGCGGATTGAAGGTATTGAGAATGCCGCTGACGCAATAGACAAAGCCGCTCTGGCGAATATCTGCTGGCGGTGGGGCTGTTGCGCTGGGCACAGCCGGTGTCGCGGCCAGGGCGGAGGTTGCCAGGCAGCCGAGCGACATGATCCAAAGAGGTAAACCACGCATAGACGCTTCATGGGTTATTAAGCAATAACGTTAGTGTATCGCACTCTGACCAACAGCCCAATTCCTTGCGTGAAATGGCTGAAGTTTCGGCTGTTTGCTCAAACTTGCCGCTATTTTCTGGCGATCAAGGCTGCGGTAGAAATCCGTGCTGGTGGATAATCACCCAAACTTAGTACGGTAATGAGAAAAATTCTCAACAAAGTGCTTTACAGATGATACTGATAACTATTATCATCATTTGGCAGTTCACGGAAGGCCACACCTTGTGGCCCTTTGTGGAAGGCACGACATTGCTCACATTGCTTCCAGTGTTTATTTAGCCAGCTCGGGTGCTGGCTTTTTTTTTGCCTTTATTTTAGGTGAGCGGCAAAGCCGGCACGCCCTGGGGCAATCTCCTCCCGTAGTGTCAACTGTGGAATATCATAATCCCCCATGTTTTGCTTACGGAAGGGCAACGGTTCGGTAGTGGCCAGCGTGTCCAACCGCTCCCCCAGAGCTGCACACAGTTCGGGGAATTTCGCTTCATCAAAGCGATCGGTACGGTACGCCACAAACGGTGGCAACACGTCAAAGCCGGGGTAAAACAGGATGCCATGATGGATAGGGAACAGAATATCCGCTATCGGGCCGTTGATCCCACGCGGGCTGTAATGAGGTTCCCAGCCACCGGTCGTCACTATCAACATTGCCCGTTTTCCTGCCAGCGTTCCTTCGCCGTAACGATCTCCCCAATGCTTATCCGAGTGCTCGCCCACGCCATACGCGAAACCATAGGCATAGACGCGCTCTACCCAACCCTTGAGAATGGCGGGCATCGAAAACCACCACAGTGGGAACTGAAGGATCACGGTATCGGCCCAGAGTAATTTCTCCTGTTCCCGTGCAATATCGGCGCTTTGCGTTCCTTGCTCCAGCGCGATCCTGGAATCCTTCGCCGGATTAAAGCGCGCAGCGCTGTCCCGATCGGTGCGGTCATTGCCATCCAGGGCGGCTTTCCACTTCATGGCGTACAGATCGGAAACCTGTACCTGATGCCCGGCATCCTCCAGATGTTTAACCGCAAAAGTTTTCAATGAGCCATTGAGCGACAGAGCTTCCGGGTGAGCGTAAACGAGCAGAATATTCATGATTGAGTCCATTGCTGAAAAGAGAGGAACAGAGTAGTTTTCTGCCAGGTATAGTTAAAATTGATTTAAATAATGGCAGGTATTGGCATGAGTAATTTCGGAAGGTTGGATCTCAATCTGCTGGTGACGCTGGATGTGTTACTGATGGAGCATAACGTCACGCGTGCTGCGGAGCGCCTGTCGCTATCACAACCTTCGGTAAGTGCGCATTTGGCCAAGCTGAGGGAGTTTTTTGACGATCCGCTGCTGCTGCCGGGGCCAAGAGGAATGCGGCCAACAGCCAGAGCGGAGGAACTGCGCGAACCTCTGCGGCTGGCGCTGGAAGTGCTCGAACAAACCGTTGCACCGGCCAGCACTTTTGAGGCGGCTACCACGAATATCACCTGGCGTATTGCCGCGACTGACTATGGGGAATCCACGGCGCTGTTACCTGCGATGGCGAAACTTCGTCAAGCAGTTCCAAACAGCCGGTTGGCCGTGTTGGAGATGGTTCCGGCCAGGATTGCCCGGCAAGCGGAGATGGGGGAGATCGATCTGGCCTTTCATACGCAGGACTGTGCGCCGCCGGCGATGCGTCAACGTGTGCTGTTCAATGAGAAATATGTGTTGGTGGGCCGCCTCGGTCATCCCACATTGCAAACGCCTGTCACGCTGGCGCAATTTAGCCAATTGGAGCATGTGGTGGTGTCGCCAAACGGCGGGGGATTTAGCGGCATCACCGATCAAACGCTGGAGGAAGTCGGGCTGGCGCGCCGGGTGGTACTTTCTGTCCCGCATTTCTTATTTGTGAAATCGGTGATTGGCAAGACGGATCTGGTGGCGATGCTGCCGGAACGACTGGTGCGCGACAGCCCTGAAATACAGATTGCACAACCACCGGTGGAGATCCCTGGTTATGAGTTGGCTATGCTGTGGGATGAGCGTTCGCATCGCGATCCCGCTCACCAGTGGTTACGCGAGCTAATTGCTCAGTCGGTTTAACTGCTCTCACCATCGCTGCCTTGCAACAGTGCATGCTTTTTCAACATGCCACGCAGTTGGTGATAGGTTAACCCCAGCAGTTCGGCGGCTTTACGCTGATTAAAGCGGCCCTGCTTCAGCGCCATTTCCAGCAAAGTTCTCTCTTGCTGATGCTGCCAGCTTTTGAAATCCAGCGGTAAAGTGGGTAAATCACTGGCTTGCACAGCTGCCTCTGCAAGCGGTTCTGGGCGCTTGGCAAAGGGGTTGATGATGATCTCATCCAGCTCATCCTCGCTTGAACCATGACGGTAAACCGAACGCTCCACCACGTTTTTCAGCTCACGCACGTTACCCGGCCAGGAATAATCAAGCAGGGTCGCCCGCGCATGTTCACTGAACCCGGGGAACAGCGCCAGCGACAGCTCGCGGCACATCTGAATGGCGAAATGCTCGGCCAGTAACATGATGTCCTGCTGGCGTTGGCGCAGCGGAGGTAACTGCACAACATCGAATGCCAGGCGATCCAGCAGGTCGGCACGGAATTTACCGGCAGCAGCCAGCGCAGGCAGATCGTCGTTGGTGGCGCAGACCAACCGGACATCCACCCGCAGCGGTTGGCTACCGCCCACGCGTTCCAGATGGCCGTATTCAATCACCCGCAACAGCTTTTCCTGCACCAACATCGGCGCGGTCGCCAATTCATCCAGGAACAGCGTACCGCCATCGGCACGTTCAAAGCGGCCAAGGTGGCGTTTTTGTGCGCCGGTAAACGCACCAGCCTCGTGGCCGAACAGCTCCGAGTCCAACAGGTTTTCATTCAGCGCCGCACAGTTGAGGGAAATAAACGGCCCTTGCCAGCGGTTGGAAAGGTAGTGCAAACGGTGGGCGATCAGCTCCTTACCGGTGCCACGCTCGCCGATCACCAACACCGGCTTGTTGAGTTTGGCCAGCTGTGAAACTTGCTCCAGCACCTCAACAAAGGCGTTGGCCTCGCCCAGCAGATTCTCTAACGGTTCGCTCATGATGAAATTCGCCAATGTTTGGTGAAAACACTCACTCTACAGCAAGCGCGGCGAGAGTCAAAAATAAATAATCGTTGTTTTTCAATTAAATAAAAGTTGGCACGCTTCTTGATTAACTATTTGGGCAAGTTGTATAACTTAACTCGGCGCTTCAGACGCCTTCAGAACCAAGAGGAAGTAAATTATGGGTATCTTTTCTCGTTTTGCCGACATCGTGAACGCCAACATCAATACTCTGCTTGATAAAGCAGAAGATCCGCAAAAGCTGGTGCGGTTGATGATCCAGGAAATGGAAGACACGCTGGTTGAAGTGCGCTCTACCTCAGCGCGTGCCCTGGCGGAGAAAAAGCAGTTGCTGCGTCGCATTGAGCAGGGTGAAAACCAGATCAGCGACTGGCAGGAAAAAGCCGAGCTGGCGCTGCGTAAAGATAAAGAAGATCTGGCCCGTGCGGCGTTGATCGAAAAACAGAAAGTGGCCGATCTGATCGCCACCCTGAGCCAGGAAGTGGCTACCGTTGAAGAAACACTGGCTCGCATGAAGAGTGAAATTGGCGAGCTGGAAAACAAACTGACCGAAACTCGTGCACGCCAGCAGGCATTAACGCTGCGTCATCAGGCGGCTTCTTCTTCACGGGATGTGCGCCGCCAGCTGGACAGCGGTAAACTGGATGAAGCGATGGCGCGGTTTGAACAGTTTGAGCGCCGTATCGACCATATGGAAGCCGAAGCGGAAAGCGTCAGCATTGGTAAAAAGAAAAGCCTGCATCAGGAGTTTGCCGAGTTGCAGGCCGACGACGCCATCAGTGAGCAACTGGCGGCAATGAAAGCCAAGATGAACCGCCCGGAATAATGCTCAAGCGGCCACCCAGCGTGGCCGCCACACTACGGCCAAAAAAGAAGGAATTGAAATGAGTGCTCTATTACTTGCCATCCCGTTGACAATCTTCGTGTTGTTTGTCGCACCGATTTGGCTTTGGTTGCATTACAGCAACCGGCAACAGAGCGGCGTTCAACTGAGTCATCAGGAGATGCAACGTTTGACGCAACTGGCGGAACAGGCCTCGCGGATGCGCGATCGTATTCAGGCGTTGGAGGATATTCTTGATGCGGAACACCCGAATTGGAGGCAGTCGTAATGCGTAGAGACCAGGACAGAGGCAAGCATGGCGATCGTCACGATCGTGCTTACTACAACGACGACAGCGGTGCATTCAAGGGCAACACGTTAGGCAGTAAAAAACTGTACCGTGTGCCTGAAGAAGGCATGGTGAAGGGCGTTTGCGCTGGCCTTGCCCACTATTTTGACGTACCCGTGCGTTTGATCCGGGTGATTGCCGTGCTGTCACTGTTCTTCGGGTTGTTTTTCATCACGGTGATCGCCTATATCGCTCTGGTCTTCGTGCTTGATGAGGCTCCTGCCAGCCGTTATCAGGACGAACATCAAACCACACCTCGCCAGTTGCTGGACAGACTGGAATATGAACTGAGTAGCGGGGAGCAGCAGTTGCGCAAGGTCGAGCGCTACGTCACGTCCGACACCTTCGGCGTACAGAGCCGCTTTCGCCAGCTGTAACCTCACTTGACGATGCATGGGCCTGCGCGAGCCGCAGGTCAGGCATTGCACCGACTTTATCCCCCACTATTTGCCAGAGGGCATCAGCCATGAGTAAATCCTTTGCGATCAATGCGCCAAAAAGCGCTTCACCAAAGTGGGGAGTAGGTGCATTGTTGAAGACCTTGTCTAAAGTCATCATCATAGCGCTAATGAGTTATGGCCCGGCGGGTGCAACCGCCTGGCTGCTGAAAGCCGTCAGCCGCAAACCGCTGCGTTATGTGCTGGCCCTATTGCTGGAACCGCTGTTTCGCAAAGGGTTGAACAAGGTTTTCGGGCGTTATGCGAAGGAGAAAAATGAAACGACTGCAAAATGAGTTAACGTCGCTGGTCAATCGTGGGATGGATCGCCATCTGCGTCTGGCCGTGACCGGTTTGAGCCGTAGCGGTAAGACGGCGTTTATCACCGGGTTGGTCAACCAATTGCTCCATGTGCACAGCGGGGCGCGTATGCCGCTGTTTTCCCCGGTACGGGAAGAACGCCTGCTAGGCGTGAAGCGCATTCCTCAACGCGATCTCGGTATTCAGCGTTTCACCTACGACGAGGGTCTGGCACAGCTGTATGGCGAACCGCCAAGCTGGCCAACGCCAACCCGGGGCGTCAGCGAAATCCGTCTGGCGCTGCGCTACCGTTCCAACGATTCACTGCTGCGCCATTTTAAAGAAACTTCCACGCTGTATCTGGAGATTGTCGATTATCCCGGCGAATGGCTGCTGGATTTGCCGATGCTGGAACAGGATTATCTGGCCTGGTCACGGCAGATGGCCGGGCTGTTGCAGGGCGACCGCGCACGCTGGGCCGAGCCATGGCTGGCATTATGCAAGGATCTCGATCCGCTGGCCCCGGCGGATGAAAACAAGCTGGCGGCGATCGCCCAGGCTTATACCGACTATCTGCTGCGTTGCAAGGCCGAGGGGCTGCACTTTATCCAACCTGGGCGCTTTGTGTTGCCGGGGGATATGGCCGGTGCGCCCGCGTTGCAGTTCTTCCCTTGGCCAAACGTCGATGCGGTAGGGGAATCTCGCCTGGCACAGGCGGACAAACAGACCAATGCTGGCATGCTGCGCGCCCGCTTTAACTATTATTGCCAGTCGATCGTTAAGGCGTTTTATAAAGAGCACTTTGTGCGCTTCGATCGCCAGATCGTGCTGGTGGACTGCCTGCAACCGCTCAACAGCGGGCCGCAGGCGTTTAACGACATGCGTTTGGCGCTGACACAGTTGATGCAGAGCTTCCACTACGGTAAGCGCACGCTGTTTCGCCGCCTGTTCTCGCCGACCATCGACAAACTGATGTTTGCGGCGACCAAGGCGGATCACATTACCGCCGATCAGCACGCCAATCTGGTTTCACTGTTACAACAACTGGTGCAGGAAGCCTGGCAGAACGCCGCGTTTGAAGGCATCAGCATGGACTGCGTCGGCCTGGCCTCGGTGCAGGCGACCGAAAGCGGTATTGTCGATCATCATGGGCAGCCGATCCCGGCCCTGAAAGGTCATCGTCTGGATGATGGTGCGCCGTTGACGGTGTTCCCTGGCGAAGTGCCTGCACGGTTGCCTGGGCCGGCATTCTGGCAGCAACAAGGATTCCACTTTGACCAGTTCCGCCCACGCCAGATGAGCGTTGACAGCCCGTTGCCGCATATTCGTCTGGATGCGGTGATGGAGTTTTTATTGGGAGATAAATTACGATGAGCGAGCCGTTAAAACCGCGTATCGATTTTGCTGAGCCGTTGCTGCCGCCGGAAGAACCGGTACTGCGCGCTGGCTTGGAGTTTGACGAATTGCAGGCCGAAAAATTCTACCCGGCAGCGCCGGAGCTGGAACAGGAAGAAGAGGAAGGGCGCGCGGAAGGGATCGTTAACGCCGCGTTGAAGCCTAAGCGCAGCCTGTGGCGCAAAATGGTCAACGCCGGGTTGATGCTGTTTGGCGTCAGCGTGGTGGCACAAGGCGTCCAGTGGGTGCATACCTCCTGGGTGCAGCAGGATTGGATCGCGTTGGGTGGTGGGATTGCCGGTGGGCTGATCGTCTTCGCTGGCATCGGTTCGGTGGTGGGAGAATGGCGCAGGCTGTATCGCTTACGCCAACGAGCGGAAGAACGCGATGAAGCCCGTGAACTCCTGCACAGCCATGGCCTGGGGAGAGGGCGCGAATTTTGTGAAAAGCTGGCACGTCAAGCCGGATTGGATCAAGGGCACCCGGCATTGCAACGCTGGCAGGCGTCATTGCATGAAACCCAGAACGACCGTGAAGTGGTCGCGCTGTATGCCAAACTGGTGCAGCCGGTGCTGGATAATCAGGCGCGGCGCGAAATCAGCCGTTCGGCCGCAGAGTCGACGTTGATGATCGCCGTCAGCCCGTTGGCCCTGGTAGATATGGCCTTTATCGCCTGGCGCAATATCCGCCTGATTAACCGCATTGCGGCCCTGTATGGCATCGAACTGGGCTATTTCAGCCGTCTGCGCCTGTTCCGGCTGGTATTGTTGAATATCGCCTTTGCCGGTGCTTCTGAACTGGTGCGGGAAGTGGGCATGGACTGGATGTCACAGGATATCGCGGCGCGGTTGTCTGCACGAGCCGCGCAAGGCATCGGGGCTGGTCTGTTGACGGCGCGCCTGGGCATTAAAGCGATGGAATTGTGTCGCCCATTACCCTGGTTAGAAGGTGACAAGCCAAAACTGGGTGATTTCCGTGGCCAATTAGTGAACCAACTGAAAGACACCATGAAAAAAGGCCAAAGCAAAGCCTGACGCCTCTTGGCTGCGCCAGCACGGCGCAGCCACCTCACGGCAGCCTCTCGGATTGCCGGCAAAAACTTCCCCGCTCAGATATCAATGGATTACAACTTGTTAATCAAAGGTTGCTTGAATGTTTGATTTGAGCGACGGGTCACGAAAAATGCCGCAGTTAGCCTGAGATAACGCGGTATATTCAATCCAAGTGTTTATTTGAGAACGCTGACAAAGTTTCACCAGGCTTCCAACGAGGGGCGCTGCATACTGCGCCCACTATCATTCAGTGATGTTGCCGCTTGGTAATCAGTGTCAATCCGCGTAGTTATTTTTCCCAAGGACAGGAGGCAGCGAAATGTCGCACCGTGAGCCAAATCTAGAGACCTTCCAACCCTATGTCGCCGAAAGCCAAACCCTCCGCCAGCATATTCATCAATACCCGGAACTCGGGTTCCAGGAGCGGCAAACCGCCGATCTGGTGGCGAGAAAGCTGGAGGAGTGGGGCTACAAGGTAACGCGTGGGCTGGGCATCACCGGCCTGGTTGGCACGTTAAAAAGAGGTAATAGCCCCCGCACGCTCGGTATCCGGGCTGATATGGATGCTCTGCCGATCCTGGAAAATACTCAATTGCCTTACAGCAGCCAGCACGATGGCGTTATGCACGCCTGTGGGCACGACGGACACACCGCCATGTTGCTCGGCGCGGCACATTATCTGGCCGACCACCCAGATTTCGATGGCACTCTGCACGTTATTTTCCAACCCGCAGAAGAGGGACTGGCCGGTGCCCAGAAGATGATCGACGATGGGCTATTTGAACAGTTCCCCTGTGACGCCGTTTTCGCCATGCACAACATGCCGGGATTCCCGCAAGGGCAGTTTGTGTTTGGCGAGGGAGCGTTTATGGCTTCCAGCGATACGGTCACCATCACCATTCATGGCAAAGGGGGACATGGCGCGATGCCTAAAGGCACCGTTGATGCCGTGGTCGTCGGTGCCAGCATCGTGATGGCGTTGCAGACGATTATCGCACGTAATCTGGGGGCGCAAGAATCAGGCGTGATCACGGTCGGTTCATTCCAGTCCGGCATCGCCAGCAACGTTATCGCCGATGATGCGGTATTAAAACTAAGCGTACGCGCGTTAGATCCGCAAGTTCGTGAACGGTTGGAAGAACGTATCAAGGCGTTGGTGGCGGCCCAGGCGGCTTCATTTGGTGCCAGCATCGATATTGATTACGATCATACCTATCCGGTGTTGGTCAACCAACCGGAGATGACCCGGTTTGCCAAGCAGGTGGCGCAAAACTTGATGGGCGAAAGCCATCAGCAGCAGGTTATCGATATTCCCGAGCCTTTGATGGGCAGCGAGGATTTTGCCTTTATGCTCAAGCAGTGCCCGGGCAGCTATTTATTATTAGGTAACGGGCAGGGGGAACATAGCTGCATGGTACATAATCCTGGCTACGATTTTAATGATGCGATCATTATCCGAGGGATCGCCTATTGGAGTGCGCTGGCGCAGGAGTTCTTAAAAGAATAAATATCTAAATGCAGGGGCACATACCGCGCCCCTGCGAAACATTATTGCTATTTTCCAACTACCTAAACAACGGAATAGATCATCTCTACGCCGTCGCCAACGCTTTTTGTCAAAAGGATCGGTTATGGATAGCGTCAAGGAAAGAAAGTCCCCGGCAAGAGCCATTGTGGCGACTACGTTGGGGAATGGATTAGAGTTTTTTGATTTGGTGCTCTACGCATTTTTTGCTACCTATATAGCAAAGGCTTACTTTCCTGCCGACGATCCGTTAGTCAGCATGGCGACAACTTTCCTGATCTTTGGTATGGGCTACCTTGCCAGACCGCTGGGGGCATTGGTCATTGGGCATTATGCCGATAAAAAAGGGCGTAAGCCTGCAATGACGCTGACGTTCCTGTTGATGGGGCTTAGCACCCTGACCATTGGTATCACCCCGTCCTATGACAGTATCGGGATTGCAGCCCCGATCATCATTAGCCTTGCCAGGCTGATACAGGGCTTCTCCGCTGGCGGTGAGTTAGGCGCATCAACTACCCTGTTAGTAGAGTATGCCAAACCCCATAACCGCGGGTTTTACGGCGGATGGCAGGTGGCGAGCCAGGGGGCCGGTAACGTCTTTGCCGCGATGACCTTGGTGATCCTGGTCAACTGCATGCCAGAGGCGAGTGTGCACGCCTGGGGCTGGCGCATCCCGTTCCTGTTTGGCATCGTGATTGTCCCGGTGGGGCTGTATATCCGCTTTAAACTGGAAGAAACTGCCACTCATACCTTACCCACGGCCAGCAAAAGCGTCAGTAAAATCCCCCTGTTGGAAGTTATCACTACTTATTATAAAGAAACTTTGGCGGGGATATTGCTGACGATGGGGGGAACCATCCCGCATATGATCATCATGTTTTACATTCCCAACTATGCCATCAGCATATTAAAGCTGGATACCAGCTATAGTATGTTAATTGGTGCCATCGCCGGTTTGATTACATTGATAGGTGGGCCGCTGGCGGGTATGTGGTCAGATAAAGTCGGCAGGCTCCGCCTGATTGGCGGGGCAAGAATAGCGATCATTGTGCTGATTTACCCGGCCTTCTATTTACTCAGTAGCCATCCCAGCGTCGAAATGTTGTTAGTGATTATGATTGTACTGAGCATCGTCAATATTATTGGTGCCTCGCCTTCCATCACTATTCTGCCGGAAATATTCCCACGACGGGTAAGGACGACCGGGTTATCTCTGGTGTACAGCGTTGCCGTGGGGATCTTTGGCGGTTTCTCATTATCGGCTTCCTCTTACCTGATCAAATTAACCGGTAATGTCACAGCCCCCGCGTTCTATGTGATCGCCGGCTGTGTTTTATCATTGTTTGCCTTCCTGTACATCAAGGAAACCAGCCAGCAACCGCTCAATTAATTACCGCTACCCTCTCCGTATTAAGTGAGAGGGTACTAAAGTGCGATTACCAGTGATAACCCATGTGCACGCTGTAGTCAGGATCCTGATTGGTGGAGTAGGGATCGGACTGGCGACGGCGATCGGTTTTTTTCACCGGGCCATTAAGCGCCGAATACGATTTGTCGCGTGGGCGGCTACAACCGGGGCGGTCGCATTCAAGATCAACCTGGAAGCCGGTTTTATCTTCTGATTCTGACCAGACCACGGGTGGCTTAGTCGCTTTTTCTGCGGGGCCCAGTGCGACTTTGGGGGCAGTTGCAGGTTTAATGCTGGGCTCCGGTGTCTGGTAGGAGAGATCCAGCGCCAGGGTTGGGGCACTCAACAACAGCGTGGTGCAGCAGAATGCTGCCAGTGTATGCTTGCTACGCATGGTCAATTTTCCGTTATAGTTACGCCGCGCAACTATAAAATAGTCAGACGAGAATTACTATCATTTGTAACCGATGAATGGCCCTTTTGCGGTTTGTAACTACAGATTGACGAAAGAATATCCCCCTGTGGCCACATTATAATCCGCTGCCAAAATAATCCTGCATGTGATAACTCTCTGGAAATGGACTAAAATTACGCCGATGGTGTTATGGGGTGGCGTTTAAAACCGCCAAAAGCAGTGATAAACTGGAGCTCTGTCAACTTTTGCTGACAGATCGCTTCTTCCGTTCGGGGGGAGAGCGTATCATCATCACCAGACCTCCCCGCACTTGCAGAGATAAGGCCAATACTGATGCGTTTGGAAGTATTTTGCGAAGACCGTCTCGGTCTCACTCGAGAATTACTCGATCTTTTGGTATCGCGCGGTATCGATCTGCGCGGCATCGAAATTGATCCTATCGGCCGTATTTACCTGAATTTTTCCCAGCTGGATTTTGATACTTTCCGCGCGTTGATGGCGGAAATCCGGCGGATCAGCGGTGTGACCGATGTGCGCACCGTGAATTTTATGCCTTCCGAACGTGAGCACCGCGCGCTGCGTGCGTTGCTGGAATCGATGCCGGAACCGGTATTTTCCATCGATATGAAAGGCAAGGTGGAGCTGGCCAACCCGGCGGCACAAACGCTGTTCGGCTGTAGCGAGGACAAGATCCGCAATCAGACGGCAACCCAGCTGATTGGCGGTTATAACTTCAGCCGCTGGCTGGAGAGCGAAGACACGTCGCCGCACTCCGAGCGGGTGGTGATCCGCAGCCAGGATTTCCTGATGGATATCACCCCGATCTATCTGGAAGACGAACAGCAACAGAAAGCCACCGTGGGGGCCGTGGTGATGCTTAAATCCACCGCCCGCATGGGCCGTCAGTTGCAGAACCTGTCGGTGAATGACGATACCGAGTTTGACCATATTGTTGCCGTCAGCCCGAAAATGCGCCACGTGCTGGAGCAGGCGCGCAAACTGGCCATGCTGGATGCCCCGCTGCTGATTGTTGGTGATACCGGCACGGGGAAAGATATTCTGGCGCGAGCGTGTCACCTGCGTAGCCCTCGCGGCAAACAACCGTTCCTGGCGCTGAACTGTGCCGCATTGCCGGACGAGGTGATGGAGAGTGAACTGTTCGGCCATGCGCCGGGGGCTTACCCGAATGCGTTGGAAGGCAAGAAGGGCTTCTTTGAGCAGGCTAACGGCGGCTCGGTGCTGCTGGATGAGATTGGCGAGATGTCGCCGCGTATGCAAACCAAGCTGCTGCGGTTCCTCAACGACGGTACTTTCCGCCGGGTAGGGGAAGAGCATGAGGTGCATGTGGATGTGCGGGTGATTTGTGCCACACAGAAAAACCTGACCGAACTGGTGCAGCGCGGTGAATTCCGTGAAGATCTCTATTACCGCTTGAACGTGCTGACCATCACCATCCCGCCGCTGCGTGAACGCCCGCAGGATATCATGCCGCTCACCGAGCTGTTTGTGGCGCGCTTTGCCGATGAGCAAGGGGTCGCCAGGCCGAAACTGGCCAGCGATCTCAACAACTTCCTGTGTAAATACGGTTGGCCGGGTAACGTGCGGCAATTGAAGAATGCCATCTATCGCGCGTTGACCCAAACGGATGGCTACGAACTGCGCCCGCAAGATATCATTCTGCCGGATTTTGAGGTGGAGATAGCGCTGGGGGATGAAGTGATGGAGGGTTCGCTGGATGATATCAGCAAGCGTTTTGAACGCTCGGTGCTGACTCGTCTTTATCGCACTTATCCCAGCACCCGCAAACTGGCTAAACGCCTCGGTGTCTCGCATACGGCAATTGCCAACAAACTGCGTGAATACGGGCTGAGCAACCGCAAGCTCACCGACGAGAGTGAAGAGTAAACCTACCGTTTTTTAAACATAAAAAAGCCCGGCTTTAAAGCCGGGCTTTTTACATCTAGGGACTTATTTCAACGCTGCCAGGGCGGCATCGTAGTCTGGCTCGGTGGTGATTTCATTCACCAGCTCGCTATACAGCACGTTGTCCTGACCATCCAGCACCACAACGGCGCGCGCAGTCAGACCGGCCAATGGACCTTCGGCGATTTCTACGCCGTAAGCCTGCTTGAATTCACCGCCGCGCAGGGTAGACAGAGTCACGACGTTGTTCAGGCCTTCGGCACCACAGAAACGGGACTGGGCAAACGGCAGGTCGGCAGAGATACACAGCACCATGGTGTTATCCAGGCCGCTTGCCAACTGGTTGAATTTACGCACCGATGCGGCACAAACGCCGGTATCAATGCTTGGGAAAATGTTCAGGACTTTGCGTTTACCCACGAAGCTGCTCAGTGCAACGTCTGACAGGTCTTTGGCAACCAGGGTAAAGCTTTTTGCCTGCTCGCCCTGCTGTGGCAGTTTGCCTGCTACAGTGACAGGGTTGCCTTGAAAATGTACGGTCTGAGTCATTGCTCGGTTCCTTTCTACGATGTTTATACAAAGATGCAAACCCGATTAACACCGGGTTCACAATCTCGAAGCAGTTTATGTCAACAATCGCACCTTGGATAGATAAAGTTTGTAAACTGTAGGTATAGTGGACTGACTTTATGTGCTTTTTTCGCTCGGGAGCCGTTATGAGAAGCATGCGTTTTTACCCTGAAGCCTGGCCGTTACATACCGCCTTTGTCATCGCACGCGGCAGCCGGACTGAAGCCAAAGTGGTGGTGGTAGAGATTGAACAGCAGGGGATGCGCGGTGTGGGTGAGTGCACCCCTTATCCGCGTTATGGTGAGAGCGAAGCCTCGGTGATGGAGCAGTTGGCCGAGGTGTCAACAGCCATCGCGCAAGGGATAACACGACAAGAGCTGCAACGCCTGATGCCTGCCGGTGCGGCTCGTAACGCGGTCGACTCGGCATTGTGGGATTTGGAATGTCGCTTGGCTGGCAACGCTCTGTGGCAATTGAGCGGGGTGAGTGCACTTGAGCGCGTCGTGATGGCGCAAACGCTCAGTATCGGCTCGCCGGAAGCGATGGCCTTTGCCGCCAAAGAGCTGGAACAACAGGGCGCGACGCTGCTGAAAATCAAGCTCGACGATCACCTGATCAGCGAAAGGCTGGTCGCGATCCGCACTGCGGTACCACAGATGACGCTGATCGTCGATGCCAATGAGTCCTGGCAACCGGAAGGGCTGGCATCGCGTTGCCAACTACTGGCAGATTTAGGCGTGGCAATGCTGGAGCAACCTTTACCCGCCAGCGACGACAGCGCGCTGGAAAACTTCATCCACCCACTGCCGATTTGTGCCGACGAAAGCTGCCACACCAGCGGCGACCTGCCTCGATTAGCGGGGCGCTATCAGATGGTCAATATCAAACTGGATAAGACCGGCGGGCTGACCGAAGGGCTAAAGCTTGCCGCACAGGCGCGGGTACAGGGCTTCGAGATCATGCTTGGCTGCATGCTGTGCACTTCCAGAGCCATTACTGCGGCGCTACCGTTGGTGCCTGGCGCCCGCTTTGTCGATCTCGATGGCCCAACCTGGCTGGCAAAGGATGTGCAACCAGGTTTGGCCTTCGAATGCGGCGTGATCGAGCTTTCACGCTAGTCTGAGTAGGTCAGTAACTCCACCATGGCGGCAAGGTAGCTTTCACTGGCGGCGTCGGCGGAAATCGGTGGGAATTCGGCGGTAATGCAGGGCAATGACAGGTCTGCACACCAGCTACCGAATGATCCCGGCGTTTCATAGCCGACGCTGGTCACCAGCGGCAGGGTAAACTTGTGGGCCAGCCAGACGCCCAGCGCGGAACTATCCGGATCTTCTATGCAGGCCAACGGCTCATGGAAGGACACCACCCAGCGTGGTTTCAGGCGATGGATCAGATGGCACAACCCCTGAGTTTCCGGTTCTGAACCGGGCCTACCACCGGTGGACAGTCGCACGTCGCGAGCCTCTGCTGCACTGTTCCAACGGTAGACCGTATCGCCAGAGCGCCAGTTGGCCGACGGGAAGTTGCGGTTCAGATCGACGCCGTTGGCATTGGCGCGCAACCCCAGTTGGCAACCATCTGGATTGACCGCCAGGATCACATGATGGCGCAGCTGGGTGGGGGAAATACTGCGCAATGCGCAAGATAGCGTCACCACGGCGGCCGTTTCGTCCCCGTGGGTGCCTGCAATCACCAACCCGGTATCCGGGCCACTTTTGGCCGCCGGGAAATACAGCAGCGGGGCACCTAACATCGATTTACCGTAAGTTTCACCTGCAACTGCCAGCTGGCCACGCTCACTGCGCGGTCTGTGTTGGATCATGGGATTTCCCTGTATGCCAAAGTCAGAAATGATTGCGATGTGATTCAGTCTATTACGCTTTGGGCGATCTTTCCCAGTGGGTTAAGCGAATAAAGTGACGCCGATTGTTATACTATCGGCAGATAGCTAACAATAAAGAGGATTTAACATGCCAGTAGCCAGAGTAGTTGCGCATTACAGCGAAAACGAAAAAGACACCATCACCCTACTGTGCGGCGTGGATGAAGAAAACCAGATCCGCCAGGGAGAGTGGTTTGGTGTGGTGAAAAACGACGATGGGCGCGGTGACGAGTCTAATTATCCGTTCACCCTGCACGTGGATCATCAGAAAGGGGAATTTTACCTCGACTATGGTTTTGACGACGCCGATTCCCGCCAGCTACAAAAGACCGATATCCAGCTTAACCCGCTGGTAGAGAAAGGCTATTTCACCATCTTCGATGAAGAAGAAGGCGAAGAGTTCAGCTACAAGATCGCCAGTATTCATCTTTACGACTGATCCTGACTGACCCCATCAGCCCACAGTGCCGATAACGCCTGTGGGCTTTTTTTTTTGGATCAAACATCCACTTTTTACATTCTTGTTACGCCGGACTATAGGTGGCGAGCATTCTTGTGCTATATGATAAAAAATTCATAGGGTTAACTGGGGCATATCAATAATGACGAGAAAAACAATTGTGGCGAGTTTTCGTTTAACGCTTTGCGCGCTCACCATCAGCGCAAGTATCGGCGGCGCAGTGGCTGCCCAGGTTCCCCCAGGTACCGTGCTGGCGGATAAACAGGAGATCGTGCGGCATATCAAAGATGAGCCGGCTTCGCTCGATCCGATCAAGGCCGTAGGCCTGCCAGAAGCACAGGTTGCCCGTGATTTATTCGAAGGGCTGGTCAATCAGGATGCGCATGGCAAAGTGATCCCCGGCGTTGCCACACGCTGGCAGACCTCGGATAACCAAACCTATATTTTCACCCTGCGCAAAGATGCCCGCTGGTCAAACGGTGACCCTGTCACGGCGAAAGACTTTGTTTACAGCTGGCAGCGGTTGGTTGATCCGAAAAGCCTGTCGCCATTTGCCTGGTTTGCTCAGCTAGCCGGCATCCAAAATGCTGAAGAGATCATCGCAGGTAAGCTGCCTATAGATAAGCTTGGCGTGGTGGCGGTGGACGACCATACGTTAAAAGTCCAACTGAACAAGCCGGTGCCTTACTTTGTCAGCCTGACGGCGAATTTCAGCCTGTTCCCCGTGCCTAAATCCGTGGTTGAGCAATATGGCAACGATTGGACCAAGGTGGGCAATCTGGTTGGTAACGGCGCGTTCAAACTGCAAGAACGCGTGGTTAACGAGAAGCTGGTCCTGGTGCCGAACGACCATTATTGGGACCATAAGCACACCGTGTTGACCAAGGTGACCTTTGTGCCCATCAACCAGGAGTCCAACGCGACCAAGCGCTATCAGGCTGGCGACATCGATATTACCGAATCCTTCCCGAAAAACATGTACCAGAAACTGTTGAAGGATATTCCAGACCAGGTTTACACGCCGGATCAGCTCGGCACCTATTATTACGCCTTTAACACCCAGCGCGCGCCAACCAATGACGTACGGGTGCGCAAAGCGTTGTCTTACGCAATCGATCGCAAAATCATCGCCGAAAAAGTGCTGGGCACCGGCGAGAAACCGGCCTACCACTTCACCCCTGATGTCACTGCTGGCTTCAAGCCGGAAATCAGCCTGTTGCAACAACAGACACAGGAAGAACTGAATGAACAAGCCAAGGCGCTGATGCAGGCGGCGGGCTATGGCCCAAATCATCCCCTGAAACTGACCCTGCTGTACAACACCTCAGAGAGTCACCAAAAGATCGCCATCGCCGTAGCCTCAATGTGGAAGAAAACCCTGGGCGTGGACGTTAATCTGCAAAACCAGGAGTGGAAAACCTATATCGACAGCCGTAATACCGGCAACTTCGACGTAGTGCGCGCCTCTTGGGTGGGGGATTACAACGAGGCCTCGACCTTCTTGTCGCTGCTGACCTCTTCACACAGTGGGAATATCGCCAAGTTCAACAACTCGCAATACGATAAACTGTTGGCCGACGCCAGCCGTGAGACCAAGCCTGCGGCGTTAACTGCCGACTATAACAAGGCCGAGCAGATGATTGCGGCCGAGGCCCCGATCGCCCCAATCTATCAATACACCAACGGTCGTCTGATCAAGCCTTGGGTGAAGGGCTATCCGATCACTAACCCCGAAGATGTCGCCTACAGCCAGGAAATGTACATCCTGAAACACTAATATTCAGCGCAATATTGCTTGCCAAGCCCTCGCCAACGCGGGGGCTTTTTACTTTACGAACCCGTTATGGCGTTGCCTCTTTGATCCCTAAGGCAATAACGCTAGACTCTGTATTAACGGCAAAATAGAGAGGGTTTTGAATGGATGTCATAGAGGGGCGTGAGCTACAGGTGCCCGACGCGGTCTATGCCTATCAACTCGACGGCAAGGGTGGCACCACGCCCATTGAGGCTGACGATAAGATCACCTGCGAGGAGCCTTGCTGGCTGCATCTGGACTACGCGCATCCTGCCAGCGCCGAATGGTTGGCCAACACACCGCTGCTGCCAGACCTGGTCAGAGAAGCACTTTCCGGCGAAAGTACCCGCCCGCGCGTCAGTCGGTTAGGCGAAGGGACGTTGATCACGCTGCGTGGTATCAACTTCAATACGGATTCACGGCCCGATCAGTTGGTGACGTTCCGCGTATATATCACCGATAAAATGATTATCTCCACCCGCCATCGTAAGGTCTACTCCATCGATGAGGTCGTCAATGAATTGCAAAACGGACGGGGCCAACCAACAGCGGCAGTTGGCTGGTAGAGGTTGCTGATGAACTCACCGACCACACCAGCGAATTCATCGAAGATCTGCACGATAAGATTATCGATCTAGAAGATGCGCTGCTGGAGCAACAGACTCCTGAACGTGGGCAGTTGGCGCTGATCCGCAAACAGCTGATTGTGTTACGACGCTACATGGCACCGCAGCGTGATGTCTTCTCACGCTTGGCGAGTGACCGTTTGCCTTGGATGAATGACGATGAACGCCGCCGCATGCAGGACATTGCCGATCGTTTGGGGCGCGGATTAGATGACCTGGATGGCAGCATTGCCCGCACGGCGATCCTGTCCGATGAAATCACTACCGTGATGGCTGATGCCATGAACCGCCGTACCTACACCATGTCGCTGATGGCGATGGTCTTTCTACCTACCACCTTCTTGACCGGGCTGTTTGGCGTCAACCTGGGGGGGATCCCGGGCAGTGGTAGCCCACTGGCGTTTGCCTCGTTCTGCTTTATGCTGGTGGCATTGGTGGGAGGCGTTGCCTGGTGGTTGAGACGTAGCCGCTGGCTATAACAACAAATAGTGGCGATAACGCGAGTAAAGTTGAGCAGTATCAACATTTGCTAACGCGAACTGCGGCATCCTTACTCTCGCAGGTGAATGCAACGTCAAGCGATGGGCGTTGCGCTCCATAATTGTTTTACTTTCTTATTTTTAGAATTATTGCATAGCACATTTAATTCAATACGATGCCGGTCTAACCACCGGCATTTTTTTATGCTTTTTTCTTCGCTCAATCTTCTCCGCGTATGAAATCCATCATCCCAACCAACCGGATTACTCCGTAGGGGCGCCGCATGCTACGCCCGATTATTTGCACACCGCGCCCCGATTGGCTTAAGCCGCGCTTTCATCCCAGAAGCTGGCTTCTATCTTGTGCCCATCCAGATCGCGCACAAAACAGCCGTAATAGGCGGCACCGTAATGGGGGCGTGAACCCGGCGCACCGTCGCCCTGTGCCCCAGCGGCTACCGCCTGCTGATAAAACTCATCAACCTGCTGCTTGCTGGTGGCGAAGAAGCCAATATGCACGCCGTTGGCAGTGCCTGCGGGCTTACCGTCTATCGGCACTTGCAGCCAAAACTCGGGATAGTCACGGCCATAACCGATGGCACCAGGATGCTCCATGACGCGTCGACAACCCAACGCACCGAGAACCTGGTCGTAAAATTTTGCAGCGGCATCAAAATTATTGGTTCCCAGCGATACGTGGGAAAGGCAAGGGGTGATATTCATCGTCGGTCTCCTTATGACTGTATAAAAACACAGTATAAGGCAAAAACCGCACTGTCAGATATTTTTTGTGTGAATTGTGAACAGGATCTAAAATTGCGTGGGGAAAAACATCCGCCTGCGCATGGCAGGCGGAGAAGGGACTATTTGATTTCCAGCACGTTCAGGCGTTCAAACGCAGGTGAACCGTTGTCATCCGCGTCTTCCGGTTGCCAACCCACGGGGTGCAGCGGAATGTCTTCCCGGTCAAAGGCTAAATCGCCGCCATCGACCACTTCGCTACCGTGATGAATACCTTTGAATTCAAACAGCTCGGTATCGCACAGGTGCGAAGGCACCACGTTCTGCATGGCGCTGAACATGGTTTCAATACGGCCTGGGTAGCGTTTGTCCCAGTCGCGCAGCATATCGCCGATCACCTGACGTTGCAGATTAGGCTGAGAACCACACAGATTGCACGGGATAATCGGGAATTCTTTAGCAACCGAGAAACGCTCGATGTCTTTCTCGCGGCAGTAGGCCAGCGGACGGATCACCACGTGTTTGCCATCGTCGCTCATCAACTTGGGTGGCATACCTTTCAGCTTGCCGCCGTAGAACATGTTAAGGAACAGCGTTTGCAGAATGTCGTCGCGGTGATGACCAAGGGCAATCTTGGTAGCACCCAGTTCGGTAGCGGTACGGTAAAGGATACCGCGGCGCAGACGCGAGCACAGGGAGCAGGTGGTTTTACCCTCTGGAATTTTATCCTTCACGATGCCGTAGGTGTTCTCTTCGACGATCTTGTATTCCACCCCCAGACTTTCCAGATAGGCGGGCAGGATATGCTCAGGGAAGCCGGGCTGCTTCTGGTCGAGATTCACCGCGATCAGTGAGAAGTTCACCGGAGCGCTTTTTTGCAGACTGCGCAGGATCTCCAGCATGGTGTAGCTGTCTTTACCGCCAGACAGGCAAACCATGATGCGGTCGCCTTCCTCAATCATGCTGTAGGCCGCGATCGCTTCACCCACGTTGCGGCGCAGGCGTTTTTGCAATTTGTTGAGGTTGTACTGCTCTTTTTGGCTAATTGTTTGATTTTCTGACATTTAAATCGTGCTCGTTCTCAAATTGGGTGCGCATTGGCGGTATGACACTTTTAGCGGGCAAGTTTAGCATTCTCTGGGGGGATTTGATCAGTATTCGTTTGAACTCTTCAAATCGTCTTTTCTCACTCCTATCTACATTTTGCCGTGATCATTTGGCTCGAGGGAAACAAGTCGTGGAAAATGTGTAGTGTATAGTGATGACGACGATGCTAGGCGTGTAAAATTGCTCTACTTGCTCGTGAGCGCGACTACTGTAATTCGATTGCATTTATAATGTATCCTGAACAATTTGGTTATGAAGATTGGTATCAAAAACTCGAAGGGTAAATATGACTCCTGAAGATGTTCGAATGGTAATTTCTGAAATCTTACCCCAGTTAAAAACTATGCAAGTGACTACGTATCTTATTGCGGGAGGGATCGGCTTGTTAGGTGCAACCATTGGTGCATTTGGTGGTGCATATCTCAAAAAACGTGGTGAAAATAGAGCTAATGATGCGCATTTTTCAGCACTGAGTCAGCAATTAAGAGAAACTACGAAAGATACGGAGTGGATAAAAACTTCCTTATCTGGCAGTCATTGGGTAAGCCAACAGAACTGGGTCAGTAAAGAAAAGTATTATACAACTTTGGTGACTCACCTAGCCAACTGGTCCACAGCCATAGTAACTCAAATGAACTATTTCGAAGGCACTAATCCACATGATGCATTTGAAATGCAGAATGATGATTACGTGACAGTTCAAAGAGATAAAGCTAAAGCTGCAAGTGAAGCTATAAGTGAGCTGAAAGGGCCGATTCTAGTTTTTCTTACCGAAGAAACAAACACCTCATTGGATAGGCTTTCTAAAAGTCTATCTGAAGCCGGGGAAGGCTACATTGCGAATGATGATCTGTTGGAAATGATCAATACCGCCTTAACAACTACGCTAAAGAGCATTCTTAATGAGGCAAAAGTTGATCTGAACAAACCGCTGCTTACCATTGATTCGACAACGATTATAGTCAGATAAAAAAGGGCGCGAAATCGCGCCCTCAACATACCTACTCCGAATCAACCTTCTCAGACTTCCCAGCCAGCAGGCTGAGGAAATCATATTTCTGCTTAAGCTCTTTTTCTGCGGCCTGATACAACGCGGCGGCAACTTCAGGCTGCTGCGTGTTGAGGCGACGGAAGCGTTGCTCCTTGTTCAAAGTCGCGGTCAGTTCGCTGTTTGGCGGACGGGAGTCCAGCGCCAATGCGGCTTTACCTTCCTCGGCCCGGCGTGGGTCGAAGCGGTACAGCGGCCAGAAGCCGGTCGCGGTGAGCTGTCGCATTTGGTCGTGGCTCAGTGCCAGATCGTAACCATGCTCCTCACAAGGGCTGTAGGCGATGATCAGTGAAGGGCCAGGGTAGGCTTCCGCCTCCTGAATCGCTTTCACCGTCTGGTTAAGCTGTGCACCCAACGAGATTTGCGCGACATACACATGGCCGTACATCATCATGCTGACGCCGAGATCTTTACGGGCCTTGCGCTTGCCGTTCTCACCAAACTTGGTCACGGCCCCTAGCGGAGTGGCCTTGGATTGCTGCCCGCCGGTATTGGAGTAGCACTGCGTATCCAGCACCAGCACGTTGACGTTTTCGGTCAGGCTCAGCACATGATCCAGGCCGCCGAAGCCGATATCGTAAGCCCAGCCGTCACCACCAATCAGCCAGATGGATTTATCCACCAGGTAATCGGCATCGGTTGCCAACTGGCGGGCATCGTTACCTGGCACGTTGGCCAACAGGCTGCGCAATTCGGCGATCTGCTGGCGGCGTGGGCCGGTGGCGATCTCGTCTGCCTGCAACGAGGCGACCAGTTGGGCAGGTAACTGCGGTGCCAACGTGTCGAGCAGGCGCAATACGCGGCGGCGATGCTGGTCTACCGTCAGGCGGAAGCCCAGGCCAAATTCGGCATTATCCTCAAACAGTGAGTTTGCCCAGGCTGGCCCACGGCCATCGGCGTTGGTGGTGTAAGGCGTCGTTGGCAGGTTACCACCATAGATCGAAGAACAGCCGGTGGCGTTGGCAATCAGCAACCGGTCACCATACAGCTGGGTCAGCAGTTTGATATACGGTGTTTCACCACAGCCGGAACAGGCACCAGAATACTCAAACAGCGGGGAGATCAACTGTGAGGTACGGATATCGATACGTTCCAACTGCGAGGCGTCGATTTCCGGCAGTTGCAGGAAGAAGTCGTAATGCGCTTTTTCCTCTGCCAGATGATCTAGGCGGGAAGCCATATTGATCGCCTTGATTTCCGGATTCTGGCGATCTTTTGCCGGGCAAACCTCAACGCACAGGTTACAGCCGGTACAGTCTTCAGGGGCGACCTGCAATACGTATTTCTGGCCGCGCATATCACGGGATTTTACATCCAGCGATTGCAGCGTAGCAGGGGCGAACTCCATGGCCTCTGGCTGGACGACCTTGGCACGAATAGCCGAATGTGGACACGCGGCGACGCAGTGGTTGCACTGGGTACACAGGTCGGGCTGCCAGATCGGCACTTCTTCGGCAATATTACGTTTTTCCCACTGCGTGGTGCCTACCGGCCAGGTGCCATCCGGTGGGAAGGCAGAAACCGGCAGGGTATCGCCCAGCCCGGCCAGCATCACGGCGGTAACGGTTTTAACAAAGTAAGGAGCGGCGTCGGAAACCACCGGCGGACGTATTGGGCTGTTGCTGTCGAGTGGGCGAAGCGGGATGGCTGTCAGCTCACTCAGCGTGGCCCCCAAGGCCTGCCAGTTACGTTCAACAATTTCCTGGCCCTTGTTGCTATAGCTGCGGGCAATCGCTCCCTGCAACTCCTGCAACGCCACATCACCAGGCAGGATCTGTGACAGATGGAAGAAGGCCATCTGCATGACGGTATTGATACGAGCGCCCAGATGGCATTCGCGCGCCAGCTTGGCGGCGTTGATGATGTACAACTTAGCCTGGCGCTGATGCAGGATCGCCTGAACTTCCTGCGGCAAGCGTGACCAGACTTCATCGGCGCTATAAGGGGTATTGAGCAGGAAAATACCGCCGGGTTTGAGCCGCTCGACCATTTGATATTTGTCGATAAACTGCCACTGGTGGCAAGCGACAAAATCGGCGCGGTCGATCAGATAGGCCGAATTGATCGGTTTGTCGCTAACTCTCAGGTGTGACACCGTCAGGCCACCGGCCTTTTTCGAGTCATAGACAAAATAGCCTTGGGCAAACATCGGCGTGCTGTTGCCGATGATTTTGATGTTGTTCTTGGTCGCAGACACCGAACCATCGCTGCCCAAACCATAGAACAGCGCTTCCAGCGAGGTTCGTTGTGGCAAGGTTTCTTCGCGCAGCGGTAGCGAAAGGCCGGTAATATCGTCGAAAATGCCCACGGTAAAGCGCGGACGGGGTTTATCCAGCATCAGCTCACGGAAGATGGCCAGCGCGCAGTCTGGGCCAAACTCTTTGGAAGACAGCCCATAGCGCCCGCCAATCACCATCGGCATGCGCTCACGCTCACCACGGCTAAAGGCTTCCGCCAGCGCGGTCATCACATCCAGGTATAGAGGTTCGGCCAGAGCGCCAGGTTCTTTGGTGCGATCGAGCACCGCAATTTTTTGCACGCTGTCCGGCAGTACGGCGAGCAGGTGTTTGGCGGAGAAAGGACGATAAAGCCGAACTTTCAGCACGCCCACTTTTTCGCCGTGCGTCAGCAGGTGGTCGATTGCTTCTTCACAGGTGCCGATGGCGGATCCCATCAGGATCACCACGCGCTCGGCCTGCGGATGGCCGTAATACTCAAACGGCTGATAGCTACGGCCGGTGAGTTGGGCAAACTTGTCCATCGCCTGCTGCACGTGCTGGTAAGTATTGTCGTACCACGGATTGGTCGCTTCACGCGATTGGAAATAAGTATCCGGGTTGGCCGAGGTGCCGCGTATTACCGGATGATCTGGCGTCAGGGCCCGGCTGCGATGGGCGTCGATGGCGTCCTGCGGCATCATCTGATGCAGCGTCTCGTCGCTCAGCGGGGCGATCTTGTTGATTTCGTGCGAGGTGCGGAAACCATCAAAGAAGTGGATGAACGGCAGGCGGCTGTTCAACGTGGCCGTCTGAGCGATCAGCGCAAAGTCCTGCGCCTCTTGCACGTTACTGGCGCACAGCATGGCGCAACCGGTCTGGCGTACGGCCATTACATCGGAGTGATCGCCAAAGATGGACAGCGCATGGGTCGCGACGGTACGAGCGGCAACGTGGAGTACAAACGGCGTCAACTCCCCGGCCAGCTTATACAGCGAAGGGATCATCAACAGCAATCCCTGGGAGGAGGTGAAGGAGGTGGAAAGCGCGCCGGTTTGCAACGCGCCGTGCACGGTAGCAATGGCACCGCCTTCGGATTGCATCTCCACAACGTTGGGTACGTCGCCCCAAATGTTCTTCCTGCCGTCACCGGACCAGGCAGCGGTTTGTTCTGCCATGGTCGAACTTGGGGTGATCGGGTAAATGGCTATCACTTCACTGGTGCGGTAAGCCACGGAAGCGACGGCGTTATTACCATCTGTAGTAATCATCTGCAGTACCTTTCTTTGCTCACAAAGCTGCATAAGTCAGCCTTTTATAATCATCGGTAAAGTCTAACAGAGGGGTTTATTGACGCTTTATCGCGTTTGTGTGGCGCACAAAATCGGGATGTAAGGTGATATTTCGTTAAAAAATATTTATCATTCGCCGCACAACGTTAAAACGTCGTCGCGGTTTCACCGTAATTTAATCCCCGCGCCTTATATTTATTCAACACGACACAGAAAGAAGAACCGAGAAATGACTGCATTTATCTATCTAACCATGGCGATAGTCGCCGAAGTGATCGCGACAACCTTGTTAAAAGCCTCGGAAGGGTTTACCCGTTTGTGGCCCTCAGTGTTTGTGGTCTTGGGCTACGTGGTAGCATTTTGGGGGCTGTCGATGGTGGTAAAAACCATGCCGTTGGGGATTGTGTATGCTATCTGGTCGGGTATGGGGATCGTACTGGTGTCTATTGCTGCGGTATTCTTTTACCAGCAGAAGCTGGATTTGCCGGCCGTGATTGGCATGGGGTTGATTATCGCCGGGGTATTGGTGATTAATTTGCTGTCAAAATCGGCAGGGCACTGAATGGCGGTGTGCACTAAAATGTGCCCAGGTTAAAAAAACGACAATTTTATCGCTAATCATATTTCTATTATTAAGCTAACAAGCTAGATTACTTAGGTTGCGTTTCCGGTTGCCGCTTGCTGATTATCAGGCGGCAACTTGAAGCTCAACGGGTGGACATCAAAGATAACCAAACGAGCCCATCGTTCAAGTGGCTCGGGTTATCAGCAATGGCAAAATTACACAGCATCGTTTCGGTTCAGAGGTACGAATAATGATCACAGCAAAATGGCTGCTTGCCGGCGCCATACTCACTTTGGCTGCCTGTAGCAGCAACAATCAAGAACCACAGCAGATCGCGACCAGTGCCAATATTGGTACCATTCCTACCAGCGAAGGTTGTGCCAGCGTGGGTGGGGTCACCACCATTGCCCATTCGCTCAACGGCGATACGCTCAGAATGTGTCAGATGCCGAATGGCAAGCAGTGCGAAGAGTCGGCGCTGGGCCGGGGTGCCTGTTCCCGGTAATTCATAAAATGGGTTCCTGAGCGGGCGCAGCATGCGGCGCCCCTACGCAGTACCACATTACCTGTCAACGACGCTGAACTCGCTCCCTCTCACTAAAGAGAGGGATGGGTGAGGGGCTAGTTAACCCAGTCTTTCAGGGTATAGATCAGTTGATGATCGCTGCCGCTCAGGGTCAGTTGTTGGCCATTGAGCGAGACTTTTGCGCCATTTGCCAGCAGCGTGCCGATGGTGTGATCCCATTGATTACGCTGCGGATCCGTACACATCATGCGGGTAGTGGCGAGGTTTTTCACCGTCAGCACGCCATTTTCTAACTGGCCCTGGCCGAAGAAACGGTTACACATCGATCCGGAAATATTCATTTTCTCACCGAACTCAATGCTCGGGCCGCTGCCTTGTTTCGCCTCAACCGCTACACCATCCACGCTCTGCAACACAAAGTTATGATGCAGCAGGTCGCTGGCTATCACGGTTGGTTGCTCGGTTTTTGCTGTATTACAGCCAGCCAGCAGTGCGCTAGCCATGACTAGAGGGATCAGTTTTTTCATTGTTGTTTCCAGAAGCTAAAACGGGAACAGGGGCGCCAAGCGCGCCCCCAAAATATCAGGCATTAAGCTGATTAGGACAGGCTTCACCCCGCAACAGCTGTTCAATATTTTTCAAGGTAGTTTGCGAAATACTGGTCAGCGCCTCTTCCGTCAGGAACGCCTGGTGGCCGGTAAACAGCACGTTATGACAGGCGGACAGGCGGCGGAAAACGTCATCCTGGATCACGTCGTTGGATTTGTCTTCAAAGAACAGGTCGCGTTCGTTTTCATACACATCCATCCCCAGCGCACCAATCTTCTGCTGTTTGAGGGCATCGATGGCGGCAGAGGAGTCGACCAAGGCTCCGCGGCTGGTGTTAATTACCATCACGCCGTCTTTCATCATCGAGAATGCGTCCGCATTCAGCAGATGGTGGTTTTCCGGTGTTAACGGACAGTGCAGGGTGATCACATCTGACTGGGCATACAATGTCTTAAGATCGACATATTCCGCGCCCAGTTCTAATGCCTGCGCGCTTGGATAGGGATCATAGGCCAATAGCTTCATGCCAAAGCCTTTCAGGATACGCATGGTGGCGACGCCGATCTTGCCGGTACCGATCACCCCGGCGGTGCGGTTATGCATATTGAAACCGATCAACCCTTCCAGCGAGAAGTTGGCATCACGGGTGCGTTGATAGGCACGATGAATGCGGCGGTTAAGGCACATCATCATGCCCACGGCGTGTTCGGCCACGGCCTCAGGTGAATAGGCCGGAACGCGCACCACTTTGATACCCAGCTCTTTCGCCGCATCCAGATCGACGTTATTGAACCCGGCACAACGCAGGGCGAGGATCTCCACCCCGAGCGCGGCCAGCTCTTCCAGCACTTCCCGGCTGCCGTCGTCATTGACGAAGATGCACACGGCCTTGCAGCCGATGGCGGTTTTGGCGGTTTTCTTGCTTAGCAGAAAATCGAAAAACTCCAGCTCATAACCAAACTGCTGATTTACCAATTCAAGATACTTACGGTCGTACTGTTTGGTGCTGTAAATCGCCATTTTCATCGTGGTTTCTCCCGCGTGATTATGTGATCAAATTAACATATTTTGCCAAATACGACAATGGTTTAGCGCGTTATCTCGCCGCGCCGCGTTCAGTGTTTTGTGCTGATAATCAGTGTATTAGCTATTTTCTGTATTCACCGGATAAATATCAAGATTGAGAAACCTATTATATTAATGATGAGAAGGGTTCACCTTCACCTGTCAGGGGATCCGTGTCATCATTACACCGAGCTAATCGATGTTTATCAGGAACTAAACCTGCGCGTAATGACAAAGAAATTAAAAGTATGGCTAGCGCTCGTGGCGAGCATCATTCTGCTGATCATCGCGCTGTGGCAGACTCTGCCTCGCTGGTTACCGCGGGCGATCGCGCCTTGGTTGCCGCAGGGGAGCCAGTTGGTTTTACAAGGGCCCTTGCGCTGGCAGCAAGGGGCTTTGCATCTAGATGGGCTGAAGTTCAGCGCCCAAGGCTGTGCCATAGCCAACGTCAGCGACCTGAAGCTGTCCTACCAAAAGGGGACTTGGCGGCTGAATAGCGAACGGGCCGATGTGGATACGGCTTGCCTGTCAAAACTACCTGCCGCCGAAGGGGACAGCGCACCGCTAACGTTAGACCAACTGCAAGCGATGCTGCCGCCCATTGACCTTAATATCACTCTTCTCACGCTCACCCCTTGGCAAGCCTATGCGGGCAGATTGCAGCTGTCGTCTGCGGCCAATGGCCAACGGCTGCACTATCAAGGGAAGAACATTACCGCCGAAGCGGTGCTGGATGAACATCAACAGCTAACGCTTAACCAGCTCAGTATTACTCCGCCGAACAGCACGACGCCAGTGCAACTGACGGGCAAAATCACCGTGCCGTTGGACATGGACAGTATGCCGAGCCAGGGGGAACTGCAAGGCGAGCTGCAAACTGCCTATCTGGAAAAACCTTTGCTGTTGAATTTGCACTGGCAGGAGCAGCAGGGCGTATTGACACTCACGGAAAAGGGCAGTGAACAACCGCTGGCCACGCTCCCTTGGGCGTTGACGCCGAAGCAGATCAGCATCGAGAAAGGGGAATGGCGCTGGCCGTACCTGGATCAACCGCTCAGCGGTGGGTTGAATCTGGCGTTGCATGATTGGAGCCAGGGGTTTGATGAAACTCAAATTACCGCACGTTTGAACGTGATCACCGCAGGGCACAACGGTAAAGGCAATGCGGTGCTGACGTTGGGGCCAGGCAGCCTGAGCCTGACCAACAGCGATCTGGCATTCCAGCTTACCGGGCAGGCCAACCTGGCTAATCTTTCGCTCACCGCATCAATCCCCGGCATTATCAGCGGCTCGGTCCTTAACCCAACGCTGGTGCTACAGCCGGGTTCTTTACTACGCGCGTGGGGCAACCCGGCACCGGACGTGAAGTTGGAGGAGGCGCGTTTGCCTCTGGCCGGGGTAAAAGTTACCGTTGACGGGATCACCGGCCGTCTGCAAGCGATTATTAGCGCCAGCGAAAACTACTGGGGCCATTTCAAACTGCATCTGGATGGCCAGGCACAAAGTTTCTGGCCAGATCACGGTCAGTGGCAGTGGCGTTCTTGGGGTAACGGCAAATTACCTCCGCTACAGGCCGCTTGGGATGTGGCAGGCAGCGGCCGCTGGCAGGACACCATCATCACCCTCGATCGCCTTTCCACCGGTTTTGATCGAATGAAATACGGACTAGTCACGGTGGCGACGCCGCGTCTGACGCTCAGCCAGGCAATTCAGTGGCAGCGGGATGTCAAAGCACCAAGCCTTACCGGCGGTGTGCAACTGAAGGCGGATAAAACCAGCTTTGGCGAAGGCAGCTATTTGCCCGCTTCGGTGCTGGACTTGCAATTGCAGGGTGCCGGGCCAGACAGTTTCCAATGGCAAGGTGCATTGCAGGCCGAGCAGATTGGGCCAATCACCCTACGTGGCCGCTGGGATGGCGAACGCCTGCGTGGTGAAGGCTGGTGGCCGAAACAGTCGTTAACGGTGTTCCAGCCGTTGATTTCACCCGATCTGAATATCAAACTGCGCGATGGTGAGTTCTATGCCCAGTCGGCATTTTCGGCTGCGCGGGTGCAGGGGTTTGAAGCGGGTGGCCACTGGGTAGTGCGCAACGGCGGTATGTGGCTACCAGATGGAGAAATGAGTGGACTGGACTTTGTGTTGCCCTATCGCTTGAAGAACCATCTGTGGCAGCTTGGAGCCAAGCGCCCAATCATGCTGCGCATCAAATCTATCAAGACGCTGTTCGAGATGCAGAATATTACCGCTGACCTGCAAGGCACCTATCCCTACAGCGAGGCGTATCCACTCACCTTGAGCAACATCGGGGTGGATATGCTCAACGGTCATATCAGCCTCTCGGCATTACGTATGCCGCAGCATGATGCGGCGGTACTCAAACTGGATCAAATCGACCTCAGTGCGCTGTTCACCGCACTCAAACCGAAGCAGTTCGCCATGTCTGGCCGCATCAACGGCGAGTTACTGCTCTACCTGAACCACCCAAAATGGCTGGTGCAAAACGGCTGGATCGCCAATGCAGGTACAATGACGCTGCGGCTGGATAAAGATATGGCCGATGCCATTGGCAGCAATAACCTGGCTACCGGTGCCGCTATCGACTGGTTACGCTATATGGAAATCAACCGCTCCAAGGCGCGGGTCGATCTCGATAATCTGGGTGAACTGACGTTAAAGGTGCATATCGATGGCGTAAATCCGCAGAAAAATGCCAAACGTGAGGTTATCCTTAACTATAGCCATCAGGAAAACGTGTTTCAGCTGTGGCGCAGCCTGCGTTTCGGCGACAATTTACAAGAGTGGCTGGAGCAGGCGCTCTCAAAACCCGAGGAACAACAATGAAGAACGCGACCAGGCCATTGCTGGCAGCCGTGTTGGGCGCATCCTTGCTGAGCGGTTGCGTACCGCGCATTGAGGTGGCGACGCCAAAGGATCCCATCACCATCAATATGAACGTCAAAATTGAGCATGAGATCCACATCAAGGTGGATAAGGACGTCGAGAACCTGCTGAAAGACCAGAGCGGTCTATTCTAGGAGCCAGCATGAAAAAACATTATCTGTGGTTGATCGCCGCCGGTTGGTTATTCAGCGGACTGGCTCAGGCGTTGACGCTGGATGAAGCCAAACAGCAGGGCCGGGTGGGTGAAACGCTCAGTGGCTATATTGCACCGGTGAAGCAGGATGCGGAGACTCAGGCGTTGGTGAAAAAAATCAATGCCGGGCGTGCCGAGAAATACCAGCAGGTGGCAACCAGCAATCATATCGCGATCGATGAAGTCGCGCGCATGGCCGGGCAGAAGTTGGTTACCCGAGCGCCTGCGGGTGAATATGTCCGGGGAATTAACGGCCAGTGGTTGCAGAAATAAAAAAAGCGCGCCCTTGGGCGCGCAACGGAATTTAAACGACTTATTGTTATGAGGGTAAAACGGATTTTGCAGGTGAATCTGTTTTTCAGGGGCGCCGCATGCAGCGCCCACCGTGGTTAAGCGGCAATCACTTCGCTCAGTAACGCTTTGGCATCCGCTTGAGCTTTGGTCGCGACGTCTGGGCCATAAGCAATCCCTTCGGCAAACACAAACTCAACTTCGGTGATACCGATAAAGCCCAGGAACAGACGCAGGTAAGGCTCGATCAGATCGGTCGGGGTGCCTTTATGAATGCCGCCGCGGCTGGTCAGAATGATGGCGCGTTTGCCTTTTACCAAGCCTTCCGGGCCGTTTTCGGTGTAACGGAAGGTGACGCCGGCACGGGCAATCAGGTCAAAATAATTCTTCAACTGGGTTGGGATGTTGAAGTTGTACATCGGTGCTGCGATAACGATAGTGTCGTTGGCTTGCAGCTCGGCAATCAGTTCGTCTGACAGAGCCAGTGCTTCTTGCTGGCGTGGGGTCAGCGGAGCATCGGAAGGACGCAGCGCACCAACCAGTTCACCATCCAGTACCGGGATCGGCTGTGCAGCCAGGTCACGCACGGTGATGGTATCGTTGCTGTGAGCATTGGCCCACTGTTCAACGAAGAAATCGGCCAATTGATTAGACTGAGAATACGTTGCCAGGATGCTGGATTTAAGAACCAATACGTTGCTCATCGATACTTCCTTTCGTTATGACAGTGAGATCGGGGCAGGTTGCCCGTTGCATGAGGTACACTTTATGCAGAATGTACCAACAGTGATAGCGGAATATTTCGAGATCTTCGTTCGATTTTATTGAACAAGCAAACCCGGGCTAAGCGGATGGATTATGGAGAGAAAACCCATTGTGGTATCCTGTATTGCTAAGTCAAAAAATGATAAACCTATTTTAAAACCGCAGCTATTGGTCAACGCCCGTCAGTAGTCCCCTCTCTTTGGGGAGAGGATTAGGGGCAATAACATCAAACCATAACCTCGTGACGTGAACCCATTGCTGTGAAGAAACAAGGAACACCGAAAGTGAAATCTACGCTCGCGGCATTGTCATCCCAACTGGGTGACTTGATGCTCCGTGATCAGCAGCGTCTGCAACGCCGGTTGCAAGGTGCCCGCAAAGTCAAAAGCCCCGAGGCTCAACAGGCCGTTGCCGCAGAAATAGCGGGTGATATCGAGCAAGCCATGCAGAAGGTGCGCTCCCGTGCGGCCTCGTGCCCGAAAATCACCTATCCGGAAAGCCTGCCGGTCAGCCAAAAGAAACAGGATATTCTCGCCGCCATCCGCGATCACCAGGTCGTGATCGTGGCGGGGGAAACCGGTTCTGGGAAGACCACCCAGCTACCGAAAATCTGCCTGGAATTAGGGCGCGGCGTCAAAGGCCTGATTGGCCACACGCAACCGCGTCGCCTGGCTGCACGCACCGTTGCCAACCGCATCGCCGATGAGCTGGAAAGCCCACTGGGTGGCAGCGTTGGCTATAAGGTACGCTTCAACGATCAGGTGGGTGAAAATACCCTGGTCAAACTGATGACAGACGGGATCTTGCTGGCCGAAATCCAGCAGGACCGTAACCTGATGCAGTACGACACCCTGATCATCGATGAAGCGCATGAGCGCAGCCTGAACATCGATTTTATCCTGGGTTACTTGCGCGAACTGTTGCCAAAACGCCCGGATCTCAAGGTGATCATCACCTCGGCCACCATCGATCCGCAGCGCTTTTCCCGCCACTTCAATAATGCGCCGATCATTGAGGTATCAGGTCGTACCTATCCGGTTGAGGTTCGCTATCGGCCGGTAGTCGATGACGCTGACGATACTGAACGCGATCAGCTACAGGCGATTTTCGATGCGGTGGACGAGTTGGGGCGAGAGGGGCCAGGGGATATCCTGATCTTTATGAGCGGCGAGCGAGAAATCCGCGATACCGCCGATGCGCTGACCAAGCTCAACCTGCCGCATACCGAGGTGCTGCCGCTCTATGCCCGCCTGTCCAACAGCGAACAGAATCGGGTATTCCAGTCGCACCATGGCCGCCGCATCGTGTTGGCGACCAACGTGGCCGAAACCTCGCTGACCGTGCCGGGCATCAAGTACGTCATCGACCCGGGTACGGCACGTATCAGCCGCTACAGCTTCCGCACCAAAGTGCAGCGTTTGCCGATCGAGCCGGTGTCGCAGGCTTCGGCCAACCAGCGTAAGGGCCGCTGTGGGCGCGTCTCGGACGGTATCTGTATCCGTTTATTCTCAGAGCAGGATTTCCTGTCGCGCCCGGAGTTTACCGACCCGGAAATTCTGCGTACCAACCTGGCCTCGGTCATTTTGCAGATGACGTCGCTTGGGCTGGGCGATATTGCCGCCTTCCCGTTTGTTGAAGCGCCGGATAACCGTAATATTCAGGACGGCGTGCGTCTGCTGGAAGAGTTGGGGGCGATCAAAACCGCTGACAACGGCCACTATCAGTTGACACCACAAGGCCGTCAGTTGGCACAGTTGCCGATCGATCCGCGTTTGGCCCGGATGGTGTTGGAAGCCCAGAAGAGTGGCAGCGTGCGCGAGATGATGATCATCACCTCGGCATTGTCGATTCAGGATCCGCGTGAGCGGCCGATGGATAAGCAGCAGGCCTCCGATGAGAAACACCGCCGTTTCGCCGACAAAGACTCCGATTTTATGGCGTTCGTCAACCTGTGGGATTACCTGAAAGAACAGCAGAAGGAAAACTCCTCCGGGCAGTTCCGCCGCCTGTGCCGCAACGATTTCCTCAACTATCTGCGGGTGCGTGAATGGCAGGATATCTACACCCAACTGCGTCAGGTGGTGAAAGAACTGGGCTTGCCGGTTAACAGCGTACCTTCGGATTATCGCAGCGTGCATACCGCGTTGCTGAGTGGTCTGCTGTCACACATTGGCCAGAAGGATGCGGATAAGCAAGAGTATACCGGGGCGCGCAACGCCCGTTTCTCCATCTTCCCAGGCTCCGGGCTGTTTAAAAAGCCGCCGAAATGGACGATGGTGGCCGAACTGGTAGAAACCAGCCGTCTGTGGGGTCGCATCGCTGCGCGTATCGAACCCGAATGGATCGAGCCGATGGCGCAGCACCTGGTCAAGCATCATTACAGCGAACCACACTGGTCAAAATCGCAGGGTGCGGTGATGGCCAGCGAAAAGGTCACGCTGTTTGGCTTGCCAATAGTTGCGGCTCGTCCGGTGAATTACAGCACTATCGATCCGCTGCTGTGCCGTGAGCTGTTTATCCGCCATGCGCTGGTGGAAGGTGACTGGCAGACGCGGCACCCGTTCTTTGCCGCCAACCTGAAGCTGCGTGCCGAAGTGGAGGAGCTGGAACACAAGTCGCGCCGTCGCGACATTCTGGTGGATGACGAAACGCTGTTCAGTTTCTACGATCAACGCATCCCGAGCGATGTGGTGTCCGGGCGTCACTTTGACCACTGGTGGAAAACCGCCGGTAAGCAAAATCCTGAGCTGCTCAACTTCGAAAAAGAGATGTTGATCAAGGACGGCGCCAACAAGGTCAATGCGCTGGATTACCCGAACTATTGGTATCAGGGCAACCTCAAACTGCGTCTGACTTACCAGTTTGAGCCGGGTACCGATGCCGATGGTGTGACCGTGCACATCCCGTTGCCGATCCTCAATCAGGTGGAAGAGGCCGGTTTTGAGTGGCAAATTCCTGGTATCCGTCGTGAGTTGGTGATCGCGCTGATTAAATCGTTGCCTAAGCCGATGCGGCGTAATTTTGTGCCAGCACCCAACTACGCCGAGGCTTTCCTGGCTCGCGCAACGCCATTGGAGATGCCGCTGCTGGATTCGCTGGAGCGCGAGTTACGCCGCATGACCGGCGTGACGGTGTCACGTGAGGATTGGCAGTGGGATCAGGTACCCGATCATCTTAAAATGACCTTCCGCGTGGTGGGTGAGAAACACAAAACCCTGCGTGAAGGTAAAGATCTGGCGGCGTTGAGGCTCCAGCTTAAAGACAAGGTGCAGGAGACGCTGTCTGCCGTGGCGGATGACGGGCTGGAACAGAGCAATCTGCATATCTGGAGCTTTGGCAAACTGCCTGAGTTCTATGAGCAGAAGCGTGGCGGCTATTCGGTCAAGGCTTACCCGGCGCTGGTGGATGAAAAAGACAGCGTGGCCATCCGCCTGTTTGACAGCGAACAGGAACAGCAGCAGGCCATGTGGCAAGGTACGCGCCGCTTACTGTTGCTGAATATTCCATCGCCTATCAAATACCTGCATGAGAAATTGCCGAACAAGGCCAAGCTTGGGCTGTATTTCAACCCGTATGGCAAGGTGCTGGATCTGATCGACGACTGTATCTCTTGCGGTATCGACAAGCTGATTGCCGAACACGGTGGACCGGTGTGGCAGGAAGAGAACTTTGCCCGCCTGCAAGAGCTGGTGCGTGCCGAGCTGAACGAAACCGTGGTGGGCGTGGCCAAACAGGTGGAACAGATCCTGACCACGGTGTTCAACATCAACAAACGTCTGAAGGGGCGCGTTGATATCTCGTTGGCGCTGGCGCTTTCTGACATCAAGGCCCAGCTTAACGGCCTGGTGTACCGTGGTTTTGTCACCAATAACGGTTGGAGCCGCTTGCCGGACACCTTGCGTTATCTGCAAGCGATTGAGCGCCGTCTGGAGAAGTTGGCGATCGATCCGCACCGCGATCGCGCTCAGATGATCCGGGTGGAGCAGGTTCAGCAGGCGTGGCAGCAGTGGCTGAACAAACTGCCACCGAAGCGCCAGCAGGATGAAGAGGTGAAGGCGGTACGTTGGATGATCGAGGAGCTGCGCGTCAGCCTGTTCGCACAGCAGTTGGGCACGCCTTACCCGATCTCTGAGAAGCGTATCTTGCAGACCATGGATCAGCTTTCGGCATAATGCCTAAGCCTTGCTGAGCAGGTAAGGCTTAAGCAGCTGCAAGCAAACAGCGTTAACGGCAGATGCTGGCCCATCGCGGCCAGTGCCAGACCGCCAGCGATCAGCAGATAATAAACTAATCCCAATACCGCACCGGCAGCACCCAGCCGGTTGCGGTAATGTTTCAGCGCCTGGCTGAGAATATTGGGGATCGCCAAACCAAATGCCACGGTTATCGCCATGCAGGGCAGCAGGATCATCAGGCTGGTTTGCCAATACCACGCACTCACAGCGGCCAAGAGGGTTAACAGGCTGGCCAGTTGGATCTGCCGGTAAGCGCATAATCCCTGTTGCAACAAGTAGCGGTTGGCAGCCGCGCCGCACAGGCTGCCAAAAGCCAATACTATCCCCGAATAGCCAAACTGTTCGCTGCTCAACCCTAAGCTCTGAAAAATAAATGGAGCCAGACTGAAGTAGCTGAAAGCCATGACATTAAAACTGGCAATCAGTAGTGCCGAGCACCAGATCTGCTTATCACGCAGCATCTCCATCAGACAGGGGATTAAAGCCATGCCGGTAGTTTGCTGGCGGGTTTCCGGTAGCGCTCGCCAGCACCAGACAAGCAGTAGCAGTGCGAAGCCGCCTTGAGCAATGAAAATGGCCATGTGCCCACCCCAGAACACCAGCATGCCGCCGCTCAACATGCCCACTATCGGGCTTATCGACAATGCCATGCCAATCATCGCAAACATCTTTCCCAACGTGGGTCCCTGATAGACATCACGCAGCATGGTCTGTGTCACTACTGAGCCGACGGCGGCACCGAAGGCGATCACGGCACGCGAGACGAGCAGCAATGCGAAAGAGCTGCTAACTATTGCCAGTAAGGCACCGGCCGTATACATCATCAAACCGGCGAGCATAGCCATTCTACGGCCATATTGATCACTGACGGTACCCCAAAAGGCCACGCCGAAGGCAAAAGCAAAAAAGTAGATCGACAGGGTGTGGCTGGCCTGAGTGGCGTCGATCTGGTAATCGGTACGGATCGCTGTCAGTGCCGGACTGTAGAGCGTTTCGAGGATTTGCGGTGCCATGATCATCACAACGATCAGGGGCAGAGGCAGTTTTTTGACGGACATAGCATTCTCCCAAATAAGTGCCGGCAGTATAAGGAGATTGGCGTTGTTCGATTACAATGATAAAGACAAAAAACAACAAGTATAGGACTTGGCGATGGCGCTGATATCTCAACATCAGGTTTTTGATCCGGATAGTTACTCCGCTCCGGTGGTGGGGATCAGTGCCGAACTGGCGGAGCATGATTCAGGCGAACATCAGCATCAACGAGCCCAGATCCTCTATGCCCCACGTGGTTGTATGACGGTGACGTTAGCCGAGCAGTGGCTGATCTTGCCGCCTACGCGTATTATCTGGATCCCCAGAGGCGTGCGTCACCGTGTGCAACTGCGCGGGCAGGTGGCTTACCGTTCGCTCTATTTTGCGGATAGTACGATGCTGGCAATGCCGCACAGTGCAGTGTTGGCCGCCAATCCTTTATTGGCCGCGGTGATTGAGCGCATCGCGCATTGGCCGTTCGACTATGCTCAGCAGCATCCCCAGGCGGAAGATCTGTTGCGAGTCTTGCGCAATGAACTGAGCGTGGCGGAGCAGGAAAATACCCACCTGACGTTGCCAGGCGATCCACGGATTGCGGCGTGGATTGGCAGGTTAAACGACGTAGATCAACTCCCCGGTTTGGCGCAATTGGCCAAGGAGATCGGCCTGCATCCTAAAACGTTAACGCGGATATTTCTGCGGGAAACAGGGCTCAGCTATCAACAGTGGTGCCAGCAATGGCGGTTGATGCACGCTATCGAACTATTAGCTCAGTTACCTTCCGTAAGCGCGGTTGCCCAACGGTTGGCCTTCTCAAGCGACAGTGCCTTTATCGCCTTTTTCCGCCAGTATACGGGTACTACGCCGAAGCGCTTTATGGCTGACGAGGAACGCGTTTTGACGTCATTTTCGTAGCGATTTCGCCATTAACCCTGGTTGGCAATATATTAAGTGTGATAGTAATCACGGAATTTGCATTTTTATAAAATTATTTATATGCGGTTCCGATCACAATTCATCTATTGACAATTTTTTATTTAAAAATTAAATTCCGCTTTTTTGTGAAGTAGATCTTCAATTGCAAGATGTTTCATATAAAGAGTGATTTCATTCACAAAATCCCCCCTGATTGCGTTTCCCATCACTAGTCCATAAGCTGATTAACAATTCCCAATCCTCTTGGAATAACCATAGGAACAGCTCATGAATGGATTGATAGATTACTTCCCGGAAAATGCGTTTATCGTTCACCAGCAAGATTGCGACTGGCAACAGGCTATTGATTTATCGATGATCTGCCTGCTGGAAAATAATATCGTTGAGCCGCGTTATGTGGCGGCAATAAAAAACAGCACTCAACAAAATGGCGCTTATTATATTTTAACGCCGGAAGTGGCAATGCCACATGCCCGCCCGGAAGAGGGCGCTTTGGGCACGGCATTAACCTTGACCGTATTGCCGAATGGCGTTTATTTTAATGACGACAATCCGCAAGTAAAAGTATTAATTGGTTTGGCGGCTCAAGATGCCGACAGCCATATCAACGCCATCCAACTGTTGAGTGAAATGTTCTGCGATGACGAAGCTATAGAACAGCTTACTCAGGCAAAAGATGTCTCCACCATCAAGGAAATTGTTCTGCGCTTCTAATTTTTATCCACTCAAGGATCAATATAATGGCCAATAAAACAATACGAGCCAGAGTGCAAGCTTTTGGCGGGTTCCTGACGGCTATGGTAATCCCTAATATCGGCGCATTTATTGCATGGGGATTTATTACGGCACTATTTATTCCCACCGGTTGGATGCCTAATGCCCACTTCGGGCAACTGGTCGGGCCGATGATCACCTATTTGCTGCCGCTGATGATCGGTTCTACCGGTGGCTACCTGATAGCAGAGAAACGCGGTGCGGTCATGGGCGGCATTGGCACCATCGGTGTGATTGTTGGTGCCGATATTCCGATGTTCATCGGCGCGATGGTGATGGGGCCGCTGGGTGGGGTGATCATCAAGTATATCGACACCAAACTGGACAAGCGCATCCCGGCGGGGTTTGAGATGGTGATCAACAACTTCTCGCTGGGGATCGTGGGCATGTTTCTGTGCCTGTTTGCCTACGAGGTGATTGGCCCTGCGGTGCAGCAAGCCAACCATTTGGTGCGTGCCGGCATTGAGTCGCTGGTCGCTACCGGATATCTGCCGCTGCTGTCGATCATCAACGAACCGGCGAAGGTGCTTTTCCTGAATAACGCCATCGACCAGGGAGTGTATTACCCGCTGGGCATGCAGGATACGGCGGTGAATGGCCGCTCAGTGTTCTTCATGGTGGCTTCTAACCCAGGCCCTGGGCTTGGCATCCTGCTGGCGTTTTCGCTGTTTGGTCAGGGTATGAGCAAAAAGTCGGCACCGGGCGCGATGATCATCCACTTCCTTGGCGGTATCCACGAGCTCTACTTCCCGTATGTGCTGATGAAGCCACTGATGATCATTGCCATGATTGGCGGTGGTATGACGGGGATCTACGTGTTTGACCTGATGGGGGCTGGCCTGGTTGCCGGGCCAAGTCCGGGTTCCATCTTCGCTTATCTTGCCCTGACGCCGCGTGGTGGTTTTGCAGGAACTTTGGCAGGCGTAGCGGCGGGTACGTTGGTTTCGTTCCTGATTGCCACATTGATCCTGAAGATGGAGAAACAACAGGTTACCGAAGACAGTTTTGATGACTCGCAGCGGCAGGTCAAAGCCTTGAAAGCCGCCGGCAAAGGGCAAGCTCAACCGATCCGCCATATCGCCTTTGTCTGTGATGCCGGTATGGGTTCCAGCGCGATGGGGGCAACCACCTTCCGTAAACGTCTGGAGAAAGCCGGGGTGCCGATCAGCGTTAAGCACTACGCCATTGAAAACATTCCGCCGGAAGCCGACCTGATCGTCACGCACTCCAGCCTGGAAGGACGAGCCGATCGGGTGAGCGATAAACCCAAGGTATTAATCAGTAATTATCTCGGTGACAGCAATCTCGACCATCTGTTGGAACAATTGGTTGCTACACAGTCAGAAAAGGAAACCGCATGAAAACCCAAGCCGCCGCTATTTATGGCCAAAACGACGTTCGCCTGCGTGAGTTTGAATTACCGCCGCTAGGTGATGATGAACTGTTGGTGAAAGTGATTTCCGACAGCGTGTGTCTATCTACCTGGAAGGCCGCCAAATTGGGGGCTAGCCACAAGCGAGTGCCTGATAACGTTGCCGATCATCCGGCAATCACTGGCCATGAATGCGCCGGTATCATTGAGCAGGTAGGTAAAAACCTGAGCTCACGTTACCAGCCAGGCCAACGCTTTGTGCTGCAACCGGCGATGGGATTGCCGAGCGGCTACTCGGCGGGTTACAGCTACGAATTTTTTGGCGGCAACGCCACCTACATGATCATCCCACAGCAGGCGGTGGAGCTCGGTTGCGTCTTACCGTATGAAGGCAGCTATTATGCGGCAGCCTCGTTGGCAGAGCCGATGTGCTGCATCATTGGTGCTTACCACGCCAACTACCACACGACACAGTACGTCTATGAACATCGCATGGGGATCAAGCCCGGCGGCAACGTAGCGTTATTGGCCAGTGCCGGGCCGATGGGGATTGGAGCGATCGACTATGCCATCAACGGCAACATCCGTCCTGCACGGGTAGTCGTGGTAGATATCGATGAAGCGCGTTTGGCACGGGCCAGATTGCTGCTGCCGGAAAGCGTTGCGCGTGACAAGGGAGTGGAGCTGGTTTATTTCAACAGTAGCAACGTTGCCGATCCGGTGACGGCGCTGCGTGATCTCACCCAGGGGCACGGTTTTGATGATGTCTTCGTTTATGCCGCCGTGGCCGATGTGTTGGTGATGGGCGATGAACTGTTGGCGGAAGACGGTTGCCTGAATTTCTTTGCCGGCCCGACCGACAGTGAATTCAAGGTGCCGTTTAACTTTTACAACGTGCATTACGCCTCCACCCATGTGGTAGGGACATCGGGTGGTTCAACGGGCGACATGCTGGAGGCGTTGCAACTGACCGCCGAAGGTCGCATCAATCCTTCGGTCATGATCACCCACATTGGCGGATTGGATTCCGTGCCGGATACCATCATCAATCTGCCTACAATCCCCGGGGGTAAAAAGTTGATTTATAACTTTGCTACCATGCCGTTAACCGCGATTGCCGACTTCCCGCAACTGGGCAAAACCGATCCATTCTATGCCCGCCTGGCTGAGCTGGTTGCAGAGAGCCACGGTGTGTGGAATGAGCAGGCCGAACGCTTCCTGCTGCAACATTTTGGTGTGGAAACAGGGGTATAAGCCGATGAAATCGCTGGCTTACGACATAGTACGCACCACTCAACAGGCTGCCCTGGCAGCCTGGCCATTGCTGGGCTGTGGTGATAAAAGTCAGATTGATGGGGTTGCCGTCGCCGCCATGCGTGAGCAACTGAGCGGCATGGCGATGCAGGGGCAGATTGTGATCGGTGAAGGCGAAATCGATCAGGCCCCGATGCTGTATATCGGTGAACGGTTGGGGAGTGGCAAGGGGCCAGCGGTAGATATTGCGGTTGACCCTATCGAAGGCACACGGATGGTGGCTATGGGGCAATATAATGCGCTGGCGGTGATCGCTTTCGCCCCTCATAACGCCTTGCTGCACGCCCCTGATATGTATATGCGCAAGATGGTAGTGGGGCCAGGGGCCAAAGGAGCTATCGACTTGCGACTGCCTCTTGAGCAAAACCTGCGGCAAGTCGCGCAGGCTCTAGGCAAACCACTGCACCAACTTCGGATGATCACGCTGGATAAACCGCGCCATGAGCAAATACGCCAACAGGCGCAGGCGCTCGGGGTGAAGATTTTTGCCATTCCAGACGGTGACGTCGCCGCCAGCCTGATGACCTGCCTGCCTGGTGGTGAAGCCGACATCATGTATACCCTCGGGGGCGCACCGGAAGGGGTTATTTCTGCCTGTGCGGTGCGCCCGCTGGGCGGGGATATGCAGGCCGAACTGATCGACTTCTGCCAGGCGAAAGGAGATACGCCCCAGAACAGGATACTGGCACAGGAAGAACGACGGCGTTGCAGCAGCATGGGGATTGAGATTAACGCCATCTTGCCGCTCAATGCCCTGATCGCCAGCGATGAGGTGATTTTTTCGGCAACCGGGATCACCAAAGGTGACATTATCGGCGGTATAAAACAAAAAGAGGGGTACTTGAGCACAGAAACCCTTATGATCAATGGTACCGACGGATCGTGTAATAGAATTCATACATTACACTTGCATTGATGGTATCGCAGGACGAATGAAAACGCTGACAGAAGATGAAATAATTGAACAACTGGACGAGCAGCAACAATTGCTCACTTGGTTACTGAAGGCCAATGAGATTTTATTTTCTGCTGTCAAAACCTATTTGCCGCAGGTATTCGTCAATAACGATCCCGATATACAAGAATATGCGGTGAAGCCATTGTTAGCAAAATCCGGCCCCTTGGACAATATGGAGGTTGCCCTGCGTTTGCTGTATGCGCTGGGTAAAATCAAGAAAACCGTTTATGCCGATATCATCTGTCTTTCACAATTCAGCCAGCATGTGCAGGCTGAAAATGGCTCACTGAGCTTTCATGATGAAATGACCTTTGATTTTATTGCCAACCTGAACGCCATTACGGAAAACGAGCAGCTTTTCAGTGCGATAAGAAAGATGAAGTTTTCCAGTTTTGAGGTATTTAATACCGAGCGTTACGGCAATATGGTGAAAACCGGATTAACGCTGGCAGTGACTTCGCTGTTAAAGGAACTGACCAATGAAAATAGCGCTAACGGTTAATGGGCTGACGATCGATGCCTTGTTTGCCGATGAAGAGATCGAGCAGGTGCATTTACCTTTGTTGCGTCTGCTGGCTCACAAACAACGGAGTAAGAGGGGGCGCCTGGTGGTATTTCTGGCGGCACCGCCTGGCAGTGGTAAATCGACGCTGACTGCCTTTTGGCAGTATTTATCCGCGCAGCATGATGAATTGCCAGAATTGCAAACCCTGCCGATGGATGGTTTTCATCGCCCTAACGCCTGGCTTGATGCTCAAGGGTTACGCAGCAAAAAGGGGATGCCGGAAACGTTTGATCGTGAACAACTCGAGTTGGCGTTAGCCGCACTCGAAAAAACACGGCCGTTGTGGCCAACCTACGATCGGATATTGCACGATCCGGTGCCTGACGCTATCGAGGTGACCGCTCCGGTGGTGATTGTAGAGGGCAATTGGTTGCTGCTTGATGAGCCAGGCTGGCGCGATCTGGCAAGGTTCAGCGACTTGACGCTATTTATTCAGGCACCGGCAGAGCAACTGCGGTCACGCCTGGTTGAACGCAAAATGCGTGGTGGTTCGTCGTTGGAGCAGGCCAGTACGTTTTATCAGCAAACCGATGGGCCAAACGTGGATAAGGTATTACAGCACAGTTTGCCTGCCACCATCACCCTGCGGTGGGATAATGGTGGCCTGCATGCTACGGAAAGACTATTTACCAGCGGCTAATCTATCCAGCGCATCGCGAATGCCGGTAACTGACAGAGCGCGGTTATCGGCACGGTAGCGGTCAAGGGCTGCGGGTGCAGAACTCTGGATAGCGATAAGTCGCCAGCCTTCGGCGGTTTTCAATATCAATGGAGAACCGCTGTCCCCCGGCAAGGTATCGCACTGGTGAGATAACACGCCCTGTTGTGCCCAGCCGGTGATTTTACAATTCTGGTGGCTGTACAGATCATCCAAATGATCTTCCGGATAACCGGCCTGGGTAATCAGGCGCTTTGCCTGTTTTAAGGTTTGCGTTAACGCTTTGCTGTCACCCTGCCATAACGGCAGCGGCTTGATAGCCAGCGCCTTTTTGTCCTTTAACCTGATCAACGCAAAATCATAGGCCGCCGCCGCCGGTGGCACGATCCAGCCATCGCCGTCAGCCTTCAGTTTCTTGCCTAGTGATTTGTCGACCAGCGTTTCGATATTTGCCGTCTGGTATTGCCAACCTTTGCTGCCGGAGATAAAGCGTAGCGCAACGGCCTTATCAAGGTTGCCGGGAGGGGCCAATACACAATGGCCAGCGGTGAGTGCCAGATGCGGCGAGATCAATGTAGCAGTACATAGGTTGCCACTGGCGGTTTCGACCTGGCCAATGGCTTGCCATGGCCAACCGCTGGTTTCGCTGACTTTAATACGGTCGTCTTTGCCAAAAAACAGACGGGTTTGATCGGCCGCAGATGCCTCGGAAGGGCTATCAGCATGCGCAGAATGGGATACAGCCAAAGGAAATGAGCACAACAACAGTAAAACAGAGATGCGCATAGGTTTCTTGCCTGACAAATTTGGTTCATCCATAGACACACTGAATGCTAACTATAGACTGATTTAGCCTCTGTGTAGATGGCCGGTGATTGATTTTCCGATAATTTCCTGAAAAAAGACCGGAGATCACAGATAAAAAAAGCTGGCGATCAGCCCGCAAAGGATCAGGGTGCCAAGGATGATTTCGAATCGATAGCGACGCAGCATAGACAACCCCCGATGAAAAAACACCCGGCGCGAACCGGGTGTTGGACAAAGCTAATCTGAACAGGTGAGGGGAGCCTCACGCCGGTTGGCTATCAGGCAGCCGGAGTTGCTGCTTTCTTGCTGGATTTTTTGTGATGCTTTTTAGCTGACTGAGCTTTCTGGGCCGGGGCTTTTTTGCCACTGGCTTTATGGTGTTTCTTGGCTGCCTGAGCTTTTTGCTCGGTCGTTTTCTTGGCGTGATGTTTTTTCACGTGGGTGGTTTTCACTGGTGCGGCTTGGGTCGTGGCGGCTGGTGCAGCAGCAGGAGCGGCGGCCTCAGCGGCGAAAGCGATAGATGACAAGCCCATTGCAGCGGCAACAACCAGAGCTAATACTTTTTTCATGGGTAAATCCTCAGATTTCTGTTGGTGGTTAACCCCACTGCGGGGCCTTTGAAATAATCTTATGCAAACCGAGGATGACTTTCCGTGAGTGATTGGTTTCGGCGTGTAACCTAATGTACGAGTGGCTTGGGCGGGAATTGCTGTCGTCATACGAAAACCGGGTACAGCATAAATTAGTTACAACATACATGGAAAGGAGAGCAGACCAGCAGTCTGCAACAGCAGCGCTCTGGGGAGGGACGTGCTACATGAAACATCGCAGGCTTTTAAGGGGAAAAATGGGATGCAAACAGCCAGGCTTAACCTGTTGGGACGCTGCATGCTGCGCCCAATAAGATATCGATGGCGGCAATCGTGCTTCAGCCAACTGTTACGCTAAAGTAATCTGATCCCCCGTCGCCGGACTAATGGTATTCGGCAACCACAACTGCCCCCAAGGACCGGTGCAATGGCAGCCCATGACTTTTTCGGGTTTGATGTGCTTGAGAAAACGCTGCACTTGCCATAATCGCAGCGGTGAGGCCGTTCTTAGGTGAAAACCGCCAATCAGCGCGTAGATTTTATCGATACCGGTAATTTTCTGGCAGTGTCGCACAATATTGATTATGCCCCGATGTCCGCAGCCGGTGATGATAATCAGGCCACGATCGGATTTATAAATCAGCACACCCTCATCGGTGACGTAATCAGGCGATGAGTTGGCATCTTCAATAATGCCGTAGGCTTTGGGGGTAGGAGCTTCGATTTCACCAGACCAGATGAAACGCTCACTAATATGCACGGGGGAACGGGTCAGCTCCATAGCGTGGCGCGAGTAATCCACTTGCGGTGATAACCGTTTGATTTTCTTTACCCGACCCAGAAGATTAACGGCGGCATAGCGCACGTCTTGCACGCCAGGGTGGCAAATTATCCGGCTGTTCTCAGGTAGCCACGGGACGCCACCGCTGTGATCGTAATGGCCATGGGAGAGCACGGTGGCGGTCAAGTTATCGAGGATAATCCCCATTCGAGCGGCATTGTGCAAAAAACTGCCGTCCGGGCCGGTATCAAACAGCACGCTGTCCGAACCATCCTGAACCAGTAGGCTCAGTCCGGGCTTAATGGTTAACGCTTTATCCGCACCGGCAGCCCGGCGATTTTCAACTAGCACATTGATGGTTAAGGTCATGATGACTCTTTAATAGTAAAGCTACCATTGGCTCCCGCACCTAATCTTGACACGGGCGCAGCATGCAGCGCCCCCTACGTAGTGCCACATTAGCTGCCAACGACGCTGGACTGGTTCCCTCTCCTGGGGGAGAGGGTTAGGGTGAGGGGCGTCACTGAACGTAGTGTTAGGCATCTCTTTTAAAGGTAACGGCTTTCCAGATGCTGGCGGAAATAGCTTGGATCCAGCGTTTTGCCGGTAGCGTTGGCGATCAACGTATCGGTTGGATAGCGGCTGGCGTGACGCCAGATATTCTGCTGTAGCCAATGGAATAGCTCGGTCAAATTACCGGCAGCAATATCTTCGCTCAGTTTCGGCATTGCGCTGCGTGCGCTATCGAACAGTTGAGCGGCATACATGGCACCCAGCGTATACGTTGGGAAGTAACCAAAGGCACCGTCCGTCCAGTGAATGTCCTGCATACAGCCGTTGCGATAATCGCCCACAGTATCCAGGCCAAGGTAGCTGTGCATTTTCTCATTCCACAGTGCCGGAATATCTTCCACTTCGATCTCGCCCTCGATTAACGCACGCTCGATCTCATAGCGTAAAATCACATGAGCAGGGTAGCTGACCTCATCGGCGTCGACGCGGATCAGGCCAGGTTTCACCCGCTGATTCAGGCGGATAAAGTTACTTTCTTCCAATGCCGGTTGTTCGCCAAACTGAGTGACGATCAAAGGCCGCAGGACCTTCAGGAAGTCGCTACCGCGGGCCAACTGCATTTCAAAGAACAGGCTCTGTGATTCGTGGATCGCCGTTGAGCGGGCTTGCGCAATGGGTTGGCCCAACCACTCACGCGGCAGATTCTGCTCGTAGCGCGCGTGACCGGTTTCATGCACGATGCCGAGCAGTGCGGTAAGAAATTCTTTCTCGTTGTAGCGGGTGGTGATTCGCACGTCTTCTGGTACGCCACCGCAGAACGGATGAGCGCTGACGTCAACCCGGCCACCGTCAAAGTCAAAGCCGAGCAGTTTCATCACGCTCAGGCTCAGCTTACGCTGGGTGTCGACATCGAACGGGCCTTGCGGGAGTAGGCACGGCTCTTGCTGCTGTTTAGCGACCACTTTTTGCAACAGGTCGGGCAGCCAGGTTTTCAGATCGCCAAAGATACGGTCCAGATCGCTGCTGCGCATACCCGGTTCATACAGGTTCAGTAACGCATCGTAGCGGCTGACTCCCGCTGCCTGGGCGCGGATCTGGGCTTCTTCGCGGCTCAGTTTGACCACATGACGCAGGTTCTCGCTAAAGCCTTGCCAGTCGTTGGCTGGGCGCTGGGTGCGCCAGGCATGTTCACAGCGGGCTCCAGCCAGGGATTTGGCTTCGACCAGCGCTTCTGGCACCAGCACTGCATTGTCATACTGACGGCGCATTTCGAGTAGGTTGGCACGGTCAAATTCGTCGAGTGACTCTTGTTGCGCGTGGTTGAGCAATTCGCCCGTTTTCTGCGCCGTCAGGATCTGATGCTTCAACACGCTCAATTCCGCCAACGCTTCTGAGCGCGCCTTATTGCCACCCGGCGGCATCATGGTTTGCATATCCCAGCCGCTAATGGCCGAGAGGTGATCAAAGCGTGCCAGGCGGGTGAACAGAGCGCGTAGCTGGCTGTAAGCAGTAGGGGATGATTTAGACGTCATTTGGGACTCCATAGTGAACCCGTTGAAATAGTTGCAGGCCAACGGGGCCGGATCGTTATGCCGGCTCTGTTTTATTATCTAACAGGGGTTTAATCGGCCAGCAGAAGCGGAAACTGGCGCCGCCCAATGAGCTGGCTTCCACAAAGACCTGGCCTTGGTAGGCTACGGCGATAGAATGCACGATCGCCAATCCCAGCCCGCAACCGCCGGTAGCGCGGTCGCGGCTTGGGTCGAGGCGGACAAATGGTTCGAACACCCGTTCGCGCTCTTCCGGCGGAATGCCTGGGCCATCGTCTTCCACCTGCAAGCATGCTGCATCACCGTCAAACCACAGGCCGACGCGCAAACGCCGTTCGCAATAGCGCAGGCCATTATTGACCAGATTGTCCAACACGCGTTCCATCAGCCGCAGATCGACACCGCCAAAATCACCGACATGCGGGATATTCAGTTCGATGTCGTGCTCTGGGTGGATGAGTTGGATATCGGCCACCTTATCCTGTAGCCAGCCGGGCAGATCGATAGGCTCAATATTCAGTGCTACCTGCGGCCGGTCCAGGCGCGCATAGGTCAATAGCTCATCGATCAACGATTCCAACTGGCCGATATCGCGGTTCAACGCTTGCTGCTCGCCGTCGGTCAGGTTGTCGCTCATGGCTAACCGGTAGCGCAGGCGGACCAGCGGAGTACGCAGCTCATGGGCAATACCGTCGATCAGCTGTTTTTTGCTGACGATCAGCGTGTTGACGTTATCGGCCATCTGATTAAAGGCGACGCCCAGCCGGTAAAGGCTGGAAGTGGGGACAAAATGTGTGCGTTCATCGAGATGACCGGCGCCCAGACGCTGAGCGGCATTTTCCAGTTTCAGCAAGTCTTGCCAGTGCGGGCGCATCCACAGGAACACCGGCAGGGCCAGCGACATACCGATAAAAATCAGCAGCACTAAATCCAGGATGCGCATCTGGTGCAGATAGAACAGGTACGGAATAGGGCCGACAACCAGCACGTAGTGACTGCGTGGAATGCGTTGCATAAAGGTGTAGCGGTCGTCCAACGCGATAATCTCGCCCAGCCGCAAGCGCTTGGTGAGGTCTTCACTCAGGTTCTGTTTACCGAGCGGTTCGATATGCAGCTTGAACGACAGGTTTAAATCCAGGGTGGCGATGGTTTTGTTCCAGTCCTTCAGCGGGATCTCCCGCAGCTCGCTGCGCATCAGGTACAGTGAGCTTTTCATCAGGTCGTCCATCGATTGGCGTCCGGCGCGTTCGGCAGTGACCTTGTAAACCAGGCCGACCAGCATTGCCATCACCAGAAAGCAGACGAACAGCAGCAAAAAGAACTGGACGAACAGTTTTCTCATTGTTGCACCGATGCCCAGGCGTTAGGGGCGAACAGATAGCCTTTGTTGCGCACGGTCTTGATGCGAAACGGCTCCAGGGCATTGTCATAGAGTTTGCGACGCAGGCGCGAGATGGCCACATCGATGCTGCGATCCATGCCATCGTAGCTGACGCCGCGCAGATTTTGCAGCAACGCTTCGCGGGCCATGATTTGCCCGGCATGGGTCGCCAGTTCCCACAACAAATCGAAATCCGAAGTGGAAAGAGTGACGATCTCTTCCCCTAGCGTGACCTGGCGGTTGACCGGATCGATGCACAGCAAGCCAAAATTCAGGGCATTATGTTGGGTGATGGTCTGCGACTGTTCTTCTTTTGGCTGGCTGCCGCCGTGTTGGCGCAGATGTAAACGCAGGCGAGCCAGCAAGACTGCGGGCGGCGTGGTTTTCAGGATGTAGTCATGCGCACCCATTTCCAGTGACAAGATGTGATTCATATCGCTGTCCAGCGAGGTAAGCAACACGATCGGGCCGGGATAAACCGGACGTAAATCGCGGCACAACGTCATGCCGTCCTTGCCGGGCAGCATGATATCCAGCAGCACCAAATCGGGTTGTTCCCGCTCAATGCAGGCCTGTGCCGTGTCGCCACGCGGTTCGATAATGACGTCGATATCATGTTTGCCCAGATAGGCAGCAATCAGTTTGCCCACTTCCGGATCGTCTTCTACAAAAACAATTTTAGTCATAATAGGGTGGTTTTATAGGAAAAACGGCATCCAGCATAGCGCGCCGCTCGGTGTTGCGCCATGCACATTATTTAACGCAGCGGTCGTCCGCCGTCCACGCCGTGAGTGCGCCCAGTGACGTAGCGGCTGCTCATCAGATAATCCACCAGATTGACCACCTCGCTTTCCCCTGGGGCGATTTGCATCAAGGATTTGGTCAACGCCTGCTGGCGATAAGCCTCATCGTCACCGATGTTGAACATGATCAGCGCCGGGGCGATGGCATTCACTTTGACTTCGGGGGCTAATTTGCGGGCAAAGGAACGGGTCATGTTGTCCAGTGCGGCCTTGCTGGCGGCATAGGCAATGTGTTTATCGCTGCCTTTTTCCACCACATAATCCGTCAGGTGGATGATATCGGCGCCTGCTTGCCCTTGGCCAATCAGGCAGGTTTCCAGCAGTTGATTGAGCAGGTAAGGGGTGTACACGTGGATCTGTAGCATCGAGGCCATCACCTGTTCCGGTGGCGTATCGTCAGATTCCGCCAACCAGGCGCTGGCGTTATGGATCACGGCACGCAGCTTGGGGGCAACCTGTTTCACCCGGTCGGCAAATTGGTAGATGCCATCATGAGCAGAGAAATCGCCTGGCAGGCAAATAGCTCCTAACTGTTTGAGTTCGGCTAAGGCCGGATACTCACTGCGATAGGCAATGATCACTGGAACGCCACGTTGTAAGAACGACTTGGCCAGAGCCAACCCGATTCTGCGCGCACCGCCGGTGATCAGCACAGGGGCCGAATTGTGAGAGACCATCGAGTAAAGCTCCTGAGCAAACTGGCAAACATTAAGGTAATTATGCCATTATACGTCAGAAAGCGGATAACGTTTGCCATCGATGATATTTCAGCACTGGCCACCAGAAGGGTAACGGGGATGCATAACGATCATCTTACATTCGTCGCGCGCAGTGAGAGGGTCTGTTTCGACTATACGGATTTTTTATCCGCCTCCTGTAAAAAGCAGTGGCGCTTTATCGATGCAATCTATGGCGTGATGCCGATCTTTGGCATGGTATTAAAATCGCGCGTCGCAGACTCTCGTTCGCGTCAGGATCAGTTGAAGGAATTGGCGCTACAGGTGGTTTCTACCCAGGTTAGCGATGAGGTCAATATTGTTCGCCTGATCGATCTGGCCCGGCAGCAGCAGTTGGTGGTGTTTGATATCAAGCTACCGTATCCGTTGGCGGCGGAGCAACTGGCGGCCATCGAGAAAGAGTGCGGTACATCGGTGATGGTAACGCAGGTTGGCGAGCGGATCACCATTAACGCCCAACCGATCGGGGGTAATTAACCGGGTGTCGCCACCCGGTATCTTGCGGTATTACTGCAACATAAACCATCCGGCCGGGATCGTGGCGGCCAACAGCAACAGAACGCTACCTTTTTCCAGTCGGTTGAGCAATTTCACCTCCTGATGTCCACTGCGGGCATACATAAACACCAGCAAGCCTGGTGCATACAGCAGCACCGACATCAACAGGTGCATCAGCCCCGAAGCATAGAGCAGCCATAGCCCATACAGGCAGGCACCGGTAGCGGCGAAGATCAGACGCTTGTCCTGCCGCTGGCGGGCGACCTTGAACAGGAAGGCTCCGACCAGGAAATACGGCACCAGGATCATCTCGGAAGCGATGGTCAGCAGTGAATTGTAGTTACTGCCGGTCAGCCAGATAATCACCAACGCGACCTGCACGGCACAATTGGTCAGCCACAAAGAGGCGGACGGCGCGTGGTTCTGATTTTGCTTACGGAAAATTTTGGGGAATGCACCGTGTTGAGCGGCCAGTAGAGGCACTTCTGCCGCCATGATGGTCCAGCTCAGGTAAGCTCCGCAAACTGATACAATCAGGCCAGTGGCGATGATCACATCACCCCATGGGCCGATCAGATCCACCATCAGCACCGCCATTGACGGGTTACGCATTTCGGCCAGTTCACTGCGTGGCACCACGCCCAGCGATAGCAAGGTGATCACCAGATACACCGCCAAAGCGGACACCACGGCCAGCATGGTAGCGCGGCCAACGTCCTTTTTCTGTCGGGCGCGGGCTGAAACCACTACTGCACCTTCAACCCCGATAAACACCCACAGAGTGATCAGCATGGTGTCTTTAACCTGCTGCCAGACTGGCGTACCAAGGGCAACACCGTGGAAATCCAGGGTGAAGGTATCCATACGGAACGCAATCGCCGCCAGCACGGCAAACAGGCCCAGCGGCAATAACTTGGCGAGGGTGGCTACCAGATTGATGCTGGCCGCCGTCTGCACGCCGCGCAATACCAGGGCATGGACGATCCACAGCAGCAAGGACTCGGCGATCAGCGCCTGCCAGGTATTGCCGTCGCCCAGGATCACCGTACCGCTGCGGTCAGTAAACAGACTCAGTGCGGCAAACACGATCACCAGATAAGAAACGTTGGCGATCACCGCACACAACCAGTATCCCCAAGCGGAACAGAAACCCACCAGTTCACCAAAGCCTTCTTTGGCGTAGGTGAAGATCCCACCGTCCAGATCAGGGCGCAGGCGGGTCAGCAGCAGCATGGCAAACGCCAGGAACAGAATACCCACGCCGGTGATGGCCCAACCGATCAGCAGGGCCGCCGGGCTGGCAACCTCGGCCATGTTCTGTGGCAGGCTAAAGACACCTGCGCCCAGCATCGAGCTGAGTACCAAGGCGGTTAACGCGGTAAGACCAAGTTTTCTTTCCAATGAAGGATCCCGAGACAGAATAAACGACTATGTGTTCCGTGCAGGCCAGCCATAACGTTATGGCAAATGTCGCAAGGGTAGGCAAAGGAGCTAAAAATTGGCGCAAATTCTAAGGGGAGATGCTTGCGGATGCAATGATTGGTTATGCGAGTTTGCTAAAAACTTATTCAGCGGCGGCATAAAAAAAGGCTGCACGGTGGCAGCCCTTCGTTTAACCAGACAGCAGGGGTTATTTGAACAGATCGGCGCTGACGGTCAGGTTGCCGCCGCTCTTGTTCTGCCACTGGCGCGTAACGTGGTAATACTTGGCGCCTTTGGCTGCGGCACGTTTTGCCACTTCGGTGGAAACATCGGTCATGCTGTTAAAGTGGCCAGTGAAGGTCACGGAATCAAACGGCACCATCTGTGCGGCGGTGATGTTATTCACTTCCTGGATCTTGGTACCGTCCGGTAGTGTTACGGTGTAACGCTGGCCGGTAGAAGTCTGGGTTTCGAAGAAACGACCCACGTCACGGGCTGGTGAGCCTGATGAGGCGACGCCAGGGATCTCGACCTTGGCGGCTTCTGCACCACCAGCAGCCAACATGGCTTTACCGGCTTCAGAATCGGCAGGAACGGCATCCGGGCTCTGCACCACACGTTTAGGGGCATCGGCCTTGTAGATATAAGCGGTAATGAACTGGTTGCCGCCCTGGTTGGCATCAACCTGACGCACGATAAAGAAGGAGGCTGCGCCTTTCTTCTGTGCGGCTTTGGTGATGGCGTCATTGATGTCTGGCTGGCTGCGGTAGAAGCCGCTGACGGTAACGGTATCGTATGGCTCAAGCAGGAAGGCTTCGTCTTTTGGCAGTTCTTTCACGCCGTTGATAACGCGGTACTTGGTCTCTTTGCTGACTTCTGGAGCATCTTTATGATAGACGTCTGCGGTGACGCGCCAGTTGCCGCCGTTATTCCCGTTGTTGATATCCTGAATATAGAAGGCGTCGGCCCCCATTTTATCTGCACGGCGGGATACGGCATCGGCGGCTTCGTTGATAGCATTGAAACGGCCGGTAATGGTGATGCGATCAAACGGCTTGATGGCCGCTGCTTTCTCAGGAGTTAACTCTTGCGCGGCATGCACAGACAGCGCGGTGAGTGATAACAAGGCTGATGCGATGATCGTGGTCTTCAGCTTCATAAAAAATCCTTTCGCCAAGCGCAGTAACGTTTATAACGTGCTGAACAGTTTAGGTGTAATTCAGCCGCAGATTATGCCATGTAACCTTGGCAGGTGTCTCAGCATTTTATGTTATGTGATGCAACAGCATTGAGTCGCTATGTAGAGAGCCAATCGCTATAAGTTTCGATAATAAAGCGTTAGATATCATTAATGTTAATTACTCACAATTTTATAACTTTTATGCTGACTGGCCGCGGCTGGTAGGAAAGGGCCTGGAGCCCGCTCTGCACAATAGTGCGTTGAAAAGGGCCTTTCCAGTCGTTTTTCCATCCAGATTTGAGATTTGTCATAGCCTTAGCTGCATTTTTATGTAAAAACTGACGGGTAGACGTAAGCAAATATGGATCATCGATCACATTTTCAGTAGGTTATAGGTGGCACCTTAATTTGCTGACAGGCAAGGCCGATAAAAAAGCCTGTCAGCCGGTGCTATCACTATGGGTAAGGCGATAATAAACATCATCAGAACAGGTGAGAAGGAAACATTATGCGTATTGGTGTACCAAGAGAACGGTTGGCCAATGAAGCCCGAGTTGCAGCAACGCCGAAAACGGTAGAACAACTGCTGAAACTGGGCTTTACCGTCGCGATCGAAAGCGCGGCGGGAAAACTGGCAAGCTTTGAAGATGCAGCTTATCAAGCCGCAGGGGCAACAATTACCGATACTGCCGATGTGTGGCAATCGGATCTGATCCTGAAGGTTAACGCGCCGTTAGAGGAAGAAATTGCGTTAATGCGTGAAGGCAGTACGTTAGTCAGCTTTATCTGGCCTGCGCAAAATCCAGAATTGATGGCGAAGCTGGCGGCCCGCAACGTGACCGCTATGGCCATGGATTCCGTGCCACGTATTTCACGTGCGCAGTCTCTGGATGCACTGAGTTCGATGGCCAATATTGCAGGCTATCGCGCTATTGTTGAGGCGGCGCACGAGTTCGGGCGTTTCTTCACCGGTCAGATCACCGCGGCGGGTAAAATTCCCCCGGCAAAAGTGATGATTATCGGCGCTGGCGTTGCTGGCTTGGCCGCTATCGGTGCAGCAGGTAGCCTGGGGGCGATCGTTCGCGCCTTCGACACCCGCCCGGAAGTGAAAGAGCAAGTACAGAGTATGGGCGCAGAATTCCTCGAGCTGGACTTTGAGGAAGAAGCCGGCAGTGGCGATGGCTATGCCAAAGTGATGTCGGAAGCCTTTATCAAAGCGGAGATGGCGTTGTTTGCCGCTCAGGCAGAGGAAGTGGACATCATCGTCACTACGGCGCTGATCCCAGGCCGTCCGGCACCGAAACTGATCACCAAAGAGATGGTGGCTTCCATGAAGCCGGGCAGCGTGATTGTCGATCTGGCCGCGCAAACCGGTGGTAACTGTGAGCTGACCGTGGCCGACCAGGTGACCATCACCGAAAACGGCGTGAAGGTCATCGGTTATACCGACTTGCCAAGCCGCTTGCCTACGCAATCTTCACAGCTTTACGGCACCAACCTGGTGAACCTGCTGAAGCTGCTGTCGAAAGAGAAAAACGGTGAAATCGATATCGACTTCGAAGACACCGTGATCCGCGGTGTGACCGTGGTGCGCGATGGTGAAGTTACCTGGCCAGCACCGCCGATCCAGGTCTCCGCCCAGCCGAAGCAGGCTGCCGCTGCGCCAATCGAGAAGATTGAAAAGAAACCAACCTCACCTGTGGTGAAATACGGCCTGATCGCACTGGCGATCATCCTGTTCGGCTGGTTTGCCAATTCGGCACCGAAAGAGTTCCTGTCTCACTTTACCGTGTTTGCGCTGGCCTGCGTGGTGGGTTACTACGTGGTCTGGAACGTCAGCCATGCATTGCATACCCCGTTGATGTCGGTCACTAACGCGATCTCAGGGATTATCGTGGTCGGTGCGTTGTTGCAGATTGGTAGTGGCGGCTGGGTGAGTTTCCTCTCCTTTGTCGCGGTACTGATCGCCAGCATCAACATTTTTGGTGGATTTACCGTCACTCAGCGCATGCTGAAGATGTTCCGCAAAAACTAAGGGGTAGCAAAAATGTCTGGTGGATTAGTTACAGCTGCATACATTGTTGCCGCTATTCTGTTTATTTTCAGCCTGGCCGGTCTTTCGCGCCATGAAACGTCCAAGCAGGGCAACCTGTTCGGCGTGGCTGGGATGGCGATTGCCTTGATCGCTACCATCCTCGGGCCGGATTCCGGCAACGTGGGCTGGATCATTATCGCAATGATCATCGGTGGTTCCATTGGCGTCTATCTGGCGAAGAAGGTCGAAATGACCGAAATGCCAGAGCTGGTGGCAGTACTGCACAGCTTCGTGGGTCTGGCTGCGGTGCTGGTAGGCTTCAACAGCTACCTGGATCACGGTGCGGTTGCCATGGAGCCGGTGATGGAAAATATCCATCTTACCGAAGTGTTCCTCGGCATCTTTATCGGTGCGGTGACCTTTACCGGTTCTATCGTGGCCTTCGGCAAACTGCGCGGTATTATCTCTTCCAAGCCGCTGATGTTGCCTAACCGTCACAAGCTGAACCTGGCTGCGCTGGTGGTTTCTTTCCTGCTGATGGTGCTGTTTGTACGTACCAACAGCGTCGGTTGGGAAGTGTTCGCACTGCTGATCATGACCGTGATTGCCCTGGGCTTCGGCTGGCATCTGGTGGCGTCAATCGGTGGGGCAGACATGCCGGTAGTGGTGTCGATGCTGAACTCCTACTCGGGTTGGGCAGCGGCGGCGGCAGGCTTTATGCTGAGCAACGACCTGCTGATCGTGACCGGTGCGCTGGTCGGTTCTTCCGGTGCGATCCTGTCGTACATCATGTGTAAGGCGATGAACCGCTCCTTTATCAGCGTGATTGCCGGTGGTTTTGGTACCGATGGTTCCTCAACCGGCGATGCCGAAGAAATGGGCGAATACCGCGAAACCACGGCGGAAGAAGTGGCCGAACAGCTGCGTAACTCCACGTCAGTGATCATCACCCCAGGCTACGGCATGGCGGTGGCACAGGCGCAGTATCCGGTAGCGGAAATCACCGAGAAGCTGCGCGCGCGCGGCATCAAGGTGCGCTTTGGTATTCACCCGGTAGCGGGTCGTTTGCCGGGCCACATGAACGTGCTGCTGGCGGAAGCCCGCGTGCCATACGATGTGGTGCTGGAAATGGATGAGATAAACGATGACTTCCCGGACACCGATACCGTCCTGGTCATTGGTGCCAACGACACGGTGAACCCGGCGGCGTTGGAAGATCCGCGTAGCCCAATCGCCGGTATGCCGGTGCTGGAAGTGTGGAAAGCGCAAAACGTTATCGCGTTCAAACGCTCGATGAATACCGGTTATGCCGGGGTGCAGAATCCGTTGTTCTTTAAAGAGAATACCCAGATGCTGTTTGGCGATGCCAAAGCCAGCGTGGAAGCGATCCTGCGCGCGCTGTAATTTAACGGTATAAAACACAATGCCAGCCACCTTACGGTGACTGGCATTTTTTTTATCTAACGGCCCCTCACCCTAACCCTCTCCCACAGGGCGAGGGGACCGTACGTGCCATACTTTGGTTATTGCGTTGGACCTCAATATTACCGTATTACAGATTAACACCCACACCTGAATACGACACCGCGCTGGCTCCCTCTCCCTATGGGAGAGGGTTGGGGTGAGGGGGCTATTGCCCGTAATAGGCGTTTTTACCGTGTTTGCGCAGATAATGCTTGTCCAACAATACCTGCTGCATGCTGCCGATCCCCGGCGTTAACTGCCGTGAAAAAATCCCCATATAGGCAATCTCTTCCAACACCACCGCGTTGTGAACCGCGTCAGCCGCATCTTTGCCCCAGGCAAACGGCCCATGAGCGTTGACCAGCACCGCCGGGATGGCGCTCGGGCTGATACCGCGCTGGCGGAAGGTTTCAATAATCACCTTACCGGTATCCAGTTCGTAATCATGCTCGATTTCATCTGCGGTCATTAAGCGGGTGCACGGGATGGCGCCGTAGAAGTAGTCGGCATGGGTGGTGCCCCAGGCTGGAATGTCCAGCCCGGCCTGTGCCCAGATGGTGGCATGGCGTGAATGGGTATGTACGATGCCGCCAATATCGGCAAACTCGCGGTACAGTGCCAGGTGAGTCGCGGTATCCGAAGAGGGTTTCTTGTTGCCTTCGATCCGCTGGCCGTCGGCCAGATTGACCACCACCATATCCTCCACCTGCATATGCGCATATTCCACGCCGGAAGGTTTGATCACCACCAACCCGCGTTCACGGTCAACGGCACTGACGTTGCCCCAGGTAAAGGTCACCAGCCTGTGGCGTGGGAGATCGAGGTTGGCCTCCAGTACCTGTTGTTTAAGCTGTGCTAACGTTAGCATGTCATGCCTCCTTGCTGCATTTGCTGTTCAATCCAACGGCGGGCTTGCACGATCTCGGCAACCGGTTCGTCGGCTTTTTCGGTCCACATTTCAATCAAAAATGCGCCGCGATAATTGAGCTGTTTCAACGTGCGGAATAGGGCGATAAAGTCCACACAGCCTTCGCCAAAAGGCACATCGCGGAACTGGCCAGGGGAAGTGGCGGTGACCGGGAAAGTATCTTTGAGGTGAATGGCCGCGATGCGGTCGATGCCAAGCTGCAATTCTTGCGTTACGTCGTTGCCCCAGGCACTGAGGTTGCCAACGTCCGGATACACGGTGAACCAAGGGGAGGCCAACAGGGTATCCCAGCTTTTCCATTTGCTGATGGAGTTCATAAAGGCGGTGTCCATAATCTCTACCGCCAGCATCACCTGCGCGGCAGCGGCACGTTCTACCGCCCATTGCAGACCCTCGGTAAAACGGGCAAGAGTCCCTTCGTCTTGCTGTTCGTAATACACGTCATAACCCGCCAACTGAATGGTGCGGATACCGACGTCTTTGGCCAGTTGGATGGCCTGCTCCATGATCAGATAAGCCTGTTGCCGCGTGGCCTCATCGTGGCTGCCAAACGGGAAACGGCGGTGGCCGGAAAGGCACATGGAAGGGATGTTGATGCCGGTTTCCAGCATGGCGCTGACCAGCGAAAGACGCTGCTCTTTGCTCCAGTTCAGCCTTGCCAGCCGCTCATCGCTCTCATCAACCGACATCTCGACAAAATCAAAACCACAGGCTTTCGCCAACGCCAAACGCTCCGGCCAGCTCAGGTGCTTCGGCAGCGCTTTTTCATAAATTCCCAACGGATGCTGGCGCATATCAAGATCTCCAAATGTCATCAATGGCGGTATGGAACTGGCGGGCGGCCAGCACCGGATCGGCGGCCTCGGCCAGCGCGCGCCCGGCGATAAACGCCGTAACGGCAATGTCTTTAAACAAAGGCAAATCGCCAGGCGTGATCCCGCCGGTCACCGAAAGCTCAATCCCCAGATCTGACAGTGCCTTCATGGTGTCCAGATCCTGTTGGCCCCAGGTTTGCCCGCTGGCCTGAGCATCGCGGCCTCGGTGGTAAATCGCCTGCTTGATGCCCAACTCGCGCCAGGTTTTGGCATCCTCCAATGTCCAGCGGCCAAACAGCTCAATCTGGATCTCGCCCTGGTGGCGTTCGGCCACCTCTAACGCGCTGGCCATGGTGGCCAGAGGGGCTGCGCATATCACGGTCATCCAGTTGGCCCCTTGTGCAAAAGCCTGTTCGGCCAAGGTGCCTCCTGCATCGGCCACCTTCAGATCGGCGACCAACGTATGTTGCGGGCAACGATCGCGCAGGACGCTCACCGCCTGGATCCCGGCGCTGATGCATAAAATGGTACCTGCTTCGATGATGTCGACATGCGGATGCAGCAGTTCGACCGTTTGTAGAGCGGCATCCAGCCGGGTGTGGTCGAGCGCCAGCTGCAGGCGCGGTTTGATGGTCATAAAGCCTCCTGAAGATCGCTGTGTTGCAGCGTTTGTAGCGTGGCAATCAGCGCCTGATAACGTTGATATTTGCTTTGATAAGCATCCTGAGCGGCGGTATCCGGCAGCACGGTTTCAATGCGCGGAGCCAATGCCCGCTGCGCGGCGGCAAAGTCGCTGAAAACGCCGGTGCCCACCATGGCGGCCATCGCCGCGCCCAAACAGCCCGTTTCCTCCACCTGCGGTAACTCCACCGGCAGCCCGCTGATATCGGCAAACATCTGCATCCAGGGGGCTGATTTGGCAGGACCTCCGGTGACGCGCAGTGCGGTGGTCAGAGGGAAACGTCGGCGCATGCGGTTTAGATGAGTCATATGGCAGAACACCACGCCTTCGAAAATCGCCTGCACCAGATGCTCGCGCTGATGAAAGGCCTGGATGCCGTAGAAGCTGGCGCTCAAGCCCAACCCAGCGTTGGAACCGTAGAGGAAGGGGGCAAACAGCAGTTGGCTACCAGCCTTGGGCAAGGCGGCAACCCAATGATTAAGCTGGGCATAGTCTTGCAGGCCCCATTGTTGACAGAACCATTCGAGGTTAGCGGCGGAGGTTGGGCTGGCTTCGTGGACGATGTACTTGCCTTGCTCGGCGTGGCGGCCATAAACGAAGAGATAATCGGCGTCATCGGCAAGGGTATCGGTGATCCCACTGGTGACTGACCAGGTGCCCATCACAGCGTTCAGCCGGGTTTCGTCTTGCAACCCGGCACAGAGAGCGGTGGACACCACGTCAAACAAACCTCCTACCACCGGGGTACCGACCAGCAACCCGGTCACTGCTGCGGCATCGGCACTGATGCGCCCGGCGATCTCGGCAGAGCCGACAATTGGCGGCAGAGCGGGCATGACCTCAGCGATGCCAAGCAGCTGCGCCAACGCTGGGTCATAATCACCACGCTCCATCTGATACAGGTTGGATTCAGAGATATTGGTTTCTTCGCAGGCCAGTTCGCCCGTCAGGCAGTAGCGAAGGTAGTCATGCGCCATCAGCACGCTGCCGATCCGGGCATAGCGTTCGGGCTGATGCTGCTTGATCCAGCGCAGCAGCGAAACCGGGTGGCCGGTCCATAGCGTCTGACGAGTTTGTTCATACAGCTTTTGTGGCATGCCCGCTTGTTGCCAGGCCATCACCTGCGCCAATGCCCGTTGGTCGGAAGACAGAATGGCGTTTCCCAGCGGTTGACCCTGTTTATCCAGCAGGAACACGCCTTTGCCCTGGGCCGAAATCCCCAGTCCCTGCACGGCGGCTGCTGTAACACCATTTTGATCCAGCACCTCGCGGATCACGCTGGCGGCGGTTTGCCATAGCGAAGGCATATCCCGCTCGGCCCAGCCGGGTTGTGGGGCGATGATGGCCAGATTACGGCGGGCGATCCCCAGTTCTTTACCCTCGGCGTTATACAAACCTGCCTTGATAAAGGTGCCGCCGCAGTCCAGCCCTAACCAATATTTCATTGTTCGCTCCCGGCGACCTGATCGCATTTGTTGGGCAACATCAGGGCCAGCACCGCCGCGATCGCCAGAGAGGCTGCCAGGCTATAAACGCCGACATCTTTGTTGAACAGAGTGATCAGCACGCCGACCATATAGGGGCCGCAGAAACCGCCGAGGTTACCCAAGGCGTTGATCACCCCACGTGCGCCACCGGCCACTTCGGCGTTGAATAATTTGGGAGGAATTGTCCAGAACACGCCCGCAGCGGCCTGGATAAACACGCCGCAGCCGACCAACGCGGCATATGACCACCAGATGTGATCTTTGAGCAGGACGGAAAGCGCCATGCAAATCGCGAAGCAGGCCAGCGGTAGGGCAACGAAGACTTTACGTTTACCGGTGCGGTCGGAGAGCGTGGAAACGATCAGCATGCCGAAAATGGCACCGATGTAGGGCAGCACGGCCAGCCAACCCACTTGCTCCATATTGCCGTTGGTCAAGCTTTTCAGAATGGTGGGCAGCCACAGGGTGTAGCCGTAGATGCCGGTCTGGTAGAAGAAGTTGACCAGGATCAGTTGCCACATGATCCGATCGCCCAATACGCGCCGCAGCGAAGCATTGCGCACCGTTTTGCCTTTGATCAGCAGTTGTTCGTCATGCAGGGTTTTAATCAGGTAATCTTTTTCTGCCTGTGAGATCCATTTGGCTTCCTGCGGGCGGTTGCTGATGGTGAAGCACCACAACGCCATCACTACCAGCGACAGGCCGCCTTCCACCAGGAACAGCATGCGCCAGTCCCAGGCGGTGATGATCCAGCCGGAGAGCGGGGCGGTGAGGATACCGGCGATCGGCACAAACATGATCACGATGGCGTTGGCGCGGCCACGTTCCTTGTCCGGGAACCAGTTGCTGATCATGGTCAGCACCACCGGCAGCATGCCGCCTTCGGAAACGCCAAGGGCAAAGCGCAGGAACAGCAGTTGATATTGGTTGGTGACCATGCCGGTCAGCACCGAGATCACCGCCCAGGCCAGCAGCGACCAGCCGATAAACTTCTTGCCGTTACCGTTAACCGCCAGCTTGCCGCCTGGCACTTGTAGGAACAGATAACCGATAAAGAAGATGCCGCCCGCCAATCCGGCCATTGAGGCGGTGATCCCCAATTCGTCGTCCATGCCGCCTGGCATGGCAAAGGCGATGTTGACGCGATCCATATAGGAAATAATGCAGGTAATCAGAATAGGCGGCACGATGCGCAGCCAACGTAATTTGGGTATGGGCTGGTTTTGGCTAACGGCAATAGAAGCAGTATTCATGTTATCGATCCCTTCACATAAATAGGGTTGGCTCGGAATGGTTCCGTATTATTGTTTAGCGTTTAATTGACGGTATAACAGTCCGCCAATCAAACGTAATCAGATCTGCTGCTGATGTTCTATTTTATCGGTTGTGAAATAACACCGCTGCTTAATGCCAGCGCATTGATACCATCGTTGATAATCTCAATCCGTTGCTCCACACTATCTGCCGGGGAGGTGGAAAGTAATTTGATACCGGCATAATTTAATTCTGCCAGCGGGGCCTGATTAAATAATTCCCGGGCGCAGTCCAGCGTCATTAATGACTCATGGCAAACGTATTGGCTGCCAATGAATGGGGCAAAGGGCGCATGGGTATCTTCCCATTCGCCATAGGGGCCATGGCTGGCCGTGCCAGAGAACATCAGGGCGCTTAATAATCCTGCTTGTTGGCACTGTTTCACCTGCTGTAAGGGCAGCCGGTTATTATGCCCCTCAATGGCGGAACGGCCCCAGTTGATAGCCAAGGTCAGCGAAGTGCCAAAATGGCGATTAATTGCCTGTGTGGCGATGATCTCATCTTCTAACGTCAGAAAGCCCTTGCGTGGCATGGGCCCGGTCAGAGCATCGCAGTGCTCAATCACCAAATCGCATTCCCAATGCCAACCAGCAATCTGTTCTAACGAGGTCATAAAGGCCTGACGCGCCGCTGCACTATCTTTTTCCTGCCGGTTGGGGGCGGATTGCAGCTCCAGCGCCACCACCTGCTGGCGACCGGCACGATCGTTGGTACGCTTTATTTTGTCATGTATCGCACGGATATAATCCACCGCCGCCTGACGCTCTTCCTCATTACGGGCGGCAAGACCAAAATCCCGCCCGCTGCCGCGGCGTTGCATGGTTCCCATGACCGCGGTCAGCACCAACTGCCAGTGATTGGGGATCTGTTTAAGCAGAAAATCATCACCATAGGGATGCAGATCGTCCAGGCAGGGTTGTTCCAGCCCACGGATCAAGGGCAGCTCAGCTAACCGATCCCAAAACTGCACTTCCTTTTCACGTTCGAGCTGGTGAAATGAAGGTGCGCAGGGATAAGCACCAATAATAAAGCCCGGTGTGGTATTTTTCATATTGTTCACCTGATGATGCCGCAATCAATCAAGCGGCAAGGTTCATATTATGAGGCGTGGTTTATTTCATTTCACTGGTAAGTAATGTCAGCGGTATTTTTACCACCACCTTTCTGATGTCGCAGGGGCTGTGATTAATACATGCCGGGCGATGCACGTCCTGCGGATAAAATACCGCAAAATTACCGGAGTGCATGGTTAACCAGGATTCATCCTCCACATCCTGATAAAATATAATGTCGCGCTGCGCTAATAATTCCTGATGGATGACGTTATTTCCCTTATCCGCGGCAACGCCAATTAACTCGGTGCCGCTCACCAAAAATTGCACGTCGATATTTTTCTGGTGCACTTCCGGGCGTAGTTCATCTTTGGGTTGCGTGTGTAAATCCAGCACCTGCACTACATAGCCGGTTGCCGGATCTGCATAACGCCCGACAGGCATATCCGTGAAGTCGGTGCGTTGCAAATAGGCCACGGCTTTGGCAATCGCCGGGGGATAGTGCTCAGCTGTCGTATGGTCAATATGGCCGAAGATCATCTGTTACTCCTTAAAGTGCCTGTATACGTACCCAGACGCGGTCGTCGACCGGGATCCCATCGCGCTGATTTTCGGCGCGGACGTGCGGGAAGCGGTGACCCGGCAAGCGAATGGCGACCTCTGGGTTATCACGCTCGGCGCTGGTTACGTAATCCATAATGCGCTGTAGTTTTTCATCACGGGTTTTACCCTCGATCAGGCGATCGATTTCAATGGCGATAAACACCTGTGAAATACCGTATTCATCGCGGTTATCTTCGGTAACCTCGGCAACGGAGGAACCGCCGGAGAGCAGGGTGGCGATCATGTCCAGCACCACCGACAGTGCGGAGCCTTTCCAATAACCCATCGGCAGAATACGCCGATTCTCTTCGATGATGGCCGGATCGCGGGTCAGGTTGCCGTCGTTATCGAATCCGCCGTCTACCGCCAGTCGTTTGCCCGCCAGGCGATTCATTTCCAGCGCGCCGTAGGAGAACATCGACATCGACATATCGACCATGGTGATCGGATTACTCGGCACGGCGACGATCAGCGGGTTAGTCCCAATGCGGCACTCTTTGGCTCCCCACGGCGGCATGACGGCGATCGAGTTGGTCCAGCAAATGCCGATGTAGCCTTTTTCGGCCGCTTGCCAGCCGTAACCGCCGCCGCGCATCCAGTGGTTGGCATTACGCAGCGCCACCAGGCCAATACCGTGCTGATCTGCCAACTGCATGGCGCGATCCATCATTTTGCGGGCGGTCAGGTTGCCAATCCCCTGGTGAGCATCCCATTGTTCGATCGCGCCTAAAGACAGCAGCTTGCTCGGTTCGGCATCGGGAACGATATCGCCTGCATCCAACTGTTGGATAAAGCGCGGGAAGCGGTTGACCCCGTGGGAATAGACACCGGTTTCTGTGGTATCGGCAAACAGGGTGGCACACTCATCCGCCGTGGATTCGGCCACGCCCCGTGCCAGCAACACGCGTTTGAACTGCTGTTTTAACTCGGTATAGCTCACTCTCATGCTGCTTCTCCATTGTGACCCACTGAGTGATTTATGCTCTTTGCATTTCAATATACGAAATCACATTTCAAATTAATGCTATACCCACGCAGTGGTGAAGTCAAAGCCGCTAAGGCTGAAATTATTAAGTAAAAACAGGTGGTTAAATTAATCTGATGATTATGTGATCGACAACACACTTTCGGGGGTTCGGCGTGCTACAGACGTGACAAAGCAGAGGAAATTTCCCCCTAACCCTAACCCTCTCCCATAGGGAGAGGGGACTTTTTGTGCTACAAATTGGCTCCTGCATCTGACAGCGGCTCAGGACTCGCTCCCTCTCCCTAAACCGTTTTGATAGAACTCCCAGTTGTTACACTGGGAGAGGGGTGGGGTGAGGGGCGAATTGCCGCATTTACCCGTGGGTATTCAGGACAATGCGGTACAGCGAGGTGGTAGCGGTAATGTAGAGCTCATTGCCTGCCGGCCCACCGAAGGTGCAGTTGGAAACGCACTCCGGCAGCGGGATTTTGCCAATTCGTTCTCCATACGGATCAAAGATAATTACGCCGTCGGCACAACTGCAAAACAGATTGCCGGCGCTATCGACACAAAAACCATCCGGGATCCCCGGCATCACCTGGGCAAAACGCCTGCCAGCCTGCAACTCTCGTCCTGCCACCTGATACACTCGCAGTTCGCGGCGTCCAAGGGTAGGGAAGTCAATGATCGACATATCTGCCACATATAACAGACTTTCATCCGGCGAGAAGGCCAGGCCGTTGGGCCGTTGCAGATCGCTGGCGGCAATGTTCAACGAACCATCACGGGGATCGAAGCAATACAGATAGCAGCCGATCACCTGACTTTCCGACTTGTAGCCCTCTTCATCGCCGATGATGCCGTAGGGCGGATCGGTAAACCATATTGTGCCGTCGGAACGGACCACGACATCGTTCGGTGAGTTGAAGCGCTTGCCGTCCACCCGATCGACCAACAGTTGAATGCTGCCGTCGTGTTCGGTGCGGCTGATACCACGCCGTCCATGTTCACAGCTGACGACGCGCCCCTCGGCATCGCGGGCATTGCCGTTGGCATAGTTTGACGCGGCGCGCCATACGCTGAGCTCACCGTTGCGTGCCCAACGGAACATGCGGTTGCCTTTCACATCGCTGAACACCACCGCATCCTGTTGCGGCAACCATACCGGGCCTTCGGCCCAGATGGCGGGGGAGCACAAACGTTCCAGTTGTTGTTTGATCATCTCAGCCTCCCGTTACTTCACGCCCCAAATGGTTTTGTAATGGCCCTGGTAGTCATTTTGCGGGTCGTACAGGTTGTTCGGGCCACCGTCATTGGCGATGTTCTCGCGGGTGACCAGATGGGCCGGGGTAACGTAACCGGAAGGTGGCTGCTTGGCGAAGGCGCGGTTGAATTCATCCAGCAACTGCCAGCCGTGCAGCTTCAGCGGCTCGGGCACGGTGGCAGACTGGCTGTCACCGGAGCGGATACGTTGATAGGCGGAAATGGAACCGTCGCCTGCCGAGATGTTAAATGGTGCATTGCTGCCGCCTTTACCGGCAGTTTTCAGCGCCGGGGCCATAAAGTCGAAATACAGGTCGTTGATCGCCAGTGCGTATTGGAACTTGTCGCCGTATTTCTGCAACAGGCTGAAGGTCATGGCAGGCATCCGGCTGGCGGTATCGGCGAGCGGAGTATCGATAAATTCCACCACCTTGCAGCCGCTACATTTGGCCATTTCCTCTTTCATCACGTTCGCCTTGTCCAAGGCGATCTGGTACAGCGAATCGGTAAAGATCAGCACGTTGGCCTGTCCACCAGACTTCACCACCGCGTATTGTGCGGCGATACGCGCTACTTCGTTGGAATCGGAAGTGACGTTATAGAACACATCGTATTTGGCGATCGGACCAGGTTCCGGCACCGCGTGCCAGGCTGTTAACACGATCCCTTGAGCCACCGCCTTTTTCAGCGGGATTTTGGCCACGTTAGGGTTCCAGCCGCCGATCACGATCCCGTCCGGTTTTTGGGCAATAGCCTGATTCAGCGACGACAACTGGTCTTTCACCGAGCCACCACCGTCCAGCGTTTCCAAACGCCAGCCCGCGACCTTGGCTGCTTCACTCAGCCCTTGTTGCACGCCTTGCACTCCGCCGTTCTTCATATCGGAGGCAATAAAGATGATCTTTTTGTTGGCCTGTAACTGCGGGCCGCTGGTGGGGCCATCCCATTGGCTGCTGCTGGCCGTGGCTTTGGCAACCGCCGCCGTGGCCTGATCGAGATAGGCATCTGCCCAGGCTGGTGAGGTGGCCAACAGCAGGGTGGTGATCCCGGGCAAAATCCAAAAGTGTTTCATGGCTGTGCTCCTGATGAAGGATTGATCGCTTTTTGGTTGTTGTTTTCGGCAGAGGTTGCCTGACTGCGTTGTACTGCTTTTTGATTGAGTAACCGGCGGCGTTGGGCATAGCCCGCCAGCGTGATGGACAGTAACAGCGTCGCGCCGTTAAATAACGGTTCGACCCAGAACTCCCCGCCAAACTGCTGAATGCCCGCAATGCCGATCGCCAGAATGGCGATGCCGACCACGGTGCCCCAGACGTTCACCCGTCCAGGGCGAATGGTGGTGCTGCCAACAAATGCGCCGACTAGTGCAGGTAACAGATAGTCCATCCCGACGCTGGCCTGGCCCACGCCCTGTTCGGCGGCGATCAGCACGCCACTGAATCCGGTGAGCACGCTCGAAGCGATAAATGCGCCGATGGTGAAGCGATTGACCGAAATTCCGTTGAGCCGCGCCGCCGCCGGGTTACCGCCCACCGCATACATGCAGCGGCCTAGCGGGGTATGTTCGGTGATCAGCCACAGGATGATGGCGACGATCAGCACGTAGAAGGCCACGATCGGGATCCCGTAAACTTCGGTGTGATGCAGGGCGATAAAGGCGTCTGGCAAGTCGCCGACAATCTGCCGCCCGCCGGAGTGCCACAGCGCCACCGCATAGAGCACGGTGCCTGAACCCAGAGTGGCCACAAAACTGTCGATATCCGCCAGTGCCACCAGGATGCCATTAAGCAGTCCGTACAGCGCGGAAATGACCAGCACGGTAAGCACCGCCATCTGCCAGGAGAAGCCGTATTGCACCTGCAAGGTGATCGCCAGAATGTGCCATAGCACGATACCGAAACCGACGTTCAGGTCGATCTTGCCGACGATCATTGGAATGGTGGCCGCCAATGCCAACAAGGCAATTTTGGACTTACTGGAGAGGATCGCCTGCACCGTCAGCATCGAGGCGAACGACGTCGTGGTCAGTGAGAACAGGATCACCAGTGCGATGCACAGCAACAGCAGGCCGTAGCGGGTGATGATTTGCATCAGCCATGGACCAACGCCGTCCTGTCCAAGGCTGATACGTTGCTCCAGCGCCGTTGATTTGACGGACGTTTTATTCGACATGGTATTCCTCCACAACGGCTTCCCCGGTGCTGGCCGAGGCCAACTCCAATAAATTGGCGAACGAGACCTGCTGGTTCTTTAGCTCACCCACCACTTTTCCCCGGTTAAACACCAGGGCGCGGTTACAGATATGGGCGATCTCTTCAAAATCGTTGGAGATCACCAATACCGCCACGCCGGCTGCCAGGGATTGATTTAACAGATGATAGATTTCGGCCCTGGCGCCCACGTCGACCCCGGCAGTAGGGTCTTCCAGGATCAGCAACGGTGCCGCCAGGTGCATCCAGCGGGCCATGACCACTTTTTGTTGATTACCGCCGGACAGGGCGCTGATATCGATGTTGACGTCCTTGGGCCGCACGTCGAACAGTTGCACCTTCCACCAACTGGCGCCGATTTCGGCACGGCGGCTATAGCGTGAGAACAGCTTATGGCCGCTGGCGCAGGGGTTGAGAAACAGGTTTTCCCGTACGCTCATCGACATCACCAGGCTTTCTCCGGTGCGATCGCCCGCAACCAGTGATACGCCGCGAGCCATTGCCTGTTGTGGTGTGCTGGCAGCGTAAGGTTCTGCGCGGAACTGGATGTCGCCGCTGTCCCGTTGGCGCAGGCCGAACAACAGGCGGCCAATTTCTTCCTGCCCAGCACCACGCAGGCCAGCCAGCGCGAGCATTTCCCCCGGCTGCAACGCGAAGCTGACTGGGCCAATATCCCCGACGGTGACGTTTTGCAGCTGTAGCACCGGCGGTTGATGTTGCGGCAGCGGCTCACGCTGATCTTCAGCCATTGCTTCACCGACGATCATCTGCACCAGATCGCGCAGCGAATAATCGGCAGTATTGCCACCAGCGACGTAGCGCCCGTCACGCATCACGCAAACCCGGTCGGCGATTTCCATCACCTCATCCAGGCGATGGGTGACGTAAATCATGCCGACCTTTTTGGCGCGCAGGCGGTTGATCACCGCAAACAGGTGACGCACGTCGTTGGCGGGTAGGGAAGCGGTCGGTTCATCCAGCACCAGCAGTTCGGCATTGACGGCCACCGCTCTGGCAATGGCCAGCAAAGACTTCTCCGTCCGGGAAAGCTCGAACACGCGCGCATCGGGATCCAAAGCAATACCGACGTCCTGCAAGGCTTGCAGCGCCCGGCGGCGGATGGCACGCCAGTCGATCAGCCCGAAACGGCGGGGAAACCCCATCACCAGCGCCATGTTTTCTGCCACCGTCATCCATTCAATCAGGCCAAGATCCTGATGGATAAAGGCAATCGGCTGGCGGCTGTCACTTTTAATCGCCGCCGCCGAGGCAATGCTGGTACCTTGAAAGTGGATGTCGCCGCTATCGCGTGGATATACCCCGGCCAGCACTTTGATCAGCGTGGATTTACCCGCGCCGTTTTCTCCTAGCAGCGCCAGCACTTCGCCTGGCATCACCTGCAAACTGACGTCGTTGACCGCGACGTTGCCGCCGAATCGTTTGACGATATGGCTGAGCGTGAGAATGGGTTGATCCGCATTGCCTTGAGTCATGTGATGCGCCCCTGTGTCCGGCTCGCGCAACCAGCGCGTAGCCAATAAGTAAACCTTTGCTGTTTAAATCAACCTTAAATTTCAATATACGAAATTCAATTTCAAAAATGATATGCCGAACCTCGTGCTAAAGCAAAGCCGAGTCGATTTTAATTTTATTTAATAAACAATGGGTTATTTTTAATTTGGCGAATTTGTGACGGACAACTCACTTATAAGGTTGCCGAAATGTTGCGGGTTTTAACGCTGTTACTGAAAATGATACGGCGTTCCAACTTCACCTGATGCGGCCCTTGGAGTAACATTCTCCGTTAGTAGGCCCGCTTCTTACGCCGTGGCAACGGCTGGCGGCTCAACTTTGGAGAGACTTTGCTATGAGCCTGAAAGCTGTTGACGAAAAAGATGAAAAAAAAGACAAACCCCTGGGCAGCCAGAGCCTGTTCCGTGGTTTGCAGCTGATTGAGATATTGAGCAATTTCCCGAATGGTTGCCCGCTGGCGCACCTGTCAGAACTGGCAAAGATGAACAAAAGTACCGTGCACCGCCTGTTACAGGGGCTACATACCAGTGGCTACGTCACTCAGGCGCCTTCTCCAGGCAGCTATCGCCTGACCACTAAATTTATTTCCATTGGGCAAAAGGCGCTTTCCTCACTCAATATCATCCATGTGGCCGCTCCGCATTTGGAACAGTTGAACCTGGAAGTGGGGGAAACGGTCAATTTCTCCAGCCGGGAAGACGATCACGTGATCCTGATCTACAAGCTGGAGCCGACCACCGGCATGATGCGCACCCGCGCCTATATCGGCCAGCACATGCCGTTGTACTGTTCGGCGATGGGCAAAATCTTCATGGCCTATGGCAAGAGCGATTATCCGGATCACTATTGGCAGACCCATCAGCAACAGATCCAGGTGCTGACGCGTAACACCATTACCGAATTACCCAAGATGTATGAAGAGTTGGCGGATATTCGTCAGCAGGGTGTGGCGATGGATCGTGAAGAGAACGAACTGGGCGTGTCTTGTATCGCCGCTCCGGTGTTCGACATTCAGCAACGGGTGCCTTATGCCGTCTCGGTTTCGCTTCCTACGGCTAAACTGCAACAGGTTGGCGTACAGTCGTTGATGAAACCACTGCTGGACACCACGCGGCGCATCTCCCAGGAATTGGGGTTTGTCACGCAGGATTGATGTAAAGCATGCCCCTCACCCCAACCCTCTCCCGTTTTACAGACCGAGGATGTCAGAGGACACTTGTGCGGGGAGAGGGAGCTAGTTCAGCGTCGTTGGCAGCTGATGTGGTACTGCGTAGGGGCGCTGCATGCTGCGCCCGTGTTAAGCCCAGATGCGGGAGTCAAATTGTGGCACGTTCGATCCCCTCTCCTTGGGGGAGAGGGTTAGGGTGAGGGGCACTCGGGATTGGTGGCGGTTTTTTGGCTAATCCCGACGAAATTTGTGCTTAATTTAACAAAATTAGCGCAATATTTGTGCAATCCAACACATCAGATCACAATAAAGGGGCACAATGAGTTATCTTATGTCCCGATTTCATCCCTTTAACGGATCCTAGACCCATTATGATTATCAAACCTAAGGTTCGCGGCTTTATCTGCACCACCACTCATCCGGTCGGTTGTGAAGCCAATGTTCGTCGTCAGATTGCCTACACCAAAGCGCAGGGCAAAATTGCCAATGGCCCTAAACGTGTGCTGGTGATCGGTGCATCTACCGGTTATGGTCTGGCTTCCCGTATTGCCACCGCGTTTGGTAGCGATGCTGCCACCATCGGTGTCTTCTTCGAGAAAGCGGGCAGCGAAGGTAAAACCGCTACCGCAGGCTGGTACAACTCTGCCGCTTTTGACAAAGCCGCTAAAGAAGCTGGCCTGTACGCCAAAAGCGTTAATGGCGATGCCTTCTCCAACGAGTGCCGTGCCAAGGTCATCGAGCTGATCAAAGCCGACCTGGGCCAGATCGACCTGGTGGTGTACTCGCTGGCTTCGCCAGTGCGTAAGATGCCAGATACCGGCGAAGTCGTGCGTTCCGCACTGAAGCCGATCGGTGAGGTTTACACCACCACCGCGATCGACACCAATAAAGATCAAATCATCACTGCCACGGTTGAACCGGCAACGGAAGAAGAGATCCAGAACACCATCACCGTGATGGGCGGCCAGGATTGGGAACTGTGGATGTCAGCGCTGGAAGATGCCGGCGTGCTGGCCGAAGGTGCCAAGTCTGTTGCTTACTCCTATATCGGTACCGATCTGACCTGGCCAATTTACTGGCATGGTACGCTGGGCCGCGCCAAAGAAGATTTGGATCGTGCTGCTACCGCCATCCGTGGCGATCTGTCAGTAAAAGGCGGCACTGCACACGTTGCCGTGCTGAAGTCCGTAGTTACCCAGGCCTCTTCAGCCATCCCGGTAATGCCGCTGTATATCTCCATGGCCTTCAAGATCATGAAAGAGAAGGGCATTCACGAAGGCTGCATGGAACAGGTTTCCCGTTTGATGCACACCCGTCTGTATGGCGAAGAAATGCCGCTGGACGATCATGCCCGTATCCGTATGGATGACTGGGAACTGCGTGATGATGTGCAGCAAGCGTGCCGCGATCTGTGGCCGTCAATCACCTCAGAGAACCTGAGTGAACTGACCGACTATACCGGCTACAAGCAGGAGTTCCTGCGCCTGTTCGGTTTCGGCCTGGAAGAAGTGGACTACGAAGCGGACGTTAACCCAGACGTGCGTTTCGACGTGGTAGAGCTGTAATTTCAGCCACCTAAACGTGAAGCAGGGCCCAATTGGGCCCTGTTGAGTATCGTAGGGGCAGCTGCATGCTGCGCCCCTCAATCTTCGTCGTCGTGCTCGTCGTCCTCATCCATCACGATCGGGCAGTCAAAATCATCCGGTTTAAGCACCAGCAGGTCACACTTCAGATGATCGATCACCTGTTCCGCCGTATTGCCGATAAACGCGGCAGAAATACCTGTGCGGCCCAGAGTACCTAACACCACCACGCCAGCCTGCAAATGTTCGGCTAAATCCGGGATCACTTCTTCCGGCAAGCCTTTCTCCACGTGGGTGAACTCTTCGTTGATATGGAATTTTTGCCTTAGCGCCTTCATGGCGATCAGGTGCTGCCCGCGTATCGCATCGTTATAGATGCTAGGGTCAAAATCAGGCAGTTCGATGGCGATATTGATCGGGGTGACCGGGTAGGCGCCCACCAGGTGTACTTCGGTTTGATTGACGTTCTGTGCCAGTTCGAGGGTTTCTTTTACCAGCCGGATATTGAGGGGATCGTGGTAAGGTTCTTCGCTGGACAGATTGACTGCCACCAACGCTTTACCGCCTTCAGGCCAAGGCTGGTCTTTTACCATCCATACCGGGCAAGGACACTTGCGTAGCAGATGCCAGTCGGTCGGGGTAAAGATCACGGATTCCAGCCTGTCGTGCTGATGGGCCATTTTCAACAGCAAATCGTGGTTGCCGCTCAGCACTTCCTGAATAATCGCCTCATAAGGGCGATTGTGCCACACCACTTTGATTTCAATGGGGACGCCGTCTTGTAGATAGAAACGGCATTGCTCATTAATCCACGCCGCCCGTTGGCTGATCACCCCTTGCCGCATCGCCGTTCTTTCGTCAGGGGAAAGCAGGGTGGTCATTTCGTAAGAGAAATCATAGATAGGCAGGAAGGCTTTAATCCGCCCGCCGTTGCGCTTGATCAGGTAAACCGCCCGGCGCAGCGCCGGCTGATCGTCCTGATTGGGGTCAATAGCCACCAGAAGATTCTGATACTTCGCCATAGGGCCTCCTTACAGCTGTAGATCAACAGTCTGTTGTTCTCTTACAGAGTAACCCAACATTGAAAAACAGAACAGCGGCAGAGGGAGGCTGGGCCAACAATTTCAGTGAATTATTGGCCCAGTGGCAGATTAGGCGTTAACGGAGATGTTGATGCGTGAGGTGCCAGCCAGTTGTGACAGGGCGTCGACATTTTCGATGGTGATGTATTTGCCTTTCACGCTGAGGATTTCGCTCTTTTGGAAGCGCCCCAACAGGCGGCTGATGGTTTCTACCGTCAGGCCCAGATAGTTGCCGATATCGCCACGGGTCATGGTCAGACGGAACTCACGTGGTGAGAAACCCCGTTCGGCAAAGCGGTGCGACAGGTTATAGACGAAAGCGGCCAGGCGCTCTTCGGCATTCTTCTTCGACAACAGCAGGATCATATCTTGGTCGCCTTTGATCTCGCCGCTCATCAAACGCATGATTTGCTGACGCAGATTAGGCATTTTGCCAGAGAGGTCGTCCAGCGTTTCAAACGGGATCTCACAGACCATGGAGGTTTCCAGCGCCTGCGCGAAGCTTGGGTGTTTCAGACCGCCGATGGCGTCAAAACCCACCAGATCGCCCGCCAGATGGAAGCCGGTGATTTGTTCGTCGCCCTGTTCGGTAATGGTGTAGCTTTTGATGGTCCCGGAGCGGATGGCGTACAGCGATTTCAGCTCGTCACCGGCTTTAAACAGCGTTTGACCCTTCTGGATCGGCTTTTTCCTCTCGATGATATTGTCGAGTTGGTCCAGCTCGTGCGTATTCAGCGTAAAAGGAATACACAGTTGGCTGATGCTGCAGTCTTGGCAATGGATCGCACAACCACCAGACTGGATACGACGAATCACGCGTTTTTCCGGGATCATAGATTAAGCTCACGCAATAATTGATATGAGTCAATTTTAACATCTTTTCTGGCAGGTGATAAGTACAGCAAGAACAAGATAAGGCGCATTTTGTGTGCATTTTAAACAGCAGGCTGGCTCATCATTCCGTAGCATACTGATGTTTAGTGATTTATCGACCTCGGAAAAGCCAAGCCGATATTGACCAAAACCATATAAAAGCCGAATAAATTCCACAGTATCATCGGATTTTTGCGATTAGTCTTAGTTAATGTAGGGATATTGATGGGCTAATGGCCAGCATCCGTGATGATCACGTAGGTTAACGAGTAAATATTTCAACACAAATTTGTGCGGTGAATAAACCAGGCGGTCATGAGGGTAAAGTGCAGGATTATGTGTAGGGGCGCTGCATGCTGCGCCCGCTTAGCGGTATGCAGCGCCCTACATTCAGGTTATGCGGTGTGTTTTGCCAAGGCATCGTTGGCCGGTGCGTAACGAGGAACGTTGTTGTGTCCTGGCTGATCGACTTTGACGATCAGCGTCAATACCGCCGCCACCAGGTATAAACCGGTATACACCCATACCACGCCGACGATATCAAAGAATGGCAGCACTATCGAGGCGATGGCCGGGGCGGCAAAGTTGCTCAGGCCAGCGGAAAGGTTATAGATCGAGATGGCGGCGCCCTTATGGTTAGGCTCCAGCACCGGGAATACCGCGGTCATAGGCACAAAGGCGGCCACGGTGATGCCAAGCATGACCGCTGGCACCAGCGCGATCCAGAAGTTATGGCCAAAATGCACTGGCAGGTAGTAAAACGCCAGGCTGGAGATGGCACATCCGACGCAACCAAACCAGCGCACCTGCCGCAGCCAGCCGATTTTCTCCCCCAGAATCCCCCACATGATGTTGGTGAAGATGGTGACAAAGAAGAACACCGCCCAAATCTGCAACCATTCGGACATGCTAAAGCCCAACCGGCCGACGTACAGCATCGGCATGATCACCGCAAAGCCAAACAGCGACAGCGTGTTGATGATACGGATCAGGCATGAGAGGAAGATATTGCGGTTGGTGAACAGGATCGTCACCGCGCGGGAAAGCTCCTTGAGTTTCTCCTGTGGCGTCAGATCGGCTTTTGGGCTGGCCTGACCCACGTTGCGCAGCAGGAACATCGCCATCAAACCACCGGCCGCCACCCAGGCAATGGCAAACCACAAGGTACCGGTTTCGCCCATCAACGGAATGGTAAAGCTGGGCAGGTAGCTGCCAACGCAGCCGATGCCAATCGAGTACATCGCCCAAAACCAGCCCATTGCTGAAGAAAGCTGCTGTTTCGGCACGTTCTGCACCACCAACATCACAAACGAATAGATAAACAGCGGATAGGCTAGGCCACGGATGCCATAGAACAGCAACATCAGCGGGTAGTTACGCATCCCCAGGCCAAACAGCATAAACAGCACGTGCATGACCAACCACAGGATAAAGCCGATGCGCATCGCTTTTTGTGGCGTGATGATTTCAGCCACCACGCCGGAACTCCAGGCCGCGAGCGCCGCAGCCAGTCCGTATACGGTAAACACCAGCGCCGACTGTGCCGGCGTGAAGCCCATATCGGTGATGTGTTTAGACAGAAAAGCCATCTCAAAGCCGTCGCCGCTCATGAAGATGGCAATAGCGATGTAGCCCCAGAACAGGTTCATCGGCAGGCCGAACCAGTGTTTATGTGTTTGTGGCATAGCAAACTCCAGGATAGGTGTAAGGGTACAGTCTTATTATTTTTTACTGCGCCGGGATCAAGCCCGACGCAGGGCCAATTGTTGTTGATAGAGCTGACGATAGGTGGCCAGGCGCTGTGCAAGCTGAGGCAGGCGTTCGCCGTCCGGCAGGTAACGCCGATCGATGGCGGGTTTGTGGCAAACCTGTTCCACCGTTCCGCCCGCCGCCAGCCATCCCAAACGTGCTGCGCCCAAAGCTCCGCCAGCCTCACCGCCCAGATGGGTGACCACCGGCAGGTCAAGTACGTCGGCCATCAGTTGTGCCCAATGTTCGCTGCGAGCACCGCCGCCGATCAGCGAGCATTGCGCCAGACGGGTTCCCGCTTGTGATAGCACGTCCAGACCATCTGCCATACCGAATGCCACACCTTCCAGCACCGCATAGCCCATTGCTGCACGCTGATGGCTGTGAGTCAGGCCGTGGAACGCACCGGTAGCCAGCGGATCGTTGTGCGGCGTCCGCTCACCGGACAGGTAAGGGAGAAAGATCGGAGCCAGCCGCTGTTCCGCCAGGTTCATCTGAGCGATTTCGGCCAACAGCGTCGGCTCATTGCTGCCCACCAACTGGCAGAACCAACGTAGGGCACTAGCGGCGGTAAGCATGACGCTCATCTGATGCCAGCGCTCGGGCAAGGCATGGCAAAAAGCATGGACGGCAGATTGCGGATTGGGGCGGAAACGATCGTTGACCGCGAACAGTACGCCGGATGTCCCCAGCGAGATAAACGCATCGCCTGGATTAACCGCACCAATGCCGACCGCACTGGCCGCGTTATCACCGCCGCCTCCGGCGATAATGATGTTGTCATTCAGGCCCCAGGAACGGGCGAGATCGCCTTTCAGTTGCCCGGAGATTTCGCTGCCTTCAACCAGACGCGGCATCTGATCGCGGGTGAGGCCACAGGCCGCGAGCAGGGAATCTGACCAGTCCCGCTTGCCCACGTCGAGCCACAGCGTGCCCGCCGCATCAGACATATCAGACACCTTGTCGCCACTCATCATCCAGCGCAGGAAGTCCTTGGGCAGTAACACGGTGGCGATGTTGGCGAAAATCTCCGGTTCATGTTTAGCCACCCACAGCAGTTTGGGGGCAGTGAAGCCCGGCATCGCCAGATTACCGGCAATATCATGCAGTTCTGGCGCGTTCTGCGTCAGCTGTTTGCACTGCTCGGCGCTGCGGGTGTCGTTCCACAAAATAGCCGGGCGCAACACCTGATTATCACGGTTGAGCAGCACCGCGCCGTGCATCTGGCCGGAAAGCCCCAGCGAACGAATATGCGACCACTGTTGCGGGATTTTGGCGCGCAAGCGGCTCACCACTGCCTGCGTTGCCCGCCACCAATCGGCTGGATCCTGCTCTGCCCAGTGTGGATGCGGGCGTTGTACTTCCAGCGGTTCACCGGCGCTGGCGATCAGCGTGCCGTTATCATCAATCACCACGGCTTTGATTTCTGAGGTGCCTAAATCGAGTCCTAGATACATGGTCCGCTCCCGTTACTGCGCCAGCCAGTGGTTAACACGCTCGATGGATTGGCGCAGCAGTTGGCTAAAGGCACTGCTGTGGGCCAAGGTGCTGAACAATTTTTCATCTGAGGCAAACACCGCCACCGGATCGGCCGCTGTGAACATCTGGTGAACGGCCGCAGCGTCCAGAATGCCGTCTTGGTATTCGTAAGGCAGTTGGCCTTGGTGCCAGCGCTGCATAAAGACGAAGAACAGAGCGGGCAACATGGCCGTGGCTTGCGGTACTTCACCGCGCTGATAGCACTCTTGCAGCGTTGGCGTGATGAAGCCCGGGATTTTGGAAAAACCATCTGCGGCGACACGCTGGTTGGTATCGCGGATATAAGGATTGCTGAACCGCTCCAGAACCACGTCGCGGTAAGCGGCCAAGTCGAGTGGGCTAGGCGTCAGGGAAGGGATTACGTCCTGGGTGACATAGTCGTAGGCTAATTGGTGGATAGCCGGGGTGCCGGTGCTTTCATGAATATAGCTTTGGCCAATCAGCGTACCGGCCCAGGCAATGCAGCTATGGCTGGCGTTGAGGATGCGGATTTTGGCTTCTTCATAGGGCAGCACCGAATCGACCATCTCGACGCCGACGTTCTCCAGAGCTGGACGCCCATTGATAAAGTCATCCTCGATCACCCATTGGATAAACGCTTCCCCCATCACGGGCGCACGATCCTGGAACCCGGTGGCTTCGGCGACCCGCTCGGCCACTTCTGGCGCTGGCCGTGGCGTGATGCGGTCAACCATGGTGTTAGGGCAGCGGGTGTGGCTATCGATCCAGGCGATCAGCTCCTGTTCTTTACGCAGTTGCAGGAACTGCATCAGACCGTGGCGGAAGCGTTCCCCGTTATGGCGCAGGTTGTCGCAGTTCAATAACGTGACAGTGTCACCATTAAGCTGTTTTCTGCGTGCCAGCAATTGCGCCATGGTGCCGTAAATGGTGCGGCAGGCGCCCAGCAGATCGGCCTGAATATCGGCGTTAGTACGATCCAGATTGAACTGGTTATCCAGATAATAACCGCCCTCGGTCACGGTGAAGGAAATGACACGGGTCTCTGGTTTGGCGCCCTGCGCAGTCAATGCCGCCAGTTCGTTATCCCAAGGTATGACCTTGCTAATGGAGGTAATGTTTTCGTACTTACGCACGCCTTGTGGGGTAACGGTCTCCAGCACGTATTGGCCGTTCTGTTCGGCCAGCGTATTCAGCAACGGCGTAGCGTCATCACGGATATTGGCGAGGGCAATTGACCAGCGGCTATCGCCAGCAGCAATCAGCCGGTGGAGATACCAGGCCTGATGAGCACGATGGAAAGATCCGGCACCGATATGCAGCCAAATGGCCTGGGAAGAGTTCACTGGTTTGCTCATAACGTTCTCCGCTAAGGTTAATTTAGGGCATCGGCCCATTAATGGGGCATTTGCTCTTTGCTGGCGCTAGGTTAATTAAACTTTTGCCCTTTAAATGGGCTTTAGCTCACAAAAGCGTAAACTGACCTCACTGAGCTGGGTGAATGCCAGTAAAATGGCGCTATCACGGGGAACGGATGAAACGACATGGTCAAACACGACAAGAAGCTGGATCAGGCGGCGCGCGCGGCCTGGATGTATTACGTGGCCGGGCAGACCCAGAACGAGATTGCCGAAGCGTTGGGCGTATCGCGCCAGGTCGCACAGCGGCTGGTCGCATTGGCGATCGACAGCGGTCTGATCAGCGTCAATATTTCCCACCCGGTAGGGCGTTGCATGGAATTATCGGCCCGTCTGTGCGAACGCTACGGCTTGACGTTGTGCCAGGTCGTACCTAGCCAGGGAATGGACATTGCCGGGATCAACCGTGCAGTAGCGGTGGCCGGTGCTGAAGTCATGGCGCAGTTTATACGTAGCGAGCAGCCGTTGAACATTGGGGTTGGCTCAGGCCGCAGTCTGAAGGCGGCAATCGATGAGCTGCCGGAATTGGAGCGGCCACAACATAGCTGCGTTTCGCTGATCGGCGCGATCGCGGCCGACGGTTCTTGTACCCGCTATGATGTACCGTTGTGGATGGCGGAAAAGACCCAAGGCCGCTACTTCATCCTGCCTGCACCGCTGTTTGCCGATAGCGAACAGGATCGCGCCCTGTGGTGCAACCACCGCATTTACCGTACGGTGAACGAGAAGGCCAGCCAGGCCGATGTGACGTTTATCGGCATAGGCACTATCGAATATCACTGCCCACTGCATAAGGACGGATTTATCACCGCAGAAGATGTCGACCGCCTGGTAGCGGCTAATGCGGTGGCTGAAATGCTGGGGCATTTTATCAATCCGCAGGGCCAGCGGGTGGGCAGCGAGCTCGATCGGCGGCTGACCAGCGTCAATCTGCACCCACAGCCGGAAAAGCCGGTGATTGCCTTGGCCGGTAGCGCGGACAAACATCAGGCCATTCGCGCTGCGTTGCTAGGCCGCTGGATCAACGGCCTGGTGACGGACGAGGAAAGCGCATTGGCGCTGCTGGCCGATTAAATCAGCTCCTTGGGCAGGAAACCTTCGTGTTTCAGTAACCACTGCTTGCGCTGCACCCCTCCGGCATAGCCCGTCAAGGCGCCTTGTGCGCCAATCACCCGATGGCAGGGCACCACGATACTGATCGGGTTGGTGCCGTTTGCCATACCAACGGCACGCGAAGCGGAAGGCCGGCCGATACGCTTAGCCAATTCTCCGTAGGTGATGATTTCCCCACAGGGGATTTGCCGTAGCTGCTGCCAGACGGTGCGCTGGAAATCTGTTCCCGCAGTCATCACCTGCACGCTGTCAATGGCTGCCAATTCCCCGGCAAAATAGCGCTGCATCACTTCCGTCAGGCCGCCTGGGTTGGCTTGCTCCTGTATGACGAAAGGGGATGCCCGATAATGGCTGTTGAGCAGCTTCATCAGGCGAGCCTCATGGTCGGTCCAATCCAGCGCGCGCATCCGTCCTTGCTCATCCCCGATCAACACCAGCTCACCGACCGGCGTCGGCATACGATCAATAAAAAATGTCTGCATGTTGTTCACTCCTTGCGTTTGATGCTGCGATTATTACATGAAAAAGCCGGATGTGATGGCGGATTTCGGACATGTTGATGGGACGGGTTAATAGCAAAAAAGAGGGTTACCCATTATAGGTAACCCCCGAGAGGCATATCTCTAAAAATGTTTTTAAAATAACAAAAAATATTTTAATGGAATAATTGTATGATAATACCTTTTGGTACTTAAGATTAGTTGTAAGATAGCGTAATTCGTTGCAGTGAAGGTTGATTCGCGACCATTTCACTCACGGGTGGCGACATTAATTCCGAGCCCATATTATCCAAGGGCATTTGGATGAACTCATTAGTTTTAGCGGCAGTTTCCCGATAGCAACTGGATATATATTGACCACCACTGCGTGCAATCACACATGTTGGAGCACTGATTTTGCCAGAAAACTGGATGCTTCCTGTCATTGAGTTATTAATAACGTCATGTTTTGCATGGAGTAAAAAAGGTGCGACGGTTAACATGGCCAAAGCGGCAATAATATATTTCATAAGCTATTCCTATTAGCATAAAGTAAAACCACCCATTAACAAAAAGTTGCTATTTACCGATCAAATGAACGGGTATTACTGGGCGGTTTAATTTCCAACGTTACTATAATAAGTTGAATAAACAATATTAACGGCAACCATTCGTTAATTGAATTTAATAGTAGAGATGGCTCGCCGGTAAAACTATGATTTAGATCATGGTGCAGGGGATTTACGGGGTAAACGAGGAATAAAAGTGATTAATGTGATAATTATAACATTTTTTATGCTACTTATAATAACGTTGGTTACTTTAAATATCGCAAATAATGTAAAGGCCGCATTTTAATCTTGGCTCTGCGGCCGTCACCTTACTCTTCAGAGTTACAGCATGCCGGCGCTGCCACAGATACGGATTTTCTCTGCCACCACCTCTTTCATCGCCAACTTGCCAGGGACGATGTACTTACGCGGATCGTTGGCCTCTGGATGCTGGGAGAAGTAGCTCTTGACCGCATCGGCAAACGCGATTTTGAGTTCGGTTGCCACGTTCACCTTACATACCCCGAGCGAGATGGCCCGCTTGACCATCGCTTCCGGAATACCGGAGGCACCATGCAGTACCAGCGGGATCTCCAACTGTTCACGGATCAGCGCCAGACGGTCAAAATCCAGCTTGGGTTCCCCGTGGTATAGCCCATGTGCTGAACCGATGGCGACGGCCAGGGAGTCGATCCCTGTGGCCGCAACAAACTCACGGGCGGCGTTGGGGTCGGTATAAAAGCCGTCTGCGGCATCGACAATCAGATCGTCTTCCTGACCGCCCAGGCGGCCAAGTTCCGCTTCTACGCTGGCACCATAGCGATGGCACAGTGCGACAGCCTGCGCAACCAGCGCGATATTCTGCTCAAAAGGCAGGTGTGAGCCATCGATCATCACCGAACGGATCCCGGCTCTGACCTTGGTGGCGATGTCCTCGAGTTCTTCGTGATGATCCAGATGCAACGCCAGCGGCAGGTCATGGCGTTTGGCCGCCGAGCGGCAGATCCCCACCAGATAATCGGTTCCTGCATAGCTGAAGGTACCCGGCGTTCCGGCCATAATCACCGGAGATTGCAGCTCGGCGGCGGTTTCCGCTATTACCTGCACCGTTTCAAGATTGTGTACGTTGAACGCGGGCACGGCATAGCCCTGTTTTTGCGCTTTCAGCAGCATTTCGCGGTTGGATATCAGGTACATGGCGCCTCCTTACAGCTCGGCAGAAGAGTATGGGTAAATGGTTACGCCTTTCACCACGCGGTTGACTTCACCGGTCGGGCAAGGGTTATCCGGTGTCAGGCCGCGCGCCAGCGAAGTCTCAAACGCCAGCATCTGTGCAAACAGCAAATAGGGGAACAACAGCCAGATATCATCGGTGGGTTCTGGCCGATCGGTTGCCGAGTTGCCAGGCGCGACGATCTGTCTGGCTAATCCGTCACGCTGCAATTCATCCCACAAATCCTGCTCATAACGGTGGGTGTAGCGGTTACTCGATGGCATTAACAGCACCAACGTCTGCGGATCGACCATGAATTTAGGACCGTGGCGCAGGCCCAGTGGCGAATCGTAGCGGGTGACGATCTGCCCGGCGGTCAGCTCCAGCATTTTCAGCGAAGCTTCCTCTGCCAGGCCGGTGAAGCAACTGCTGCCGAGCACGATGTAACGGTTAAAGCCGCTGTTGGCCAGGGTTTTCACCTGAGATTGCTGTGTTTCACGCAGTGCTTTACAGCATTCGATCATTTGCGCCAGCGGTTGGCGGGCATCGTCTAGCGAATAGGGGCCCAATAGCAACGCGGTGCTCAGCATCATGCAGCTGAAGCTGGAGGTCATGGCAAAGCTCTGGTCGTTTGAACCTTGTGGCATCACCAGGGCAAAGACGTTTTCACGGCCATGTGCATAGTTGGCCAACTGGCTATCCGGGTTACACACCAGCATCAGGTGATAACAGTGGGGCAGCAACTGATCGGCCAGCGCCACCGAAGCGACGCTTTCCGGGCTGTTGCCGGAACGGGCGAAAGATACCATCAACGTTGGGCGCGATGGGTCGAGAAACTGCAGCGGGTTGGCGACGATATCCGTCGTGCCATAGGCCGCAACGTCACGGCCGGTTTTTTCCCGCAGCCAAGGGGCCAAGGCCCGGCCGGCAAAGGCTGAACTGCCAGCACCGCATAACACGATCTGTAAGCGCGGGTTTTGCAGCAGGGGCGTCAGGAAAGCGGAGCATTGCTCCTGCTGGGCGACCAACTGCTTATGCAGTGCAGCCCAAAGGTCCGGCTGCTGCCAAATCTCACGGGCGGTATGCAGCGCATGATGTTGCTCCAGCCAGTCCGCATCGTAAGAAAAATAACCTGTCATGATGGTAACTCCTTAAAAAATAGAACGATGAATACGGTTGCCCCTCACCCTAACCCTCTCCCACAGGGGACAGCATTTGGTACCCTTTCACTCCTGAATCTGACCTTGGCACGGGCGCAGCATGCAGCGCCCCTACGTAGCGCCACATTAGCTGCCAACGACGCTGAACTGGCTCCCTCTCCCTGTGGGAGAGGGATGGGGTGAGGGGGGGATCTCACTGGTCGGCAATAATCACCTCGACCCCCAGATTTTGCAGCGCATGCAGGTAATTGGTCGGTATGCGGCTGTCAGTAACCAGCCGCTGGATCTGGCCTATCTCGCGGATCATGCAGAAACTGCTGCGGCCAAACTTGCTGGCGTCAACCACCGCAATCACTTCGCGAGCCACTTCGCACATGGCGCGGTTGAGCTGTGCCTCACCGGGGTCTGGCGTCGTGATCCCTCCCACCAAATCAAAACCGTCAACGCCGAGGAAAAATTTATCAAAGCGATATTGGCGAATATGCTGCTCGGCAGCGGGGCCATACAGCGACCAGGATTTGCGGCGTACGCTACCGCCGACCACCATCAGATCCACCTGCTCGTTGCTGGCCAATTCGAAGGCAATATTCAAGGCGTTGGTCATCACCACCAGGTCTTTCTTGCCTGCCAACTGCGTGGCCATCTGGCTAGTGGTGGAACCGGAATCGAGAATGATCGCATCACCGTCGTTCACTAACTCGGCGGCGGCACAGGCGATGGCGAATTTCACATCGCGGTTGATGCGCCCCTTGTCTTGTAGCGGGCGATCGAAGGCGAACTGCTTGTTGAGCATCGCACCGCCGTAGGCACGCACCGCACAGCCACTTTTCTCCAGGTGGCGCAGATCGCTGCGAATGGTGACGGTAGAGACGGCAAACTGGCTGCTCAACTGTTCCACGCGCACCGTGCCTTCGCGACATAGCTGGTCGATAATTAATTCCCGCCGTTTTACGGTATTGATCATTAATAGGTGACTCCTGATTTACCCGTAGCAAACCCCGGCCGGGGCCTGGTGGCCTCAGCAAGTCTTACTGGTGTATTTTCAGTCTTTCGTTGCAAATTACAGCAAACGAAACCGCGCAACGCAATCGAAAAATTTAAATATAGTCTTATATTTCAGTTGTTTATTTAACTTACATCTTTCAGTTGGTCATCAACTGAAAGCCGCATGGAAATAAACCGAAAACCGGTAATGCCTTATTTAACCGGCGAAATTCCCGTTTGGCGTACCGGTTAATTCCGCCGTGGATGAAAGCCACCCACGATCATTAATGCAGGTGAGCTTTCCTTAATTATTTTATTGCCAGCTTTGGCGCAGCAGTGCCGCACCGCGTACTCCGCTGCTGTCGCCATACACCGGGGGATAAACCATCGCCGGTTCAGTCCCCGGCAATAACCAGCGGCTCATGGCGCTGGGCAGTTGTGCATAGAGTTCGCTCACGTTGGAAAGACCGCCGCCCAGCACGAAGGCATCCACATCCAGCAGGAGTTGCAGGCTGGCCAACGCGCTGGACAGGATATCGAGGTAGATCAGCATCAGGTGTTGCGCTAACGGATCGCCTTGGCGGTAACTGGCGATCAGTGCCGGGACGTTGGCCGCGCCATGGCCAAAGTGTTGGCTAAGAGCTAACAGACCGCTGCCGGACACGTAACGCTCAAAGCAGCCAGTCAAACCACAGTTGCAGACAAACAGCGGCAGATCGTAACGCTGTGCCAACTGGGCGGAGATAGGCGTATGACCCCATTCGCCAGCCAGCCCATTGCGGCCCTTGTGTAGCCGTTTGTTCATCACCAGCCCACCACCAGCTCCGGTGCCGATAATGGCACCGAACACCACTTCCAGTTGCTCGGTCTGAGGCGTGCTGGCCTCCGAAAGGGCAAAGCAGCGGCAATCGTTTTCAATCTCCACCGGCCGTGACAGTTCCTGGGTCAGGTCGTCCGCCAGGCAGTGGCCGGTCAGGCAGGGGACGTTTACCGCCAACTGTCTGCGGCTGCGTGGATCGGTGATCCCAGGCAAACCAATGCCGATACTGCCTTGGGTGTGCAGGTTGCGATCGGCCTGATTGACCAGTTGTGCAATGCAGGAGAGAAACTCGCGGTAGTCGCCGGTAGGCGTACTGATGCGCTGACAAAACACCTGATTCAACTGGGCATCGTAGGCGGCCATTTCAATTTTGGTGCCGCCAATGTCGAAACCGTAACGCATAGCTTGTGTCGCCACGGCTTTACTCCTTACCCAAAGTGATGATCGCGTTTTCCCGCCGGGCGCGTTCGGCGGCAAATACCATCAGGTGGCTTTGCAGGGTCTCCTGCGGGCCAGACAGCACCTGCGCCGGATCGTTGGCGCGCACGGCGGCGATAAAGTGCTGCATCAGATAATAGTCGCCACCGCCGTGGCCGGACATGGTGTGCAAATCCTCGGCCTCATCCACGTCATACTGCGTTTCCCGGTCGTCGAGGAAGGAGGTAATGCGGATATAGCGGCCATCGCCTTCCAGGCACCCCTGGCTGCCAAAAATGCGCGTCTTGCGATCTTCCATCTTCGTGAAGGCGGTCATGGTAAAGGCGGCGGTGCGGCCACCGCTGAACTGCATATTCACTACCTGATGGTCCACCACGTTGTTATCACAGCGGTAGACACAGCGGCCATAAGGGCCATTACGCAGTGCGGCGACCAGATGTTCCTGATCGACTTCTGGCGTCAGTACACGCAGGAAGCCCGGTGTTGCCTTGTGATTGTCGCCAAGGTAAATGCGTTTGGCGGAATAGGGACATTCGGCCTCCACGCCGCAATCCAGGCAGTTATCCGCTGCGCCCTGAGGCTGGTTTTCCTGGCGGAAGTGGCGTAAGCCACCAAATGAGCTGACCTGTTCGCAAGGGGTATCCATCACGTAGCGGATCCAGTCGATATCGTGACAGGATTTCTGTAACAGCATAAAGGCTGCCTGTTGGTCGTTGCGCCAGTTGCCGCGCACGAAGGAGTGGGCCTGATGCCAATAGCCCACCGGCTCCAGATGTTGCAGGCTGACGATGTCGCCGATCACCTTATCGCGCAGCAACTGCTTGAGTTTCTGGGTATAGCGGGTATAGCGCAGCACGTGGCCCACGGAGAAGATGATCCCCTGACGCTCGACTTCTTCCACGATGGCGCGGCACTCACTCTCATCCGGTGACAGCGGTTTCTCCAACAGCATGTGGTAACCCTGTTTGGCGAAGGCCAGGGCCGGTGCCAGATGCAAGGTATCCTGGGTACAGATCATGACTGCATCGGCCAATTTGCCCGCTGCTACGGCCTGCTGCCAGTCGGTAAAGACGTTTTCGGGGGTTATGTTGTGCTGATCCACAAACTGCTGGCGATAGGTAGCGCGCGGTTCAGCCACCGCCACCACCTGCATCAGATCCGGGTGAGCCAGCGCGTAGCGTGAATAAATCTCCCCGCGCGCACCGGCGCCAATCACCAAGACGCGTACCGGACGATCGTTATAGTCATTAGACATTGCAAATTGCTCCGTATTATCCCAATGAATGGGTAGCGTTATTATTCAGGTTGTCGCCGCTGGCCTGATCGAACAGGTGGGCGCGGGTCAAATCAAACGTCAGGTGGATCTGCTCGCCGAGGCTTGGTTCCCAGTCGGGTTGGGAAACTATGCGCAGGACGAAGCGCAATCCGGCCAGTTCGCAATGCAGTAACTCTTCGTTCCCCATGCGCTCAATGGTGACAATCCGTGCTGGGAAGCAGTTACTTGTGCCGGCAGCACACAGGCGTAGGGCTTCGGGGCGGATCCCCAGGCAAACGCGTTGATGCGGATAGTCTTCCAACTGCTTTTCCAGCGCAGGCGGCAGGGTTAGCCGATAATCATCGTCAATACGCAGTTGCGTACCCTGAGCGCTGCGCAACAGATCCAGATCGTGCAGATTCATCGACGGGCTGCCGATAAACTCGGCGACAAAGCGGTTGGCAGGGTGGTGATACAGGTTGATTGGCTTATCCACCTGCATGATGGTGCCCCGATTCATTACGCAGATACGGTCACCCATAGTCATCGCTTCGACCTGATCGTGCGTCACATACACCATGGTGGCGGCAGCGCCTTCCTGTTTCAGCCGGTTGTGCAGTTCGATGAGCTGCACACGCATGGAAACACGCAGCTTGGCGTCCAGGTTGGAGAGCGGTTCGTCGAACAGAAACACCTTGGGTTTACGCACGATGGCACGTCCAACCGCCACGCGCTGGCACTGGCCACCGGAGAGTTGGCCGGGCTTGCGGTGCAACAGGTTGGTGATTTCCAGCTTCTCGGCCGCATCCTGCACCCGCCGGTCAATCTCTGCCTTGCTCTCTTTGCCAATCAGCCCAAAGGCCATGTTCTTGTAGACGGTCATATGCGGATAGAGCGCATAGTTCTGAAACACCATCGCGATACCACGATCTTTGGGCATGGTGTCGTTAACGCAGCGATCGTGGATCATGATCTGTCCTTCGCTGACGCTTTCCAGCCCGGCGATCATGCGCAACAGCGTGGATTTGGCGCAGCCGGAAGGGCCGACAAACACCATGAACTCACCGTCTTTGATATCCAGATCCACGCCATGTAACGCCCGGAAACCGTTGGGATAGACCTTTTTCACACTGTTTAATTGAATACCGGCCATGTCTGTTTACCTTATTGTTCTCGGTTAGCCTTTAACGCCAGCACTGGCGATACCCTGGATGAAATAACGTTGGAAAAGAATGAACAGCATCAGCATCGGGATCACCGCCATCAGGGCACCAGCCATCAGCAGCGGGTATTCCACCCCGGCACGGCTGGACAGCGATGCCAGCCCCACCGGCAGCGTCAATTTCTCGGTGGTGGTATTGACGATCAACGGCCACATCAGGTTATTCCAACTCCATAAGCCGTTGATGATGATGCAGGCGATGATGCCGGGGCGGATCAGTGGCAGCATGATGCGCCAGAAGATGGCGAAGTAGCTGTAACCGTCGATCAGCGCCGCCTCTTCCATCTCTTTCGGTACCGCCAGAAAGAACTGCCGCAGCAGGAAGGTGGCGTAAATACTGAAGATCCCCGGCAACACCAGACCGGTAATGCTGTTGACCAGCCCCATTTTCTGAATCACCAGGAACTGCGGGATCAAAAACGCCTGGCCGGGCACCATCAGGATCGAGATACACACCAGGAACACCGCGTCACGGCCCCGAAAGTGCAGGCGCGAGAAGCCGTAGGCGGCCATGGTGGCGATCACCATCTGCAACGTCACGGTGGAAAAGGTCGCCAGCAGCGAGTTGATGTAGAAATCGGCAAAAGGGATTTCACGCATGATCTTGCCGTAGGCCTGCAAGCTGGGGTTTTCCGGTAGCAGGGTCAGCGGGATCTGGATGCTTTCGGCCTGGGTTTTCAGCGAGGTCACCAGCATCCAGATAAAGGGCACCACCGAGGCCAGCGCCGCCAGTGTCATAAACAGATAGACCAGGGCTCGTTTGCTTATTGTCATCAGCGGCTCCTCAGCTCACTCTCAGGCGTTTGCCGATCGCCATCTGTACCAGCGTGATCAACAGGGTTACGGCGAATAACACCACCGTGATGGCAGAGGCGTAGCCTTTCTCTTGCAGATAGAAGGCGTATTTGTAGAACAGGTTGGTGATGGTCATGACGTCACCCTCTACCAGGGCACGGTCGAACATCAGGAACACCACGTCGAAGATTTGCAGGATTTCGATGAAGCTCATCACCGACACAAAGAACAGCGTCGGCACCATCATCGGCAGCGTGATAAAGAAGAAACGGCGCAGCGTGCTGATACCGTCGATATCGGCGGCCTCATACAGCTGACGGGGGATGCTTTGCAAACCGGCCAGCAGGATGATGATTTTCAGCGCCAACGACGACCAGATAATGATGATGGACACGCTGATGCGCACCACGTCCGGATCGGAAAGCCAGGCCACCGGCGCGATGTGCAGCAGGCTTAGCCCTTGGTTAATCAGCCCAAAATCCTTGTTGAACAGCCATTGCCACACCATCGCCACTGCGGCAGGCATGGTCACCGCCGGTAAGAACAGCAGGGTGCGTAGCAGCGCTTTTCCGCGGATGTTCTGGTTCAACCCAATCGCCAGCAGCAACGACAGCAGCAGGATTATCGGCACGCACACCACCACATAAAACAGGGTGTTGAAGGCAGCGGTATAGAAGTCATCGTCCTCAAACAGGTTGATGTAGTTGTCAAAGCTGATGGTCGTCCAGCTCATAAACTGGTTGAGGTCGGTAAAGCTGTAAAAAATGTTCTGTAAAAACGGGATGAAGTAAAACACCACCAAACCGATCACCAGCGGCAGGATCATTATCCAGCCCCAGAAGCGCTCGCTGCGCTCCAGGCGGCTCAATGCGGCACGAGGTTTGCTCTTTGCCTGTTGTATGTTGGCCGTAGCCGTTTCTGCCAGCGACATGTCGCCATTCCTCACCTTTGACTGCTCAGTGTTGCCGCTGCGGCCCACCTTCGGGCAGGCAGACCGCTACGGGGAAATTACTGCTCCATGATGCGTTCGATCTTCTTGACCGACTTATCCATTTCCGTACGGGCATCCGCGCCCATAAAGATTTTCTTCAGGCTGCCGATCCACATGTTTTGCCACTTCGGCGTGTTGGTGCCTGCGGTGGGATAGGCTTCGGTCACTTCCAGCGTCTGGATGTACGGTGAGACATCAACCTTTTTGACTTCCGCTGCCCAGGCTTTGGCCGCGACTTTGTTGGCAGGGATCACCACCTTCGCCAGGGTGGCCTGCGAGGCTTCGCTGCTCATGAATTCGATGTATTTCCAGGCTTCCTGTTTGTGGGCGCTCTTGGCCGACATGGCATATGCCAGGCTGTGGGCCACGCCAGACTGACGCTCGATTTTCGGCATCATCACCACGCCGATGTGGTCGTTAATCAGGGGATTGTTGGCGAACGGTGCGGCCAACCAGGAACCGGCATACACCATGGCGGCGCGGTTGGATTGGAAGATATTCTCGGTTTTCACTTCGCTCATTTGCTGGGCGGTCGGCATCAGGCCGTCTTTCATCATGCCTTGCAGCTGCTGATAGACCCAGATGGCGTTGTCGTTGGCGATATCGGTCGGTTGGCCATCTTTCGGCACGATATGGTTACCTTTCTGGAACAGCAGGTTCATATAGCTGTCCTGACCGTCGATACTGAGATCCATCACCAGCGGGAAGGCGCTGCCTTTCAGGCCGGTTTGTAGCTCGGCGGCCTTTTTCTTCATATCATCCCAACTCCAGTCGCTGGTGGGATAGCTGACGCCGGCCTGATCGAACAGTTTTTTATTGTACCACACGGCGATGGAATCGACATCGCGCGGGATGGCCATCTGCTGACCGTCGTACTGATAAGCCTTGACGGAGCTGGCGACGATATTATCCAAATTAACCGCGCCGTCTTTTAAATAGTTCCCCAGCGGTTGCATAATGCCGTTTTTAGCATATTGCACAAAATAGGGCATATTAATCCAGAATATATCTGGTGCGACACCACCAGCGGCAGCGGAGTCTAATTTGACAAAGTATTGCGCAGCGGGAGTTAATTCTATTTCCACTTTGACATTCGGATTGGCCTGTTCAAATCGCTTGGCAATTTCCTGTTCGGCAGGTAATTGGTTTCGATCCCAAACGGCATAGCGTAGCGTGATCTGATCGGCGGCATATAACATGGTTGGCAATAATAAAGCGGCTGCAACAGCGGAATGCAACAGAAAACGTCCGGCGTTTTTTCTAGGTGACATTGCTTTACCCTCGGTGTCGGCGAATGAATTTTTTGGTGAACGTGATTTCTTTCTATCCCTTAACTTTCAATGTGTCAATCTAGCCATTCTGCCCAAAAATGGGGCGCTTATCTTTCACTGTTGTTAACAATGAAAGCTCAAAGCCACCAATCGAAAGCCTTTTTTTGTTGATAAAATGTTAATGCGGAAGGGTGTGAATCCGTTGTCGTGCGGCAGTTATGGCTTACCGAGGTCATAGGATTAACTGATAACCCTTGCACCATGATGGGGATTAAAAACGTTTTTATTGTGCAGCCTGCAGCATCTTTCATTTTTGTGATGCAAATAAACAAAAAAATAATTTTTTAGCTCGATGAGGGACCGTGCAGCAGCTTTTTTTGTTGGCCTATATTGCCTGTGGTGATAAAACGCGCTAGCCTGAAATTAATTAAACCCCACCGCAAAATAAAATAGGCCAGCTATTATGCGTCTCACGCTACTATTTACCCATTGTCTGGAAAAGGTATTTCATCGTCAGTCTTCGCCCCAGGTCGAACAGCAAAACCAATTCAGCTGCCTGAATAATGAAACCTTCTCATGGCAAGGGGTGTATTGCCTTTACCGTGAGGATAATGAAACCCGCCGGGAATTACGCTATCAACTTGAAGGGCCATTGGCCGAAGATATCAGCGTGCGCCATGTGCAGTCGGTACCCAGCCACTTTCCCTGCTATGCCGAGACGGATGAGAATTATCTCACTACCGAGCCAGGGCTATTTCCCGACCCGCTGATGCCGATCCAGGATCGGCGTTTTTTTGCCGCCTGCCGTTATTACGCCAGCCTGTGGCTGACCTTGACGCCGCCAGCGCAGGGTATTGCCGGAGGCGACTATCCGTTGACGCTGCGGTTGTTCGATCATGAGACGGGTGAGGAGCTGGTCGCTGCCAATATGACGTTGCACGTGGTGCCCGCCGCCTTGCCAAAGCAGCGACTGCTGCACACCGAATGGCTACATACTGACTGTTTGGCGGACTACTATCAGATTGCGGTGTTCAGCCCGCAATACTGGCAGGCAGTACGCAACTTTGTACGTAACGCGGCGGCAAATGGCGTAAATATGCTGCTAACGCCAATCTTCACGCCACCACTGGATACCGCCATCGGCGGCGAACGAACCACCGTACAATTGGTTGGAGTGCAGCGCACCTCCGCAGGTTATCAGTTTGATTTCGAACGGCTGGCACAATGGGTGGAACTGGCGCAGGAAGAGGGGATTGAACACTTCGAAATTGCTCACCTGTTCACCCAATGGGGCGCGGCGCATGCGCCAAAGATCGTGGTGGAAATAGCGGGAGAAACGCAGCCGCTGTTTGGCTGGCATACCGATGCGCACGGCAGCGAATATCAGCAGTTTCTACAAGCAATGATGCCAGCGCTGACTGGTTGGTTCCGGGCGCGAGGTCTGCAACAACACGTATGGTTCCATATCTCGGATGAACCTAAACTGGAGAATATCGCCGCCTACCAGCGCGCCAGCGATTCACTGCGCCCATTGTTGGACGGGTTCCGCACCTTCGATGCGCTGTCTGACTTTGACTTCTATCAGCGCGGCTTGGTGGAAACCCCGGTAGTGGCCACCGATCATATCGAACCGTTCCTGGAGCATCAAACGCCCCAGCTATGGGCCTATTATTGCTGCGTACAAAAAACCGAGGTAGCCAACCGATTCTTTGCCCAGCCTTCGGCCCGTAACCGCATTCTGGGGATCCAACTGTATCTGTACAACATTAGTGGTTTCCTCCACTGGGGCTACAACTTCTATAACAGCAGCCATTCGCGGGAAAAACTGAATCCCTATGCGGTGACCGACAGCGGCAACGCATTTCCCTCGGGCGATCCTTTTGTGGTTTATCCCGGGCCGGAAGGGATGCCGATAGAATCGCTGCGTTTACGGGTGTTCCATCAGGGGCTACAGGATCTGCGGGCGTTGCAACTGCTGGAAAGCCTGACCGATCGCGCCACGGTAGAGCAGTTGATCGATCGGGAACTGGGAATGCGTATCACCTTTAAACGCTATCCTCATCAGGCCTCCGCATTGTTGCGGCTACGGGAGCAGGTCAACTCCCGGATAGAGGAGGCGCTGTAACAGGATGCCCCTCACCCCAACCCTCTCCCAAAGGGCAAGGGAGCTAGTTCAGCGTCGTTGTGCGTAGGGGCGCTGCATGCTGCGCCTGTGTCAAGGTCAGATGCGGGGGATTTCATCTTTTCGTCATAAAACTGACACGTTCAGGTCATACCACTGGCTTAAGTTTGCAGCGACGAGGCCAGGAGATGACCCGATGTTTACTTTGGATAGCTTGCTGCAAGATGCCTTCCCCCAGCGTACCCCCCCAGCTTGGCAGCGTAGTCTGCTCAGAAGTTTAGTGTTTGAAAAAGAATTCAAACAGTTCGCCGCCGATTATCCCCATCTGAAAGGACTCGATCTGATCGAACAGGTGGTGGACTACTTTAACCTGAGCTGTGAGCTGGTCGACGGCGATCTGGAAAACATCCCCAGCCAAGGCCCGGTGGTGCTGGTTGCCAATCATCCTATCGGTTCTCTGGATGGGCTAGTGTTGTTACGTGCGGTGGCGGCAGTTCGGCCAGACGTCAAAGTCGTGGCCAACCAGTTGCTGAGCCATATCGAACCGTTGCGCAGCCTGTTTGTGCCGGTTGATAACCTGGGCAACCGTACCAACCGTCAGCAGATCGAGGCCATGCAGGCCCAGTTGGATAAGCAGGGCGTATTGATCCTGTTCCCCGCAGGGGAAGTGTCACGTATGAGCCCCAAAGGGATCCGCGACGGCCACTGGCACACCGGCTTTCTCCGGCTGGCTGCCAAGGCACGAGCGCCGATCGTGCCTATTCATATCGGCGCTCGTAACAGCAACCTGTTCTACTTCACCTCGCTGATTTACCGTCCTTTATCCACTTTGTTGTTGGTGCGCGAGATGTTTAAACAGCGCGGTGGACGGATCAAGATCCGTATCGGTGGGCGCATTCCTTTTGCTCAATGGCACGATGGCCATACCCATGCTCGCGATCTTGCCGAACGTTTCCGTCGCCATGTGTATCGGCTTGGTCAGGGGAAGCCGGGGCTGTTTACCAGCGAATCGGCTATCGCCTTGCCGGAAGATCGCCTCGAATTGAAGAAAGCGTTGGCCGCCTGCGAACGGTTGGGCAGCACGCCGGATGGTAAAACCATTTTCCTCTATCGCCGTCAGGGCGAGGCAAGGGCACCGATCCTGCGTGAACTTGGTCGCCTGCGTGAAATTGCGTTTCGCGCCGTAGGTGAAGGCTCTGGGCGGCGACGTGACCTGGACAGTTATGATGACGACTATTATCACCTGGTGCTATGGGATGAGGAGGAGCTGGAAATTGTTGGCGCTTATCGCTTTATTCCCACGGCACCGCAGTTGACCAACAAAGGGCTGGAGGGGATCTACAGCAACAGCCTGTTCCATTACGATCGCGATATGATGCCGATCCTGGCGCAGGGGATTGAACTGGGCCGCAGCTTTATCCAACCGGCCTACTGGGGTAAGCGCGGTCTGGACTACTTATGGCTGGGCATCGGTGCCTATCTGGCCAAATACCCACAGTATCGGTACCTGTTCGGTCCGGTGTCTATTTCAGGCGGTATGCCGGTTGCCGCCCGCGATTTGTTGATTGCCTTCTATCGTCTCTATTTCTCCCCAGACCATGCCATAGCCCAATCGCGGCAGCCTTATCCTGCCTCGTTACCGCAGGTGCTGGCACAATTTGCCGGTGATGACTATCAGCAGGATCTGGTGCGTTTGAAAAGCCTGTTGAGCAATATCGGCTGTTCGATCCCCACGTTGTATAAGCAATACACCGAACTGTGTGAGCCTGGAGGTGTACAGTTTATCGACTTCGGCACCGATCCGGCGTTTAACCACTGCATCGATGGCCTGGTATTAGTGGATCTGACGCGGCTGAAGTCTGCCCGTTATCAGCGCTATATTGCGGTACATCAAACACCCCGTTAAATTTCCTGCTGTAAGTTGGTAGCCGGCTTGGGGATCGCCTAGAATTAGCGCTTTCCTGCGCCGGAGTCCTCTATGTACCATCCCTATACCCCAACCTTGTTGTCTGCCGATGAGCCTGCGGCCGTCAGTGTTGAGTTGCCACAGGCGACATCGCCATTCTTACTGCTGTGCGACCACGCGGGGCAGGCCATCCCAAAACGACTGGGCGATCTTGGGCTGGTCAGCGGAGACATTGACCGCCATATCGGCTGGGATATCGGTACGCTGGCGGTTTCCCGCCGTCTGGCTCAGCAGTTGGACGCGACATTAATCCATCAACACTACTCGCGTTTGGTGATCGACTGTAACCGAACGCCGGGGATTGTCAGCTCTATCCCTTCGTTATCCGAAGTTACGCCGATCCCCGGCAACCAAGGGATCAGCGCAGCCGAAGCGGGTGCTCGTGAACAGGAAATATTCCAACCTTACCACCAGGCGATCAATCACACGTTAGCCAGTCGTCGTGCTAATAACCAAGCCAGCGCGGTGATTGCCATGCACAGCTTTACGCCAGTATTTAAAGGCGATGCGCGACCCTGGCAGGTGGGATTACTGTTTAACCGCCACCCCCAATTTGCCTTGCTGCTGGCGGAATTGCTACGCGAAGAAGGGGACTTGCAGGTAGGTATCAACGAGCCTTATGCAATGACCGATGCAACCGATTACACGCTGCCAAATCATGCGGAGCGCCAGGGATTACCCTATGTGGGTATCGAGATCCGACAGGATTTAATCGGGGACAGTGCGGGTCAGGCAGCATGGGCTGCGCGTTTTGCCCGTCTATTGCCGTTATTATGGCAACGCTGGGAAATTTGACTTTAGTATTGATGACGGTGATGATTAGCGTAAGGAAATCGTAAGCGTCGATGGATTATACCGGGAGTGACGGGTGGAACATATTGATAACGGACGGTTTATCAAGCAGGAGCGTTTTGAGGTTTTGGCCATATTGCGCGACATTTATAAGCAAAGAACGCCGCTGCGTGTCGTTAATCAACAGCATGAATTCAACAGCCAATTGGTGAGCGTTGGCGCTGATAATATCGTCTTTGACTGCGATGCTCTGGAGCAGATCCCCGGAGGAAAATTCAACATTGTGATCGAAAATCACGATGCGAAAATCGAGTTCTCCGTCGAACAGGCGCAACTGACCGAGCATAATGACCTGCCGGTTTACGAGGCGCGCCTGCCGAAGCAACTGGTTTATATCCAACGCCGACGTCAGTTACGCATTACTACGCCGCATTGGCGTGAGTTCTTCTGCAACGGGGAAAACAGCGACGGGACCCCGTATCAACTACGCATTCATGATCTTTCGCCTGGTGGCGTTGGTCTGCGTATCGATGGCGAAGTGCCTGCCCATATGCAGCCGGGGTTGGTGTTCAATAAGGCGCAGCTGGATTTGGGGGATTACGGCAAGTTCAAGGTCAATATGGAACTGATCGCCGTGAATGACGATCATGATATTGATGAAGACGAAACGCATCATTTCACCCGCCTGTCCTGTCGGTTTATCAAAATGGGGATGCTGACCGAGCGCAAAATTCAAAGCGTGGTATTTGCATTTGAGCTGGATTTCAACAAGAAGAAAAAGCGCTGAGTCCCGCAAGTGAGCCAGCCGGTGCTCATGAAGAATCACTATACTTTCAATCTAACTCGATCGGTTCCCTCTCCCTGTGGGAGAGGGTTAGGGTGAGGGGTTATTTCAGCGCCCGCAGGTGGCCGATTTCCTGCCAGCCGTGCCGCGCAGCATCTTCCAATACCGCACACACCTCATGGATTGCCGTCGGCACCGCCTTGCTGAAAGGTTCCCCTTGCAGCAAATGGGCAATTAACAGCGCGGTGAACATGTCACCGGTCCCTTTCACCGGCGAATCGATTTTGGCATGGGTGAAGCTTTGCGCTTCGTCGGCAGTCACCAGCAGCAGGCCAACTTCTTGCTCATTGTTCGCCACACCAGGTGCACTGGTGACCAGTACCCACTGAGTATTGCCTTTGAGTAACGCCCGTGCAGCCTGTTCGGTTTGCTCGCGCGTAGTCAACGCCATACCGCACAGTTGCTCAAGTTCAAAACCATTTGGCGTCAGACCATGGGCCAGATTGAGGTACGGCGAGCGATAGCGTTCAACCAGGCGTTTATCGACGTAAACCCCTTCGCCGTAATCGCCCATCACCGGATCGATATAGATCTTGATGCCTGGATTAAGCGCGATCACTCGCGGTAGCCAATCGGCCAGAATATGGCACTGCGCCACGTCACCCAGATAACCGATAATGATGGCTCGTGCGCGGCAGACGACTTCACGGGCGATCAGATCTTCCAGAAAGCCGCTGAACCATTCGCTGGAGATCGCTCCCCCGTGCGGCGCGCCGTAATAGGGCGGGCAACCAAACAACACGCTCGGTACCTGCAACACCTCCAGGTTCTTCTTCAACAACGTGCGGTAGGCAATGCCATTCCCCACGCTACCGTAGACCACCTGCGACTGAATGGTGATCACATCAATGGGTGGTGGCCGCAGTTTAGAGCCTTGTTGCATGTAGACTTCCTTGGTTCATAGTTATTCAAGCGCAACGGTCGGCAGCAATAACCTGCCGAGGTAGGGAAGTTTAACCTATTGAAGGGCTTGGCTACAGTATTGCCGTAGAGGTATTTGATGATTTTTACCCGGTCAGTGGATCCGGTCTGATGGCGAAAAAAATGTTGAGGTGTGGCATGATACTGCCTGAAAAAGTGGAATTCAGGATGATGAATGTGAAACCGGTAACGCTGTACGATGTCGCAGATCATGCAGGCGTCTCCTATCAGACAGTCTCGCGAGTGGTGAATCAAGCGGATCACGTTTCTGCCAAAACTCGTGAGAAAGTTGCAGCGGCGATGGCGGAACTGAATTACATCCCCAACCGTGTTGCCCAACAGTTGGCAGGAAAGCAGTCACCCTTGATCGGCGTGGCAACCACCAATCTGGCATTGCATGCCCCTTCGCAGATTGTCGCCGCCATCAAATCACGTGCCGACCAGTTGGATGCCAGCGTGGTGATCTCCATGGTTGAGCGTAGTGGGGTGGAAGCGTGTAAAGCTGCGGTGCTCAACCTGCTGGCACGGCGAGTCACCGGGATAATCATCAATTTCGCTCTCGAAGAACAAGACGCCATCGCTATTGCTGCTACCTGTGGCAACGTACCAGTGCTGTTCCTTGATGTCAGCGATCAAACGGCAGTCAATAGTGTCATATTTTCACACGACGACGGTGCGCGACTTGGGGTCGAACATCTGGTGCAATGTGGCCATCAACAGGTCGCGTTACTATCTGGCCCGCACACGTCAGTTTCTGCACGCTTGCGATTGGCGGGTTGGCATAAATACCTGCAACACTATCAGTTGCAACCGATGGCTGAAATTGCCGGAGACTGGAGTGCCATGTCCGGGTTCCAGCAAACCTGCCAATTACTCAATAGCGGGAAAATCCCCACCGCAATGCTGGTCGCCAACGATCAGATGGCGCTGGGAGCCATGCGGGCGATTAGCGAGTTTGGGCTGCGCGTCGCTAACGATATTTCGGTGATTGGTTACGACGATACCGACGACAGCTCCTGCTATATCCCTCCGCTGACCACCATCAGGCAGGATTTTCCGGTACTGGGGCAAAGCAGTGTGGACCGGATCATGCAAATCTCGCGTGGTGAACCGGTAGTCGGCAACCAGCTATTGCCCGTTACCTTGGTGGAACGCAAGACCGTCCTGCCACCGAACACATCGGGAGCCTCTCCTCAGCAACTGGCCGCATCATTGATGCAACTGGCACGGCAGATTTCACGTCTCTGACAGACCCCGGTTGCCCATACCGGCCTACATGCCATAAATTTGAGTCAGTTCACCAATTTAGATGTTCATCCTTTACAAGAAGGGTTTATTCGCTGTATACCCACAATTAAATGTGAGCGAGTAACAATTTAATAAAGGATGTTGGGATGAACCTGAATACTGATCGACTCGGCGTGGTACTGGCACGACGCGACTGGGAAAACCCTGGCGTGACGCAACTCAATCGTCTGGCTGCACATCCGCCGTTTTGCAGTTGGCGAAATGCTGATGATGCACGCAAAAATCAGCAGGCCAACCGGCTACGAAGCCTGAATGGCGCATGGAAATTTGCCTGGTTTGCCTCCCCTGAAGCGGTGCCTGACAGTTGGCGCTTAAGCGATCTCCCTCAGTCTGATACCATCAGCGTCCCATCCAACTGGCAGATGGCTGGTTACGATGCACCAATTTATTCCAATATTACCTATCCGTTCCCTGTCAATCCGCCGTATCTGCCAGCTGAAAATCCAACTGGATGTTACTCGCTCACATTTCATGTTGATGACTCTGAGCTTAACGACGGTCAGACCCGCATCATCTTTGATGGGGTGAACTCCGCCTTTCATCTGTGGTGCAACGGGCGCTGGATTGGTTACGGCCAGGACAGCCGTTTACCGTCTGAATTTGATCTCAGTGAGGTGCTGGTCAGTGGGGAAAACCGTCTGGCGGTGATGGTACTGCGCTGGAGTGATGGTAGCTACCTGGAGGATCAGGACATGTGGCGGATGAGCGGCATTTTCCGCGATGTCTCTCTGCTGCATAAACCGCTGATACACATCTGCGACCTGCGTATCAATACCCATTTCAACGATGACTTCAGTCGTGCTGTTCTGGCCGCAGACGTCAGGATCTCAGGTGAACCCGGTTACGATTTACGCATCACCCTGCAATTGTGGCAGGGTGAAACTTTGGTAGGTGAGGTCAGCGCTCCCCTTGGCAGTGAAATTATTGATGAACGTGGCGCCTATGCTGATCGCGCAACGCTGCGTCTGAATGTCGAACACCCGGCACTGTGGAGTGCCGAAACACCGAATTTGTATCGCAGTGTCATCCAACTGCATACCGTCGATGGCGTGCTGATTGAGGCAGAGGCCTGTGACGTCGGTTTCCGTCACGTCAGCATCGAAAATGGTCTGTTGCTGCTTAACGGCAAGCCACTGCTGATCCGTGGCACCAACCGCCATGAACACCACCCAGAACACGGGCAGGTCATGGATCGGGACACCATGGTGCAGGACATTCTGCTGATGAAGCAGCACAACTTCAACGCCGTGCGCTGCTCGCATTATCCGAATCATCCGTTGTGGTACAACCTGTGCGATCATTACGGGTTGTATGTGGTGGATGAGGCCAACATTGAAACCCACGGCATGGTGCCGATGAACCGCCTCTGTGACGATCCTGACTGGTTGCCAGCCATGAGCCAGCGTGTGACAAGAATGGTGCAGCGCGATCGAAATCATCCCAGCATCATTATCTGGTCACTCGGCAACGAATCTGGGCACGGCACCAACCATGATGCACTGTACCGCTGGATCAAGTCGGAAGATCCGTCACGCCCGGTGCAGTACGAAGGTGGCGGGGCGAATACGACCGCAACCGACATCATCTGCCCAATGTATGCCCGTGTCGATCAGGACCAGCCTTTCCCTGCGGTACCAAAATGGTCGATCAAGAAATGGCTTTCCATGCCGGGTGAGCAACGTCCGCTGATCCTGTGTGAATACGCCCACGCAATGGGTAACAGCCTGGGCGGCTACGCGAAATACTGGCAGGCATTCCGTCAATATCCGCGTTTACAAGGTGGTTTTGTCTGGGATTGGGTGGATCAGTCGCTGATTAAACATGATGAAAATGGCAACGCGTGGTCGGCCTATGGCGGTGATTTTGGCGATTTACCCAACGATCGTCAGTTCTGTATGAATGGATTGGTATTTGCGGATCGCACGCCACATCCAGCTCTGTTTGAAGCGAAACAGGCTCAGCAATTTTTCCATTTTGCCTTGCTGCCCGGCGCGGAACGCAAGATTGAGGTCACCAGTGAATACCTGTTCCGCCACAGTGACAACGAAGTGCTGTATTGGTCCATAGCTCAGGACGGTAAGGCGTTGGCTGACGGACAAGTGACGCTGAATATTGCGCCACAGGGCCGTCAAACGATCAGCCTGTCGGACGTGGCGTTGCCAGCCGATGCGGGTCAACTGTGGTTGACCGTGCGTGTTCAGCAGCCACAAGCGACAGCCTGGTCGCAAGCCGGGCACGTTAGTGCTTGGCAACAGTGGCCATTGGAACAGCAGCTTGATATCAAACTTCCGTTACGCGCCAGTGTGAGCCCACAACTTGCTGTCAGCGAAACCACGTACAACGTGGCATTGAGCAATAAACGCTGGGAATTCTGCCGTCGGCAGGGTGTATTGACGCAATACTGGATTGGCAGTGAAGTACAGTTGTTAAGCCCGCTGCTCGATCAGTTCACCCGAGCGCCGCTGGATAACGATATCGGTGTGAGCGAGGCCACCCGAATCGATCCCAACGCCTGGGTCGAGCGCTGGAAGGCGGCTGGTCATTACCATGCGCAAGCGGTGCTGCTGCAATGCGAAGCCGAAGCGCTGGCCAGCAGCGTATTGATCACTACGGCACACGCCTGGCAATATCAGGGCAAGACGCTGTTTGTCAGCCGGAAGAGCTATCGTATCGACGGCCATGGTGAAATGCAGATTACGGTGAATGTTGAGGTTGCCAGCGGGACACCGCCTCCGGCACGTATTGGGTTAAGCTGCCAGTTGGTGCAGGTAGCCGAACGGGTGAGTTGGCTGGGACTTGGCCCGCATGAGAATTACCCGGATCGCCTGGCCTCTGCCTGTTTTGATCGTTGGGACCTGCCTTTAGGTGAAATGTATACACCTTATGTCTTCCCGAGCGAAAACGGCCTGCGCTGTGGAACGCGCGAGCTGAGTTATGGTTTACATCAATGGCGCGGCGACTTCCAGTTCAACATCAGCCGTTATAGCCAGCAACAACTGATGGAGACCAGCCATCGCCATCTGTTGCAGCCGGAAGCGGGCACCTGGCTTAATATCGACGGTTTCCATATGGGCGTTGGCGGAGACGATTCCTGGAGTCCTTCGGTCTCATCGGAATATCTGCTCGGATCCCAGCATTATCATTACCAATTAATGTTTGCCTGATAATAACAAGACCCGGGCAGCCCTGTGGTTGCCCGCTTTTGGCGTAAGGAAACCAAGATGTATTATTTGAAAAACACCAATTTCTGGATGCTCGGCCTGTTCTTCTTCTTCTACTTTTTTATTATGGGGGCTTACTTCCCATTCTTCCCCATCTGGCTGCATGATATCAATCATATCAGCAAGGGGGATACCGGTATTATATTTGCCTGCATCTCACTATTTTCACTGTTATTTCAACCGATATTTGGCCTGATGTCCGACAAGCTTGGCCTACGCAAGCATCTACTGTGGGTCATCACAGGTATGCTGGTGATGTTTGCCCCGTTCTTTATTTATGTATTTGGGCCACTATTAAAATTTAATATCTTGTTAGGCTCGATCGTTGGTGGGATCTATCTCGGTTTTATTTATAACGCCGGGGCTCCGGCTATCGAGGCCTATATTGAGAAGGCCAGCCGCCGCAGTCACTTTGAGTTTGGCCGAGCGCGGATGTTCGGCTGTGTAGGTTGGGCGTTGTGTGCGTCTATTGCTGGCGTGATGTTTACCATCAATAACGAATTTGTTTTCTGGCTGGGTTCCGGCTGCGCGGTGATCCTCGCTCTGCTGTTGTTCTTCTCACGTACGGATGTTCCGTCTTCCGCTACCGTGGCGGATGCCGTCGGTGCCAATCAGTCTGCTTTCAGTCTGAAACTGGCACTGGAACTGTTCAAACAGCCAAAGTTATGGTTTCTTGCGCTGTACGTTGTGGGCGTTTCCAGTACCTACGACGTATTTGATCAACAGTTCGCCAATTTCTTCACCTCTTTCTTCACCTCTGGGGAACAGGGGACACGCGTCTTTGGCTACGTTACCACCATGGGGGAATTGTTGAACGCTTCGATCATGTTCTTTGCGCCGCTGATCGTCAACCGCATCGGTGGCAAGAACGCGCTGTTGTTGGCGGGCACCATCATGTCGGTACGTATTATCGGCTCTTCATTTGCCACCTCGGCCTTAGAAGTAGTGATCCTCAAGACCCTGCATATGTTTGAGATCCCTTTCCTGATTGTTGGCTGTTTCAAGTACATAACCAGCCAATTTGAAGTGCGGTTCTCGGCAACCATTTACCTGGTGTGTTTCTGCTTCTTCAAGCAGCTGGCAATGATCTTTATGTCCGTTTTGGCGGGTAATATGTACGAAAGTATCGGTTTTCAGGGGGCTTATCTGGTACTGGGGATGGTAGCGTTGACCTTCACGCTGATTTCGGTATTCACGCTAAGCGGGCCAGGTCCTTTTTCCCGGCTACGTCTTCAAACGGGTAACGGTGTTTAATCAGTTCAGGAGAACGGCTATGAGCTTATCTATGCGCGAAAAGATAAAACAAGGAAAGCTTTACACCGATATGTGTGAGGGGCTGCCTGAAGAAAGATTGCGCGGGAAGGAATTAATGTATGAATTTAATCATACCCGCCCTTCAGAGGTCGAGAAAAGAACGGCGCTACTGCAGGCCATATTCGGAAAAATAGGGTCATGTATTCAAT
>NZ_AYMQ01000006.1 GCF_000633355.1 Serratia sp. H1w
GTAGGACACTGCCAGGCATCAAATTAGTGTGCTGATATGGCTCAGTTGGTAGAGCGCACCCTTGGTAAGGGTGAGGTCCCCAGTTCGACTCTGGGTATCAGCACCACTTTATTAGAAGTGGTTTAGAAGTTCGGCAGAAAAAGAATTAGAAAGAATTTGCTTGGCGGCAATAGCGCGGTGGTCCCACCTGACCCCATGCCGAACTCAGAAGTGAAACGCCGTAGCGCCGATGGTAGTGTGGGGTCTCCCCATGCGAGAGTAGGACACTGCCAAGCATCAATTAAGCCGAGAGGCCATCCGCAAGGATGGCCTTTTTGCTATGCGTCGAAAATAGAAATAGCCTCTCACCTCAACCTCCAGGGTCAAACGTAGGGGCGCTGCATGCTGCGCCCGTGAGGGGCGATGAAACATTTTCACCTTCCCGTTGAATCCTCGACATGGCACGAAAAAGACGCTATCGTCAGGCATCTAGAAGTCTAAACGTATAAACGGATGTGTGAGGGAAAAGCAATGCCGATTCGTGTGCCTGATGAGTTACCTGCGGTCAATTTCTTGCGTAATGAGAATGTGTTTGTCATGACATCCTCACGCGCAAAAACACAGGAAATCAGGCCGTTAAAGGTGCTCATCCTCAACCTGATGCCGAAAAAGATCGAAACGGAAAACCAGTTCCTGCGTTTGCTTTCCAACTCGCCACTACAGATCGATATCCAACTGCTGCGTATCGATAGCCGTGAATCGAAGAACACGCCGACAGAGCACCTGAATAATTTCTACTGCAACTTTGAAGATATCCAGGATGAGAACTTTGACGGGCTGATCGTCACTGGTGCACCGTTGGGCCTGGTAGACTTCTGTGATGTTGCCTACTGGCCGCAGATCGAGCGAGTGATCGAATGGGCCAAGGATCATGTGACCTCAACCCTGTTCGTCTGCTGGGCTGTGCAGGCTGCGCTAAACATCCTGTATGACATTCCAAAGAAGACGCGTGAGGTGAAGCTCTCTGGGGTGTACCAGCATCGCACGCTGCACCAGCATGCCTTGCTGACCCGAGGTTTTGATGAAACCTTCCTGGCACCACATTCCCGCTATGCCGATTTCCCGACCGAGATCTTGCGGCAGTACACCGATCTGGATATTTTGGCGGAGTCGGAACTGGCGGGTGCCTACTTGTTCGCTACCAAGGATAAGCGTATGGCCTTTGTCACTGGTCATCCTGAATATGACACCCTGACGTTAGCGGGTGAATATTGTCGCGATCACGATGCAGGTCTCAACCCGACCGTACCGCTAAATTACTTCCCCGATGATAACCCCGAACTGACCCCCGCAGCCTCATGGCGTAGCCATGGCCACCTGCTGTTTTCCAACTGGTTAAACTACTACGTCTACCAGATCACACCATTCGATCTGCGTCATATGAACCCAACCCTCGAGTAACATTTTTCTCTGCACGAGGTGGCTGAATCGAGGCCGCCTCCGCTTACCCCGCCGTTTTTTCTGTCCAATCTGCAACGTTTCAGCATTCACAACTCCTTTATAAACAACGTATTACATCTGGTTCCTGGTCTTAATGGAACCGGTTTCCTGCTTTGTTATCAATGATAAATAATCTAATTAATTGATAATAAAAGGTTAATAAAATATTTATTAAAAAAATGGAAATCGTTTTTGATTTTTAAATTTTGTTGGTTATTCTAGGATCCTGACGGGATGACGTCTGACCAGTTGGCGGCCGTTTTTTCACCCGATTTCCGACAACAATGCTTCGCCTGGCCAGCAATGGCGGCGTGGAATGATGGAAAGGATCAAGACAATGACGCAACAGATGGTAGGCACGGAATTAGCGTTCACACAGGCCTTTGGCGCAGCAGAGCGGCAGATACTGACAGAGGATGCGGTCGAGTTCCTGGCGGAACTGGTGGGGAAATTCACGCCACAACGCAACAAGCTGTTGGCCGCCCGCGCCTGCTGGCAAGAAAAAATCGATGGTGGCGAGTTACCTGGATTTATTTCGGAAACGAATTCCATTCGTCAGGGTGACTGGCAGATCCGTGGCGTTCCTGGTGATTTGCGTGACCGCCGGGTAGAGATCACCGGGCCAGTAGAACGCAAAATGGTGATCAATGCCCTGAACGCCAACGTCAAAGTGTTTATGGCCGACTTTGAGGACTCATTGGCCCCAAGCTGGGACAAGGTTATCGATGGGCAAATCAACCTGCATGATGCGGTTAATGGCACCATCTCTTACACCAACGAAGCTGGCAAGGTTTACCAACTTAACGCCAACCCGGCGGTATTGATTGCCCGCGTGCGTGGCCTGCATCTGCCGGAAAAACACGTACAGTGGCAGGGGGAAGCTATCCCCGGCGGGTTGTTCGATTTCGCCCTGTATTTCTTCCACAACTATCGTCAGTTACTGGCAAAAGGCAGTGGCCCGTATTTCTACCTGCCGAAAACCCAATCCTGGCAAGAGGCTGCCTGGTGGAGTGAGGTGTTCAGCTTTACTGAGGATCGCTTCGATCTTCCGCGCGGCACCATCAAGGCCACCGTTCTGATTGAAACCCTGCCTGCTGTATTCCAGATGGACGAGATCTTGTATCACCTGCGCGATCATATCGTCGGGCTAAACTGTGGCCGCTGGGATTACATCTTTAGCTATATCAAAACGCTGAAGAACCATGGCGATCGCGTGTTGCCGGATCGTCAGTCCGTCACCATGACCCAGCCTTTCCTCAGTGCCTATTCACGCTTGTTGATCAAGACCTGCCACAAGCGCGGTGCTTTCGCGATGGGCGGTATGGCCGCGTTTATCCCAAGCAAAGACGCCGAGCAAAATGCGGTGGTATTGGGCAAGGTGCGTGCGGATAAAGAACTGGAAGCGACCAACGGCCATGACGGTACCTGGGTGGCGCATCCAGGGCTGGCAGATACGGTGATGGAAGTATTTAACCGCATCCTTGGTGAGCGGCAGAATCAGCTGGAAGTGCTGCGTGAGAATTATGCCCCTATCACGGCGGCGCAGTTGTTGGAGCCGTGCGACGGTGAACGTACCGAAACCGGCATGCGCGCCAATATCCGTGTAGCGGTGCAATACATTGAAGCCTGGATTTCCGGCAATGGCTGCGTACCGATTTATGGCCTGATGGAAGATGCCGCTACCGCCGAGATTTCACGCACCTCCATCTGGCAATGGATCCACCACGAGAAGAGCCTCAGTAATGGCCAACAGGTGACCAAAGCGCTGTTCCGGCAGATGTTGCAGGAGGAAATGCTGGTTGTCCGTAAAGAACTGGGTGAGGCGCGCTATCACGCAGGCCGCTTCGATGAGGCAGCACAGCTGATGGAGCGTATTACCACCCAAGACCAATTAATCGATTTCCTGACCTTACCCGGCTACGAATTACTGGCCTGAAACCGTTCCTGACCTTTAACCCTACAGTATTGAAAAGGATAAAATTATGACGACCTCTCGTACCCAACAGATCCAACAGCTGGAACAGGAATGGAAATCGGCGCGCTGGGAAGGCATCACCCGCCCTTACAGCGCTGAAGACGTGATTAACCTGCGTGGCTCGGTCAACCCGGTTTGTACGCTGGCGCAGAACGGCGCGGCCAAGCTGTGGGAGTTACTGCACGGTAAATCCCGCAAAGGGTACGTGAACAGCCTTGGGGCGTTGACCGGCGGCCAGGCGCTGCAACAGGCGAAGGCGGGTGTAGAAGCCATCTATCTGTCCGGCTGGCAGGTCGCGGCCGATGCCAACACCGCTTCCGCCATGTATCCCGACCAATCACTGTACCCGGTGGACTCCGTCCCGACGGTGGTTGAACGCATCAACAATACCTTCCGTCGTGCGGATCAGATCCAATGGGCCAATCAGGTCGAGCCGGGCAGCAAAGGCTATACCGATTACTTCCTGCCCATCGTGGCGGATGCCGAGGCCGGGTTTGGCGGCGTACTGAACGCCTTTGAGCTGATGAAGGCGATGATTGAAGCCGGTGCGGCAGGGGTACATTTTGAAGACCAACTGGCGGCAGTGAAGAAGTGCGGCCATATGGGGGGCAAGGTTTTGGTGCCGACTCAGGAAGCGATTCAAAAACTGGTTGCGGCACGTTTGGCGGCTGACGTGCTAGGTGTGCCAACCTTGCTGATTGCCCGTACCGATGCCGATGCGGCAGATCTGCTGACTTCTGATTGCGATCCGTATGACAGCGCCTTCGTGTCTGGCGAACGCACCGCCGAAGGTTTCTATCGTACCCATGCCGGCATTGAGCAGGCTATCAGCCGTGGTCTGGCCTATGCCCCTTATGCCGATCTGGTGTGGTGTGAAACCTCCACGCCGGACCTGGAGGCTGCCCAGCGCTTTGCTGACGCGATCCATGCCCAATTCCCTGGCAAGCTGTTGGCCTATAACTGCTCACCGTCATTCAACTGGAAAAAGAACCTGGACGACCAGACTATCGCTCGCTTCCAGGATGCGCTGTCCGCCATGGGCTACAAGTACCAGTTCATCACACTGGCCGGTATCCATAGCATGTGGTTCAACATGTTCGATCTGGCACACGCTTACGCACGCGGCGAAGGCATGAAGCACTATGTGGAAAAAGTGCAGCAGCCGGAGTTTGCTGCGGTTGAACGTGGCTATACCTTTGCTTCGCATCAACAGGAAGTGGGGACCGGCTACTTCGACAAGGTGACCACCATTATTCAAGGCGGCGCTTCCTCGGTAACGGCACTGACCGGCTCTACTGAAGAGCAGCAGTTCTGACTCATCTAGCTGCATAGTAGGGGCTTAGCATGCTAAGCCCTTGTTTCATTGGTCGGGGAGCAACGGGCGCAGCATGCAGCGCCCCTACGTAGTGAGATTTCATCGGTCAACAATTATGGACGGTGGTGGCAAAATGGCGGCAAAACTGGAACTGTTGATTGCACAAACGATCCTGCAGGGCTTTGATGCGCAATATGGCCGCTTTCTTGAGGTGACGGCCGGGGCACAGCAGCGTTTTGAGCAGGCAGACTGGCCCGCCGTACAGCAGGCAATGAAACGACGTATCCATCTTTACGACCACCATGTCGGCCTGGTCGTTGAACAACTGAAATGCATTACCGGGCAGAAGTATTACGACGCGGACTTCCCCAACCGGGTGAAGACGGTTTATACCGAGCTGTTGCCCGACTATCCGCGTTTTGAGATTGCCGAAAGTTTCTTCAACTCGGTTTACTGTCGGCTGTTCAAGCACCGGGATTTAACTCCAGATAAGCTGTTTGTCTTCAGTTCACAGCCTGAAAGGCGTTTTCGTGATATCCCCAGGCCATTAGCCCGTAATTTTACCCTCAACGGTGATTTGGCTGCCATGTTGCACAGCCTGCTGACCGACCTGCCGCTGCGCCTGCCGTGGGAAGATCTGCCGCGCGATATCCGCTACATCACCCAAGCTTTACTGCAAACCTTCAGCTCACAGCAACTGGCTGGGGCGACGTTCCAAATCGGCAATGAGCTGTTTTACCGTAACAAGGCGGCTTGGTTGGTCGGGAAGCTGCGGCTGGCCGATGAGGTTTACCCGTTCCTGCTGCCGATCCACCACAGTGAGTCCGGTGCATTATTTATTGATACCTGCCTGACCAGCAAGGCCGAAGCCAGCATCGTGTTTGGCTTTGCCCGTTCCTATTTTATGGTGTATGCCCCATTGCCAGCGGCGATGGTCGAGTGGCTACGGGAGCTCCTGCCGGGCAAGACCACTGCCGAACTGTACATGGCGATTGGCTGCCAGAAGCATGGCAAAACCGAGTGCTACCGCGAATACCTGACCTTTATGGCCCAGTCGCAGGATCAATTCATCATCGCACCGGGTGTCAAAGGCATGGTGATGTTGGTATTTACGCTGCCGTCCTTTGATCGGGTATTTAAAGTGATCAAAGACGAATTTGCCCCACAGAAAGAAGTCACGCAGGCGCAGGTGATGGCCTGCTACCAACTGGTTAAAGAGCACGATCGTGTCGGGCGGATGGCCGATACCCAGGAATATGAGAATTTCGTGGTGGATAAGGCGCGTATCAGCCCGGAGTTATTGGCAGAATTACAGCGCGAAGTGCCGGAAAAATTGGAAGATCTCGGCGACCGCGTGGTCATCAAGCACCTGTATATGGAACGGCGGATGACGCCACTGAATCTGTATCTGGAGCAGGCCGACGAGCGGCAGATGCACGATGCCATCGAAGAATATGGCAATGCGATCAAGCAACTGGCCGCCGCCAATATCTTCCCCGGCGATATGCTGTTCAAAAACTTCGGTGTGACACGGCATGGCCGCGTGGTGTTTTACGACTACGACGAGATTTGCTACATGACCGAAGTGAATTTCCGCAACATTCCGCCGCCGCGTTACCCGGAAGATGAGCTGGCCAGCGAACCTTGGTACAGCATTTCACCCAACGACGTTTTCCCTGAAGAGTTCCGTCATTTCCTGTGTGGCGACCAGCGCATTCGTAAGGTGTTTGAGGAGATGCACAGCGATCTGTTCGAAGCGGACTACTGGCGAGGGCTGCAACAGCGCATCAAAGAGGGGCATGTCGAGGATGTGTTTGCCTACCGTAAAAAGCGGCGTTTCAGCCAACGCCTGCCTTCAGGGTATGCTCAGGCTGGCTGATTTTAGGCCCAGCAAGCTGGGCCATTGGCAGGATTAAAACGCAATACAGCAGGCACCCTGTTCAGCACCGGAAAGCTGGCTGCGCAAAGCACCGAACAGCTCACGGCCACAACCGATTCTTTCACCGCTCAGGTCAGGTTGGCATGGGGAACGAGTGGCCAGCTCTGCTTCATCGACCAGCAGTTGCAGTTCACCGGTACGGCCATTCACGCGGATCAGATCGCCGCTTTGTACTTTGGCCAACAGGCCGCCGGTGTAGGCTTCCGGGGTGACATGAATAGCCGAAGGAACCTTGCCGGATGCCCCTGACAGGCGACCATCGGTCACCAACGCCACCTTGAAACCGCGATCCATTAATACGCCAAGCGGTGGCATCAGTTTATGTAGCTCAGGCATACCGTTGGCCTGTGGCCCTTGGAAACGCACCACCACCACACAATCTTGATCCAGCTTACCCGCTTCGAAGGCGGGGACGATATCGTGCTGGCTTTCAAAGACGATCGCCGGAGCTTCGATAATCTGATTATCGACGGGCACTGCCGACGTCTTCATCACCGCGCGGCCCAGATTGCCAGCCAGCACTTTGGTGCCGCCATGATGCTCAAAAGGTTTGGCTACGCTGGCAATCACGTTAGCGTCCAGTGAACTTTCCGCCCCGTCGCGCCAGGCCAACTGGCCATTGTCCAGCCAAGGCTCCTGGGTATAGCGTTCAAGGCCGAAACCGGCGACGGTATGCACATCCTGATGTAACAGGCCGTGGTTCAGCAGCTCACGCACCACCAATTGCACGCCGCCTGCGGCCTGGAACTGGTTGATATCCGCCGGGCCGTTGGGATAAATGCGGCATAACAGCGGCACCGCGTCGGAAAGTTCGGAGAAGTCATCCCAGTTGATGATGATGCCTGCTGCCCGAGCCATGGCCACCATATGCATGGTCAGATTGGTCGAGCCTCCGGTCGCCAGCAGCGATACGATGCCGTTGACGATCGCTTTTTCATCGACCAACTGACCGATGGGCAAGTAATTACCGGCGGTTTCTGTCAGGCGGGTGATCTGGCGGGCGGCGGCATCGTTCAGTGCATCGCGCAGCGGCGTGTCTGGATGGATGAAAGAGGCGCCAGGCAGATGCATGCCCATCACTTCCATCACCATCTGGTTGGTATTGGCGGTGCCGTAGAAGGTGCAGGTACCAATGCCATGATATGAAGCGGCTTCGGCTTCCAACAGTGCGTGACGGTCGGCTTTGCCTTCGGCATACAGCTGACGCACTCGCACTTTCTCTTTATTCGGCAGGCCGCTGCTCATTGGCCCGGCGGGCACGAATAGGGCGGGTAAATGGCCGAAGGATAGGGCAGACATCACTAATCCGGGCACAATCTTGTCGCAGATCCCCAGGAACAGTGCACCATCGAACATGTTGTGAGACATGCCAATGGCGGCAGACATGGCAATCACATCGCGGCTCATCAACGAAAGCTCCATGCCGTCCTGCCCTTGCGTCACACCGTCGCACATGGCCGGCACGCCACCGGCAACCTGGCCAACGGCCCCCACGCTGTGCAGCGCCTGCTTGAGCCGCTGTGGGTAGTTTTCATAAGGCTGGTGGGCGGAGAGCATGTCGTTGTAGGCGGTAATGATGGCAATATCGCTGCGCACCATATTTTTCAGGGCAGCCTTATCGTCGGGCTGGCAGGCGGCAAAGCCGTGGGCCAGGTTACCGCAGGCCAGTTGAGAACGGTGTACTGTCTGCGTACGGGCTTGATGAATGCGTGCCAGATAGGCGGCTCGGCTCTCTTTGGAGCGTTCAATGATGCGTTGTGTTACGCGATCCAAGGTGTTGTTAATCATGGCGTCCTCTACCTTTATGCACAGGCAACCTGTGGCTGGAAGCTCTGGATATGCCGAATGGTGTCGGCGATGACCGCATCCAACGGCTGATCGATGTCGATATCTTTGACGTCGCTTTCATCTTTGCCCGGCTGTTCCAGCGTAGCGAATTGCGTTACCAGCATTTGGGGTTTGAAAAAATGCCCCTTGCGGGCTGCCAGCCGAGCCTCGATCACTGGGAAATCGCCGTGCAGATAGATGAAGGACAGGTTGTCGTTACCGGCACGCAGCCGATCGCGATAATGCTTTTTCAGCGCAGAGCAGACGATAATGGAGACTGCATTGGTTCGCTGCATGGCAAAGGCGGCGTCATTCAGGGCAGCCAACCATGGCGCGCGATCGTCGTCATTGAGGGGTTTGCCTGCGGCCATTTTCTCGATGTTACATCGCGGGTGGAGGAAGTCACCGTCCAGGAAATTGGCGGCAAGCTGCTGGGCAACGGCATTGGCAACGGCAGACTTGCCGCTGCCGGAAACGCCCATAATGACGTAAACACGATTCTGATTATTGGCCATGGTTGGTTTCTCCCCCTCTGCGAGTTATATGGTGTTGTTACCGGTAACATGTTATCGGTAACAATATCAGGGGAAGCGCGTCAGGTTGCAATCGGCTTCGGTTGCCAAGATCGCTAACTGTGATCGATTTCATACTTTCCGTGGGTGGGTAAACAAACTGTCTACAGGGCGATACAGAAATATAACAGGGGAGGTTGTTCTCTAAATCTAGCTGGCACCGGCGTAGGGGCGCTGCACGCTGCGCCCGCCTCGCTGCATGCTGCGCCAACCTGGTTAGCGTATGCCGCCATACTCCAGGCTGATCTCTTTTGCCGCGTGGATCACCAGTGCACCCAATTCGGTAACGCGATCGTCGGTGATACGCGATACCGGGCCGGAGATGGAGATGGCCGCAAAGGCTTCTCGGTGTTCATCAAAGATACAGGCGGCCAGGCAGCGCAGGCCGAGGGCATGTTCTTCATCGTCAAACGAGAACCCTTGTTTACGGATCACCGCCAGCCCTTCTTTCAGGTTATGCGGCGTGAGCGTATGCGGGGTATAGGTGTGCATGCCTTTTTTATGCAACAGCTTGGTCACTTCATCGTCTTGCATGCTGGCAAGAAAGGCCTTACCTGCGCCAGAGGCATGCATCGGCAGCTTGCCGCCAATCGGGGCTGACATCCGCATCAACGCGGTACATTGCACCTGATCGATAATCACTGCCTGATCTTCGGCCTTATCCATCACCGCCAGGTTGACCGTTTCACCGGATTCTTCCATCAGGCGGCGCAGCGTAGGGTGCACCATTGCCAGCAGGTTACGGCTTTGCAGGAAGCTGCTGCCCACCACAAAGGCGTGAGCTCCCATCGTCCACAGGCCCAAATCGCCCACCTGACGAACAAAACCCTGCTGTTGCATGGTTGTCAGCAGACGATGGGTGGTGGAGTTAGGCAATCCGGCCTGCTGGGCCAGATCGGTCAGCGCCACGTTGCCCTGCGCTTCAGCAATATATTCCAATAACTTCAGACCACGGGTCAGTGACTGCACCTGGCCGGTCGCCGCACTGGCGGCGGGCGCTGCGGCGCGGGGTTTTTTACCGCGCTTGGCGGGAACGGGAGTGGCCATGATTCACCTTATGCTTTCCGTATGATGGAATTCATTTTCGTTTTTTGCGTATGAATTGCAAGTTGCTTCTCCGCTGATCGGATCTGTTGGTTCACGAACCTGAAAAACTCTCAATACCTGCTCGCAACTTTGCCGCCATAACCTGTGCTAGGATGTCAGACCCTCCATCTTTCAAGTTGCAGGATGCATGACGGGCGCAGCGTGCCGCGCCGCTACAATATTGGGATGTGGGGTATTAGTCGTCGGGCGGATAATCGGGTGTGAAGGGGCTACAGTGATAAATCGAGAGGAACAACTGCGTCAGCAGTTAGCGCAGCGTATTTTAGTGTTGGATGGCGGTATGGGTACCATGATCCAGAGCTATCGGCTGGAAGAGGCAGACTACCGTGGTGAGCGTTTTGCCGACTGGCAAAGCGATCTCAAAGGCAATAACGATCTGCTGGTGCTGAGTAAGCCAGAAGTGATTGTCGCGATCCACAATGGTTACCTGGAAGCGGGGGCCGATATCCTCGAAACCAACACCTTCAACTCGACCACCATAGCGATGGCCGACTACCATATGGAGTCGCTGTCCGCCGAGATTAACTACCAGGCCGCCTTACTGGCTCGCGCCTGTGCCGATGAATGGACCGCGCGTACCCCGGAAAAACCACGCTACGTGGCTGGCGTGCTTGGCCCAACCAACCGCACTGCCTCGATCTCTCCAGACGTTAACGATCCGGCTTTCCGCAATGTTTCCTTTGACCAATTGGTCGAGGCTTACCGCGAATCGACCCGTGCGCTGGTGGAGGGGGGCGTCGATCTGATCATGATCGAAACCATCTTCGATACCCTGAATGCCAAAGCGGCGGCCTTTGCGGTCGAAACCGAGTTTGAAGCGCTGGGCGTAAACCTGCCGATCATGATTTCCGGCACCATCACCGACGCTTCTGGTCGCACCCTTTCCGGCCAGACCACGGAAGCGTTCTACAACTCGTTGCGTCATGTTAAACCGCTGACCTTTGGCCTGAACTGTGCGCTCGGACCGGATGAGCTACGCCAATACGTGGCGGAGTTGTCACGCATCTCTGAAAGCTATGTCACCGCCCACCCGAACGCCGGTTTGCCCAACGCCTTTGGTGAATACGACCTTGATGCCGAAGAGATGGCGAAACAGGTGGGTGAATGGGCGCACGCTGGCTTCCTGAATATTATCGGTGGTTGCTGTGGTACTACTCCGGCGCATATCGCCGCGATGGTCAAAGCGGTAGCGGGCGTACCGCCACGGCAGTTGCCAGAATTACCGGTAGCCTGCCGCTTGTCAGGTCTGGAGCCGTTGAATATCGATGCCAAATCGCTGTTCGTCAACGTGGGTGAGCGTACCAACGTCACCGGCTCGGCTCGATTCAAGCGATTAATTAAAGAAGAAAAATACAATGAAGCGCTGGCCGTGGCCCGCCAACAGGTGGAAAGCGGTGCCCAGATTATCGATATCAACATGGATGAAGGGATGCTCGACGCCGAAGCGGCGATGGTGCGTTTCCTCAGTCTGATTGCCGGTGAGCCGGATATTGCCCGCGTGCCGATCATGATCGACTCCTCCAAGTGGAGCGTGATTGAACAGGGTCTGAAATGTATTCAGGGTAAAGGCATCGTCAACTCGATCTCGATGAAAGAGGGTGAAGAAGCCTTTATCCATCATGCCAAACTGGTGCGCCGTTACGGGGCTGCGGTGGTCGTGATGGCCTTCGATGAAGTTGGCCAGGCGGATACCCGCCAGCGCAAATTCGAGATTTGCCGCCGCGCATACCAGATCCTGACCGAACGCGTAGGTTTCCCGCCGGAAGACATCATTTTTGACCCGAACATTTTTGCCGTCGCGACCGGTATCGAAGAGCATAACAACTATGCCGTCGACTTTATCGAAGCCTGCGCCGACATTAAAATGCATCTGCCGCATGCGATGATTTCCGGCGGTGTGTCCAACGTCTCCTTCTCGTTCCGTGGCAACGATCCGGTGCGTGAAGCGATCCATGCGGTGTTCCTGTATCACGCTATTCGCAACGGCATGGATATGGGGATCGTCAACGCCGGGCAGTTGGCGATCTATGACGATCTCAGCACTGAACTGCGCGAAGCCGTTGAGGATGTGGTGCTCAACCGCCGTCAGGACGGCACCGAGCGTCTGTTGGAGCTGGCAGAGAAGTACCGTGGCAGCAAAGACAACGAAGTGGCGGTGCAGCAGGCCGAATGGCGTGGCTGGCCGGTAGTGAAGCGCCTGGAGTATTCGCTGGTCAAAGGCATTACCGAATTCATTGAGTTAGACACCGAAGAAGCGCGCCAGCAGGCGGATCGCCCGATCGAAGTGATCGAAGGGCCGCTGATGGCCGGGATGAACGTGGTGGGCGATCTGTTCGGCGAGGGCAAAATGTTCCTGCCGCAAGTGGTGAAATCGGCTCGCGTGATGAAGCAGGCGGTGGCCTACCTCGAACCGTACATTGAGGCCAGTAAACAGAAAGGGACCACCGCCGGGAAAATTCTGCTGGCGACGGTGAAGGGCGATGTACACGACATCGGCAAGAACATCGTTGGCGTGGTGCTGCAATGTAACAACTACGAAATTATCGATCTGGGCGTGATGGTGCCGACGGACAAGATCCTGAAAACCGCCCGCGAGCAGAAGGTGGACATTATCGGCCTGTCTGGCCTGATCACCCCGTCGTTGGACGAAATGGTCAACGTGGCGAAAGAGATGGAACGCCAGGGCTTTACCCTGCCGCTGCTGATTGGCGGTGCGACGACCTCCAAAGCGCACACTGCGGTGAAGATTGAGCAGAACTACAGCGGCTCGACCACCTACGTGCAGAACGCCTCGCGTACCGTTGGTGTGGTTGCGGCGCTGCTGTCAGACACCCAGCGCGACGATTTTGTCGCCCGCACCCGCAAAGAGTACGAAACCGTACGTATCCAGCACGGGCGTAAAAAACCGCGCACGCCGCCGGTCAGCCTGCAACAGGCGCGCGACAACGCCATGCTGCTGGATTGGGAAAACTATCAGCCACCAGTGCCGAACCAATTGGGGGTGTTCCCGGTTGAGGCCAGCATTAACACTTTGCGTCACTATATCGACTGGACGCCGTTCTTCATGACCTGGTCGCTGGCGGGCAAGTATCCACGCATTCTGGAAGATGAAGTGGTGGGGGAAGAGGCTAAACGTCTGTTCCAGGACGCCAACGAGATGCTGGATATGCTGGCTGCTAACGGCAGCCTCAACCCGCGTGGCGTCTACGGCCTGTTCCCGGCCAACCGCGTTGGGGATGATGTAGAAGTCTACCGCGATGAAAGCCGTGAAGAGGTGCTGGTGGTCAGCCGTCACCTGCGTCAGCAAACGGAAAAAACCGACTTCCCGAACTACTGTCTGGCCGACTTTGTGGCACCGAAAAGCAGCGGCAAGGCCGACTACTTTGGCGCGTTCGCAGTCACGGGCGGGTTGGAAGAAGATGAACTGGCGGCGGCCTATGACGCCAAGCATGATGATTACAACAAGATCATGGTCAAGGCGTTATCCGATCGGCTGGCAGAGGCCTTTGCCGAATACCTGCACGAACAGGTACGCAAGCTGCATTGGGGCTTTGCCACCGATGAAAATCTGAGTAACGAAGAGCTGATCCGTGAGAATTATCAAGGTATTCGCCCGGCACCCGGCTATCCTGCTTGCCCAGAGCATACCGAAAAAGCGGAGATCTGGCAGCTGCTGGACGTTAACCGCCATACCGGGATGCAACTGACCGAATCCTTCGCCATGTGGCCTGGGGCAGCGGTATCCGGCTGGTATTTCAGCCACCCGCAGAGCAAATATTTTGCCGTGGCCCAGATCCAGCGCGATCAGGTCGAAGACTACGCGCAGCGTAAAGGGATGAAGATTGGCGACGTAGAGCGCTGGCTAGCCCCGAATCTGGGATACGATGCAGATTGATTTGCAGCCGGCAGGCTGAAAGATACAGGGGAACAACGTGTCTATCGATGAACTGTTAAAGCTGCATCCGGTGATCGCAGCGGTAAAAGATAATGAAAGCCTACAGGTTGCGGTGAAGTCAGATTGCCAGATTATCTCGGTGCTGTATGGCAACATCTGCAATATTGGCCGTATCGTGCAGCAGGTGAAAGAGGCAGGTAAGTATGCCTTTGTGCATGTTGATTTGCTGGAGGGCAGCTCCAACAAGGAGATCGTGATTAATTTCCTGAAGATTGTCACGGCGGCGGACGGCATCATCAGTACCAAGGCATCAATGGTGAAGGCGGCGCGTCAGCAAGGCTTCTACACCATTCACCGGTTGTTTATCATGGATTCGATCTCTTTCCATAATATCGACAAGCAGGTCGCGCAATCGACGCCGGACTGCATCGAAATCCTGCCGGGCTGTATGCCTAAGGTGCTCGGTTGGGTGGCAGAAAAGATCGACCTGCCGATCATTGCCGGTGGTCTGGTGTGTGACGAGGATGATGCGCAAACCGCGCTGAATGCCGGGGCCATCGCCGTCGCCACCACCAATCACGAAGTATGGAAGTTGAAGTTGTAATCAAGGGGGGCACCGTAAGGTGCCCCTCTCTTTTTAGTCAACCAATGGGCTGAGCGCCTGTAACAGCGGATCCAGATGTTTGTTCACCTGCTGGTACACCTGTTGGTTCAGTTGATTGTAGAACCTGTGATTATCCATGTTCGGTGCAAAACTGTCCCCCATCCGCACCAGCTTCTGTGCGGCCTGCTCGTAATCGCTAAAGACGTTCACAGCCATCCCGGCATTGATGGCGCAGCCAACGGCCGCCGAGCCCTTCATCACGTTACGGCTGGTGGGGATGCCAAACACATCGGCAAAGATCTGCATGAAAAGATCGCTGTTGGCTCCTCCGCCAGAAATAATCAGGTGCTTGAACGGGGTTTTCAGCTCCAGCGCCATCTTGTCCATATGGTTCTTCATGGTGAAGGCAATGCCCTCCAGCACGGAACGGTACATATGGGCGCGGGTGTGGCGGCCATCGAAGCCAATCATGGCTCCTTTACGGAACTCCGCTTCTGATGGTGGCGCCCAGTCGTGTACGGTGATGAGCCCTTCACAACCTGCTGGAACGCGTTCTGCCTCCTGATTCAGTAACTCCTCAATGCTGGTTCCGGCATCATGAGCATCCGACAGCGCGGCCGCGCCAAACTGATCGCGGAACCAACTGATGGTCCACATACCGCGGCGCACGCCCATACATTCATACAGGTAACGGCCAGGGATCGAGGCTTGGAATGGCCAGAAGTTTTGGGCATCTTTCACGTTGGCATGGCCGTGTACCATGGCACCGATATAGGTTCCGAGGGAAATCAGCGCGACGCCTTCATCCAGTGAACCGGCGCCCAGAGCTTCCACCGCTTTGTCATGCGCGGTGGCAACCACCGGAATACCTGCGGGGATGCCAAGCTGTTGTGCGACTTGCTGAGTGATATGACCGAGGATTTCACCTGGTTTCACTACATCCAGCACCATGTCGCGCGTCAGGTTACAGCTTTGCCAGGCGGCGGGATCGGTGCTCCAATCGAGGCTGTCGTTGTCCATTGGCCACCAACCGATGTAGTTGGCGCAGGTGTCTTTGAACTCGCCGGTCAGGCGATGGGTGATGTAACCCGACGTGGTCGTCACATAACGTACGCCCTGATAGGCATCGATATATTCATAGGGTTTGTTCAGGCGTTTATCCATCCAGTTGATCACCGGATAGGCCAGTTCACCATTTTCCTGCAACAGTACCCGGCAGCAGCGCACGATACAGATGCCCATCGCCAGAATGTCCTGCGGCTTACCACCCCGTTCGCCGAAACGCTGCATGGCGCGGCGGAAGGCGACCTTCAGTGAATCCCACAGGTCATCGTCGGGATGTTCTGCCAACAGCGGGGCCGGAATATCCATCTTGCGTAGCTGCTGTTTCCCTTCGCAAATTGCGTTGCCGTCCAGATCAAAAATCACCACTTTGGCGCTTTGGGTGCCCACGTCCACACCCATCAGATACTTGCTCTTCATATCGCAACTCCTTGAGATAATTATTCGGTGACCGGCTGTGTCGTTGTATTTTTGGTGCCGGCGCGCTTGATGTTGTTAGCCAGCAGGAAGGTGAACACCACCACCAGGCAGGAGGTACCCAATCCCATCAACCACATATTGTGATAGGCCTCGGCGGCGGGCAGAGTGTCTTGCCAGTGGCCGATAACCGGATAAACAAACACGTCGGGCAGGAAGCCGATCACCGAACAGATCCCCACGGTGGTACCCATAATGTATTTTGGCGTTCTGGCCTCGCCGATACAGGCGAAGTACAACCCGCGTGAGGCGTAGCAGGTGAAGGCCAACAACAGGATCAGGCCAATACCCACGGCGACCGAGGTTGGATTCTGGTTGGTGATCAGCAACACCGCCAGGGTGGCCAGGCTGACTAACGCCAGTAACTGAATGGCCCGCGTTGGCGATTTCAGCCGGGTATAGGTGGTGATGATCCCGCCAATCGGCCCGCACATGGCGCGGAAGATTTTGTTGATTACGATCCCCATGTAGCTGGCGGCGACCAGGGTCATACCATACATTTCGGTCAGGTAGTTGGTGGAGTAGCTGAGGATGGCGTAGATGGTATAGACGCCAAAAATGATCATGCTGCAATACCAGGTGGTGCTGATTTTAAGCACCGAGAGAATATCGCCCAGGCTGAATTTATGGGGTTTCTCGGTCTCGTCACTGCTGACAAAGCCGTCGGTGACAAAGAACCAGCAGAGAATGCCCAACAGGATATACACGCCGCTGTAGATCAGGATCACCGCCTTCAGGCTGTTGGGATTTTCCGGCGCGAACAGTGAGAAAATCCACATGGTGAATACCGCCAGCGCCATCACGCCAACGCCGCGTAGCCCTTCCATCCAACCCATGATTTTGCCCTGTTCTTCATGGTTGCCGAGCAGCGAAGCGGCTTTGATCGAGACTGACCACAGCAGCAGGATGGTGGTGATTGCGAAGGCGACCTGGATCAGGATCATTACCCAGAATGGCGGGTAGACCGCCATCAGCAGCCCTAACAGGCCGGTGGCGATCATCGCGAAGGTTATCATCTTGCGATGAGAGAATTTATCGGCAATGATCCCGCTAGGGGCATACAGAATAATCGCAGTGATACCGAAGGTGCTCATGATGAGGCCAATTTCGGTATTGGAGAATCCCATAAACTTGGCCATCGGGATTTGATAAATATAGCGTAGATAGGCGAGATCGAAACTTACTCCGCCGCTGATACTTATTATTGCCAGCGTTAACCAACGGTGGGAATTGTTTTTTTCCATGGTGAAGTTCCGCATAAATATACCCATTAATTGTTATTGGGTACATCCGTTAAACAAAAAAAGAGAAAAGCAAGCTTCCCGCAATGCAGGAAGTTACTTTTCTCTTCGTCTCTTTCAGTAACTGCGTTAATAAATAACACGCTAGGCTGTATTTCATCTGTGAGAGTTATCACAAAACCGAGGTGGGGCCATTTGGTTAGATCCTAATCGCGCAGTAATTCACCATATTAAGCCGAAATAAATAAGTGAGGTCGGTGTTTAATCTTAATCCGGATCATCAAGAAATGAATTTGTGATTGGCGTCACGGAATAGCCAGGAACGAATGTGTTACTTTTTTTGCCAGTTACTAGAGACGATGAGAAAAGTAACTTCTCTGCCAAGCGCAGGGGAGGTTGCTTTTCTCTTTTTTTTTGCGTTTTTTCCGGACCAAGGGGCACAATCATGTCAACAAACGCGTTAAATGAGTTCTCATTAGATTTCTTCTCGCTAAAAGGCAAAACCGCCATTGTCACCGGTGGCAACAGTGGTCTGGGGCAGGCATTTGCCATGGCGTTGGCCAAGGCTGGTGCGAATCTGTTCATTCCAAGCTTTATCATGGATAAGGGCCAAACCCGCGAAATGATTGAGCAGCAAGGGGTTAAGGTTGAGTTCATGCAGGTGGATATCACGGAAAAAGGCGCGCCTGCCAGAGTGATTGCCCAGTGCCTGGAGACCTTTGGTTCGGTGGATATTCTGGTGAACAACGCCGGGATCTGTAAGCTGAACAAGGTGCTGGATTTCGGCCGTGAAGACTGGGATCCGATGATCGACATCAACCTTACCGCCGCCTTTGAATTGAGCTATGAAGCGGCAAAAATCATGATCCCGAAAAAACAGGGGAAAATAATCAATATCTGTTCCCTGTTCTCTTATCTGGGCGGCCAGTGGTCACCGGCTTATTCGGCCACTAAACATGCGTTGGCCGGTTTCACCAAAGCCTATTGCGACGAGTTGGGGCAATACAATATTCAGGTGAACGGCATTGCTCCGGGCTATTATGCGACAGACATTACGGTAGAAACACGTAAAAACCCTGAAACCAATAAGCGCGTACTTGATCATATTCCAGCCAATCGCTGGGGTGAAACCCAAGATTTGATGGGCGCAATGGTATTTTTAGCTAGTCGTGCCTCTGATTATGTTAACGGTCATTTGTTGGTGGTCGATGGAGGTTATTTGGTTCGCTAAATTAATGGGTGGTTCCTTTTAATTTTACTTAAGCTCATTTTATCTATTCTTAAATTAGGAAGGGTTGGTTATGTCTCTATCTCGTGAAGAAATTGTCGTTCAGTTAAAAGAAATGGTTGGCCCTGAGCGGGTTATTACCGATGAAAAAGTGCTGCAAAAAAATAGCATAGACCGCTTCCGCAAATATGCCGATATTCACGGCGTGTTTACTCAACCGCTGCCTGCGGCCGTGGTGAAGCTGGCCGATACCCAACAGGTCTCCGACGTGCTGGCGTTTATGAATAAGCACGGCATTACTGGCGTACCGCGCACCGGGGCTTCGGCTACTGAAGGCGGGTTGGAAACGGTGGTGAAGAATTCCGTGGTGCTGGATGGCTCAGGGATGAACAAGGTCATCAACATTGATATTCGCAATATGCAGGCCACGGCACAGTGCGGCGTACCGTTAGAGGTACTGGAGAATCAGTTGCGCGCCCAGGGTTACACTACCGGCCACTCCCCGCAGTCCAAACCACTGGCTCAGATGGGCGGCCTGGTCGCGACGCGCAGTATCGGCCAGTTCTCCACGCTGTACGGGGCGATCGAAGACATGGTGGTTGGGCTGGAAGCCGTGTTCCCGAATGGCAATATCACCCGCATTAAAAACGTGCCGCGCCGTGCCGCTGGTCCGGATATCCGCCACGTGATTATCGGTAACGAAGGCGCGCTGTGCTTTATCACCGAAGTGACGGTGAAAATCTTCAAATACATGCCGGAAAACAACCTGTTTTACGGTTATATCCTCGATAACATGCCGACCGGTTTCGACATCCTGCGTGAAGTAATGGTCGAAGGCTATCGTCCTTCCATTGCCCGTTTGTATGATGCAGAAGACGGCACCCAACACTTTACCCACTTCGCCGAAGGCAAATGCGTGCTGATCTTTATGGCCGAAGGGGCCAAAGGGATTGCGCAGGCGACCGGCACGGGGATTGATGAAATCGTCAAACGCTATCCGGAATGTAAAAAGGTCGACAGCAAGCTGATTGAAGCCTGGTTCAACAATCTGAACTGGGGCCCGGAAAAAGTGGCGGCAGAACGCGTGCAGATCATGAAGACCAACAACATGGGCTTCACCACCGAAGTTTCTGGCGATTGGGGCTGCATCAATGCGATTTACGAGAATGTGATCCGCCGCATCCGCGATGAGTTCCCACATGCTGGTGATATCACTATGCTGGGCGGCCACTCGTCACACAGCTATATCAATGGCACCAATATGTACTTCGTGTACGACTACAACGTGGTGGACTGCAAGCCGGAAGAAGAGATCGACAAGTATCACAACCCACTGAATAAAATCATTGTGGAAGAGACCATCAAGCAGGGCGGTTCGATGGTGCATCACCATGGCATTGGTAAGCACCGCGTGCACTGGACCAAGGATGAACACGGCAGCGCCTACTACATCCTCAAGGCGCTGAAAGAGGTGTACGACCCGAATGGCATCATGAATACCGGCACCATTTATCCGATTGAAAAATAACAGCACTCTCACTCCAACCCTCTCCCACAAGGAGAGGGAGCTGGTGCGGAGCTGTTATCGGGTATGGAATTCAATCTGTAACAGGATCCAATGTTGAGGTCGGGCACTGTAATTAAGTTGTGGCACGTACGGTCCCCTCTCCCTTTGGGAGAGGGTTAGGGTGAGGGGGGACATCGCCATAACTAACCCCCTCATGCCATTGGTTTTTTAGCGCAGTAATTGGGGGGTAACGATGACATCACGGCTGCCTCGGCAAGTGCGCATGGATGATATTCCGCTTAACGCTTTTCATTTTAAAATGGCGGGGCTGACCTTTGGCGCACACCTTACCGACGGCTATGTGCTGGGGGTGATTGGTTTTGCGCTGGCCCAGCTCAAGCCGCAAATGGGGCTGACGCCATTTTGGGAAGGGATGATCGGCAGTTCAGCGCTGATTGGCCTGTTCCTGGGTAGCCTGGTATTGGGCTGGGTCTCCGACCATATTGGCCGCCAGAAAATTTTCAGCTTCAGTTTTGTCATCATCACGTTGGCTTCCGTGATGCAGTTTTTCGCCACTACGCCGGAACAGCTGTTCTGGCTACGGGTGTTGGTAGGGATCGGGCTAGGGGGCGATTATGCCGTCGGCCATACCATGCTGGCCGAGTTTGCTCCGCGTAAGCATCGCGGCATCCTGCTGGGATCCTTTAGCGTGATCTGGACATTGGGTTACGTCGCCGCCGGGTTTGCCGGCCATTTTCTGGCCGATCTGGGGCCAGAGTCCTGGCGTTGGCTGCTGGCCTCAAGCGCCGTGCCTGCGCTGTTGATTATGTTATTACGCATCGGCACGCCGGAGTCGCCACGTTGGCTGATGCGCAAAGGGCGGATCGCCGAGGCACATCTAGTGGTGCTGCGCTGTTTTGGCCCGCAGGTGATCCTCAATGACGAAATCCCGGTAGAAACCGCACGTCATATGCACACCTTGTTTTCGCCGCGTTACTGGCGGCGCACCGCGTTCAACAGCCTGTTCTTTGTCTGCCTGGTGATCCCTTATTTCGCCATCTATACCTTCCTGCCCTCGATCCTGACCACATTAGGACAAAGCCAAAGCTTTGCTACCGATCTGCTGCTCAATGGCTTGCTGATGGTGGGGGCGGTGATGGGTATTGCCTTGACCCAATGGCTGCCGCGCCGTCGCTTCCTGATTGGCGCGTTCTGGGTACTGGCAGCCAGCCTGGGGGCATTGGCCTTTGTGCCGCCTGGGCAGGGGACAATGCTGGTGCTGTTTGCCGTCTTTACGCTGACGATTTCGGCGGTCAGTAATCTGGTCGGAGTGTTCCCGGCGGAAAGTTTCCCGACCGATATTCGTTCATTGGGCGTCGGTTTTGCCACTTCGATGAGTCGGCTCGGATCGGCTATTGGTACCGCCTTGCTACCGCTGTCGATGCTTTCGTTGGGTCTGCAAGGCACCATGCTGATCCTGACCGGTGTGTTGGTGCTTGGGGCGGTAGTTTCAATTTTGTGGGCTCCGGAAACCAAGGATATGACGCTGGTGGGCGCCTCCTCGGTAAAGCCGTTAATCGCCCACTGACAGGAGAAACGGATGAACCTGCTGTTGGCGATTAAGGTCGCACCGGATTTGGGCATGTTGGCACAGAGCGATTGGCAGCCTGATGAACGGTTGCAGATCGACACTCGCTTTGCCCGGCGTCTGTTAAGCGGCTATGACGAAAGCGCGGCGGAAATGGTGCTGATGCTGCGTGACCAGATGGAACTTAGCCTAAGCGTCTTGACGGTGGCCGACGCGATGGCCGAACCGGCGCTGAAGCAATTGATGGCGTTGGAATATCAGCAGGCGGTACGCATTGAGCCTCCTGCGGATTGGGATCTACGTTTTAACCCTGCAACGATTGCCGCGTTGGTCGCGGCTTATCAGCAACAGATTGCCCCGCAGCAGGTGATCGTCATGGGAGCGCAAAGCCTTGAGGGGCAAAACAGCCAGACTCCTTTGATGTTGGCTGAACGCCTTGGCTGGCCCTGTATCACCGGTGTTTGCCAATTAGCGGCGGCCGAACAGGTGGGGGGGCTACGGGTTACCCGGCAAACCGCTTTTGGTCAGGAGGTGATGACGGTGATGCCTCCTTTGGTATTAGTGGTAGGGAACTCGCAACAGGCGAGTGCGTTACGCGTTCCCACGTTGCAGCAGAAGCTGGCTGCGGGTAAGCGGCAGATCCAACATTTGTCACCTACCGATCTGGCGATGACGGAACAGCCTGCCGGTGATGTGCATCTGAGGGGCTTTACGCATGTGGAACATCGGCGCGCCGGGGTCGTGATTGAGGGGGGCAGCATAGAGCAGAAAGTGCAGCAGCTGTGCCAGGATTATCTTCGTGAACGGTGGTCATGATGAATATTGCGCTGATATTGGATGCGGATGCCTCCAGCTTTTATGCCCAGGCCAACCAGATCAATCAGTTCCTGCAACTGAGTCAACTTACCGCAGAGAGCCTGGAGCTGTGGCTGTTCAGCGATGAAAAGCCGCAGAGCCTGCCACGTCTGGACGGTGAGGTGACACAGATACGTTGGGTCACCACTCCCCGGCTGGCAGAGGCGCGAATAGCGGTATTGGAGCAGATGCGGCAAGCCTTCGAACCGCGATTGATGCTGTTTGCAGGCGATGAAGGGGGGGAATTGGCAACGCGTCTGGCCTGCCGGAGTGGCGGCTCTGCCTGTTGTGCGGTGGAACGGTTACACATTAACGGCAACGAATGCCGGGTAACCAAAGCCGTGTATGGTAACCACCTCACGGCTGAACTGGCGATGACGCGGGAACCTTGGTGCCTGAGCGTAGCCCGCAGCGGTGCGGCAAGTGTGGAAATAGGGCCCAGCCCGGTTGTAGCACAACGCTTTAAGCCAACGAAGATAGCCGATGCCGAGTGGCTATTGGCTTCGGTGAGTTCACCGCAACCAGAAGCGTCAACACTGAGTCGGGCTCGCTATGTGCTAGCCATCGGGGAAGGGGCCGGCAGTGCCCAGCAGGTAGCTCAGGTGCAGCAGTTGGCCAGCAACATGGGCGCTGAACTGGCTGCCAGCAGGCCGGTAGTCATGAATGCTTGGTGCGAGATGGACCGCTTATTGGGCATGTCTGGAGCCATCATTGCCCCCGAGGTTTGCATTGCAGCAGGAGTCTCCGGTTCCCCGGCGTTCGCTATCGGTATTCGTCATAGCAAGTTTATTGTGGCGATCAACCAGGATCCGCAGGCGGCTATTTTTGCCCAGGCCGACGTGGGGATTGTGGGTGATATGCACGAGGTGTTAACCGCATTATCTGATGCCCTTTAACCGAAGCGGAATTCAATCCCGTTACCTGCCTGCGGGTAGCGCCAACGGGCGATGGTTTCTTCCCCACACAGCAGGCGACAGGTGCCGCATTCCAGACAGCCCTGCACGTCGAAACGCAGGCTGCCGTCCGGCTGGAATTGATATAATCCGGCCGGGCAGGCGAGTACCAAACGCATCAGCATCATCCGATCCTGTGCATCGGCCAGGATGATGTGTGGATTGGCATGATCCACCTGATAATGGTTGTGGCTGAGATCGGGCTGTCTCATAGGCTGCGCATTCCATTGACGGTATCTTTCAGTAATTGCTTCAGACCGATGCGGCGCGCGTGGCGCCACAGTAGCTTACGCAACGGCGTGGGGGCATTTCCATTGACCTCAAACATCTCTTGCAACACGTCCGCTGCCAGCTGTGGGTAGCGATTAAACCAGTGCGGCGATTGCAACATCATTTCCGGCAGGCGGCGATACTGCTGGATCAGCGCCCAGAGCGAACCTTGTTGCAGCCGCAAAGGATAATGCCGTAGCTCCTGCCCAGTAATCAAGGTTTCCGCTGCGGCCTGGGCCGATAGCATCGCCAGATCCATACCCCGCACGGTATGCCCGCTATTGATACACAGCCGCGCAGCATCGCCAACCAGCAGATAACCTGGGCCGTAGAGAGGTGGCATGCTTTCCGCTCCCCCTTCGGGGATCAGATGGGCGCTGTACTCACGCAGCTCGGTATTTCTTAGCAGTGGCCGCACGGCAGGGTGCTGTTTGAACTGTTGCAGCATCTGCGGCAGGGCCACTTGGCTATCGGTAAGGCTGGAGAGATTGCATACCACGCCGAGCGACAGGCTATCGCGGTTGGTATACAGGAAGCCACCGCCAACTTTGCCCTGCGTGGGCTGACCAGCGAATAGCCAGGCGCAACCTTGATTATCTTCCAGGGCAAAACGCTCTTCCAACCGCTCGCGCGGCAGCGCCAGCACCTCTTTGACGCCGATCGCCATCGTTGATGCTGGTGGCTTCGGTTGTAATTCAGCATGCTCGCTCAGCAGCGTATTGGCCCCTTCCGCCAGGATCACCGTGTTGGCGTATAGCGCTTCACCTCCCGCCATAACGCCAACAACCCGGCCTTGCTGCACTATCAACTCATCGACCAGTGCGCCCGTCAGACATTGCGCACCAGCAGCTTCCGCCTGCGCCATCAGCCAGGGATCGAAACGGGCACGCAGCAGGCTGTAGGAACAGGGCAAGGTATGGCGATAATCCAGCGTCACCGCACTATCACCGCTCACCATCGAAAGCTTTTCCTGGGTGATATGACGTTCCAGCGGGGCGGTGGTGGCAAAATCCGGCAACAGCTCCGTCAAGGCGTGAGTGTACAACCTGCCACCGCTGACGTTTTTACTGCCCGCCTGAGTGCCTCGTTCCAGTAACAAGGTATTGATACCCGCACGTGCCAACAGCAGGGCTGTCGTGCAGCCTGCAACGCCACCACCAACGATAATGGCTGCAAAACCAGGGTGTTCCATCAGCATCGTTTACCCAGGGTTGAAGTGTTACGAGTAGAATAACATTCGTACCCTGGAGTTCATTGATTCTGCACAGTTTTTAGACACCTCAGGCCGATTCCCACCCGAGAGCAGCCAAAATGGGCTACAATTACAAACTGTTAGTTTTCGGGTAGTTGCATGATTTCGCTGTCGCACCGTTTGATCATTACATGGTGAGCTCTCCCCCTCTCTAGATAGAACGACATGATTTGCCGCTGTCCTGCTTAACTGGCGTCTGGCAGGCGGGATAGCCTGTGGTGCCTGCCGGGCGTCAATGGAGCGAGCCTTCCGTGTTGACCCTTCTTAATCTGCTTTCCGCCATTGCCATGCTGGTGTGGGGAACCCACATTGTCCGCACCGGCATTATGCGAGTCTATGGCGCCAATCTGCGCCAGGTTCTGAGCAGCAGCATAGAGAAAAAGCCGCTGGCCTTTGTGGCTGGTATCGGTGTAACCGCGTTGGTACAAAGCAGTAATGCGACGGCGTTGCTGGTTTCTTCCTTTGTCGCACAAGGGCTGGTGGGGCTTGGGCCTGCGCTGGTGATTATGCTCGGGGCCGATGTTGGCACGGCAATCATGGCGCGCGTGCTGACGTTCAACCTTTCCTGGCTTTCACCGCTGCTGATTTTTGTCGGCGTGATTTTATTCCTCAGCCGCAAGCAAACCCGCGTTGGTCAGATGGGGCGGGTCGCTATCGGCCTCGGCCTGATTGTTTTGGCGTTGGAACTGATTGTGGCGGCCGCGACGCCGATCACTCAGGGCTACGGAGTTAAGGTTATCTTCTCGTCGCTGACCGGCGATGTGATGCTCGATGCGTTGATTGGCGCCCTGTTTGCCATTATCAGTTACTCGAGCCTAGCGGCGGTGTTATTGACCGCGACGTTAACCGCTTCAGGCGTGATTTCTCTCCAGGTGGCACTGTGTCTGGTGATCGGGGCCAACCTGGGCAGCGGCCTGTTGGTGATGCTTAACACCAGCGGCCAGAATGCCGCAGGCCGGCGTGTGGCATTGGGTAGTCTGTTGTTCAAGTTGCTGGGTAGTGCGTTGGTGCTGCCGTTTGTCTCCCTGATTGCGCACTGCATTGAGCGGCTGCCTGGCAATGCCGAAGAGCTGGTGATCTATTTCCACATGTTCTACAACCTGGTGCGGTGTCTGTTACAGGTGCCACTGTCCGGGCCGATGGCGCGTCTGTGTGAAACGTGGATCGTCGATGCGCCGACCGAAGATCCTCGCTTGCGGCCACGCCACCTCGACGTCAGCGCCCTGGATACACCAAGCCTCGCACTGGCCAATGCGGCCAGGGAAACCCTGCGGATGGGGGATGTGGTTGAGCATATGATGATCCTGCACCATGAGGTGTTACACGGTAAGCGCATCCAGGCCAAAGAAGTTCGCCGTCTGGACGATGATGTTCACGTGTTGTACACCGCTATCAAGCTCTATCTGGCGCAGATCCAGAGGGAGGATCTGGGGGAAGAGGATTCGCGCCGCTGGGCGGAGATCATCGAAATGGCCCTCAACCTGGAACAGGCAGGCGATATCATCGAACGTATGGCCAGCGATGTGGCGGATCAATCCCATGGTGCGCGCAGCTCATTCTCGTCTGAAGGTTTGGCCGAACTCGACCAGTTACATGAAAAACTTACCGATAATTTACGCCTGAGCCTGTCGGTGTTTCTCTCCGGGGATATCACCAGCGCCAAGCGGTTACGCCGTGCCAAGCACCGTTTCCGTATCCTGGATCGTCGCTATGCTCATGCGCATGTCGATCGCCTGCATCAGCAAAACGTGCAAAGTATTGAAACCAGCTCGTTGCACCTGGCGCTGTTGGGGGATATGAAACGGCTGAACTCGCTGTTTTGCGCGGTGGCCTATAACGCACTCGATCAGGATGAGAAAGACGACGACCGTGATTGGGAAGAAAACCCTAGAACGCCGTAAAGGATGAGGGGAAATCGGGGGCGCAGCATGAGCATGCTGCGCCCGCTGGTTATCAATCCTGCTTTTTAATTGGGCGACCTGACCAGTAGCCTGCCAGCAGTGAGCCGGACAGATTGTGCCATACCGAGAACAGCGCACCCGGCAACGCCGCCAGCGGTGAGAAGTAAATCTTGCCTAGCGTAGCCGCCAGCCCGGAGTTTTGCATACCGACTTCAATCGCCAGCGTACGGCAGGTGGATTCGTCGAACCCGAGCATTTTTCCGCCCCAGTAGCCCCCGAGCAGCCCGATGCCGTTATGCAGGATCACCGCAATGATCACCACAAAGCCTACCGAGGCAATATGGCTCTGGCTACCTGCCACCACCGCGCTGATGATCGCTACAATACAGACCATCGACAGGGCTGGCAGATAGGGTTCAACCCGTTTGACGGTTTTGGTGAAGCTATGATGGATGATCAAGCCCAATCCAATCGGGATCACCACGATCTGCAGAATGCTTAATAACATCCCCATGATATCCACGCTGATCTCGGCGTCGACATACAGGCGTGTCAGCAGCGGGGTGGCAAAAACGCCAACCAGTGTCGAAACGGCCGAAATGGTCACCGAAAGCGCGACATCACCTTTCGCCAGATAGATCATCACGTTGGAGGCGGTGCCGCTGGCGACGCTGCCTACCAGCACCATACCGGCGGAGAGATCCGGCGGCATACGAAACAGCATCGCCAGCAGCCAGGCGGCCAGCGGCATAATCAGGTAATGCAGGAAAATCCCCGCCGCTACCGGGCCGGGGCGCGACAGCACGCGTTTGAAGTCGTCCAGGCGCAGGGTGACGCCCATGGCAAACATGATCAACATCAGCAGTACGCTGACGTAGGGGCTGAGACCGGTAAAGGTCGACGGGGTGTAGTAGGCCGCAATGGAGAGCAGCACGGCCCATAATGGGAATAAGCGTGTGATTCTTGCCAGCATGAGAGGGATTATCCTTTGCCAATATTGAACGGGAAGTGGGTGGTGTGTGTTGTAGCGGGCTCAGTGCGCTGAGCCTCTGTAAATTCAGTTAAGGCCAATCAATCTCCCCTCACCCTGGCCCTCTCCCCAAGGGCGAGGGAGCCAGCTCAGCGTTGTCGGCAGTTAATGTGGCGCTACGTAGGGGCGCTGCATGCTGCGCCCGTGTTAAAGCCAGATGCAGGAATTAAGTTGTAGCACGTTCAGTCCCCCCTCCTTGTGGTAGAGGGGGAGGGGCTTACTCAAACAGATTGTGATGCAGCGTTTGTACCACGCGCTCCGCATCATCACCTGGCACCAGGAAGCACAGGTTATAGCTACTGGCTCCGTAACAGATCATGCGGATATTGAACGGATCCAGTACGCCGAACACCTCTTTACCGACGCCGCAAGCCTGTGACAGCTTGTTGCCGATCAGGGCGACCAGCGCCAGATTCTCTTCCACTTCCACCCGGCATAACGAGGAAAGTTCGGTGAGCAGTGACGTGGTTAACAGGCTACCGCCGGTGGTGGTGGAGCCGGTGGTATCCATGGTCAACGCCACGCTGACTTCGGAGGTGGTGATCAGATCGACCGAGATATTGTGCCGGGCCAGGATGTTAAACACTTCGGCCAGGAAGCCGCGTGCGTGCAACATGTTCAGGCTGTGCAGCGTCAGCAGGGTTTGCTTACGGCGCAAGGCCAGTGCGCGGAACAACGGTGGATTTTCCGTGGTATTACACACCAGTGTGCCGCCAGCAGCAGGATCTTTGCTCGAGCCGACGAAGACGGGGATGTCGCTGCGTACGGCAGGCAGCAGGGTGGCCGGGTGTAACACTTTGGCACCGAAGGTGGCCATTTCCGCCGCTTCTTCAAAGGCAATTTTATCGATACGTTTGGCGGCAGGCACCACGCGTGGGTCGGTGGTATAGATACCTGGAACATCGGTCCAGATATCCACACGGCTAACTCCCAACGCTTCGCCCAACAGGGCCGCGGTGTAGTCACTGCCGCCACGGCCTAGCGTGGTGGTGCGGCCTTTCGGTTCGCAACCGATAAAGCCCTGGGTGATCACCAATGCTTGTTGCAGGCGCGGTTTTAACAGGGTTTGAGCTAATTCGGTTAGCGCAGCTGCATCTGGCATAGCACGGCCGAAATGGTCGTCGGTGCGCATCACTTTACGCACGTCGAACCACTCTGCCTGCACTTTACGGCCACGCAGAATTTCCACAAACAGCAGGGTAGACATCAGTTCGCCATGGCTGACCAGCTCATCGGTCAGTGCGGCAGAGGTCGCCAGCGCAGCGGCTTCCGACAGTGTGGTGATATTTTCCAGCATACGGTCGATTTCTTCGCGCACCACCACCGGGTTATCGAGGCGTTCAAGGATGGCGTATTGAATGCGGCGGATTTCTGCTAGCTGCTCATTGCGCTTTTCAGCTTCGCAACCGTCGGCCAAAGCGACCAACAGGTTGGTGACACCGGCAGAGGCGGAAAGTACCACCAAACGGACATCGGGATTGGAGAGTACTACGTCGGCGCTGCGGTTCATCGCCTCGAAATCGGCCACGCTGGTGCCGCCGAATTTGGCTACTACGGTTGCGTTCTGGGGTGCTGCTTGAGTCATGTAAAACCTCGTGTCAGGGACGCCATTCAAATTGGCATTTAATTTCCATAAGCCTTGGCACAAGGGAAGAGCGGTAAACAGGGAGCAGGCGTAGAGGTTGAGGCTACGATACACCCAGAAGCGCCCCACCTTGCTGACTGCCTGTTCGGGCAGCCCATGGTGACAACTCAGGGGATTCAGCCCCTGTAGCCGACGTGATGATTGCCGCAAGCATCTCGCCTCGGCGTCGCTCCCCCTCCTGTGCCGTCATCGGATACGGGCTCCTCTGACACTCTACCTGGGCGACGCGCCTCTTCTGGCTTGCACAACGGATGTGCAAGTAGGTGATTAGGAATAACGGGTTTGAGCGCTGCTGTCAACGGGCAGACGTTGAGGGATTTTCATCTGCGAGCTGGAGGGAGCAGAGCGACCGGATAACGCGGGCCGGGCATGAAGAGAAAAGCGTGGTCAGAGGTCCATTTCAGCGTAGTGATAACAGGCTGTTAGCTGAAATATCAGCAGATTGTTGTGGAAAGGTAAAAATGGAGCGTAGCGAACTGACAGTTAACGCCTATCGCAAGAAAAGAGATCATAATCACAGACGAACAGGCTACAATCGGTCAATCACCTCATATTCATTCTCAAGCATAAGAGCGCCGCTATGAAAAATATCAATCCTAGTCAAACCGCTGCTTGGCAAGCCCTGCAGCAACATTTTGAACAAATGAAAGACGTCCAGATCCGTGACCTGTTTGCTCAGGATAGTGAGCGCTTCTCCAAGTTCTCTGCCACCTTTAACGATCAGATGCTGGTGGATTATTCCAAAAACCGCATCACCGCAGAAACCCTGGAGAAACTGCAGGCACTGGCGAAAGAAACCGACCTGCAAAGCGCGATCAAATCGATGTTTGCCGGTGAGAAAATCAACCGCACGGAAGATCGTGCCGTGTTGCACGTTGCGCTGCGCAACCGCAGCAATACGCCAATCATCGTCGATGGCAAGGACGTGATGCCGGAAGTCAATGCGGTGCTGGCGAAGATGAAACAGTTCTGCGATCGCGTGATCGGCGGCGACTGGAAAGGTTACACCGGCAAACCGATTACCGACGTGGTCAACATCGGCATCGGTGGTTCAGACCTTGGCCCTTATATGGCTACTGAGGCGCTGCGTCCGTATAAAAACCATCTGAACATGCACTTTGTTTCCAACGTAGACGGCACCCATATCGCCGAAACGTTAAAACCGCTGGATCCAGCTACCACGCTGTTCCTGGTGGCGTCTAAAACCTTCACCACTCAGGAAACCATGACCAACGCCCTCAGCGCGCGCGACTGGTTCCTGAGCACTGCTGGCGATCAACAGCACGTTGCCAAACACTTCGCCGCGCTGTCTACCAACGGTAAAGCGGTGGCCGAGTTCGGTATCGACACCGACAATATGTTCGAATTCTGGGACTGGGTGGGGGGGCGTTACTCTCTGTGGTCCGCCATCGGCCTGTCTATTGCGCTGTCTCTGGGGTTTGAAAACTTCGAGCAACTGCTGAGCGGTGCGCATGAGATGGACAAACACTTTGCCCAAACGCCTGCCGAGCAAAACCTGCCGGTGCTGTTGGCGCTGATCGGCATCTGGTACAACAATTTCTTCGGCGCAGAAACCGAAGCGATCTTGCCGTACGATCAGTATATGCACCGTTTTGCCGCTTACTTCCAACAGGGCAACATGGAGTCTAACGGCAAGTACGTTGATCGTAATGGCAACCCGGTAGATTACCAGACTGGCCCGATTATCTGGGGCGAGCCTGGCACTAACGGCCAGCACGCGTTCTATCAACTGATCCATCAGGGCACCAAGCTGGTTCCTTGTGACTTTATTGCTCCAGCCATCAGCCACAATCCATTGAGCGACCACCACGCCAAACTGCTGTCGAACTTCTTCGCACAGACAGAAGCGCTGGCGTTTGGTAAATCACTGGACGTGGTCGAGGAAGAGTTCGCCGCACAGGGTAAAAAACCGGAAGAAGTTAAGCACGTTGCCCCATTCAAAGTGTTTGAAGGCAACCGCCCAACTAACTCCATCCTGCTGCGTGAAATCACCCCGTTCAGCCTGGGTAGTCTGATTGCGCTGTATGAGCACAAGATCTTCACCCAAGGCGCGATCCTCAACATCTTCACCTTCGACCAATGGGGCGTAGAGTTGGGCAAACAACTGGCCAACCGTATTCTGCCGGAACTGGCAGGCAAAGAAGCGGTAACCAGCCACGACACCTCAACCAACGGTTTGATCAATCGCTTTAAAGCCTGGCGTTAAGTTGTGCTGAATTGCAGTCAATAAAAAACCCGCCTCGGCGGGTTTTTGACGTCTGTAGGGATCACAGATTGATCGGTACTGCCATACTGACACCGGCACCCACGTCATCGGCGGTGCTTTTGTTGTTATCGGTGTACCACAGGCTGGTATCAAACTTCACCTGGTGAGGGAAGGTATAGCCCCAGCCCAACTGAATGCCTTTCAGCGTGTCGGATTTCGGGAATGCCTGGTTGATGCTCTGGTTCAGCGGGTTCACCTTGGCGTACACCAGGCGAGTGCTCCAACGCTGACCATCGTCCAGCACCAGCTCTACACGGCCGGACAGCATCTGACCATCACCCCCCATGGCGTGGCCCAGCGGGTAGCCTTGCTGATAGTAACCGTCCTTATAGGTGTAGTGAGTATACACGTAACCTTTGCGGCTCATATTGGCGCGGGTATCTGCCCCTTCGATATACCAGTTAATGACGGTTGGACCCCACTCTGGGTGACCTTCCAGTCCGAGAAGGTAGGTATTCTGTGATGGCAGATAGCCCGCCTCATCTTCGCCTACCAACTGGCCATACAGGCTGACTGGCATACCGATCAACGGCTGCATTTTCAACTTGAAGTCGAAACCGGCAAGCTGGTTGCCTGGATCGTTGCCCTGGCCGGAATCATCGTTATCACGGCCGGTAAAACCATCCCAGAATGAGCTGAAGGATTGTGGACGGCCATCGCCACCCCACTGCATGATGCGTGAGGCACCCAATTCCAGGAAGTCGGTTGGCATCATGGTCAGACGGCCACCGATCAGCTTGGTGTTAGGGATTGCAGTGTATTGTGACAGTTGGCCAGCGGTGATCTGGTACTGCCAACGACCGATCCAGGACAACCAAGGCGTTTCAAACGGAGATTGATCCGCACGCTGCAACATAAAGCCAGCCACCGGGCGAGCCGCGTCGGAACGGATCAGGCTGCCGTCATAGCCTGGGCCCCACCATTGAGAAACTTCGCCAAATGACAGCCATTGGTTCCATACTTTGATGGCACCGTAAGAGCCGTTCAGGTTGAATTTGGAACCATCGGAGACGCGCTGATCGCCTTCTACCGCACCTTGCAGGCGCACATCCCAGAACTCACCGTTGGCACCGGCGCCGATGGTCAGGCTGCTGTCGGCATAGTGACTCTGACCGAAGCCCTGCGGCGTGCCCGGTTTGTCGGTGGAGGTATAGCCGGTGACGGTTATGTTGGCTTTTAGATCGCCCACGCGACGCTGTACGCGGTCGATAACGTTTTTCTCGGTGTTGGTCACCGGCCTGGCCTGCGCCAGCACAGAGTTGATCTCTTCCTGACTCAGTGGCCAGGTAGACAGGCTGACGTTAATCACACCGCGATCGGATAACCAGGCGAGGTCATTGCGCAGATCGTTATCAGGAGTCACCAGCCCGCCAGCGTAACTGGCAAACGAACAGGTGAAAAGGCCCGCCGCGACCAGTGCGTGAAGTTTAGCTCGCATGAAAGTTCCTTTCTTAATTACTGGAATTTATAGGCATAATGCCTAAGGCTACGCCCATGATAGAGGACATTTCAATTTGCTACAAATATATACAAGCGTAATGAATTCACGCAACTTATTGAAATTAGGTTAATTAGCCTGAACATAAACAATTAGTGCAACTTTCGGAAAAAGCCCATAAGGCATTTTCTGCACTAATAAGTGACTGAACGATGGGAGAAATCATGGCAAAAACGTCACGCTCATTGATGATAGCTAAAGGGTTACAGCGGGTACTGAACGTGGGATTACTGCTATTGGCGGCGATTTTGGTGGTTTTTTTGGTCAAGGAAACCTTTCATCTGGCGAAAGTCTTATTCGTGAGTAACGAAGAGTCTTCCTCGTATCAGTTGATAGAGGGGATCGTGATTTACTTCCTCTATTTCGAGTTTATCGCCTTGATTGTTAAATATTTTGAGTCAGGCTATCACTTCCCGCTGCGTTACTTTATCTATATTGGCATTACCGCGATTATTCGCCTGATCATCGTTGATCATGAGAACCCTTTCGATACGCTGATTTATTCCGGAGCAATATTAGTATTGGTAGTGACCCTGTACTTGGCCAATACCGACCGGCTCAAGCGGGAGTAAAACCATAAAAATGGCGGCCCGCGCAGGCCGCCAAAGACACAGGTATTGATCAGAGAGAAACCAAGTACATCAAACGTATTGCAGTGGCCTAAACGCAAAAGAAATTGATAACAAAGTGGCAATGTTGCTGAATGTGTAACGGGCGCAGCATGCGGCGCACCTACAAAAAATTAACCTTTTACCCCACCCGCCGTCAGGCCACCGACCAACCAGCGCTGCGCCAGCAGGAATACGGCGGTAATTGGAATGGCGGACAGCACCGCTGCGGCGGCAAAGTCACCCCACAGGTAGTTCTGCGGATTGAGGTATTGCTGCATGCCCACGGCCAGCGTGTAGCTGTCCACGTCGCGTAACAATAGTGAAGCCACTGGCACTTCGGTGATCGCCGCGATAAACGACAGGATAAATACCACCGCCAGGATCGGGACTGACAGGGGCAGCAGCACCAGGCGGAACGCTTGCCAAGGTGTGGCACCGTCCAGCGCGGCGGCTTCTTCCAACGAGTTATCGATGGTTTCGAAGTAGCCTTTAATGGTCCAGACGTGCAGTGCAATGCCGCCCATATAGGCAAATATCACGCCGCCATGGGTGTTGAGGCCGATAAACGGAATGTACTGCCCCAGGCGATCGAACAGGGCGTACAGTGCGACCAAAGATAGTACTGCCGGGAACATCTGGAAGATCAGCATGCTTTTCAGCAGGGTGCTTTTGCCACGAAAACGCATGCGGGCAAAGGCGTAGGCACAGGTGGTAGAGAGTGTCACGATCCCCACGGCGGTGATTGCCGCGACCTTAACCGAGTTCCACAGCCACAGCAGCACCGGGAAAGGTGGAGGAGTCACGCTGCCATCCGCCTGGGTGACGCTCATCCCCAGCGCCAAGCGCCAGTGATCCCAGGAGATTTGGTCCGGGATCAGGCTGCCGGTGGCAAAGTTACCGGAGCGCAATGAGATCGCGATCACCATCAGCAACGGGAACATGATCAGGGCAATAAAGCTCAGCATCAGAATATGGGTGATCCACAGGCGTACGCGCTGGGATTTGGGTTGCACCATGGCCATTGTCGTTCTCCCTTAGTCAAAGTTCATCTTGCTGGCTTTCAAGTTCAAGATCGCCAGTGCGCCAACCAACAGGAAGATCAGCGTGGCAATAGCCGCCGCCAGCCCGAAGTCCTGGCCCCCACCGCCTTCAAACGCGATGCGATAGGTATAGCTCACCAACAGATCGGTATAGCCGGCCGGTGTCGTGGTGCCGATCATGTCCGGCCCGCCACGGGTCAGCAGTTGGATCAGCACGAAGTTGTTAAAGTTGAAGGCAAAGCTGGCAATCATCAGCGGCGTCAACGGCTTGATCAGCAGCGGCAGGGTGATGCGGAAGAAGTTTTGCATCGGGCTGGCGCCGTCCATTGCCGAGGCTTCATACAGATCGTCGGGAATGGCTTTCAGCAGACCCATGCACAGTATCATCATGTACGGATAACCCAGCCAGGTGTTGACCACCAGGATCATGCTTTTGGCGGTGATCGGATCGGTGAACCAGGCTGGCTTGATACCGAACAGCGCGTTGAGCATCAGGTTGATTTCACCGAAGCTCTGGTTAAATAACCCTTTGAAAATCAAAATAGAGATAAACGAAGGTACCGCATAGGGCAGGATCAGCAGGACCCGATACACCGCTTTGCCTTTCAGCGCTTCCCACTGCACCACGCAGGCCAGCACCATGCCAACGGCGACGGTGAGGATCACGGTCATCACCGAGAAAATAATGGTCCAGACAAAGATGGAGATAAACGGCTTCTGGATCCCTTCATCATTGAGCACCCGTAAGAAGTTTTTCCAGCCGATGGTGACGGTATAGCCCGGGCTGAGAGTATCGGTGGCCCAATTGCCCTCGGCGTTGATAGCCTGATAAAAACCGATTTCCGGGTTAGGGCGGTACTGTACCTGGGTCTGGTTATTGGTCAGCGTGCTGCCGTCTTTGGCTAGCGTATACAGCGGGCTGGTGCCAGAGAACTGGCGCAGGGAACTCATGCGCAGTTCACCGCCCTCGGGCAGGATGGCGACAAGCTGGCTCAACGTCTGGCGATTCTGGGTGATCACGCGCAGCGTAGCGCGTTCACCGGCAGGCTCGGTGCTTTCTACTGCCAGTTTCAGCGTTTGCGGCTCAGTGCCGTTGAGGCTGAACGGTTCGGAAATCAGCAACTGGCCGTTATCTGGATGAGTTAACTGCAAACGCCACTGTTGGTTTTCTGCCGGATACAGCCCAAAGGTGAAGGTTTTACCGGTCTGGAACTGGCGCTGCATCAGCACCGACTGGGCGCGTTCAAAGGTCAGTTGGTTGGTACTGCTGTAGTTGGTAAAGGCAATAGCGATGGTACAGATCAGCGGGAACAGAACGAATAGCCCCATCCCGGCGACGCCTGGATACACGTAGCGCCAGGCGTAGGCGCGGCGGTTGGCGAACACGTAGAGCCCGGCGCTGACCAGCACCAGCGTCAGGATGGCGAACAGATATTCTCCCTGTGCATACATCACCACAATCAGATAGCAGGTCACCAGACTGAACAGGCCGACAATCAGCCATTTCAATAGGTCGCTCTGCCACCACTTCGATTTTTTTCGCGCAGGTGTGCCGGCGTGAGTTAGTTGCATAGGGCTTTCCTTTCAGGTGTTACCGCGAGAGACCGACTGCCTCCCGCACAGCAGGCAAAGGCGGGCACAACGGCCCGCCAATGGCCAGGGTATTACTTGGTGATACGGGTATGAGCATCTTCCAGCGCGGCTTTCACCGTCTGGCGGCCAGTGATGGCGTTGATCACGGCACTACGCATCGCATACCAGAAAGTACTCATCTGCGGGATGTTTGGCATGATTTCGCCGTTCTGCGAGTTCTGCATGGTGGCGGCAATCTTCGGATCCTTCGCCAACTGCTCTTGGAACGATTTCAGCGCCACGGCACCCAGTGGTTTGTCTTTGTTAACGTCAGCCAGGCCTTGATCGGTGATCAGGTAGTTTTCCAGGAACTCGGTGGCCAATTCTTTGTTCGGGCTGGCGGCGTTGATACCGGCGGTCAGCACGCCAACGAACGGCTTGGAGGGTTTGCCCTGGAAGGTTGGCAGCAACGTCACGCCGTAGTTGATTTTGCTTTGTTCGATGTTGGTCCAGGCCCAAGGCCCGTTGATGGTCATCGCCGTCTGGCCCTTGTTGAAGGCAGCTTCGGCAATTGAGTAGTCAGTATCGGCGTTGATGTGCTTGTTCTTCACCAGATCGACGATAAATTGCAGGCCAGCCTGTGAACCGGCATTGGCTACGCCCACGTCCTTGATATTGTATTTGCCACCTTCGAATTTGAAGGCATATCCGCCATCGGCGGCAATGATTGGCCAGGTGAAGTAGGGTTCTTGCAGGTTCCACATGATGGCGCTTTTGCCTTTGGCGCGCAGTTCTTTATCCAACGCCGGGATCTCTTCCCAGGTTTTTGGCGCTTCTTTGATCAGGTCTTTGTTATAAATCAGCGATAGGGCTTCCACCGCGATCGGGTAACCGATCAGCTTGCCGTCAAAGCGCACGGCATCCCAGGTGAATGGATAGATTTTTTCCTGGAAGGCTTTGGAAGGGTGGATTTCTGCCAACAGGCCCGATTGCGCGTAACCCCCGAAACGGTCGTGTGCCCAGAAGATGATGTCCGGGCCGTCACCGGTAGCGGCAACCTGCGGGAACTTCTCTTCCAGTTTGTCTGGGTGTTCGATGGTCACTTTGATGCCGGTGTCTTTCTCAAACTTTTTACCCACCTCGGCCAGGCCGTTATAGCCTTTATCGCCGTTGATCCAGATAACCAGTTTGCCTTCTTCAATTTTGGCGAACGCGGAGGAGGAGAGCACCAGCGTCGTTAATGCCGAAAGCGCCAGCGTACGTACGGTTGTTGTCATTGTGCGATTCATAAATCCAATCCTTCTGTGGGGACTGCGGTAAGGAGAGCGGTTACGCGTTAATAGTGGGTCACAACCCGCGGTGTTCTCATCCTCCCCCCGTCTACGCCCCATGCCTGAGTAGTGTGATCCAGCTAGCAAACCGCCCTATTCTGTGGTGTCGGACACCAAAAGGGAGGGCTATTTTTGCAGGGAGGATCACAGATTTGCTTTATACCGGGAACTTTTGCCGCCCATCGTCGTTCTCTCATCCTCCCATCTCCTCCCCCATGAAAAATCCTGTTACGGATGATTACCCCTTCTTGCCATTACCTCACTATTGGCAACATTGATTTTCACCGCCCAACGCTGCAGGAAGCCGTACCTATGTCACCAATGCGTACCGTCACTCACCCCACGTTGTACCGGATCCATCCGGTCAGTTTCCGCGATGGAAACGGCGATGGGGTGGGCGATGTGCGCGGCATGATGACGGCGCTGCCCTATCTGAAAGCACTGGCGGTGGACGGGCTGTTATTGCCGCAGGCGTTATCGCCAGAGGCGGGTGCGGAAGTGGCCGGGCACGGGTTGGCACTTTGGCACAGTGAAGGTACTCAGCGTATCTGCCGCAGCGCTGCTCCCGAACGGCACTATGCACGCAGCGCGTTGGCGCTGGAAGTAGCGCCGTTCAGCTGCGAAAAGCTGGTGGAGGTATTGCATACCCATCGCCATCGGCTGGGCGAGAAAGTCTGGAGCACCGGCGAAATCGATCAGCCGCGGGTGGTCAGCCACTGGGGGCAAGGCGATCTGCGTTCTGCGCAGGCTTTCCTGACCCTGTTAGCCTTGCTGCCCGCTCCCATCTGTTTGTATCAGGGTGAGGAGCTGGGCCTGCCGCACGCGGCAGATCTGCAAGAACCGCTGGGGGCACAAACCCCAATGCCTTGGCATGAAGCTCCGGAGCAGGTCACCGCAGGAGAGATCCACTGGTATCAACAGGTGGCGATAGAACACCGTGCGCTGGCCATCAGCCGCCAGCAACACGACAGTCATTCAACTTTGCGTTACTGCCAGGCCCTGTTGGCCCTGCGTCAGCACCCGGTGATCCAGTGCGGGGTGCTGGACCAGGTCAGCCAGGAAAATGGCGTCATTCGTTTACTTATTACCCATCAGGATCAATGTCTTGAAGCGCTGATCAACCTACAGCCTTATACTCAGCCGGCCGCACCGGCTGAGGCGACCAAGCCTATGGCCTGGCAGTACGGTGCGCAGCAAGAGGGTCATCAATGGGTCTTGGCGGGCTTCGGTTCCGCCATCTTTACACAAAATGTTAACTGCGAAAGCAGGGGAGTAACGCATGGCTAGCGTCACACTGCGCAGCGTTTATAAGGCCTTCGGTGAGGTAGTGATTTCCAAGGACGTCAATCTGACCATCGATGACGGTGAGTTTGTGGTGTTTGTCGGGCCATCCGGCTGTGGTAAATCGACGCTGCTGCGCATGATCGCCGGGCTTGAGGATATTACCTCTGGCGATCTGTTCATCGGCGAAAAACGGATGAATGAGGTGCCGCCTTCCGAGCGTGGCATTGGCATGGTGTTCCAGTCTTACGCGCTGTATCCACACCTGTCCGTGGCCGACAACATGTCGTTCGGTCTGAAACTGGCTGGGGCCAAAAAAGCGGAGATTACCCAACGGGTCAATCAGGTTTCAGAGGTGCTGCAACTGGCGCACTTGCTGGATCGCCGTCCAAAAGCCCTGTCCGGTGGGCAGCGTCAGCGTGTCGCGATTGGCCGCACGCTGGTGGCTGAACCCGATGTATTCCTGCTGGACGAACCGCTTTCCAACCTGGATGCCGCACTGCGGGTACAGATGCGCATTGAGATCTCACGTCTGCACAAGCGCTTGCAGCGCACCATGATTTACGTCACCCACGATCAGGTCGAAGCGATGACGCTGGCCGACAAAATCGTGGTGCTGGATGCCGGGCGCGTGGCCCAGATCGGCAAGCCGTTGGAGCTTTATCACTATCCAGCCAACCGCTTTGTCGCCGGCTTTATCGGTTCGCCAAAGATGAATTTCCTGCCGGTGAAAGTGACCGGAGTGGAAGCGCAGCGGGTGCAAATCGAACTGCCGATGCCCAATCGCCAATTGGTGTGGTTGCCGGTTGAAGGGCAGGGCATTGAAGTTGGGGCCAACCTCTCGTTGGGCATCCGGCCAGAGCATCTGTTACCGAGTTCTGAATCTGAAGTGACATTGATGGGTGAAGTACAGGTGGTGGAGCAACTCGGTAACGAGACGCAAATCCATATCCAAATTCCGGCAATTCGTCAAAACCTGGTTTACCGCCAGAACGACGTGGTGCTGGTAGAAGAAGGTGCAACATTCGCTATCGGCCTGCCGCCACACCGCTGCCACCTGTTCCGCGAGGACGGTACGGCGTGTAAACGGCTGCATCAGGAACCGGGTGTTTAAAGCATCAAGGTCTGTATAACAGGAGAATAATGATGACTACTCTGCGCAAACTTCCTCTGACTCTGGCTGTCGCCGCTGGTGTCTTATCCTCACAAGCGATGGCGGTGGATTTTCACGGCTATGCGCGTTCCGGTATCGGTTGGACCGGGAGCGGCGGTGAGCAACAGTGTTTCCAGACAACCGGTGCCAGCAGCAAGTACCGTCTTGGTAACGAATGTGAAACCTATGCGGAACTGAAGCTGGGTCAGGAAGTGTGGAAAGAGGGCGACAAGAGCTTCTACTTCGACACCAACGTGGCCTATTCCGTATCGCAACAGTCTGACTGGGAATCCACCAGTCCGGCCTTCCGTGAAGTGAACGTGCAGGGTAAAAACCTGATTGACGCGTTGCCAGGTGCCAACATGTGGGCCGGTAAGCGCTTCTACCAGCGTCATGACGTCCATATGATCGACTTCTACTACTGGGACATCTCTGGTCCTGGTGCCGGTCTGGAAAACATCGATCTGGGCTTCGGCAAGCTGTCTGCTGCCGTAACCCGTAACACCGAATCCGGTGGTTCTTTAGGTTATATCGACAATCAGCGTGACGAGCGTCCAACCGTCAACGACACCTTCGACCTGCGTTTGGCTGGCCTTGAGCTGAATCCGGGCGGTACGTTGGAACTGGGTGTGGATTATGGCCGTGCCAATGAACAGGACGGTTACCACCTGGCCGACGGGGCAAGCAAAGACGGTTGGATGTTTACTGCGGAACATACCCAGAGCATCCTGAGCGGCTACAACAAGTTTGTGGTGCAGTACGCTACCGACTCCATGACTGCGCAGAACAACGGCCGCAGCCAAGGTGCCTCCATTGATGACAACGGCAAGATGATCCGCGTGCTGGATCACGGTGCCATCGATTTCAACGATGACTGGGCAATGATGTACGTTGCCATGTATCAGGACATCAACCGCGACAACGATAATGGCACCACCTGGTACACCGTGGGCGTGCGCCCAATGTACAAATGGACGCCAATCATGAGCACCCTGATGGAAGTCGGCTACGACAACGTGAAGTCTCAACGTACCGGCGATCGTAACGGCCAATACAAAGTCACCTTGGCACAACAGTGGCAAGCGGGTAACAGCATCTGGTCCCGTCCGGCGATCCGTGTCTTCGCGACCTACGCCAACTGGGACGAGAAGTGGGGCTACGCCAACAACGATTCCGGCGCAGGGTATAACGCAGGTACAGCCTATAACGATACCAGCATGCATACCTTCAGCCGTGGTAAAGACAGCGAAGTCACCTTCGGTGCCCAGATGGAAATCTGGTGGTAATACTGGCTTGACGGGAGGGCGCCTGCACGCCCTCCTTCTTACTGTTTGACCGGCAGTCGTGCGCTTGCCTGCCCACTGCCGGGATGCACGCTCAAAGCGAGAGGGTATAACAATGAAAAAAAATCTACTGTCACTCTGCCTGTCTCTGGCGTTGACCGTCGGCGTACCGCTGGCGACCTATGCCGATACCCCGGCCAACGTTTCCGTCGCACCGGCCATCAGTGCTTCCACCCTGCAAAGCTTGCCTTGGCAGCCGTTGGTACCGCCGGTAACTCAGGATGTCCAACTCAATAACGTCAGCCCACAGATCAATCAGGGCCAGATCCAGGGTGCCGTTGCCGCATTCACGTTGCCAGCCGATCGCGGATCGCTGGAGATCCAACTAAGCAGCCTGGCCGGCAAGAATTCGATCTATGCCCCTAGCGTATTGGTGCTCGATGAACACATGCGCCCGGCAGCCTATTATCCGAGCAGCTACTTCGTTTACCAGCCTCCGGGCGTGATGTCTGCCGATCGGCTGGAAGGCACGTTGAAACTGACCCCGGCACTGGGGCAAAAACAGATTTATATGCTGGTGTATACCACCCAGCAGGATCTGGCTAAAACCACCACGCTGACCAACCCGGCCAAGGCCTACGCCCAAGGGGTAGGTAATGCGGTGCCGGATATTCCGGATCCGATCGCCAGCCACAGCACCAGCGGCACGCTGAAGCTGAAGGTGACCGCAGAGCAAGGGGCCAGCAACATTATGATTGGTATGTTGCAGTCGGCTCCGGCAACGCCACCGGTAGTGGTGGGAGCCACCGCACCGGCAGTTGCGGCACCTGCACCGGTTGCCGTCGTACCAGCAGAGCCGATGCTCAATGACACTGAAGCCTACTTCAATAACGGTATCAAACAGGCCATCAAGGCTGGGGATATCGATAAAGCGCTGAAGCTGATGAATGAGGCTGAAAAACTGGGTTCCACCACCGCACGAGAAACGTTTATTAGTAGTGTGAAAGGCAAGGGGTAGTCCCCCACGCTACCGATGCTGGCTTGATGATTGGTGCGCTTCGGCGCACCTTTTTTCATCTGTGGGCCAGCATCTTGTCAGTCAGATCCACGCTTGCCCCTCACTGTACCTCCAAAAGAGTTTTCCCCTGATAAACGGCAATGCGATACGCCACGAATCTGCCTGCCGCTTTTGCATTTCTGCGTTACAATGGTTTTCTGTTAACAGTTTGTATGGTTTGGCGCGGCACGCAGGGCGTAGCCTCCGGCCTGGAGTAGCAACATGTCTGGCACTAGGGACCCCATCCTGCCGCCGATTGAGTGGCTGTCTGAACATTCCTCAATACCTGCCGCCGTTAGCGATTGGCTGATGGAGCCAGGTTCCATGACCCGCCGTTTTGAGTGCCACTGTGGCCGCGTGCAGGTAGAACCGCAGCGTGAATGTTTCATCACTCGCGACCAGCTTCTTGCCGAAGAGGCGGCTCATTTGCCCCACAGCGAACGCTATTGGCTGCGTGAGATTGTGTTACTGGGTGATGGCGAGCCTTGGCTGTTGGGACGTACGGTGATCCCGCAAGAAACCCTGACCGGGCCGGATTTGGCACTGGTCGATCTGGGAACGCTGCCGCTGGGCCGCTATCTGTTCAGCAGCGAAAGTTTAACGCGCGATTATATCCATGTTGGCCAGCAGAAGGATCTGTGGGCGCGGCGTTCTCGCCTCCGTCTGGCGGGAAAACCATTATTACTGACGGAACTGTTTCTACCGGCCTCTCCACTGTATGCGGTGGAACAGGACACTCCGGCATAATTAGGGGAGAAAGCACTTTGGAAGGGAGCGTGATTCAAAGCAAATGGCAGGCCTATAGCCATCTGATGCGTATCGATAAGCCGATTGGCACGCTGTTATTGCTGTGGCCTACCTTGTGGGCATTGTGGTTGGCAGGTGGCGGTGTTCCTTCGCTGTCGGTATTACTGGTGTTTGCGCTGGGCGTGTTCCTGATGCGCGCCGCTGGCTGCGTGGTAAATGACTATGCCGATCGTGCATTTGATGGCCATGTAAAACGCACCGCAGGCCGCCCGATGCCGAGTGGCCGTGTCAGCGAAAAAGAGGCCAAAATCCTGTTTGTCTCGCTGGTGCTGGTTTCCTTTGCGCTGGTATTGACGCTGAACGCCATGACCATCTGGCTGTCGCTGGCGGCTCTGGCGCTGGCCTGGGTGTATCCGTTTATGAAGCGGGTGACCAATTTGCCGCAGGTGGTGCTGGGGGCCGCGTTTGGTTGGTCGATCCCGATGGCCTATGCCGCCGTAAGCGAGTCGCTGCCACTGAGTTGCTGGCTACTGTTTCTGGCCAACATCTGCTGGACGGTGGCTTACGATACGTTGTACGCCATGGTCGATCGCGATGACGATCTGAAGATTGGCATCAAATCCACGGCGGTGCTGTTTGGCCGTTATGACAAGCTGATCGTCGGGGCATTGCAGTTCGCTACGCTGCTGCTGATGCTGTGGGTGGGTTATCTGATGCAGTTGGGGGGCGCGTTTTACTGGTCGCTGTTGCTGGCAGGGGCCTTGTTTGTCCATCAGCAAAAGCAGGTGGCTGGCCGCGATCGCGATGCCTGTTTCCGCGCCTTCCTAAATAACAACTATGTTGGTCTGGTGCTGTTTATCGGTATTGCGCTTAGCTACGTTTGATTTGCCTTCACCCCAACCCTCTCCCACAGAGAGAGGGAGCTAGTTCAGCGTCGTGGGCAGGTAAGGTGGCACGCCGAAGGGGCGCGGCATGCTGCGCCAGTGCCAAGGTCAGATTCGGGAGTCAATGAGTAGCACACACAGTCCCCTCTCCCTGTGGGAGAGGGTTAGGGTGAGGGGGTGTTACTCGGCTTCTTTTTCCACTTCTGCGGTCAACGCTGGGGTATTGGTTTCCTCCGGCATGTTGACGCTTTCGATGGTCAACTTGATTTCCGGGGTGATCAGATCGCTCAACATGGTGTAAACCTCCATGGTGTGCTCGCGGATCGCATCGCCAATGTCGTTGATAAAGCCTTCTTCGCGCAGCGTCGCCACCAGGGTGGAGAACACCGCCTTGTCGAAGAATTCCGGTGCGTTGATGCCGTGTAGCACCGACAAACGCTGGGCCATAATGCGGCTCTCTTTCTCCAGGGCACCCCGGTTGATACTTGGGTTGGCGCTGAGGATCGACATGGTAATGGCATAGCGTTGCAGAGTTTCACGTACCCCGGCGGCCAACAGTTGCAACGGACGGATGCGCGTAGGGTTCAGCACCAGCTCATCGCCTTTGCTACAAATCAGCTGCTGACGTATCAACTCTTCGATCAGCGGTTGCAGCACTTCTGCCAGCTGTTCTTTGTCGTAACGTAGGAACAGCTCGGCCTTCAACATCGGATAGATCAGGCTGACCTGACGCAACAGTTCAACGCGTGACACGCGGCGGTGATGCATCACGATAGAGGCGATCAGCGAAGGCAGCACCAACATATGATGAATGTTGTTGCGATAGTACGTCATCAGCACCGCTTGCTCGCGCGGCAGAATGATGATGTCGCCGATGTTGTCTTTCTCCACTTCAAACTTGTTCATGTTTAAAGCGTGATCCAGCAACTGGTCTGGCGTTTGTGTGGGTACGGTAGCGTCGGGCGCGTAAGGCACGTTACGCATCAGTTGCAGGTAGCACTCCAACTGCTCAAGCAACTGCTCACGGGTCAGCGAACGTTGGCGTGAGGCCAGCAGCGCGGTTGAACACAGGTTCATGGCGTTGGCGGCGGCGGCGTTGTTGATGCGCACCATGATCTGAGCAGCCAGATCGTTGACCGAAGGCGTCAGCCAGCTTGGGCGTTGGGCTTCGATGGGATCGATAGACTCGCGCCAATGTGGGACGTTCTGGTTCAGGTAGGTGGTCAACGGCAGCGGTTCGCCAAAGTTCACGTAGCCTTGGCCAAGGTTACGCAGTTTGCGCAAGCCACGCACCATTTGCAGCAGGCTCTCTTTCTCTTTGGTCGCCCCACGTAGTTCTTTGGCATAGGTGCCCACTTCCATCACGTGCTCGTAACCGATATAAATCGGCACCAGGGTGATCGGACGGGTACCGCCGCGCAACATGGCCTGAATGGTCATCGACAGGGTGCCGGTTTTCGGCTCCAGCAGACGACCGGTACGGGAACGCCCACCTTCAACAAAATATTCTACCGAATAGCCACGGGTGAACAGTTCACCGAGGTATTCACGAAACACGGTTGAATAGAGCTTGTTGCCCTTGAAGGTACGGCGGATAAAGAACGCGCCCAGGCGGCGGAAGATCGGCCCGGCAGGCCAGAAGTTCAGGTTAATACCCGCGGCGATATGTGGTGGCACCAGACCTTGATGGTAGAGCACGTAGGACAGCAGCAGATAGTCCATATGGCTGCGGTGACACGGCACATAGACGATCTCGTGGCCATCCTGCGCCAACTGACGCACGCGTTCGGCGTTGGTGACGTTGATGCCCTGATACAGGCGGTTCCAGGTCCAGCTCAACACGCGATCGGAAAGGCGTACCGTTTCATACGAGAAATCGGCAGCGATCTCTTCCATCAGCGCTATGGCGTTCTGCTGGGCCTTTTCATGGGAAATCTTTTTGCTGCGTGCTTCGTCTTCGACCGCTTTCTCAATCGCTTTGGAGGCCAGCAACTTGTTGAACAGATCCTGACGGGCAGGCAGGCTTGGCCCGACGGCGGCCAGGCGCTGGCGGGCGAAGTGCATGCGTGCGACACGAGCCAGTTTTTGCGCGATGGTCTTATCGGTACCGTGTTCGGTCGCCATGCGGCGCAGTGACACGGTATTGGAGAAACGGACAAAACTGTCGCGCCCCAGCCACAGTACCGCGAAGAACTTCTGTACGCCGTTCAACAGGCGCAGATGTGGCGTGCCGTGGCCTTCGCGCCCTGGGGAGCGGCCAAACATCACCGATACCGGCAACATCTGAATATCGAGATCCGGGTTGCTGCGGTGCAGATCCAGATAATCGTGGAACAGTTTTACCGATTCTTCTTTTGGGGTGTAATAACGGAATACGCGCGGGCCATCGTGGATAAACACGTAGCTTGGCAGCACGGTGCCATCGATTTCCAACGGGTTAAGGGGGTCGGGCAGATCTTGCGCCAGGCACTGGGTGCGCAAGGTGAGTAAATCCGCCTTGGAATTATAAGGTAAAACATACAAAATCGGTCGTGAGGGATCCAACCCTAACTCCGTGACCGGATCTGAAGGGATAACCTTACTTCTTACCAGCATTTTTAGTGGTAAGTTCAATATCTTATAATAGATTTTACGCCAACCTGACATAACAACGTGAAGCCTCTTGTTAGCAATGCGCCGCAAGCATACCAGAAACCCGGTAGCAGATCTGTGGCGTTGGGAAATCCGCAACCTTATACGGCAACGGAAGTACATAGCTGAATTATACCCGATGGCTTGCAAGATGTAGCTAGGCAGCAAAGGTATTCCTGGCTTGTTGTATACTGCGCTGCGATAAAATGTGATTGGGCTGGCAAATCTGTCTGGAACGTTACGGCTGGCAACACCACTAATACATGACTCATCCTGGAGAAAGGCGTTCTTAACTATGGCAAATCAAGCAACGGGCCTGACACGCATCATTAAAGCGGCGGGTTATTCCTATAAAGGCCTCATCGCGGCCTGGCAAAACGAAGCCGCATTCCGTCAGGAACTGGTGGCGACCGTGGTGGCCATCATCGTGGCGGTTTGGCTGGATGTGGGGGCGATAGCGCGCATCTTGTTGATCGGCTCGGTGCTGCTGGTGATGATTGTCGAAATCCTCAACAGTGCGATTGAAGCCATCGTCGATCGGGTAGGAACGGAATATCACGAGCTTTCCGGGAGGGCCAAAGATATGGGGTCGGCGGCCGTCTCGCTGGCGATCATTCTGGCGCTGTTCGTTTGGGCTTCGGTGCTTTGGCAGCATTTGGCGTGAAACCGGCAGGTATCGTTGCGATCCCGCTCGCTACCTGCTGATTTTTATTTATTCTTCGGTTCCCAATCCTGACTTAGCTGTATATACTCACAGCAAGACTGTATAAACAAACAGGGGGCGGAATGAAAGCACTAACTACCAGACAGCAAGAGGTCTACGACCTGATTCGCGATCATATTTCGCAAACGGGCATGCCACCGACGCGTGCCGAGATCGCAATGCGCCTGGGGTTCCGCTCACCGAATGCTGCAGAAGAACACTTGAAGGCGCTGGCTCGTAAAGGCGTTATCGAGATCATCTCCGGCGCATCACGCGGTATCCGCCTGTTGATGGAAGATGAAGAAGGGTTACCTCTGGTGGGCCGCGTGGCTGCTGGTGAACCTCTGCTGGCTCAGCAGCATATTGAAGGGCACTATAAGGTTGATCCTTCTCTGTTCAAGCCGAATGCCGATTTCCTGCTGCGCGTCAGCGGCATGTCGATGCGCGATATCGGCATTCTGGATGGCGATCTGCTGGCGGTACACAAGACTCAGGACGTACGTAACGGCCAGGTTGTTGTCGCCCGCATTGAAGACGAAGTGACGGTCAAGCGCCTGAAAAAGCACGGTAACGTTGTTGAGCTGCTGCCGGAAAACAGTGAATTCCAACCGATCGTGGTCGATCTGCGCCAGCAGAACTTCACCATCGAAGGCCTGGCGGTGGGTGTGATCCGCAACGGCGACTGGATCTAACCGCTTTAGCTCGAATTGCTGCCTTTAAAACGGCAAACTTCGCCCCAACTCTGGGGCGATGTCATTTCTGAACGACGCTAAAACCCATCTTTGTACGGGAACATATCGTTATGCGCCTGCTTTCTGCCTTCACCAGTGATACCGACAAAGCGCTGTGGCGCCTTGCGTTGCCGATGATCTTCTCCAATATTACCGTCCCATTGCTTGGCCTGGTGGATACCGCGGTCATCGGCCATCTCGATAGCCCTAGCTATCTTGGCGGGGTTGCGGTTGGTTCCATGGCCACCAGCTTCCTGTTTATGCTGTTGCTGTTCCTGCGTATGAGCACCACCGGGCTGACGGCACAGGCGTTGGGGGCGCAAGATCCTTACCGGCTGGCTCGCGCCTTTATGCAGCCGCTGTTGTTGGCACTGGTCGCTGGGGGGGCGATTGTGTTGCTGCGAACCCCGTTAATCGACTTGGCGTTGAACATCGTGGGGGGAGATCGGGACGTTTTGCTGCAAGCCAGGCTATTTCTGGAGATCCGTTGGTTAAGTGCCCCGGCGGCGTTGGCCAATATGGTGCTGTTGGGCTGGCTGTTGGGAGTGCAGTATGTGCGTGCGCCGGTGATCCTGCTTATTGTCGGCAACCTGCTGAACATCGTATTGGATATCTGGCTGGTGATGGGGCTGGGTTGGAACGTACAAGGGGCCGCCACTGCCACGGTGATCGCAGAGTACGCCACGTTGTTGCTGGGGCTGTGGTTAGCCTGGCGGGTTCTGCGCTTACGCGGTATTTCGCTGGTGATGCTGCGTACCGCCTGGCGTGGGGATCTGCGCCGCCTGCTGGCGCTCAACCGTGACATCATGTTGCGTTCGTTACTGCTGCAACTGTGTTTTGCCTCGTTGACCATTCTGGGAGCTCGAATGGGCGGGGAAGTGGTCGCGGTGAATGCGGTGCTGATGAACCTGCTGACCTTTACGGCTTATGCTCTGGACGGTTTTGCCTACGCGGTGGAGGCCCATTCCGGTCATGCCTATGGGGCAAGAGACGGGCGGCAACTGCGTAAAGTATGGCGTGCTGCCTGCCGGCAGGCGTGCCTGGTTGCCTGTGGCTTTGCGGTTATTTATCTGTTTGCCGGGCAACAGATTGTGGCGGCTTTAACTTCATTGCCGGAGCTGCGCGCGTTGGCCAATCATTATCTGCCTTGGCAGGTGGTGCTGCCTCTGGTGGGGGTTTGGTGCTACCTGTTGGATGGCATGTTTATCGGTGCCACCCGTGGCGCAGAAATGCGTAACAGCATGGCGGTCGCGGCGGTGGGCTATGGGCTGACGCTATTTACCCTGCCGGTATTGGGCAATCACGGTTTATGGCTGGCTCTGGCGGTCTTCCTGGCACTGCGTGGGGCTGCCCTTGGTTGGGTATGGCACCGTCATAGCGTACGTGGAACCTGGTTTTCTTCCTCGGTGAGCGGAGGGTAATACTCACCGGACAGAACAGATTGGCTGATGATATCGGCCGGTTGTTCACATTTTGTTACATGTGTCGTGAGTGGTTTTGGTTCGCTTGCTTATTGTTTTAATGGCGTTTTTTGCTATTAAGAGTTTTCCTAACCGCATTTCATGCTGTCTTTCCGTTTGATTGGCTATAGTTAATCACGTGGCTGGCGAATTAAGCCCACGCTTAATTGGCAACAGGACGCATTAGAGAACCTTAAATTTGACTCAGTTAAGTCCAGCCAGATTTATCTAAAACTGACAACCATAGAGTAACGGAGAGATTATGAACAAAGATCAAGCCGACGGTAACTGGAAGCAGTTTAAAGGTAAAGTGAAGGAAAAATGGGGCAAGCTGACCGATGACGATATCACCGTTATCGAAGGGAAACGCGAACAGCTGGTCGGTAAAATCCAGGAACGCTATGGCTACCAGAAAGAGGCAGCCGAAAAAGAAGTCAAAGCCTGGGAAGAGCACAGCAAGTATCGTTGGTAGCGCGATGAGCCGCTGACTATCGCGGCGCTACGACACCATCCGGCCTGGCAGATTTCCCCCCTGCCAAGGCCACGGGAACAAGGATGTACCCGCTCCCTCCTGTAATCCAATCCGCTTATTTTTTCTTGATCACAATGCTGTGGTCATGATCGCAATCGTGTTTGCTGTCGCAGCTTTCTACCACCACACAGGCGGAGCACAGGCCGTGAGCTTCAACTACGCTGTGACGCAGGACAAACCCCGATTCTTGAGCCAGTTTCTGCAAGGTCTCTTCCACCCCTTCGGTGGTGCGCTCAGTAACCTGCCCGCAACGATCGCAGATAAACAGGGCGGAGGTGTGCATCGGCTGTTCGAAGTGATGGCACAGCACATAGCTGTTGGCCGATTCGACGCGATGGATAAACCCCTGTTCGAGCAAGAAATCCAGTGCACGATAGACCGTAGGGGGTTTAGCCTGCGGTTCTGCGACACGCAGTAAATCCAGTAAATCATAAGCGCTGATGGCCCCGGGTTGCTCAGCCATCAGGCGTAACACTTCCAGCCGTTGCGGGGTCAGTCGCACGTTGCGTTGCTGACAGAGTTGTTCAGCCTGCGCGAGCAGCTTTTCCTGGTTGGTTGAGTTCATGGCAATTATCCGGCTACGCAAAGAAGCCGATTTTATCATGTTTCAACGCAATCGCCGAGAGTTGCCCCAGTTTCCCCGGATAACGTGACAAAACGGGCGATTTTCTGGAGCTATGCTAGCCAGAATGAGATGCAGATCACTATGTACTGTTTGTGGGGCGTGACTGGATTATTTTATTGGTAATGAGAGCGTTGCGACAGGCACTAAGCTTTAGATTGAAGGGAGAGGGGCGAGTCAATAATTGACCGTATGGCTTGGGGAGCGCTATTCGAATACGGGCCTGGTGGAGACCCGTAACAACTACCGGCGTAGACTTACTTGAGATATTTATTTAAGACCCATGGAGGCCTTCATCTTACCCATCATCTCAATCCCTTGCTGACAAGCGGGATCTTGCTGTTCAGCTGGCATAGCGGCCATCTGCTCTTTGGCTTGATCCATCTGGGCTTTCAGCGCATCCATCTGCGGCTTGGCGGCTTCATTTTTAGAGGCTTCAACGATTAAATCGTCAACTTCGCCAACGTACTTTTTACAGGTGTCGGTTAATTCACCGGCCAAAACGGATGATGACATGGCTAACATACTGAAGATAATTACAAACTTTTTCATAAAGCATCCTGCTATTAATATTCCATCCCAGTGATGGTGGTAGGATTATCTTTAAACGCAGGTGATAAAACAAGCAACTGAAAAAAAATAGGATTATGTTTAATTGAAGCGGCTGACAAGCCTTCTCCCATCTCGCCACGTGGGGGCGCTGCATGCTGCGCCCGTCGGACTTAGGCCATTGCTGTATGATATAGTAAGTCATGCCTCTCTCTCCCCTAACGATTTAAACGGCTGAGTGATAGAGAACGAAAAAATACACAGAACGAGCGAACATGAACCAGGACCACGAAAAAACCATCCCTGCTAAATCAGCGCACCAGCCAGGCAAATACGCCGCCAATCGCTTCTCCATTGCCCCGATGCTGGACTGGACCGATCGCCATTGCCGTTACTTCCATCGCCTGCTGAGCAAGGAGACGCTGCTGTACACCGAAATGGTGACCACCGGTGCGATTATCCACGGTAAAGGTGACTACCTGGCCTACAGCGAGGAAGAACATCCTGTGGCGTTGCAGTTAGGTGGCAGCGATCCGGCTGCATTGGCGCATTGCGCCAAACTGGCGGAGCAGCGTGGCTATGACGAGATCAACCTTAACGTGGGTTGCCCATCCGATCGTGTGCAGAACGGCATGTTTGGTGCTTGCCTGATGGGGCAGGCGACGTTGGTGGCCGATTGTATCAAAGCGATGCGTGACGTGGTGTCGATCCCGGTGACGGTCAAAACCCGTATTGGCATCGATGATCAGGACAGCTATGAATTTCTGTGTGATTTTATCTCCATCGTGGCTGGGCGCGGGGAATGCGACATGTTCACCATTCACGCCCGCAAAGCCTGGCTTTCCGGCCTGAGCCCGAAAGAAAACCGCGAAGTCCCGCCGTTGGACTATCCGCGCGTTTATCAGCTGAAACGTGATTTCCCGGCATTGACCATCGCGATCAACGGTGGAGTGAAAACGCTGGAAGAAGCCAAACAGCATCTGCAACATCTGGACGGCGTGATGATGGGGCGCGAAGCGTACCAAAATCCAGGCATTCTGGCGCGGGTGGACAGCGAGATTTTCGGCCGCCAGAGCGAGGTGAAGGATAGCGTAGCGATTATCGAATCGCTGTATCCTTACATTGAACGCGAACTGGCGAACGGCACCTATCTGGGCCACATCACCCGTCATATTCTTGGTCTGTTCCAGGGTATTCCTGGCGCGCGGCAGTGGCGTCGTCATCTGAGTGAAAATGCCCATAAGCCGGGAGCCGATGTGCGCACCGTCGAACAGGCGCTGGCCTTGGTGCGTTCACCACGTACCGAAATGGCGTAATTTGTAAAAAGATTGACTAAAAGTTGGTTTTTTTGACTAATGGCATCACGGCTAGTGATGCCATTTTTACATCATTTCAATGAGTTATCTCTCCCTACAAATTGGCACGTTTCTTGTAATGAACAATGTAGACCTATTGTTTGCCAAGGAGCATCCCATGTTAGAACTGTTCTTTCTTATCGGCTTTGTCGCCATGCTGCTGGTAACCGGTGTTTCATTGCTGGGCGTGATGGCTGCGTTATTCGTGGCTGCAGCCTTTATGCTGCTGGGTGGGCTGTTTGCCATGGTGTTCAAACTGCTGCCGTGGCTGATCCTGGCGGTGGTTGGCGTCTGGATATACCGCTCGATGCAGAAACCGCAGATACGCCGCTACTAAGATTTTTTGCCGAGATATCAGTCAGTCACGCTGAAATTTATCATGCAGATTGCTTGCTAGTGTGGCGGGGATCACAGCTTGATGTTTTAAATGCGAATGCGGCACATTAAACATATTTTTTACTTATAGGGGCTGCTAGGATGGCTCCCGCAGCAGTGATGCTAACCATTTTCATCACCGCGAGAGCTGACAAGAGTGTTGCATAAAGCAACCCCCATCTCTGGCGGACTCTGCTCTACCCCTACAAATGCAGTAAACAAGAAAGGGCTCCTAACGGGGCCCTTTTCTTTGGTTGCTACAGACCTGGGATTAACAGACTGGAACCACTGGTCTTGCGGCTTTCCAGTATCTGGTGTGCCTTCTGGACATCTGCCAGCGCAAACTTTTGCTCATCCTTCACGTCAACTTTGATCGCACCGCTGCCAATCAGTGAAAACAGCTCATTGCTGGCAAACTGCAATTCCTGGCGGTTGGTGATGTAACCATTGAGCGAGGGGCGGGTAACGTACAGAGAGCCTTTCTGATTGAGCAACGACAGATCGACGCCGGTCACCGGGCCGGAGGCATTGCCAAAGCTCACCATCAGCCCACGACGTTTCAGGCTGTTCAGTGAGTCCTGCCAGGTGCTTTGCCCCACGGAGTCGTAGACTACATCGACCTTCTCACCGTTGGTTAGTTCGGCCACGCGCTGGGCGATGTTTTCTTTGTGATAATTGATGGTGGCCCAGGCCCCGGCACGCTGCGCCAGTTCGGCCTTCTCGTCGGAGCCTACGCTACCGATCAGCTTGGCCCCTAACGCTTTGGCCCACTGGCAGGCGATTAACCCAACGCCCCCGGCGGCGGCATGGAACAGGAACACTTCGCCAGGTTTGACCTCATAGGTCTGACGCAGCAGATAATGCACGGTCAGACCTTTGAGGAACGAGGCGGCACCCTGTTCGAAACTGAGGTTATCCGGCAGGATGGCAAGCTTTTCCACCGGGACGTTGTGGATCTCGCTGTAGGCACCGAGGGCGGACTGGGCATACACCACGCGATCGCCCGGTTTGACCGCGCTGACGCCGGCCCCAACTTTGATGACCACGCCAGCGGCTTCGGTACCCAACCCGCTTGGGAAGCTTGCCGGTGGGTACAGGCCGCTACGGATATAGGTATCGATATAGTTGATACCGATTGCCTTGTTCTCGACCTGAACTTCGCCCGCAGCGGGATCGACAGGCGTAAAATCAACATACTGCAGCACTTCCGGACCGCCGATGGCGGAGAATTGGATGCGTTTTGACATGTTGTTACCTCGTTTAAATGGCTGTTTTCACCCTACGCTTTTCACAGCCGACTATCCAGCCTGTCACGCAGCGATTAATATTTTTGCACAGGTTTGTCGCGGGAAATCACGTATACTCTCGCGTCAGGTATCCCCATTCGCAACTGAATAAAGAATAGGCTTCATGGCAGGCAAAAAACCAACCAACAAGACAAACACGTACGAACCCAGAGACCGCCAGATGGAAGGGCTGAAGATGCCGCCACATTCGCTGGAGGCGGAGCAGTCCGTGTTGGGCGGTTTGATGCTGGATAACGAACGCTGGGATAATGTGGCGGAACGCGTGGTCGCCAACGATTTCTTCAGCCGCCCACATCGCCTGATCTTTACCGAGATGCAGCGTCTGCTGGAGATGAGCCGGCCAATCGACCTGATCACCCTGTCCGAATCGTTGGAGCAGCGTGGCGATCTGGAGACGGTAGGCGGGTTTGCCTACCTGGCCGAATTATCGAAAAACACGCCTAGTGCGGCCAACATCGGTGCCTATGCCGATATCGTCCGTGAACGCGCGGTAGTCCGTGAAATGATCTCCGTTGCCAACGAAATCGCCGATGCGGGCTACGATCCGCAAGGGCGAAGCAGCGAAGATCTGCTCGATCTGGCCGAATCCCGTGTATTCCAAATTGCGGAAAATCGGGCCAGTAAAGATGAAGGCCCCAAAGGCATCGAACGTATTCTGGAAGATACCGTCGCACGTATCGAGCAGCTCTATCAGCAGCCGCATGATGGTGTTACCGGTGTAGACACCGGCTATCACGATCTCAATAAGAAAACCGCCGGTCTGCAAAAGTCTGACCTGATCATCGTTGCAGCCCGTCCTGCAATGGGTAAAACCACCTTCGCGATGAACCTGTGCGAACACGCCGCGATGACGCAGGACAAGCCCGTGCTGATCTTCAGCCTGGAGATGCCCTGCAACCAGATCATGATGCGTATGCTGGCCTCGCTGTCACGTGTGGATCAGACCCGTATCCGTACCGGCCAACTGGATGACGAAGATTGGGCGCGGATCTCAAGCACCATGGGGATCCTGTTGGAGAAGCGCAATATGTATATTGACGACTCCTCTGGCCTGACGCCAACCGAAGTGCGCTCCCGTGCGCGGCGTATTTTCCGTGAACATGACGGGATCAGCCTGATCATGATCGACTACCTGCAACTGATGCGCGTGCCGTCACTCTCCGACAACCGAACGTTGGAAATTGCCGAAATCTCCCGCTCGTTAAAAGCGTTGGCAAAAGAGTTGCAGGTGCCGGTGGTGGCGCTGTCGCAGTTGAACCGAAGCCTGGAGCAGCGCGCCGATAAGCGCCCGGTCAACTCCGACCTGCGTGAATCCGGCTCGATTGAACAGGATGCTGACCTGATCATGTTTATCTACCGTGATGAGGTTTATCACGAGAACAGCGACCTGAAAGGGATTGCCGAAATTATTCTAGGTAAGCAGCGTAACGGCCCGATCGGTACCGTACGCCTGACCTTTAACGGCCAGTGGTCGCGCTTCGATAACTACGCGGGGCCACAGTATGATGATGAATAATCAGCTAAGGAATTGAAATGAAAGCGGCAACTGCTGTAATCGATCGCCGTGCCCTGCGCCATAACCTGCAACAGGTGCGCCGCCTGGCACCGCAAAGCCGCCTGATTGCCGTGGTGAAAGCCAATGCCTATGGACATGGCCTGTTGGAAACGGCTCACACCTTGCAAGATGCCGATTGTTACGGCGTGGCACGTATCGGCGAAGCGCTGATGCTGCGTGCCGGTGGTATCGTTAAACCGATCCTGCTGCTGGAAGGTTTTTTCTGTGCCGAAGATCTGCCCGCGTTGGTGGCGAATAATATCGAAACCGCCGTGCACAGCATTGAACAGCTCGAGGCACTGGAGCAGATTGAGCTGGCGCGCCCGGTGTCGGTATGGATGAAGCTGGATAGCGGTATGCATCGTCTGGGCGTGCGTCCGGAGCAGGCGGAGGCGTTCTACCAGCGTTTGAGCGCCTGTCGCAACGTGGTGCAGCCGGTCAATATCATGAGCCACTTCAGCCGTGCCGACGAGCCATTGGTGGATGCGACCGAAAAGCAAATCAGCTGCTTTGAGCATTTCGCCAACGACAAGCCGGGCTTGAAGTCGATTGCGGCTTCCGGTGGGATTTTGCTATGGCCGCAGGCTCATCATGACTGGGTACGTCCGGGGATTATCCTGTATGGCGTATCCCCGTTGGAGACGCCTTATGCCGATCACTTTGGGTTACAACCCGCCATGACGCTGAAATCCAGCCTGATCGCGGTACGTGAACATCGAGCAGGGGAACCGGTAGGCTATGGTGGGCTTTGGGTGAGTGAGCGAGATACCCGTCTGGGCGTAGTAGCGATGGGCTATGGTGACGGCTATCCACGCAGTGCACCTTCTGGCACTCCGGTGTGGCTGAACGGGCGTGAAGTACCGATTGTTGGTCGTGTCTCCATGGATATGATTTCCGTCGATCTGGGGCCAGATGCTACGGACAAAGTGGGCGATGAAGTGGTGCTGTGGGGCAAAGCGCTGCCGGTTAAGCGGGTAGCGGCCTTTAGCGGTATCAGCGCCTATGAGTTGATCACCAAGCTGACCCAACGTGTAGCGATGGAATACATCGGCGAGTAATTCCCCCTCACCCCAACCCTCTCCCACAGGGAGAGGGAGCTAGCTCAGCGTCGTAGGCAGGTAAGGTGGCACGCGGTAGGGGCGCTGCATGCTGCGCCCGTGCCAAGGTCAGATTCCGGAGTTAATGGGTAGTACATACAGCCCCCTCTCCTGTGGGAGAGGGTGAGGGCAGGTTTACTTCTTCACCGCCAGCCACTGGCTAATAATCTTCTGGTACTCCCCGCTGGCCTTGCTCAAATGCAGCCACTGATCGACATACAGCTTCCAACTCATATCATCGCGCGGCAGCATATAAGCTTTCTCACCGTATTGCAGCGGCTTGTCCGGGTTCACGGCGCACAGCTTGGGATAGCGTTTCTGCTGGTACAGCGCTTCGGAGGCGTCGGTGATCATTACGTCGGCCTTGCGGTCTACCAACTGTTGGAAAATGCCCATATTGTCGTGGGACAGAGTCAGGTTGGCCTTAGGCAGATGAGCGCGGACAAAGGCTTCATTAGTGCCACCGGCTGGCTCGATCAGCCGCACCGCAGGTTTGTTGATCTGCTCAACGGTGCGGTATTTTTTCACGTCGGTACAACGTACCAGGGGGATCTTGCCGTCGGTATCAAGCCGCTCGGCAAAAAACACCTGCTTTTGGCGCTCCAACGTCACTGAAATCCCGCCCATGGCGATATCACACTTCCCGGCCACAAAGTCTGGCATCAGGGTTTTCCAGCTGGTTTTTACCCACTTAACCTTGGCCCCCAGACTGTTGGCCAGCGATTCAGCCATGGCGATATCAATGCCTTCGTAGCTACCGTCTTCTTTCAGGAAGGTGTAAGGCTTGTAATCACCGGTGGTGCAGACTGTCAGTGTTTTTTGCTGCAATACCTTGTCCAGATTAGATTGCGCGCTAGCGCTCCCGGCGGCGACCAGCAAAGCGAGAGGCAGTAGTTTTTTCATCAAATTTCCTTTTTATGTCGGCAAGTACTTTTGTGGTTTTATGCGCGGTTTTGCCGCTAGTTGTTGTTGGTTTGCATGATTTAGCCGTTTTTTATGCCATTTCTGAGCGGAGAAGCTGGCTTTGCTGCTGCGTCTCTTACAACCCGTCAGCCTGGATGGTTGCAAGGCTAAAAAAGCTGCTAGGCTGTAACGTCAACATTTATTAACACATTTTACAGGTGGCTATGTACAACATTGACGATTTTGATATGAAAATCCTGACGCTGTTACAGGCCAATGGTCGTCTGACCAATCAGGAACTGAGCGAACTGGTTGGGCTTTCGGCTTCGCAATGCTCGCGCCGTCGCATCAGCCTGGAACAGGCCCAATTGATCAAAGGGTATCATGCCCGGCTGGCACCTGAGGCGGTAGGTTTGGGATTGGTGGGTTTGATCGAGGTTAGCCTGCTGACCCATACCCAAGAGCAGATCGACAGCTTCCATCAGATGCTGGCAGAAGTGGATGCCATTGTTGATGCCTACAAAACTACTGGTGATGCTGACTACCTGTTGAAAGTGGCGGTAGCAGACCTGCCTGCGCTTAGTGACTTCATCAGTCAGACGCTGTCGCGTCATAAAAGCGTGGGACATATCAAAACGGCGGTGGTGCTTGAGCGGATCAAAGAAAACGGTTTGTTGCCGGTGACGCGATAAAGGTGAAACCCAACAGCGATTTGTGGCTATATTAGTGGCAGTGCCCGAACAACCCAAATCAGGAGAATCAACCCGTGTTCCAGAATGTTGAAGCCTATGCAGGTGACCCGATCCTGTCGCTGATGGAAAAATTCAAAAAAGATCCCCGTGCGCACAAGGTGAACCTGAGTATTGGCCTTTACTACAACGAGCAAGGCATCATCCCACAGATGAAGGCCGTTGCTGCCGCTGAAGCCCAGCTTAACAGCGTTGAGCAGGGGGCTTCGGTCTACCTGCCGATGGAAGGTCTACAATCTTACCGTAGCGCGATCCAGCAACTGTTGTTTGGTGCTGAACACCCTATGCTGCAACAGGGGCGCATCGCCACCATTCAAACCGTCGGCGGCTCCGGCGCGTTGAAAGTGGGTGCCGACTTTCTGAAAAGCTATTTCCCGGATTCGCAGGTTTGGGTCAGCGATCCTACCTGGGAAAACCACGTGGCTATCTTCGGTGGCGCGGGCTTCAAAGTGAATACTTACCCCTATTTCGACGGTGAAAAGCTGGGGGTGAAATTTGATGCCATGCTGAGCACGCTGCAACAGTTGCCGGCCAAGAGCATTGCGCTGCTGCATCCGTGCTGCCACAACCCGACCGGTTCCGATCTCACCAATGCCCAGTGGGCTCAGGTGGTTGAAGTGATTGCCGAGCGTGAACTGATCCCGTTCCTCGATATCGCCTATCAAGGCTTTGGCGGCGGAATGGAGCAGGATGCCTACGCCATTCGAGCCATTGCGGCTGCCGGTTTGCCGTGCCTGGTGAGCAACTCATTCTCGAAAATCTTCTCGTTGTACGGCGAGCGCGTGGGTGGGCTTTCTGTGGTGTGTGAAAGCAGCGAAGCCGCCGAGCGTGTATTGGGACAGTTGAAAGCCACCGTGCGCCGTAACTACTCCAGTCCACCGAATTTTGGTGCGCAGGTGGTGGCAAAAGTGCTGAACGATGCGCAGTTGAAAGCGCAATGGTTGGCCGAAGTGGAATCTATGCGCACCCGTATTCTGGAAATGCGTCAAGCGCTGGTCGAAACGCTCAAGGGCGCATTGCCGCAGCGTAACTTCGATTACCTACTGGAGCAGCGCGGCATGTTCAGCTACACCGGTTTCAGCGCGGCTCAGGTTGACCGGCTGCGTGAAGAGTTCGGTGTCTATCTGATCCACAGTGGCCGTATGTGTGTGGCTGGGTTGAACCACAATAACGTCCATCAAGTCGCCGAGGCGTTCGCCGCAGTGCAGTAATAACCTGAATGCAGTGATCAAGGGGCGATAGCAATATCGCCCCTTATTGTTTCTGCGTACTGGCGGTTGCTGCCAAGGGGATAAAGAATATACTGACTGAGGGCGCTCAGACTTTTCGTATGCGCCATCAGGCCTTGCTTGCAGATAGTGGGCGCGGTTCTCGAACTAACCGGCAAGGCATCTGGCTGACGACAGCGTATTCACAGTGGTTCGCGCCGCATTGTGCCTTATCGGGAAAAACCAATGAATAACTCAGCACTGCTGGAATACTGCATGGCGAAACCTGGCGCACACCAAAGCGATCAAAACCAATGGCAAGCCAGCCAGATCAAGGTGGGGGATGTCATGTTCGCTATGGTGTGTGAAGTGCAAGGCCGCCCGGCGTTGGCGATCAAGAGCAGCCCGGAACTGGCGGAAAGCCTGCGTGAGCAGCACCCGGAGATCGTCCCGTGCGAACATCTGAACAAGGCCCACTGGAATGCGGTCTTCCTTGACGGCAACCTGCCCAACTCACAGTTTTATCACCTGATCGACAGCTCATACCAACTGGTGCTGGCTGGGCTGCCCGAACAGGTGCGTCAGACGCTGCGGGCCTGATAAACAGTGCTTATGCCCTGAGCGAATTAATATCTAACACGAAGCGGTATTTCACATCGCTTTTCAGCATCCGCTCGTAGGCTTCGTTGATCTGCTGTATCGGGATTAGCTCGATATCCGAAGTGATGCCATGCTGCCCGCAGAAATCCAGCATTTCCTGGGTTTCTGCAATACCTCCAATCAGTGAACCGGCAATGCGGCGGCGTTTCATGATCAGGTTAAACACCTGAGGTGATGGGTGATCGTGCTCTGGTGCTCCTACCAGCGTCAGTGTACCGTCGCGGCGTAGCAGGTTAAGGAAGGGGTTCAGATCGTGCTGGGCCGCTACCGTGTTAAGAATAAAATCGAAACTGTTGGTATGTTGCTCCATCTCTTCCTGATTGCGTGAGATCACCACTTCATGGGCACCGAGGCGTTTGGCATCGGCAATTTTTGATGGTGAAGTGGTAAACAGCACTACATGCGCTCCCATGGCTCGCGCCAGCTTGACGCCCATATGCCCGAGCCCGCCAAGGCCAACGATACCGACCTTTTTGCCCGGCCCGACATTCCACTGGCGCAGTGGCGAATAGGTGGTGATACCGGCACACAGCAGCGGTGCTACACCTGCTGGGTCCAGGTTGGCTGGAACACGCAAGACAAAGTCCTGATCGACCACCAGAGCGGTTGAGTAGCCACCATAGGTGATAGCGCCGGTTTGCCGATCCTGACCGTTATAGGTGCCGGTAAAGCCTTCTTCACAGTATTGCTCCAATCCTTCTTCACAGCTTGGGCAACTGCGGCAGGAATCTACCATACAGCCCACGCCAACCAGATCGCCGATCTGATGGCGTGAGACATGGTTGCCGATGGCGGTTACGCGGCCAACAATCTCATGGCCAGGCACCACTGGGTAAATGCTGTTGCTCCATTCGTTGCGTGCCTGGTGCACATCAGAGTGGCAGACGCCACAGAACAACACCTCGATTTGTACATCGTGTTCGCGCAGGGCGCGCGGCGTGTAATCAAAAGGAACAAGTGCGGACTTGGTGTTATGCGCGGCATAGGCATGGGTAATGTTCATGGCAACTCCAATCATTGATGAATGGGTGAGTCATAGAGTATTGATGATAAAAGCAGCAGCGGTGGAGGGAAATGCCTGAAAATGCGTAAAGCTTGCCTGTTTCTCTTTAATTACCAGCAGGGAGGAAAGAGCGGGCCGTAGAACCGGCCCGCTGAGTTGGGGAATTATCTTGCCAGCATTGGCTTCAGGAACCGCGCGGTATGGGACTCTTTGCAGTTCGCCACGGTCTCTGGCGTGCCAGACACCAGGATCTCACCGCCGCCGCTGCCGCCTTCCGGCCCCAGATCGACGATCCAGTCCGCCGTCTTGATGACATCCAGGTTGTGTTCAATCACCACGATGGTGTTGCCCTGATCGCGTAACTGATGCAGCACAGCCAGCAACTGTTGGATATCGGCGAAGTGCAGGCCGGTGGTTGGCTCATCAAGGATATACAGCGTTTGGCCGGTACCGCGTTTCGACAGCTCACGCGCCAGTTTCACACGTTGTGCTTCACCGCCGGAAAGGGTGGTTGCAGACTGCCCCAGACGGATATAGGAAAGCCCTACTTCCATCAGCGTTTGCAGTTTGCGCGCCAAGGCGGGTACGGCATCGAAGAAATCACGGGCTTCTTCAATCGTCATTTCCAGCACTTCGTGAATGCTTTTGCCCTTGTACTTCACTTCCAGCGTTTCGCGGTTATAGCGTTTGCCTCTGCACTGATCGCAAGGTACGTAGATATCCGGCAGGAAGTGCATCTCTACCTTGATCACGCCGTCGCCTTGGCAGGCCTCGCAGCGGCCGCCCTTCACGTTAAAGCTGAAGCGGCCCGGCGTATAGCCGCGGGTACGGGATTCAGGCACACCGGCAAACAGTTCACGCACCGGGGTGAAAATCCCGGTATAGGTGGCCGGGTTTGAACGTGGTGTACGGCCAATCGGGCTTTGATCGATATCGATCACCTTGTCAAAATGCTCCATGCCGGTCACTTCGCGGTAAGGGGCCGGTTCGGCAATGGTCGCACCGTTAAGCTGGCGTTGGGCAATCGGGAACAGCGTATCGTTGATCAGCGTTGACTTGCCGGAGCCGGAAACCCCGGTCACGCAGGTAAACAGCCCAACGGGCAGCGTAAGCGTCACGTCTTTCAGGTTGTTGCCACGCGCGCCGCTGAGTTTCAGTACCTTGGTCGGATCCGCTGGCACGCGTTCGGCCGGAAGAGAGATAGAACGCTTGCCGCTAAGGAACTGGCCGGTCAGAGAATCAGGCTGTGCCATGATGTCTTCAACGGTTCCTTCCGCTACTACCTGGCCGCCGTGGACACCAGCGCCTGGGCCGATATCGATCACATGGTCAGCCGCGCGGATCGCGTCTTCATCGTGTTCTACCACAATCACCGTGTTACCCAGGTTACGCAGATGGATCAGTGTTTCCAGTAGGCGTTCGTTATCGCGCTGGTGCAGACCAATGGAAGGCTCATCCAGCACGTACATCACGCCGACCAGCCCGGCACCGATCTGGCTGGCCAGGCGGATACGCTGGGCTTCACCACCGGACAGCGTTTCCGCAGAGCGAGATAGTGAGAGATAGTTCAGCCCGACGTTAACCAGGAATTTCAGCCGATCGCCGATCTCTTTCAACACCTTCTCGGCGATCTGGGCGCGTTGACCGCTCAGCTTCATATTCTGGAAGAAGGTCATGGCATGACCGATGCTCAGCTCGGAGATTTCCGGCAGCGTCGTATCTTCCACGAATACGTTACGGGCTTCTTCACGCAGGCGGGTTCCTTTGCATGATGCGCAAGGGCGGTTGCTGATAAATTTGGCCAGCTCTTCGCGTACCGCGCTGGATTCGGTTTCTTTGTAGCGGCGCTCCATATTATGCAGCACGCCTTCAAACGGATGGCGGCGCACGGTGGTGTCACCGCGATCGTTAATGTATTTGAATTCGATCGACTCTTTGCCCGAACCGCTCAGCACTGCCTTCTGCACGTTGGCGTCCAGGCTGCTGAATGGCGCTTCCACATCAAAACCATAATGTTCCGCCAGCGAGCGCAGCATCTGGAAATAATAGAAGTTGCGGCGATCCCAACCACGGATAGCGCCACCGGCCAGGGAAAGCTCCGGATTTTGCACCACACGCTCAGGGTCGAAGAACTGCTGCACACCCAAGCCATCACAAGTTGGGCAGGCACCGGCCGGGTTGTTGAACGAGAACAGCCGAGGTTCCAGTTCGCGCATGCTGTAGCCACAGATCGGGCAGGCAAAGTTGGCGGAGAACAGCAGCTCATCGGCTTTTTCGTCATCCATATCGGCGACGACGGCGGTACCACCGGACAGCTCAAGCGCGGTTTCAAATGACTCGGCCAGGCGCTGGGCCAGATCGTCACGCACTTTGAAACGATCGACCACCACTTCAATGGTGTGTTTCTTTTGCAGTTCCAGCTTCGGCGGATCGGAAAGGTCACACACTTCGCCGTCGATACGCGCGCGGATATAGCCCTGGGTTGCCAGGTTTTCCAACGTCTTGGTGTGTTCACCTTTACGATCTTTCACCACCGGAGCCAGCAGCATCAGGCGCTTACCTTCCGGCTGGTTGAGCACGTTATCGACCATCTGGCTGACGGTTTGCGCCGCCAGAGGCACGTGGTGATCCGGGCAACGCGGTTCGCCAACGCGGGCAAATAGCAGACGCAGGTAATCGTGGATCTCGGTGATGGTCCCGACCGTAGAACGCGGGTTATGCGAGGTTGATTTCTGCTCGATGGAGATAGCCGGTGACAGACCTTCGATATGGTCGACGTCCGGTTTTTCCATCAGCGAAAGAAACTGGCGAGCGTAGGCAGAGAGCGACTCGACATAGCGCCGCTGTCCTTCGGCATACAGTGTATCAAAAGCCAGTGAGGACTTGCCTGAACCCGACAGACCGGTGACGACGATCAGCTTGTCGCGCGGGATAATCAGGTTGATGTTTTTCAGATTGTGGGTTCGAGCACCACGAACTTCGATATTGTCCATTTACACTTCCCGTCTTGATGATACACCGCGCCTGTCTGCGTTCTTTTGTGGGCGATTATGTGATCTATTGCGCAAAAAAACGGCTCGGCCAGTACGAAACGCATAATTATGGCACAAAAAAACCTGAATGAATATCCAGTATACGAATGCAACAAGGTCGATTGCCGAGACATTTTTGGAAGGCACTTCGCAGGTATAATCTAAGCAGGTGGCATGCTACAATTTGTGGTTTAGACTATCCAAAATGTGGTCTGAATCCACTTTAATGACTCATCGGGAGATCGAACATGGCCAGCAGAGGCGTAAACAAAGTAATTTTGGTCGGGAACCTGGGCCAAGACCCAGAGGTCCGTTACATGCCTAATGGCGGCGCAGTTGCCAACATTACCCTGGCGACCTCCGAAAGCTGGCGTGACAAGGCTACTGGCGAGCAGAAAGAAAAAACGGAATGGCACCGTGTGGTGTTGTTCGGCAAGCTGGCAGAAGTGGCGGGTGAATACCTGCGTAAAGGCTCCCAGGTTTACATCGAGGGTGCATTGCAGACCCGTAAATGGACCGATCAGGCTGGCGTAGAAAAATACACCACCGAAATCGTGGTCAACGTGGGTGGCACCATGCAGATGTTGGGTGGCCGCCAGGGCGGCGGTGCTCCAGCAGGCGGCGGCGCTCCAGCGGGTGGTCAGCAGGGCGGTTGGGGTCAACCTCAGCAGCCACAGGGCGGCAACCAGTTCAGCGGTGGCCAGCAGCAGCAGGCTCGCCCAGCGCAAAACAGCGCGCCAGCAACCAGCAATGAACCGCCAATGGACTTTGACGACGATATTCCGTTCTGATTACCGTCTGGTTCACCATGATAAAAAGCCCCGGAAGGGGCTTTTTTGCTTTAAAAGAGATTACGCCGAGAAGCCGCCGTCAATCGTCAGGCTGGCACCGGTGATATATCCCGCCTCTGGCCCGGCCAGATAAGCCACAAAGCTGGCAATCTCTTCATCCTTGCCATAGCGGCCAATGGGCATCATGGTTTTCATCAGTTCCGCAAAGTCACCCTCCGCCGGGTTCATATCGGTATCCACCGGGCCGGGCTGGACGTTATTGACGGTAATGCCACGTGAACCCAGATCGCGAGCCATGCCTTTGGTTAAGCCGACCAGTGCCGACTTGCTCATGGCGTATATTGCTCCACCGGCAAACGGCATGCGTTCGGCGTTGGTACTGCCGATATTGATGATGCGCCCGTTGTCGTTCATATGGCGCGCGGCTTCCTGGCTGGCAACGAACACGCTGCGAACGTTAACGGCCAGCGTACGATCCAGATCCGCCAATGACAGCTCCTCCAACTGACCCATTGCCAGCACGCCCGCATTATTGACCAGAATATCCAGCTTGCCGAAGCTGTTCACCACTTGGCGTATCGCCTGTTGCACAGCCTCGGCGTCGGCGCTGTCTGCCTGAATGGCAATGGCTTGGCCGCCAGCAGACGTAATGGCCTCAACCACCTCATTTGCCTTATCGGGAGAGGAAACGTAGGTAAAAGCGACGGTGGCACCTTCGCGTGCCAGACGTTTCACGATGGCTGCACCGATACCGCGTGAACCACCTTGGACAAAAGCCACTCGACCTGACAGAAGCTGAGTTATCGACATGATATATCTCCAAAAGTCGTGAAGGTTATGAGTAGAAAAAGCAGTGTCGGGAAAGAACGGGCTAGGGATTGCCAGAGCATGGCTCTGTCTGGAAAGTGCCGGTTGACTGGTCAATTATAGAGCAGTTTGGTTGTTCAGATTTTTACTCGCGGTTAAAACGCGAAAAGCCCCTTGCGGGGCTCATAATCTGACGATTAGTTGAAGATTTCTGCTGTGCCGAACAGTTTGTTCTGGCCACCGGCGGAAACGATGCGGTAAGAGTTGGCACCGGATGCGGCGGCTTTGCTAGCCAGTTCAGCTTCCAGGGCGCTCAGGTTGCTGGCACCGCTTACTGAAACTACACCGATTTTTTGTGAGTCGGCAGCGGGTTGGCTAGCGAGCTGGTCAGCAGCAATGCTGGCGAAAGAAGCGGAAGTTAACAGTACAGCGGTAGCAAAAATTTTGATGCTTTTCATGATTCGTTCCTCAGAGGTTTTGTTAGGTGAGAGGCTGTTGTCTCTCGATGTGTTGAATGATAGGCCACCGCTGTGGATTAAAAAATCGGAGAGTTTTGAGTATCTTTATCAAATAAACTGAATTAGGACGATGGTTAGCGATCGTTGAAATCACGACTTCCTGCGAGCTGGTTGTTTAAGGCGTGTTTTATGAGGAATATCGGCTATGCAAAGCTGTGAGGGCAGCGCATCGCCCTTGGGCGAACAGCTGCTGGGGCTTGTTTCTTCTTCAATTATGCTCATTTTCCTTGTTACAATGACCAACCAGTTAGGTCAGTTCACTAACGTTAAGCCAGGTATCGGGAAGCAGGCATGAAGAATAATCTATCGATAAGATCGGCCTCTTTGAGAGATTTTGAGATTATCAAGGCTATTATTGAGAAAGGTTCTGCGACCCAGGCTGCCGAGTCTCTTGGCATAAGCCAACCCGCAGTCAGCAAGGCCGTTGCCAGTATCGAAGAAAAGTTGGGCAAGACTCTATTTACCCGTGAGAAAGGTCGTCTGAACCCGACAAAGGATGCTTTGTTTTTTTATGAGGAGATCGTTAATATTTTTAGCGCCCTCGAGAGAATAGATGATAATAATTGGGCCAGCCAATCCAGCAAGACATTAAAAGTGATCACCACCCCAACTATTGCCTATTCCTATCTCGCTCCCTTGACAGCTCGCTATGCTAAAGAAAGAAGTAATGTCAAGGTTTCATTTAGTGTAGTTAACTCTGTCGATATGATGAACTTTCTCAGAGAAGGACGGGCCGATATTGCGCTGGCTAATGCGGATATCAATAACAATCTGGCAGAATTAACCGTAGAACCCATTTTTAAATCCAAGATTGTTTGCATGATGCACAAAAATCATGAGTTGGCAAAAAAGGAAAAATTGGTTCTTTCCGATTTTAATTTCAGAAATATTATCATGTACACCACAAGAAATATTTTGTTTTCCAAGATTATGAAAGCCTTCAATAGTTCTGGTGTGCAAGTCAATGTTATCGCAGAAGTGTCGGATTCGCTGGTGGCCCTGAGTTTTGTTAAGGAAAATATTGGCTTGTGTTTGGCGCCAGATTTTCCGGTCATTCATCAGGCCAATGATGACGTGATTGTCAAAGACATTGATGTGGAGATTTACGATGAAATGGCATTTTTCTACCCATCCAATAGCCTGAATCCTTACTGCAGTGATTATGTCGAGTATGTGACACATAGTTTGGCGTCTACAAAATGAATAAAGAGCTCATTGAGTTACGAATGAGCTCTTCAGATATACCAATGCCTTATACGGCTTATATTTTTACATTCTGCAAGACAAAGTCAACGCAGCTCTCAGCTTCCCCGATATAACTTGCCTCATCAAGTAATTTGTCGATATCGATAGTAGCAACAATTCCCTCCTTGGTGAGTTGAGAACGTATACATGCGGAAAATGCTGCGCCGGTTAACACTGACTCCATGGCGGCTTCGTACAATATATGATGGGCTTCGGCACGGCCAGTGTCTTTAGCCAGAGCCATCATAATCGATTCAGAGAGGATCAGGCCCTTGGTCAGCTTGATATTTTCCAGCATTTTTTCTGGATAAACCTGCAATCCGTCGATAAGTTTAAACAGATTTTCACTGATCGAGACTGACAGAATAGCCACTTCGGGCAGGGTAACATCCATCACATTACTTTCCGCAGCATCACCTTCGTTCATTTTGATCATCGCCATGTACGATAAGGGCACACGCATGCGTAGCAGTTGTGAAAGACCAACCAGATTTTGGGCATTTTGCGGATTGCGCTTCTGGGCCATCGTGGAGCTGCCTACCTTTCCATGATGGAAACTTTCTTCCAGCTCGGCCAGTTCCGTTCTTTGCAGGAAAATGATTTCCTGCGCGACTTTTTCAGTAAAACTCGCCAATTGCCCAAGAATGGCGACGTAATGTGTCTGCGAGTCGCTGGAGGTTCTTACCGGGATCGTATTGGAGGTCAGATTGAGTAAGGCGGCCATGCCTTCCTGGATCTCCCTACCTTGGCCTTCCATGGCAGAGAAAGTGCCTACGGCACCTCCCAGACTGACAGTAAAGGCCTCTGACGTGGCATTGACGAGTCTCTTTTTGATGCGCTGAAGTTCGGCAAACCACGACGCGACCTTAAAGCCAAAAGTAATGGGTAGGGCATGCTGCCCATGAGTTCTTCCCGCTTGAGTGTAGCTCTTTGATTTCAAAGCCAGCGCGGCAAAAGAGTGCAATGTTTTTTCCAGGTATTCGGCGATCAGATTATGGCTGGCACGTAGCTGTAACGATGCCGCTGTATCAAAGATGTTTTGAGTCGTGGCTCCCCAGTGAATATAGCCTGCAGCTTGTTTGCCACAGACACGTTCAAACTCTCGCAAGACAGGCACGAATGGGTGACAGGTTTCGCGGATCCCTTGTTTAATGGCGTCAATGTCCAGCAACTCTGCGTTAGCGGATTGGGTGATTTTTTGCGCACACTCGGCAGGAATGATCCCCAATGTTGCCTGTGCTTGAGCAAGAGCCGCTTCGACATCCAGCCACGCTTGAATAGTTTTAACATCAGACCAGAGTTCAACAGCTTGTGGATTGAACCAGTGACCCGTGATACATGATTCGAACATACCCGTGTTCATGATAGACCTATCATTACATTTTGGTTATGTAAACATTCCTTTTTTAAATTATTGGTATGAAAAACCAGCGCAGTCAACCGGGATTTACCGTTTTATGGCGATTTGTTGCTTTTGAGATCGTTATCACATGTTTTATTGGTTATGTGATCATATCATAAAGGTAATGGTATTTGTCGGGTGCTTCTTCATGCAAAGGTGAGTCATCATGCAAAGGGTAATGTTGAATAAAGCTAAAATGATGTTATTTATTATCATGGGGTTAGTGGCACTGGGCGCGTTGCAGTTCCTGTTTGGTGACAAAACCTTTATTCTTGCTATCACCTTTTTGGTGATTGTGTTGGTTTGCGCTGGTATCGCCAAGAAATATTATGCTCAAGCCGTTATTTTAACCGGGGGTATTACGCTTTTAATCGCCACGGTGATTTACTTTCCTGATGTCAGTATTACCAAGGCAGCCTCCGGTTCCAGGTTCATTGATATTTTCGTTGAAATCAAAGTGCTTTTTTCCGATAGCATTTCCAAACTTGGCTTGATTATTATGGTTATCGCCGGGTTTTCAAGATATATGAACGATATCGGCGCCTCTGCAAAACTGGTCGGTGTTTGTATTAAACCCCTGCGGAGAATCAATGCCAAGTACGTGCTTTTAGGCAGTTGTTATATCCTGATGCAGATCTTGGCCTTGTTTATTTCAAGCCCTTCAGGGCTGGCTCTGTTGATGCTCACGACGCTATACCCGGTTTTACGTTCTATTGGATGTTCAAAAGCGGCGGTAGCCTCAGTGATTGCCTCCGGGATATGTATTGACTACGGGCCATCCGCCACCGGGAGTGTACTGATTTCCGAGCTGACCGGCTATGACCTATTTTCATTTTTTGTCGAAAAACAGGTTCCTATTGTTGCCATCCTCTTCGTGGTTATCGGGATATCTCATATGGTAATGCAAGCATACTGGGATAGAAAAGAATCTGAAAATGAAGATGATAGTGAAAATCAGGCGAGGGATGCCGACCTTTTCAAACAGGTTCCGACGTACTATGCCCTGCTACCCGTGGTGCCAATGATCGTTCTCTTCGTTTTTTCCAGTCTGGTAGAGGAGTATCTGCCTTCTTATTTGCAAATTAAAATCGATGTGGTTTCGGCGATTATTTTTTCGTTCTTTATTGCTTTCCTTATTGATTCAATCAGAACCTTTGACCTCAAAAAATCAACGGATAAGGTGCTTGGGCTCTTCGATCAGATGGGGCAGTCTTTCATTACAGTGGTTTCTATTCTACTTTGTGCTCAGGTTTTAGTGGCGGGCATTATAAAGATTGGCTTTATTGATACGTTGTTCGGATTTATTCCCAATGAGGGTCACTATGCCACTGTCATTGTCGTGCTGTTTAGTTTACTGATTTTCAGCGGTTCAGTGATCATGGGGACCGGCACGGTGTTTAATGCCTTTGCGCCTCTTAGCGCGGAAGTGGCGAAAGGGGCGGGTATTTCGGTGTTTAAAATGTTGGTGCCATTGCACTTTTCAGCCAGTCTAGGACGAAGTTTTTCACCCATTTCAGGCGTGATCATCGCCGTATCTGGTTTCGTCGGCGTGACACCGTTCCAGATAATCAAAAGAAACTGTGTGCAATTAGCTATTGCCTATGTCCTGATGATGGTGCTTTCGCTGTCCTATTTATGAGGGAATATGAGGATCCACATATCAGCTGATTAAACTGAATCACCGGCATGATTGGCGATCGTTGAAATCACAACTACCTTTTAACCAGGGCTTTTAGGGAGTGATGTGATGACAACGAATCAATTTATTGGCAGTTGGGCGCTGGTTTCTTCCGTATTTAAAGGGGAGGACGGTGCGCTACATCACCCTTTGGGTGAGCAAGTGTTGGGGCGGATCAACTACGAGTCTAACGGCACCATGGCGGCGCAGCTGTATAGCGCAACGCGGCCAAGGTTTGCCTCGGAGGATTTGGCGCAGGGTAGCGATCGGGAGATCCGCACCGCTTTTGTTAACATGCTTTGCTACTTTGGCCGCTACCGGATTGATGAAGATAAACAGTGTGTCATCCATCAGGTCGAGGGTTGCTCGTTTCCCAACTGGTTGGGCAGCCAGCAGATCCGTTTCTACAACTTCACCGGCGATACGCTGACATTGCGCACTGTACCGTTGCAGTTAGGCAACAGCGTACAGATTGGCGAGTTGGTGTGGCAGCGGCTCCAGGCCACCGAAGGAGTCACAGCATGATTATCGTGCATCATCTGAATAACTCGCGTTCGCAGCGCATCCTGTGGTTCCTGGAGGAACTGGGTGTTCCCTATCAAGTGGTGCGTTATCAGCGTGACAAGACCACCATGCTGGCTCCCCCCGAATTGAAAAAAATCCATCCGTTGGGGAAATCACCGATCGTGGTTGATGGCGATCTGACGTTGGCGGAATCGGGAGCCATTATCGAATACCTCCAGGAAGCCTATGACGCGCAAGGATTATTTACACCTACCGATTTTCACGCTCGCCAGGAGTATCGCTATTGGCTGCACTATGCCGAAGGATCGTTGATGCCCTTGTTGGTGATGAAGCTGGTGTTCAGCCGTTTGGGGCATCCGCCGATCCCGTGGGTGATGCGTCCGATAGCTGGGGCGATTGGTAAAGGCGTGCAGAGGGAATATCTGGATAAACAGATTGCGACGCACCGTGACTATCTGGAGCAACACCTGAATAAAAGCACCTGGTTTGTGGGCAACGAATTCAGCGCTGCGGATATCCAGATGAGCTTCCCGGTGGAGGCGTTGGCCGTGCGGGGTGGGCTGGAAGGATGCCCGAAACTGCAAGACTATCTGCAGCGTATTCACGCGCGCCCTGCGTATCAGCGGGCATTGGAGCAGGGGGGGCCGTTCAACCTGCTGGGTTGAAGGCATGAACTATACTCGATAGGGTCACTTTCATAGGAGGTAGCCCATGGCTACGCAAATTTTTATTAACCTGCCCGTTGGCAATTTGCCCGCTTCTATCGAGTTCTTCCGCCAACTGGGGTTTATCTTCAATCCACAGTTTACCGATGACACCGCCGCCTGCATGGTCGTGAGTGAGAGCATTTACGTGATGTTGCTGACCCACGAGAAATTCCAACTGTTTACCCCCAACCCCGTCAGCGATGCCAACAAAGCGACGGAGGTGCTGATTTGCCTGTCGCAGCCCAGCCGTGCCGCCGTGGATGCATTGGTGCGCAAAGCCATTGCCGCCGGTGGTAATACTTATAATCAGCCGCAGGAACACTGCAATATGTATGGTCATGGCTTCCAGGATTTGGACGGTCATATCTGGGAACTGATGTACATGGACGAGCACGCACTGCAGGCGTGATAACCTTTTCGCCCCGTAACATCGGGGCGCTGTTCTCCCCAATTTGCAACGTGATAAATCTCACAACTGCACCCATGATGCTCCCCGATGCACTTTCGCATAAAATGTCGCGATCTTTAGTTGATCCGACGGCATAGAAGGCTAGATAATCGTTTGCCTTAAAAACCCTGCCCAGTAACGTCTGGGGTTTTTAGGGGCAAGACCACCATAAATCACCCGCTGCATGCGATGAGAGTTAAACGTTTGCCTTTTACACGGCGTCTTTTTGCCGCGTTCCTGAAGGGTAAGGAAGCGAACGTGACGGAAACGGTTTCGTAATGACCATGCATCAGTGGGATAACACGCCTTTTCATCCAGGCTGGCAATGAAAAACAGGGGACAGCAACATGTCGAATTCTCAAGCAAATAACGCCGTAACACCCAAAGGCGGGCTTGATGCGTATTTTAAACTTACAGCACGGGGTACCAACGTGCGTCAGGAAGTGGTGGCAGGGTTAACCACCTTCCTGGCGATGGTCTACTCGGTGATCGTGGTTCCCAGCATGCTGGGTAAAGCCGGTTTCCCACCGACTGCGGTATTTGTTGCCACCTGCCTGGTTGCCGGTTTGGGTTCGTTGCTGATGGGCCTGTGGGCCAACCTGCCGATGGCGATTGGCTGTGCCATTTCACTGACCGCATTTACCGCCTTCAGTCTGGTACTGGGTCAGCACATCAGCATTCCTGTGGCGCTGGGTGCGGTATTCCTGATGGGGATCTTGTTCACCATCATTTCGATTACCGGTATTCGCTCCTGGATCTTGCGTAATCTGCCGATGGGGGTTGCGCATGGTACCGGTATTGGTATCGGCCTGTTCCTGCTGCTGATCGCGGCTAACGGTGTCGGCCTGGTAGTGAAAAACCCGCTGGATGGTTTGCCGGTGGCGTTGGGGGCATTTACCTCATTCCCGGTGGTGATGACGTTACTCGGGCTGGCGGTGATCTTCGGCCTGGAAAAACTGCGCGTGCCTGGTGGGATCTTGCTGGTCATTATCGCCATTTCGGTTATCGGCCTGATTTTCGACCCGGCGGTGAAATACCAAGGGCTGTTTGCCATGCCTAGCCTGGCTGGGCCAGACGGTAAGTCGCTGATCTTCAGCCTGGACATCATGGGTGCTTTACAACCGGTCGTGTTGCCAAGCGTGTTGGCGTTGGTGATGACGGCGGTGTTCGACGCCACGGGCACCATCCGTGCGGTTGCCGGGCAGGCCAATCTGCTGGATAAAGATGGCCAGATCATTAACGGTGGCAAAGCGCTGACTTCTGACTCCCTGAGCAGCATCTTCTCCGGGCTGGTTGGTGCGGCACCTGCGGCGGTGTATATCGAGTCTGCGGCGGGTACGGCGGCAGGCGGTAAAACTGGCCTGACGGCCACAGTGGTTGGGTTGTTGTTCCTGCTGATCCTGTTCCTGTCGCCGTTGTCTTATCTGGTTCCGGTGTACGCAACTGCGCCAGCACTGATGTACGTTGGCCTGCTGATGCTGAGCAACGTCACCAAGCTGGACTTCGACGACTTTGTTGACGCTATGTCCGGTTTGCTGTGCGCAGTGTTTATCGTGCTGACCTGTAACATCGTGACCGGCATCATGTTGGGCTTCAGCTCGCTGGTGATTGGCCGCGTGTTCTCTGGTGAATGGCGCAGGCTGAACATTGGCACCGTGTTGATCGCCGTGGCACTGGTTGCGTTCTATGCGGGCGGTTGGGCAATTTAAGCCGCTCTGCAACGGGGCCATCCTCTGGCCCCGTTGTGCATTTCCTTCAGACTATTCTCCTTATTTTCTGTGATGTGTTTTGAAAGGCACAACAAGCTTTATCCGTAGCAAAAAAAGTGATCTACTATCCAGATACTTGTTGCCAGCGAGCTTTGGTGATCTGAACTTAAGAGTCTAAGGAAAGCATGGAAATCTTTTTTACAATCCTCATTTTGATCCTGGTGGTCTCCCTGTCTGGGGTGGTAACGCGCATGTTGCCGTTCCAGATCCCGCTACCGTTAATGCAGATAGCCATTGGGGCCCTGTTAGCTTGGCCGAATTTCGGGCTGCACGTTGATTTTGACCCTGAGCTGTTTTTAGTGCTGTTCATTCCGCCATTGCTGTTTGCTGACGGTTGGAAAACACCGACGCGCGAATTCCTGCACCACGGGCGTGAAATCCTGGGGCTGGCATTGGTGCTGGTGTTGATCACCGTTGTCGGCGTCGGGTATCTCATTTACATGATGGTGCCGGGTATTCCGTTGGTTGCGGCGTTTGCGCTGGCGGCGGTGTTGTCGCCAACGGATGCGGTGGCACTGGGTGGTATTGTCGGCAAAGGGCGCATCCCCAGAAGCATTATGGGCGTGCTGGAAGGGGAGGCGTTGATGAATGACGCTTCTGGCCTGGTATCGTTGAAGTTTGCCATCGCGGTGGCGATGGGCACCATGGTGTTCACTGTCGGCGGTGCTTCCATGGAGTTCCTGAAGGTGGCGATCGGTGGCCTGCTGGCCGGTGTGGCCGTGACTTGGACATACAGTAAATCGCTGCGCGTGATGAGCCGTTGGAGCGGGGACGATCCGGCCACGCAGATTGTGTTGCTGCTGCTGTTACCTTTTGCTTCCTACCTGATTGCCGAACATATCGGCGTGTCTGGCATCCTGGCTGCCGTTGCGGCGGGGATGACCATCAGCCAGTCTGGGGTGATCCGCAACGCCCCACTGGCCATGCGTCTACGTGCCAACAGCGTCTGGGCGATGCTGGAGTTTGTGTTCAACGGCATGGTGTTCATCCTGTTGGGGCTGCAACTGCCGGGTATCCTGGAAACCTCGATTGTGCAGGCGGAACTGGATCCGACGATCGAGACCTGGTATCTGTTCACCGACGTGGCGATCATCTACGGTGCGCTGCTGGTGCTGCGTTTCAGTTGGCTATGGCTGATGAAAAAGGCCAGCAATCGCTTTATGAAAAAACGCCCACTGCAGTTTGGCGAATACAGCACGCGTGAGCTTTGGGTCGCTTCTTTCGCTGGCGTGCGTGGGGCGATTACGCTGGCCGGTGTGCTCTCCATCCCGCTGTTACTTAGCGACGGCACCGCCTTCCCGGCGCGTTATCAACTGGTGTTTATCGCCACCGGGGTGATCTTGCTGTCGTTGATCGTCGGCGTACTGGCCTTGCCGTTATTGCTACGGGGTGTACACGTGGCGGACAAGAGCGTCAGCAAGACCGAAGAGCGCATGGCGATTGCCATGGCTGCCGAAGTAGCGATCGAAAGCATCAACAAGATGGAAGAACGGCTGGTGGCAGACACCGAGGAAAACTTCGATCCGCAGGTGCTGAAAGAGGTGAGTTCCCGGGTGATCGGTATGCTGCGGCGGCGCATTGCCAGCAAAGATGATATCGAAAACGCCTTGGCGCTGGAAAACCTTGAGCGGCGTTTCCGGTTGACCGCGTTGCGGGCGGAACGTGGTGAGCTTTATCATCTGCGCGCCACGCAGAAAATCAGCAACGAGACGCTGCAAAAACTGCTGCACGATCTCGACCTGCTGGAAGCCTTGCTGGTTGAACGAGAAGGCTAACCCTCTGCTTAAGGGCCGCTGAGCGGCCCTTTTCTTATTCTACGAGGCTTCGGCCTTGCTCTCTTTACTCTGAATCAGCTTCAACGCCAGATACAGGTCAGGCACCAGGATCAGGCCACGATCTTTACCACTGGCGCGATCCACGCGAAACCAGCGTGTCAGTTCAGTACGTCGGCCTGCCAGCACCAGGCTTATCCCTCGCTGTTGCAGATCCCGCTTTAATTCTTCGATAGCTGCGAGAACGCTGATATCCGCGTGGGTAAAGCTGGCCACCGCATCAATGACGACCCAACGCGGCTGTAAGGACGAACCATCCACCAGGCTGGTGATCCGCCGCTTAAAATAGGCCACGTTAAAGTAGGTCAACGGCGAATTGAAGCGGTACATAATCACGCCATCGACCGGTTTTATCTCGTTGCTCTTACCCATCGAATGGATCATCCCGTCGGCGTTGACGCCGAGGAGTTGTTCAGTCGGTCGGAAAACCGTCTGTAGAAACTGCAACAGACCCAGCAGTACCGCCAGCCCGATGCCGGGAATGATCCCCACCAGCAGCACGCTCAAGAAGGTAAACAGCGCCAGATAGAACGCGGAACGATTGCGCTTGCGCAGCCGGAAAATGCTGCGCATATCCAGCAGCGACCAAGAGGCGTAAATCAGCACCACGCCGAGAACCGCGATGGGAATAAACTGCAAAGGCTCGCTAAAAAACGCGACTACGACCGCGATCGCCAGCGCGGCAATGATCGAAACCAACTGGCTCTTGCCCCCGTTGGCATCATTCACCGCGGTACGGGAGTTGGCGCCGCTGATGGCAAATCCCTGCGAAAGCCCGGAGACGATATTCACCAATCCCAGGGCGCGAAACTCGCTGTCGGCATCCACCTCGTAGCCATTTTTGGCTGCAAAGCTGCGGGTGGTCAGCATCATACTGACGAAGCTGACGACGGCCAGGTTGAGCGCCGGGATCACCAGATCGCGCAGTAGCCCCGGTTTAAAATTCGGCCATGTCACCATCGGCAAACTGCCGCCGGTATAGCCGCCGACCGTCGCGATACCAAAATGCGGTAAATTCGCCGCCCAGGTCAACGCCGTCGTCAACACCACGGCGAATAGCGGTGCGGGCCAGTTAGGCCGGGCGTAGTGGACGCCGAGCAGTATCAGCAACGTCAGCAGCGAGATAGCCATCGTCGGCCAGTGGCTGTTGAGTAAATTGGTCGGCAGCGCGTAAATGCGCTCAATCAATTCGCTGGAGGGCGAGGCATAGCCAAACACTTTACTGATCTGGTTGACGATAATCGTCAGCGCCACGCCGTTAAGCAAGCCATTCAGGATGGGGCGTGACAGCAGGTCCGCAATCGCCCCCAGTTTGAAACGGCTGGCGATCAGGCACCAGGTTCCCATCATCAGCGTCATCACGATGGTCAATTGCCAATGCAACTCGGTATGGCCAGCAGCTAACGGTGTGACCACGGCGGCGATCACCGCGCAGGTTGCCGCATCGGGCCCGACGATCAGCTGACGTGATGAGCCAAAAATGGCGTAGGCGATCATCGGTAGAATGCAGGAGTAGAGCCCGACAATGGCACTCACGCCCGCCAACTCGGCGTAGGCAATCGCCACCGGTAATGCCACTGCTGCCACCGAGAGGCCTGCACGGATATCAGGTTTTAACCAACTGCGCTCGTAAGCGAGCAGGTTCATCAGGCCTGGAGCGATATTCTGGAGGGATTTTCGCGGCATCTTTTTCCATCCGGCTTAGTCATGGGCGTGCTGTCTCTTTCGTTAGCCGGAAGAGTAGATCAGCGATTTTTGTTATTTTTAGGGAGTATTAGCCGAAGTATAGCAGGCGATTGTGACTTGAATTTGGTGGCCGAAGAATGGGGGAAGGGAGTGAAAGTGCTACAGTTTAATTCCAGTACCTGGCTGTGGCTCAGGACTAGCTTCCTCTCCCTGTAACGAGTATTAAGGACATCCTCGGTTTATATTTCGGGAGAGGGTTGGGGGTGAGGGGCTGGCTACGGCCAATACTCGCGGCAGCAGGCAATCCAGGCCTGCGCACTGTGGGAAAGATAGTTACCCTGACGCCAGATCAGCCCGACTTGCCATTCCATTCGTGGTTCTAACGGTAGCCAAAGCAGGCTTTCTTTATCCAACCATTGGCAGACCGGCTCTGGCAAAGTGGCAATGCCGACTCCGGCCTGCACCATCGCCGCCAGGAAATCCCATTGGCCGCTGCGTACGGCAATCTTGGGTTCGCAACCCGCCTGCTGAAAGGCTGCCATCAGCATTTTATATAGCGTGAAATCCTCGTTATAAATCAGGATTGGCCATTCGGCCAGCTCACTGATGGCGATACTGGTGCGATTGAGCCAATGTGCCGTTTTTGGCATTACCACGCACATCGGATGGCTTAACAAGGGTAAGAAGGTTAACGGCTGGTCAGAGACGGCGGGCAGTATCGTCATCGCCAGATCCAGCTCCCCGGTTAATACCGCCTGCTCAACCGACTGGCCGCCCAGCTCGGAAATCCTCAACTCGATCCCTGGATAGGTCTGACGGAACTGGCGGATCAAACCGGCGATTTGCCTGCCGACCATCGGTGGAATACCCAGCCGCAGCACACCCTTTTTCACCGAGCTGATATCTTCCAGTTCAGCCTCCAACTGACGGAACTCATCGAGAATGGCCAGGCCGCGTTGATAGACCGCCTGCCCACTATCAGTGAGGTGTAGCTTGCGCCCTTCTCGTACCAGCAGCGTACACTCCAGCTCGTCTTCCAGATGGCGTAGCATCTTGCTGATGGTGGGTTGGGTGACAAACAGCTTCTCGGCCGCGCGGGTGAAGCTTTGCTGGCGAACCACTTCCACAAAGTAACGCAGGGTGCGGACATCCACGTTGGACTCTCCTGATGGCGATACCGCCGGGAAAGTATTCCCTCACGGCATGATGTTGATGATTTTAATTCATTTCAGGCAGGGTTTCCCGGCTGCGTATACTGTAAGCCGTGATTATTTCCGAGGTTCCTTCCATGTCTCTGGCGTTACGCCGTTCCGCGCCTGCTGTTCTGACCCGCCTACAGGTGCCGATCCAGGTGGTGCTATATGCCCTGTTATTCCTGCTTGCCGATCGGCTGGTACAACAATTTCATCTACCGTTACCCGCGAACATCGTGGGTATGTTGCTGCTGTTGGCGCTAATCCTGTTGCGTATTTTGCCGCTTAACTGGGTGAAAGCCGGCTCACGCTGGTTGCTGGCTGAAATGCTGCTGTTTTTTGTGCCAGCGGTGGTGGCGGTGGTGAACTATGCCCAGTTGTTGATGGTGGAAGGCTGGAAGATTTTTCTGGTGATTGCCATCAGTACCATGTTGACGCTGGGCGTGACAGGGCTGGTGGTAGACCGGGTTTATCGCTTTGAGATCTGGCTGCAACGGCGGAAAACCCATCATGAATGACGTTATCCTCAGCGTGGCCTGCTTGGTGGTAACGCTGGTGCTTTATTTTGCCAATAAAAGGCTCTACCGCCGCCGTCGTAGTCTGTTGTTAATGCCGTTGGTGCTGACGCCGATGGTATTGGTATTGTTGCTGGTAGTGACGCACATCTCGTATCAGAGCTATATCGGTGAAACGCACTGGTTGCTATGGCTGCTTGGCCCGGCAACGATCGCCTTTGCCGTGCCGGTCTATGAAAACCTGCATATTATCCGCCGCCATTGGCTATCCCTTAGCGCTGGGGTACTCACCGCAGTGGTGGTCGCCGTTTACAGCTCAGTGTGGCTGGCTCGTTGGCTGACGCTGCCGGATGAAGTGCAGCGCAGTCTGGCGGTGCGTTCCATCACGACGCCGTTCGCGTTGGAAGCGGCCAAGCAGATGGGCGGCCAACCGGACTTGGTGGCACTGTTTGTGGTGATCACCGGCGTGTTTGGCATGGCGGTGGGCGATATTCTGTTCCTGCGCCTGTCGGTGCGTAGTGGTTTGGCGAAAGGGGCGGGATTTGGTGCCTCTTCGCACGGAGCCGGAACGGCCAGAGCCTATGAGATCGGCCAACAGGAAGGCGTGGTGTCCAGCCTGGTGATGATGCTGGCAGGGATTATCACGGTGATCGGCGCACCATTGATTGGCCGTTTGATGTGGTAATGGGGGCTGGAGTTAGCCCCCCAGAAATACTCAGCGAGCGGCTTGGATCAGGGCCACAATCAGCGGAGAAAGCTCATCACGTAACGCAGCACGTTCGGACTGGAACAGAGTGGCGGCATAAAAACGGTGTCCCGGTAGCTCCACCGCACGGACATCCCCTTCAGTATCATGCCCGCTGATGATCAGCGGATGCTGTTCCAGATCGGCGACAAATTCAGGATTCACCCCAAAGTTGCAGTGGTAGCCCTCATGAGTTTCCAGCTTGCCATAGGCACGGGCGATCATGGTGTTCGGCTGGAACAGGATGGTGCCGGTTTTCTCGACCAGTGAACAACTTAGCGGAGCGATCACCAGGCGCCCACCGTTATCGGTCTCCGCGTGGCCAGCATCATGCCAGCCCATCACATTGCGTGCATATTCCACCACGGCATATTGAAATCCACCGCAGGATCCCAGGAAGGGGATGTTCTGCTCGCGGGCATGGCGGATGGTCATAAAGACGCCGTCATCATTGCGATAGGGGCTGCCGGGTACCACCCAGATAGCATCGTAACCCTGTAAGGCAGAGATATCGGTCAACGTTTCTGTGGGGAGCCACTGGGATTGGATATCAATATCCAGGTGTGAGGCGGTGAGTTGTAGAGCGACGGGGATGGCTTGGTGGGCAACGGCTTCGCTGCGGTAATCGCCGACCAGAGCAAGACGAACCTGCGTTTTTAACATTTCCATTTTCCTGTGCGGGTAAAAAAGGATGTTACAGCAGAGTTAAATTTTGATCTGTGAGTTTTTCTAGGCAGAGCACAAAATGCGCGAGGGGCACCAGAGCTGGCCCCCTCAGAAAGTGAGTTTAATACAGTGACGGCGAACCGGCCGGGCGCGTTTTGAAGCGGCGATGTAGCCACAGATACTGCTCTGGGGCACGCATGATTTCTTTCTCTACCACTTTGTTCATGTAGGCGGCGGCGGCGACCTCATCGTCGAGTGGGTAGTCTTCCAATGCCGGTTGGATCAGCAGATCGTAGCCACAGCCTTTCGGGCGGCGGATCAACACGACAGGCACCAGCGCCGGTTTGGCCATACGGGCCAGCATAAAGGTACCGCTAGTGGTGGCGGCCTGATCGACAGCAAACAGCGGGGCAAACACGCTGCCACGTGGGCCGTAATCCTGATCGGGAGCAAACCAGACGGCTTCGCCACGTTTCAGTGCCTGCACCATGCCGCGCAGGTCTTTGCGATCCAGCATGGCTTTGTTGGAACGCATGCGGCCTTTGGTCTGTGCCCACTCCATGGCTTTGTTGTTGTGCGGGCGATACATCGCCATCATCGGCTGACACAGGCCCATCGCCCTGCCACCCAGTTCCAACGACATAAAGTGTACACCAATCACCAAGACACCACGGCCATCCTGCTGGGCCTGTTTCAGGTGGTTGATACCGGTCACGTTGAACCAGCGTTTCACGCGCTTATCTGACCAGAACCAGGCCATGCCAGTTTCCAGCAGGCCCATGCCGAGGGATTCGAAGTTACCGATAATTTTGCGCTCGCGCTGGGCTTCATCCATTTCCGGGAAGCACAGTTCAAGATTGCGGCGGGTGATCGACACGCGGCGTTTCAGGAAGCGCATTGAGGTGCGGCCCATCCACCCGCCGAGCTTATGCAGCACGGGATAGGGCAGTTGAACCAGCAGGAACAGAACGCCTAGGCCAAACCAGGTCAGCCAGTAGCGTGGGTGCAGTAATGCACGTTTGAAAGTCTGTGGACGCTTCATATTAACTCTATATGCGAAATGGGGTAGAAACCTGTAGCGCATAAAGAAGCGACTCGATAGCGATACAATACTCAGACACCCGGTCATGGTGATCGTTTAGCCATTGACTAAACCTTTACATTCGAAGGGCGGTTCGCACTGCTATCAGGCTTCGGAACAACGGCTGCATATGCCAGCGAAGGGGGCTCTCGTAGGCGGTATGATACCACACAAAACGTGGGTGTGAGAGCGGGCGGGCATGCGAAGATTCCCATTTGGCTTACTGCCTGGTTTGGCCGCGTGGCGGGGGTCATTGCCCCAGTGCCACTCAGATTTTTACAAAAGGCTGATCAGCACAGGAAAAGATCGCCATTATTGGGCAGATCCCAACTGGCATGTTTTAAGTGTTGGCTAGCGGCGTGACCCGCATCAAATAATTTAATTAATCATATAGCGGGTAAATGGTCTGGTAGCGATATAATTTATATTGATATGTATTAAAATTGCAGGCAATTTACTTATGATTCTTTATACAATAATGGAAGAATCGCTCGTTTCTCTTCTGGTGCAAGGATGGTTGGTATGAAAAGGCTCATTATAACGGCGGCATTAACCAGTTTATTACCTAGTTACAGTACCTACGCCGAAGAAAGTTATCTGGTCTATAACCCAAAGAATACTGCGGTATTTCAGGTGCGTTTCTTTGATCTCGGTGACGGTCCTTTTATGGGCGATGCCACGCAGCCGTATGAGTCGACCTGGGATTTGAATCGGCAGCAGAAAGCAAAAATACTGGATGCCATGCATTATTGGGCCGAAATTATTACCCCCAAACTAGGGCAATTACCTGCGGTCGTCAATGTGGGCACGTTTGATATGGCTAACGCAGCAGGTTCCAGCGAATCAGTAACCGATGGTGTCACCAGCATTACGCAATTGCAGGGGGCGCTGAACGGTGTTGATACTGGTGAGTTAACCTTTGGCTCTCATGCCCAATTTGTCATGGGAAAATTGGACTTTGATAATATTCCCTATGTTCCGGCGCAATTACCCCGCTCTGGCAAGACGGATCTGGTCAGCGTTGCTGTCCATGAGTTAGCTCACGGGTTAGGTATTTCCAATATGGCATCTGACCAGCAGGGAGCTGAGACATTCACTCCGGCTTTTGACAATCAGCCTTTTGGTTCGTGGACCGAGCATCTGCGTGATGACAATGGAAACCCAGCCCGGCCAGGTCAGGTCATATTATGCGAGGGATGTAAGAACCCATGGGATCCGCAAGGCTTTGATGTACGCCTCGATAAGGGGTATTTCGCAGGTAAAAACGTGGATCAAGTGCTGGCGGGGGCCATGCCCGGCGTTCCGGTGAGAATGTTGGCTGATGATGGCTCGGTTGATGATAACTATATGAGCCATATCGAGCTGAAAAACAGCATGATGAGCCACCAGAATTACCGCAACTATACTACGTTTATGGAAGCCGAGTTGGCGTTATTGCAGGACATGGATTATCAGATCGATCGGCGTAATTTCTTCGGTTTTTCGCTCTACGGTGATGGGCAGACGCTGGTTAATCGGCACGGCTACTTCTTACGTAATGAGCAGGGCAATAGCTACGTAGTGGGGCAATATAATACCGCAACAATGGGCGTTGGTTTGCATGTTTACGGCAGCAATAACCGCATCTTTCAGCAAGCGGATCTGCTAACTGAGGGCGCTGGTGGGGCTGGTGTTCGCATCGACGGGCAAAACAACACTTTGAACGTTGAGCCTGGGACACGCATTTATGCGGATGGGATCAATGGTCGTGCGGTGATGTTTGCCTATGGCATGGATCATAACCTTATTCAACGTGGTGATATTCAGGCATCAGGCATCAATGGTCTGGCCCTAAGTTTTGATTTTGGTAATAACCTGTTGGGCAACGATGTAGATTACCGAGGTTCCTGGATACACAATGTTGGCGAATATTCGGCCAAATTATTACCCGAGCTGGAGGGAGGGTTGGTGGATCGCGCCGACATTAGCGGACGGGTTGCCGGTAAAGGCGCGGCTATTTATATCTCGCCAAACGCGCTGGTCAATAATATTAATATATTAAACGGTGCTCGGCTGGAGGGTGATATCTACGCTGAGTATAATCAGTTGGATAATAATGGGCATCAGCGCCTTACCCAGTTGACCTTTGGGCGCATAGCCAATTCGCAAGGGCAGGCAACCGAGCAACCCGATCCCAATTTCAGGTTCAACTACCAGGGCAATATTTATGGTATCACCAACCTGGCGCTGAGCACTCATGGGGGGATCACGTCGCTGAATGGCGATCATTATATTTACAGCATGTTGATTGCACCGGGTTCCACGCTGGCAGGCAACAGCAATTATACCCTGAACCCGGCGGGTAGTTTTGTGAATGACGGTATTCTTGCGCCGGGTAATTCGCTAGGGCGAATCGAAGTCACCGGCCTCTATCAACAGGGTGAGAATGGGCAATTACTGTTGGAAGTCGATGGGCACGGTGGGCACGATACTTTGGTGATTAACGGCCATGCTGAACTCAACGGTCAACTGACGTTTGCACCGCAACCAAACTGGTACGCGCCAGACTGGCGGCTGGACTCGGACGAGATACTGAAAGCAACGTCGTACAGCGGTGAATTCCGTACGGTAAACGCTTTGCTCAGTTCGCCTACGTTGGCCTTGCAGGCAACACCGCAAGGAGAGAATCATTGGCAGCTTGCGATGCTGCGTGCTGATAACGCCTACAGCCAATACGCCCAGGACAGCAACGCGCAGCAGGTTGGCCAGGCGTTAGACCGCATGGTTACGGTCGCGGGTACCGATATTCAACCGCTGTACCAAACGTTGGACTTTTCAGCCGCCGATGGCAGCAGTGTGAGCAGTGCCTTGCAGCAACTTTCCCTCGCAGCCTACAGTGCGATGTTCGCCAGCTCGCTTAATCGTGAACAACAGATTACGCGGATCGTCAGTGGCACCACTACGCCAGAACTGCAGGTTGCCGGAGAGTGGCACAGTTTTGCCATCCCGTTTGGCGGCGGCTTCTGGCAGCAACGGCAAAGCGATCGGGTTGGCTATGATGCCAGCAGCTATGGCGTCGTGTTTGGTGCCGAAAAGCAAAGCGAGCAGCAGAGTCACTGGGTGTATGGTTTCCACGGCGCGGTCAGTGGCCAATCGGTCACGGTCAAATCACCGGAAAACGCGACCGGTAAAACCACGGCTTTCGATCTGGGGATTCAGGCTCGTTACGCCGTCGATCAACGGGCTGGAATGTACCTGTTCGGCAGTGGTCGCTTTGGTATTGAAGATAGCCGCTTGGATCGCAGCATCAGCGTAGAGACTTATCAGGCGAAACAACAGGCCAGTTGGACCGGCCTGGCAGGATCTGTTGCCGCTGGTGGTGGCTACCGTTGGGCATTGAACGACCATCTGAGCGCTGGCCCGGTGGCCGCGTTGAATTACACCACCTTACATCGCCCGGACGTGAAAGAGACGGGCAGTGACAGTAGCCGCCTGGCGTTAAATTCGAGCACCTTTGATTCTCTCCGTTCCAGCATTGGGATAAACGGCAGTTGGGGTGTGCCACTCACTTCAGGAGCGGCGATTGCCGCCGATCTGCAACTCACTTGGGATCACGAGTTGCTGGATACCGATGTGTCGCAAGAAGCGTCTTTCGCCAACTACCGCACGGCGAGTTTCAGCAACAATAGCCAGGTGGCCGGGCGTGATGCCATGGGAGTAAAAGCCGGGGTACGTTATCAAATCAATAAGGATGTGGAGCTGGGCGTGGGGGTGGAGAGTGAGCTGTTTCGTTCAGGCTTTGACTCGCTAGCGGGCAATCTGTCAGCCGTCTGGCGTTTCTGACAGGCAAAGAAAAAGGCGCCAACCAAATGAGGTAAAAGCGCCTTTTTTCAACAGCCTGACTGACTAGTATCAGTTCATGCCGTATTTTTTCAATTTCTTACGCAATGTACCGCGGTTGATCCCCATCATCAGGGCAGCGCGGGTTTGGTTGCCACGGGTGTACTGCATCACCATGTCCAACAGTGGCTGTTCAACTTCAGCCAGTACCAGCTCATACAGATCGTTAACGTCTTGACCATTCAGTTGAGCAAAATAGTTCTTCAGTGCTTGCTTAACCGAGTCACGCAGAGGCTTTTGAGTCACTTGGTCCTGTGAGTTCACGGTTGATACGGTCAGTACGTCAGAATTTACGCGTTGTTCGAACATAGTTCTGTCAGCTCTTTTTTGTTACGCAAGATTTTCGAAATATGCCTCCAACGCCTCCAGCTGTTCGCTGGCATCCTCTATGGCGTTGAATGTGCGCCGAAACTGGTCATTAGGGGCATGCTCCTGTAAGTACCAAGAGACGTGCTTTCGAGCAATCCGGAATCCTTTGCCTTGGCCATAAAAGCCGTGCAATTCCCGAATATGCCCTATTAACAAGCGCTTCACTTCGCCAAGTGGCATCGGTGGCAGCAGCTCCCCAGTGTCCAGATAATGCTGGATTTCCCGGAAGATCCAGGGTCTCCCCTGAGCAGCACGGCCTATCATCAGGGCATCAGCCCCAGTGTAGTCGAGCACTGCTCTGGCTTTATGCGGGTCAGTAATGTCGCCATTCGCGATAATCGGAATGGAAACATTCTGCTTAACTGCCCGAATGCTGTCGTACTCCGCGTTGCCGTTGAACAGGCAGGCACGGGTTCGGCCATGAATCGTCAGGGCCTGTATACCACAATCTTCGGCCAGTTGGGCAATTTCTACACAGTTACGGTTCTCTGGTTCCCAGCCGGTGCGGATCTTAAGTGTTACCGGCACATCCACCGCATTAACGACCGCGAGGAGGATCTGTTTAACCAGATCCGGGTACTGCAGTAACGCAGACCCTGCAAGCTTCCGGTTCACCTTCTTGGCTGGGCACCCCATATTGATATCGATGATCTGTGCACCGCTGGCCACATTAATGCGCGCCGCGGCAGCCATATCATCAGGATCACATCCGGCTATCTGCACGGAACGGATCCCTGGTTCATCACTATGTACCATACGCAGACGTGACTTATCCGTGCGCCACACCTCCGGATTGGAGGAGAGCATTTCGGATACAGCCATCCCAGCACCCATTGCATGACATAAGGTTCTGAATGGGCGATCTGTGATGCCGGCCATCGGGGCCGCAATCAGGCAATTTGTTAACTGGTGGTGTCCAATGCGCATAGACAAAGACTGACCATACTGTGTCCGCAAGGGCGCGTATATTACGCATTTTTTCATTCAGATGAAAGGCCAAACTTTGACCAATTGATGATAATTGGGTACTAAAACTCCGATTCATTACCTTGAGTTGAAATATTATGTTTATTTAACAATGCGTTGGATAAATGTGCTTAATTTTAGTGCGCTAAAATATTCCCCGATTGGCAGGATTTTATCTTTACGCCTTGGCAATAACAGATCGTAACATCAGGTAAATTGTAACATTGTCAGGTTAATACTTTGACAAATCGGCAAGAAGGGTGTTGGGAGTTACCGCCACCCCTCTTGTGGTCACTGCGGTATTAATCGACGATTACGCGGCCGTTCAGCGGCTGTACCGGGCGATTGTTGGCATGGTGGACTACCGAATGGAATTGGTTGATTTGCTCGGCAGAAGCGCTTACAGGCTTATCTAGCACCAACCAACTGACCCCTTCTGAGCAAGGTGGAGTGGTCAGTGAACCGCTGAAGCGGTAGAAGTTAAACTGTTTTGGCAGCAGTGCCTTGATATCCAGCGGCTGGTTCAACGTCGCCGTTTGGTCAACAGTGGCGGGCATTTGTTGCCAGGCCTGCGCCAGTTGCGGATTGGCTTTGCCTTCCTGGAACATCAGCGCCAGTACCGCCAGAGCACCGTCTTTATCCTTGTAGACAAAATGCGCCTCCAGTGGGAACTGCTTGCCGTCGATCTCGTTCTCACTTGGGGCGTGGAAGTGGAACTGCTGTAGCGTGAAGGTATCGTTATCCAACCGCAGGGTGTTGCCTTCGCTGACGTTAACCTGGATGGTGTGACCGTTGTTGACGATTTGCTGTTTGCCCGGCTTGAAAGCCAGCTCGAGCTTACCGTGCTGAGTTTTCAGCGCGCCCTGGATATTCACCGGGGATTGGTTTTTACCGGTTTCACACAGCGAAAAATCGGGCGAAAGCTTGCCCCAATGCGCCGGGTCTTCCTGGCCTTCATAACCCCAATGAGCATGCTCTGCGGCACCGATCGAGAAGCTGGCTGCCAACAGGGCGGCAAGTACCATTTTTCCTTTCATTTCTAATCCTTGTAAACGAAAACACCAATTATCCTGAGTGGGCGGCTCATGTGCTGCGGGCCGCCATCACCCCGCGCGGGAGAATACGCCCGGCTTGCGTGGGGATAAATGGGGTGATTCCTAGGAAAATAAAAAAACCACCGGAACTGGTTAAATTTCCGATGGTTTTTGACTGGCGGGGAAAATGTAACTAGTTGCGTTGACCGGTGATGCGGCACCACTCTTCGCGCTCGGCAACCGGGTCAAGCGTGAACTTGTCCTGGTAGGCTTCGGCTACGCTGGCGGCCTGGGTCGCCAATACGCCCGACAGGCCCAGATAGCCGCCGGGCTTCGGTAGATCGCTGATCAACGGTGCCAGCTCACGCAGCGGGCCAGCGAGAATGTTTGCCACTACCACATCGGCCAGCAGATCGGCTGGCTGGTCTTTTGGCAGATACAGCTCCAGACGCTCTGAAACGCCGTTACGCTGCGCGTTATCGCGGCTGGCCTGAATGGCCTGGGGATCGATGTCGATGCCAATGGCGCGGGCTGCACCGAGCTTTAACGCAGCGATTGCCAGGATGCCGGAACCACAACCGAAATCGATAATGGTTTTACCAGCCAGATCCAGGCCATCCAGCCATTGCAGGCACAGGGCGGTGGTTGGATGTGTGCCGGTACCAAATGCCAGACCTGGGTCAAGCATCACATTCACCGCAGCCGGATCCGGCACGTCGCGCCAGCTTGGGCAAATCCACAGGCGCTCACCGAAACGCATCGGGTGGAAGTTATCCATCCACTCGCGCTCCCAGTCCTTATCTTCCAACTGCTCGATTTTATGGCGGAAACCGGCACCCAACAGCGGATGCTGTTCCAGCATGGCGACCACCTCGGCCATATCGGTTTCGGCATCATACAGGCCGATCACATCGGTATCGCCCCACAGCAGGGTTTCGCCCGGCAGCGGCTCAAACACTGGGTTGTCGTGGGTGTCCTGAAAAGTGACCGACACCGCGCCGCTTTCAACCAGCGCGTCGCTCAGGTCTTCTGCCTGGCTGCCGGTGGTGTTCAGTTTTAGTTGGATCCAAGGCATAACAATTCTCTCAAGAAGGTAAGGACGACGCCAACTGGCGCTTTTCGCCGTAGACGTTGCCGAGATAAAACGCCAACAGGCTGATTAACAGCGAGGGCACAATAGGGTGCAACCCGGCCAGATGCAGGTCGAAGCTGGCTAATAGCGTATAGCATAACGCACCGGTGACCATTGAGCTAAGGGCACCCTGCGCGTTGGCACGTTCCCAGTACTGGCCCAGCACCAGCGGCCACAGGAATACCGCTTCCAGCCCGCCGAACGCCAGCAGGTTCAGCCAGATGATCATTTCCGGTGGACGCCAGGCGGCCAGCAGCACCAGCAACCCGAGGATCAGCGTGGTCAGGCTGGAGAAGCGTTTGATCATCTTCTCATTGTTCATCTGCTGCGGGCGAACGCCCAGATACAGGTCTTTGATGATGGTGGCGGAAGATTGCAACAACTGTGCGTTGATGGTCGACATGATTGCCGCCATTGGCGCGGCCAGGAAGATCCCGGCGGCGAACGGCGGCAGCACGGTGATCATCAGCGTTGGGATCACCTGATCGGGGATCTTCAGATCTGGCAGCACCGCACGGCCCAGCGCGCCAGCCAGATGCATACCAAACATCAGAATCGCCACCACGATGGTGCCGAGGATAATGCCACGGTGTACGGCCTTGCTGTCTTTATACGAGATGCAGCGCACGGCGGTATGCGGCAGGCCAATCACGCCAAAGCACACCAGGATCCAGAACGAAGCCATAAACGGCAGGCTGAGGATCTGATCGCCACCCTGCGGTGAGACCAACGCCGGATCGATCTGTTGCAACTTATCTACCGCGCTGTGCAAGCCACCCGCTGCGTGGATCACTGCTACCAGCAGCAATATCGTGCCGATCAGCATTACTAGCCCTTGCATGGCATCGTTCAGGACGCTGGCACGGAAGCCGCCAAACGCGGTGTACAGCGCAATGCTGATACCAAATATCAGCAGGCCGGTGTCGTAAGGGATCCCCGCCGCGGTCTCCAGCAGGCGGGCACCGCCGATAAACTGTACCGTCATCGCCCCAAGAAAGGCCACCAACAAGCTCAGGCTGGCTAGCCAGACCAGCAAGCGGCTCTGATAGCGGGCGAACAGCATGTCGTTCAGCGTAATAGCGTTGTAGCGCCGCGCCAGAATGGCAAACTTTTTCCCCAGCACGCCGAGCGAAAGCCACACGGCGGGCAACTGGATCATCGCCAGCAGCACCCAGCCCAGGCCGTACTTATAGGCGGCACCCGGCCCGCCAATAAACGAACTGGCGCTGATATAGGTCGCGGTCAACGTCATGGCCAGCACAAAGCCGCCCATCGAACGGTTGCCGAGGAAATATTCGCTCAGGAAGTTACCGCTCTGGCGACGGGTATAGGCATAGACCGACAGGCCAAACACCAGCAGCAGATAGGCGATCAGCGGCAGAATGACCTCAGTTTGCATCGCTATCCTCCAGGGATATATCGCGGAAGATGCCGCGCACCATGAGCCAGCACAGGCCGATAAACAACAGCGGTACCAGCAGGCAGGCCATTTCGAACCAGTGTGGCAGGCCAGTAATACCGGCGGTGCTGTCTGGCAGATAAGCTGCCAATGACCAGGCCAGTAGGTAAAGCAGCGTCAGGCCAAATGCCCAGCGTGCTTCGCGGTTAGCTTGAACAAAGCGTTGTTCCATCCGTGCCTCCAGGGGGTTTACGGTTATGGATTGGCAAAGGAGGGGATTTTACGACAAGGGACGGTTTTGCCAAGCCGTTATGTGGGCTACAGGGATAAAAAAACCGGCCATGGGTGAATGCTAGTCAGTTAGTAACGCAATACGCTGGCTAGCTTGCCGTGGCCCCTCACCCTAACCCTCTCCCACAGGGAGAGGGGACCGAATGTGCCACAGATTATCTCCTGCACCTGACTGCGGCTCCGAGTTAGCCCCCTCTCCCTCATGCAAGTGTTCATGACGCTCTCAGTCGGTACCCTGGGAGAGGGCTGGGGTGAGGGGAAACCGGCTAACCTTAACTGACTAGGATTAGGTCAAGGGCTGGCCGGTTGATGAGGTTTATGCCTGTTGCTCGATAAAATGCTCGATCTGCGCCAGGCTGGATAATCCTTCCATCGGTCCCTTATGGGAAACTGCCAGTGCACCGCTGGCATTGGCATACTGCAACGCCTTTTCTGCACTGAAGCCGGACAGGAACAGGCTGACAAAGGTAGCGCCAAAGCAGTCACCTGCGCCGGTCGGATCGACCATTTTGCTGGTGTAGCTTGGTGTGTGTCGTTCCTGGGTCTGGCCATTTTGCTGCTGGTAATGGCTGGCCCCTTTCTGGCCACGCTTGATGACGATATGGCTCACGCCGCTGGCCAGCAGCTCTTGCACGATATCCGCTTCCTGCTGATTTTTACTACTGGCAAAGTGATGAACCTCGCCCTCGCTTGGCAGGAAAATATCGGTGTATTCGAGGATGTAATCGAAAGCCTGGCTCATCTCGGGGATATTGAGCATCTCTTTGCGGATATTGGGATCGAACGATACCGTCCCCTTGTTGGCTTTGACAATCTGGATCGCCCGGCGCATGGCATCGATGATGCGGAATGAAAACAGCGACGAACCCATGATATGGAAATGTTGGCACTGGTTCAGTAAGGCCAGATCGATATGATCGGCGGTAAAGAAACCGCAGGCGCTGTTGGGGATGTTGAAGATAAAATCGCGCTCAACGGGGTTGCGATAGCTGACAAATGCCGTGCCGGTCGGGGCCTTGTCGATCACGCTGATGCCGTCGGTGATCACGCCTTCCAGACGTAGGCGTTCGATATTCAGGCGGCCAAAATCATCGTTGCCCACGCAGCCAAACAGCGTCGAGCCAAAGCCAAGCCGCGCCACCTGAGCGGCATAGATAGCCGGCGCTCCGCTGGGGAACGGCCCAAGAAACTCGCCTGGTTGAGTGAATCCCTGATTATAATTTTTTGAAAGGAATTCAACCAGTAACTCACCCATCGTGCAGATGCTAACTGACATAAGTGCCCCTTTATTCCCCGATCGTTTCCCGGTTGGCCCAGGTAAAACATTCGTTATTGGTGTAGCGGATGCTGAAGTCGGATTCGAATAATTGCTGCTGGTAATGTTCATTCACGCCACGGTTGGTCACCAGATTATCCACTTGGCTGAGGTGGCCGATAGTGCCGATAGCGCTGGCCTGGATAGGCAAATGGGTAATGATGGCGGTTTTATTCTGCGCCTTGTCCAGACAACGTTGGTAGTGGGACGCCAGCAGTGGCTGATCGATATTCAGGATACCCGAGCTATCCGTAATGCTGGCCTCCAGAATACAGTGGTTGATGGTGAACTGTTGGATCACGGTATCCAGCGCTTTACCGCTCAGCACGGTGTGTGAGCGGATCAATTCCCCGCCTGCGACGATAATCTCACCATCCAGAAACTGATCGGCCAGGATCGCATGTTGCAGGTCATTGACGATCAGCCGCAGTTTTTTCAGGCCGCTGAGGAAAGGAATGATCCGGCGGCAAATGTCGCCGTGGCCGAGAAACAGCGTATCGCGATCGGCAATCATCCTGGCGCAATGGCGGGCAATTTCCAACTGATTCGCCAGCGTGAGCGGCGGCAAGGCTAGCCCTGGCTCGATCGGCACCGCCAACGGCTGCGTTGGGGTTGCAATGGCACCGCCAAAGGATCGTTTGAGGTAGCCTTGCTGCTCCAGGTAGCTGAGATCGCCACGGATCGTCACGCCCGAAACCCCCAACTGGGCAGAAAGATCTTCGACCTTGATCTCCCCTTGCTGGCCGACGATTTCGGCAATTTTCAATCTGCGTTTCAGCAGGTTAGATGACTTTCTGGGCACATTCGCCCCCATCGTTAAACGGTGATGAGGGCTACTATATCCTTCATACTTTCTAATTGAAAGTAATACCCACGCAGGCTTTCGCTATTTTGAAAGTCAGGGTGAGATAAGCAGATATACTGATATTTTTATTATTATTCATATTGTTAATTGATTTTTAAACTGTCATGTGACCCGCGGCGTTGTCAGATGAAGCGGGTTGTTACCGCGCCATCAGCTTATGTTTCGTAATTACCTTACAGTTAAGTTACGTTTTGAAAGTTATTTGATAATCTTCGATCCCAGTCACGCTTTTTTGCCCACTTTATCTCTATATTCGGTTTCACTTGGAAAGTTAGAGTGATGTAGTTTTCATTTTGTAATCATCAGGTGTGGGATCAAGGAGAATCGATGTACATCATTTCAAGCAAAAACATGCTGCAAAAAGCGCAGCAGCAAGGGTACGCGGTGCCGGCATTCAACATCCACAATCTGGAAACCTTGCAGGTGGTGGTTCAGACCGCTGCGCAGTATCGCTCGCCGGTTATTCTGGCGGGGACTACCGGCACTTACCGTTACGGCGGGCTGGAAAACATCATCATGATCGTCAAAGCGCTGGCCAACGAATATCAGATCCCGCTGGCACTGCATTTGGATCATCACGAAGAGCCCGCCGATATCTTCCATAAGATCAATGCCGGCATCCGTTCGGTGATGATCGACGGCTCTCACTTTCCTTTTGAAGAGAACGTGGCGCTGGTCAAACAAATCGTTGAGTACAGCCACCGCTACGACGCCAGCGTCGAGGCCGAACTGGGTCGCCTGGGAGGTCAGGAAGACGACCTGATCGTGGAAGGGAAAGACGCAATCTACACCTCCCCTGACGCGGCTGTGGAATTTGTTGCTCGCACCGGGATCGATTCGCTGGCGGTGGCGATTGGTACCGCCCACGGCCTGTATCAGTCCGAACCCAAGCTGGATTTCGCCCGCCTGGAACAGATCCGCGATCGCGTGGCGGTGCCGCTGGTGTTGCACGGAGCTTCTGGCCTGAGCGACAGCGATATCCGCCGCTGCATCAGTTTAGGCATCTGCAAGGTCAACGTTGCCACCGAGCTGAAAATCGCCTTCTCGGATGCCCTGAAAGCGTATTTCCAGCAGCATCCCGATGCCAATGATCCACGCCACTATATGCAGCCAGCGAAAAGCGCCATGCAGCGCGTGGTGGAAAAGGTGATTGGCGTATGCGGCTGTGAAGGCCAGTTATAAAACAGTAACACCCTACAAAGCAGCAAACCAATCAAACAGAAATAATAAAAACTGAGGATAGAACATGCATAAGATAAAGGTATTAGGCTCGGTGCTGGCCATCGGACTGGCAATATTCTCGCAGGCCACATTGGCCAAAGAGTATAAAATTGGCGCATCGCTGCTGACACAACAACACCCATTTTATATTGAACTGGCCGACGCCATGAAAGCGGAAGCCAAGAAAGATGATGTGGTTCTTAATATTTCGATCGCCAATCAGGATCTGAATAAGCAACTGTCCGATGTGGAAGACTTTATTACCAAGAAGGTCGACGCGATTATTATTTCCCCGGTGGATTCCAAAGGGGTACAGGCGGCGATTATCAAAGCGGAAAAAGCGGGTATTCCGGTTATTACCGTCGACGTAGCCGCCGAGGGTGTGCCAGTGGTCACGCACGTGGCTACCGACAACTACGCCGGTGGGGTCGAGGCGGGCAAGTTGATGGGCAAACTGCTCAATGGTAAAGGCAAGGTGGCGATCATCGATTACCCGGCGCTGCAATCGGTAGTGGCCCGTGTGGAAGGCTTCAAAAAAGGGTTGGCCGATACGCCAGACGTGAAGGTTGTGGCGATCCAGACCGGCATTACCCGTGCGGAAGCGTTGACCGTGGCGCAGAACATGATGCAGGCGCATCCGGATCTGAATGGCCTGTTTGGTTTTGGTGATGATGCCGCGCTGGCTGCGGTGATCGCCGCCAAATCGGCACGTAACGACAATATCAAAATCATCGGTTTTGACGGTATGAAAGAGGCGCGTGACGCCGTCGACAGCGGTAAAACCTTCGTGGCCGTTATCCGCCAATATCCAGACCAGATGGGGGCCAAGGCTATTGATGCTGCCGTTGACCATCTGAATGGTAAACCGGTGGCGAAGACCATCCCGGTTGCACCTGGTGTTTATACCGGCAAATAGACCCTCACCGTTGGCGGCCAATGTGGCACTGTCGGTCCCCTCTCCCTTTGGGAGAGGGTTAGGGTGAGGGGCAACCGTGAGCGGAGGAAATAATGACGGATACGGTGCTGGCGGTAACGGAAATAGCCAAAAGTTTCGGCCACGTTAATGCGCTAAAGAATGTCAGCCTGAAAATACGCAAAGGTAAAGTCCATACGTTGTTGGGCGAAAATGGTGCCGGTAAATCCACGCTGATGAAAATTCTGGCAGGTATTTATCCGCCAACCAAAGGGGAGATCGTTCTCAAGGGGCAGCACGTTACCATTAATAACCCGCAGCATTCCAGAAGCTTGGGTATTGCTATTATTTTTCAGGAGCTCAGCCTGAGCAATAATATGAGCGTAGCAGAGAATATCTACGCTAATAATGAACCTACTCGCTTTGGTTTTATTAACGATAGTCAGATGGTGAATGATTGCCAACGCCTGCTGGCAGATTTGGCCATTCCGCTCGATCCGCAGCAGATTGTCGGCACCATGTCGATGGCGCAGCGCCAACTAGTGGAGATTGCCAAGGCACTGAGCTACCCGGCAGACGTGGTGATCATGGATGAGCCGACCTCGTCACTGAGTGATAACGAGGCCGACATCCTGTTTGGCATTATCGACAAGCTGAAACAACGCGGCTGCGCGGTGATTTATATCTCGCACCGAATGGATGAGATCATGCGGGTATCCGACGATATCTCGGTGCTGCGCGACGGCGAGTTCATCGCTACCCATGATAAACACCAAACCGATATTCACCGGTTGATTGCCCAGATGGTTGGCCGCGAAATGACCAACATCTACCCGCCACGTATCGGTGAAGCACCGCTGGCAGAGCAGGTGCCGGTGTTGGAAGTCCGGCAATTGTCGCAGGACAAACTGTTTCACGATATTCACTTCTCGCTGCGTGCTGGCGAAGTGCTGGGCTTTTTTGGGCTGGTGGGGTCGGGGCGTTCAGACGTGATGAAGGCCATTTTTGGCCTGACCGGCTATCAGGGTGAAATCCGTATCGATGAGGCTGCCGTCACCATTCGCAACCCAAAACAGGCGATAGAGCAGGGCATTGCCTTCGTGACGGAAAACCGCAAGGAGGAGGGGCTGGTGCTGATGCATGACGTGAGCATGAACACCCACCACGTGGCCTTCCAGTATGCGGGTTCCAGCTTGATCAACCATAAGCAGGAAGAAGCTAAAACCCAGCAGGCGATCCGGCGGATGAACATCAAGGTCAGCTCGCCACATCAGCTGGTCAGCACCCTGAGCGGGGGTAATCAGCAAAAGATCGTGCTGTCGAAATGGTTGGAAAAGGTGCCGCGCATCTTAATCCTCGACGAGCCAACGCGCGGCGTGGATGTCGGTGCCAAGTTCGAGATCTACAACGTCATACGCCAACTGGCCGCACAGGGAACCGCCATCATCCTGATTTCTTCCGAACTACCGGAAGTGATGGCACTCAGCGATCGGCTGGTGGTGATGCGCGCCAAGCAGATTGCCGAAATCTTTGCCACCGATGGACTTACGCAAACCCAGGTTATGACCGCAGCAACAGGAGTTAACTAATGAGCGACAAAGTGCTGGCCGCCGAGAGTCATTCGGCGTTCAACGGGCCAGGTAAATTGGCAAAAGCCGCCAAGCAGTATGGCGGCATATTGGCGGGCCTGGTGGCCTTGGTGATCCTGTTCAGCGTGATCAACGACAGCTTCCTGAGCGTGAATAATATTACCAATATTATTTTGCAGGTTTCGATCATTGCCATTACCGCCTATGGCATGACGTATGTGCTGTTGCTGGGGGATATCGATCTTTCGGTAGGTTCCACCATTGCCTTGGTGGGGACCTTTGCCGCGCTCGGCCTGTCGTTTGGTATCCCGTTTATTCTGGTGGTTCCGCTGTCGATTATGGCTGCGATGGTGCTGGGGCTGGTAAATGGTAGCCTGACCGCGCTGGCCGGTATCCCGTCGTTTATCGTTACCGTCGCGACGATGGGCATCTTCCGGGGCATTGCCTATATCGTCACCGACGGCACGCCGGTCATGATCCAAAGCGAAGCGTTTCTGGCGCTGGGCAACGGCGAGTTCCTCTATATTCCCATCCCAATCTGGATCCTGTTGGTATTGCTGATCGTCAACCACTTCATCCTGTCGAAAACCACCTTTGGCCGCAAAATTTATATCACCGGCGGTAATAAAGAGGCGGCAGTTTATTCAGGCATTAACGTTTCAGCGTTGAAAATAAAGGTCTTTATGATCACCGCCGTGATGGCGGGCATCAGCGGCATGATCCTGGCCTCACGTCTGTATTCCGGTCAGCCCAACGCAGCACTGAGCTATGAACTGGATGCGATCGCCGCTGCGGTGCTGGGGGGGACCAGCCTGAATGGCGGCTACGGCACGGTGATTGGCACCATGATTGGCGCGCTGACCATCGGGGTAATCAATAACGGTATGAACCTAATGAACGTGCCTTACTTCTATCAGATGGTGGTTAAGGGATTGGTGATCCTGATCGCGGTGTATGTCGACGTCAGAAACAAGAAGAAACGTGGCTAGCGATGACAAAAGGAACAAGATGATGAGAAAAATTTATACCATCGGCGAGATCCTGGTTGAGATCATGGCCGATCAGGTTGGCCAGTCATTTACCCATCCGGGCTTATGGAATGGCCCTTTCCCCAGCGGTGCTCCGGCGATCTTCATCGACCAGGTGACCAAACTGGGCGGGCAGTGCGGCATTATCAGCTGCGTGGGTAATGACGGTTTTGGCACGTTGAATATCGAGCGCTTAAAGGCCGATGGGGTGGATACGCGGGGTATCCGCGTGCTGCCGCATGAGACGACCGGCAGCGCCTTTGTCACTTACCACTCCAACGGCGATCGTGATTTTATCTTCAATATCAAGAACGCGGCCTGCGGGAAGTTATCGGCCGAGCATGTTAACGCCGAGCTGCTACAGGACTGCCAGCATTTCCACATTATGGGATCGTCGCTGTTTTCCTTCCATATGGTGGACGCGGTGAAGAAGGCGGCGGACATCGTCAAAGCCAACGGCGGAACCTTATCTTTCGACCCGAATATCCGTAAGGAAATGCTCAATATCCCTGAGATGCGTGATGCGCTGCATTACGTACTGGAACTGACCGATATCTATATGCCGAGTGAAGGCGAAGTGATGCTGCTGTCTTCACAAACCACGTTGGATGAGGCGATTGCCCGTTACCTGAAAGATGGCATTAAAGAAGTGGTGGTGAAACGAGGTAGCCAAGGGGCCAGTTATTACTCGGCGGATGAAACTCTGCATATTGACAGCTATGCCGTGGACGAGGTCGATCCGACCGGCGCGGGTGACTGCTTTGGCGGCGCTTACATTGCCTGCCGGTTGCAGGGGCACAGCGTTGCTCAGGCGCTGCGCTATGCCAATGCCTGCGGCGCGCTGGCGGTGACCCGGCGTGGGCCGATGGAAGGCACCTCCACCTTTGCCGAGATCGACGCATTCTTGCAGCAACAACAGGCTGTTGCAGTTGGCGCGCTGTAAACACTATTTTGACCTCTGAAAAGGCCATGAGTATGAAATCTATTATTAAGCAGCATAAAAGCGGCAAGCCTATTGGTATCTGTTCAGTTTGTTCGGCGCATCCGTTAGTGATTGAGGCCACGTTGCGTTTTGATCTGGCCAGCCAGCGTAAGGTATTGATTGAGGCCACCTCCAATCAGGTAAACCAGTTTGGTGGCTACACCGGGATGAAACCGGCGGATTTTCGCGAGTTTGTTTATGCCATTGCCGCCAAGGTTGGCTTCCCGCAGTCACGGCTCATATTAGGGGGAGACCACCTTGGGCCGAACTGCTGGCAGGATGAACCGGCAGAGCTGGCGATGGAGAAAGCCGAACGCCTGATTGCCGACTACGTTCAGGCCGGGTTCAGTAAAATTCATCTGGATGCGTCCATGTCCTGTGCGGACGATCCGGTTCCGTTGCCGCCAACGGTCGTGGCCGAGCGTGCGGCGCGGCTGTGTGCTGTGGCAGAGGCAGCAGCTACCCCAGAGCAACGGCAGGCATTGAGCTATGTGATAGGGACGGAGGTGCCTGTACCAGGCGGGGAAAGCCACGCTATCGCCCAGGTACATGTCACGCGGCCACAGGACGCTGCCGAAACTATCGAGACCCATCGGCAAGCATTTGCCCGGCTTGGGTTGGAACAGGCGATGGAGCGAGTGGTTGGGTTGGTGGTGCAGCCAGGGGTAGAATTCGACCATTCTACGGTGATCCATTATCAACCGGAGCAGGCACGCAAGCTTTCCGAAATGATTGAGTCGACGCCGTTGGTGTTTGAGGCTCACTCGACGGATTATCAAACCCCGAAAGCGTTCCGCCAACTGGTGCGCGATCACTTTGCGATCCTGAAAGTCGGCCCGGCGCTGACCTTCGCCTTGCGTGAGGCGATCTTCAGCCTGGCGTTGATCGAGAAGGAACTGATCGCCGCAGAGCACCAGAGTCATGTACTGGCGGTAATCGATAGCGTGATGCAGGACGAGCCCAAGTATTGGAAGAAGTATTACGATCCGCGTCATTCGAAGGCGATGATCGATATGCACTACAGCCTGTCCGATCGGATCCGCTATTACTGGCCTGAACCACGCATCAGCGCGGCGATCGACAAGCTGGTGGCAAACCTGAGTGGGGCCGTTATTCCCCTTGGCATGCTCAGCCAATATTTCCCACAGCAATTCCCACGCCTGATGGCTGGAGAGTGGGGGGCCGATCCGCACAGCCTGATTATCGACAAGATCCAGGAAGTGCTGCGCGCGTATGCCTATGGATGTGATACCCCTCACTCCAACTTAGGCACAAAAGTCACTGCGTAGGGGCGCTGCATGCTGCGCCCGTGTGCGGGAGTCAATTATGGCGCGATCGGTCCCCTCGCCCTTTGGGAGAGGGTTAGGGTGAGGGGAAATTCCCTCTCCACTCTGTAAATAAAAAAACACCGCAGAAGCATTCATGCGGTGTTTTTTATTAACCCTTCATCGTGAACCGATAATCAGGTTTCTTGCAGACCCAGCTTCTTCTCCAGATAGTGGATATTGGTGCCACCATGCTGGAAGTTTTCGTCGGTCATGATCTTCTGCTGCAGTTCAACGTTGGTTTTGATGCCATCGATGATCAGCTCAGCCAGGGCGTTCTTCATGCGGGCAATCGCCACGTCACGGTTTTCACCGTAGGTGATCAGTTTGCCGATCATGGAATCGTAGTACGGTGGCACGGTATAGCCAGCGTAGATATGCGATTCCCAACGCACGCCGAAACCACCAGGGGCGTGGAAGCGGGTGATCTTGCCTGGGCTTGGCAGGAAGGTGTTCGGGTCTTCGGCGTTGATACGGCATTCTACCGCATGGCCTTGTACCTTCACTTCGTCCTGTTTGATCGACAGCGGCTGACCGGCAGCGATACGCAGCTGCTCTTTGATCAGATCTACGCCGGTGATCATTTCGGTAACCGGGTGTTCTACCTGGATACGGGTGTTCATTTCAATGAAATAGAACTCGCCGTTCTCATACAGGAACTCAAAGGTACCCGCACCGCGGTAGCCGATTTCCACACAGGCTTTTGAACAGCGTTCGCCGATGTAGCGGCGCAGCTCTGGGGTGATCCCCGGTGCTGGTGCCTCTTCGACTACTTTCTGGTGGCGGCGCTGCATGGAGCAGTCACGTTCAGCCAGATAGATCGCGTTGCCCTGGCCGTCTGCCAACACCTGAATTTCGATGTGGCGTGGGTTTTCCAGGTACTTCTCCATGTACACCATGTCATTGTTGAAAGCCGCTTTGGCTTCCGCTTTGGTCATGGAGATGGACTGTTCGAGATCTTTGTCGCCGCGCACAACACGCATGCCGCGACCGCCGCCGCCGCCGGAAGCCTTGATGATCACCGGATAACCGATGCGCTTGGCGAAGGCACGGTTTTTGTCCATGTCATCGGTCAGCGGGCCGTCGGAACCAGGTACGCAAGGTACGCCAGCTTTTTTCATCGCGCTGATGGCTGAAACCTTGTCACCCATCAGGCGAATGGTTTCGGCACGTGGGCCGATGAAGATAAAGCCTGAGCGCTCTACCTGCTCGGCGAAATCGGCGTTTTCAGACAGGAAGCCATACCCCGGGTGGATCGCCACGGCGCCGGTGATTTCGGCGGCGGAGATAATGGCCGGGATGTTCAGATAGCTTTTAACCGAAGGTGCAGGACCGATACAGACGGTCTCGTCCGCCAGCAGAACGTGTTTCAGATCGCGGTCGGCGCTTGAGTGAACGGCAACGGTTTTGATGCCCAGTTCTTTACAAGCGCGTAGGATACGCAGCGCGATCTCGCCACGGTTGGCGATAACAATTTTATCAAGCATGGTGCGCCTCGTTATTCGATGACGACCAATGGCTCGTCAAATTCAACCGGTTGGCCGTTTTCTACCAGAATTGCTTTAACCACACCGGATTTGTCCGCTTCGATCTGGTTCATCATTTTCATTGCTTCAACGATGCACAGAGTATCACCTGCGTTCACTTTCTGGCCCACTTCCACGAAGGATTTCGCGTCTGGGCTAGGCGTGCGGTAGAAGGTGCCTACCATTGGTGAACGAACGATATGGCCACTCATGGCCGCTGGTGCTGCTGGAGTTTCTGCGGCAGCAGGGGCAACGGCGGCGGCCAGAGCAGGTTGCTGCTGGGCTGGCATTGCGTACTGTTGCATCATTGGGTAAGCCTGCACCGGTGCGGCACGGCTGATGCGAACCGACTCTTCGCCTTCAGAGATTTCCAGTTCAGAAATGCCTGATTCTTCAACCAGTTCGATCAGTTTCTTGATTTTACGAATATCCATGAGTGTGATTCCGTACTCTTTTTGTGTAGCAATTAGTGGGTTTTTGACAAACGGCGAACCGCTGCCTGTAAAGCAAATGTGTAGCCATCCGGGCCGAGGCCACAAATCACGCCTACCGCGATATCAGCCAGGTAGGAGTGATGGCGGAAAGGCTCACGAGCATACACGTTGGACAGGTGGATCTCGATAAACGGGATCTGCACTGCCAACAGTGCATCGCGCAGCGCCACGCTGGTGTGCGTGAACGCGGCAGCGTTAATCAGGATAAAATCCGTATTGCCGCGTGCCTGATGAATGCGATCGATGAGCGCATGCTCGGCGTTGGACTGCAAATGGCTCAGGGTGACATCTAGCGCGAGCGCCTGGTTTTCCAATCCGTTAACAATCTCTGCCAGCGTGGCGCTGCCGTACTTTTCCGGCTCGCGCGTCCCCAGCAGATTCAGATTGGAGCCGTTCAGAAGCAAAATGTGAAACTTATCCGCCATTGTGCTGGTATCTCCGGCAATAAAACCATCATCGTAGAAAATAACCCGATGTCACCGATTTGTCACCTGTTACGCGCAGATTTTACCGCAGCAACAGGGTCAAGGTCGGGCATTATAACGATATCGTAGCAATTCGCAGCTAAATACTGGTCTTATCAGCGAAGATATTCAACCCTAAATCGGCAAACCGCTAGTGCCGCTATTGGATTATGAGGGGTAGAACACAGAAAAGTTCCGCGCCACCGTGGCGGTTTTTTACCGTCAATCTTGCCGGTTTTGCCGCGGTTTACGCCACCACGAGCGGAATTTCTTGTAACGCAGCGCTAACAACAGCAACGCCAGCGATGCGTAAATAAAAGGCTGCGGCGAATAGGTTTTAACCGACCACAGATAGTGGATTGGCGCCAGGATCGCCACCAGATAGACGAAGTTATGCAGCTTCTGCCAGTTGGCCCCCAATTTGCGCTGCGCCCATAGCGTTGAGGTGGCCGCCAAGGCCAGCAGGATCAGCCAACTGAGGATCCCCAGGGTCAGATAGGGGCGGGTGACCAACTCACGCCCCAGCAGGCCAATGTTGTTCAGCCCCAGTTCCAGCGTCGAGTAGCTTACCAGATGCAGGGTTCCCCAGGCAAAACACCACAAACCCAGCAGGCGGCGGCAACGGATCAGCAGCGGCTGGCGGGTGTAGCGGGCCAACGGGGTGACGAGCAGGGTGGCCAACAACAATTTTAGCGTCATCCTGCCGGTAAAATGCTGGATATCCTTGGCCGGATCGGCGCTGAACCAGCCCTGATCGACCGCCAACACCAACCACAAAAAGGGCAGGAATGCCGCCAGGTAGATGGCGACTTTTAGCCAGGTGATCTGCTTGGGGGTTAAACGCACTCAGAAGTTCTCCCGTAAATCTAGGCCGTGATACAGCGAAGCCACCTGCTCGGCATAACCGTTGAACAATAGTGTCGGCTGGCGTTGTACATCCAGAATGCCGCCGGAACCGATAAAGCGTTCGCTGGCCTGCGACCAGCGCGGATGATCGACATGGGGGTTCACGTTGGCATAAAAGCCATATTCGTTGGGAGCGGACAGATTCCAGGTGGTGGGTGGTTGTTCACGGGTCAGGGTAATTTGCACGATGGATTTGATACCCTTGAACCCGTACTTCCACGGGGTGATCAGGCGGATCGGAGCACCGTTTTGCGGAGGCAGCATTTTGCCATACACGCCAACGGTCAACAGGGCCAGCGGATGCATGGCCTCATCCAGACGCAGGCCCTCGACGTAGGGATATTTCAGGCCACCGCCGATAAAACGGTCTTTCTGGCCGGGCATTTGCTCGGGATCGTACAGCGTTTGAAAAGCCACGTAGCGCGCGTTGCTGTTGGGTTCGGCCAGTTTCAGCAACTTGCCCAGCTCAAAGCCGATCCACGGCACCACCATCGACCAGGCTTCGACACAGCGCATGCGATAAATGCGTTGCTCCAGCGGGAATCGTTTGAGCAAATCGTCGATATCCAGCGTGATGGGCTTGCCGACTTCGCCGTCGATTTTCACCTGCCAACCTGCGGTTTTCAGATCGCCCGCATTGGCTGCCGGATCGGCTTTATCCAGGCCAAATTCGTAGAAATTATTGTACCCCATGACTTTTTCTTCGGGCGTCAGCGCCAGCTTGGCTTGCCAGATTTCGGGCTTGCTGAAATCCAGCGGTTTGCCTGCCGGGGCAGGGGGCCGATCGTTACCTTTGAACCAGGACAGTAAATCGGCCTGCGCCTGAATGGGCAAAGCCAGCGAGGCGGCGGTGATCCCGAGCGCCTGGAGTACCTTGCGCCGCTGATAGAACACGCTTTCCGGCGTGACATCGGCCTCGGTCAGTTTTCGCTGCTGTTTCATGGTTTGTTCTCCGCAAGTGATGTTCTAAGCATGGCGTGAAAGCCAACTTTCTGCGAGAGGATGGATGTAAAGAGAGGTAAACAAGAGGGAATTTGTTGTGGGGCGCAACCCGCGCCCCCTTACAGCTGATGATTAACGGACTTTCACCAGGGTACGGCCAGTGATTTGATTGTTCATCAGCGCGCTGGCTGCGGCAGGCACGTCTTCCAACTGAATTTCCCGCGTGGCTTGCTCGTAGAAGCTTTCAGGCAGGATCCCGACCAGACGTTCCCAGGCGGTTTGGCGACGGTGCAGTGGCGTCTGCACTGAATCAACGCCTTGCAGACGCACGTTACGCAAAATGAACGGCATGACGGTAGTCGGCAACTGGTAGCCTCCCGCCAGACCGCAGGCGGCAACGGTGCCGTTGTAATTCATCTGTGCCAGCACGCGAGCCAGCAACTTGTCGCCGACGGTGTCGATGGCCCCGGCCCACAGCTGTTTCTCCAGCGGGCGCGGGGTTTCAATGTAATCGCTGCGGGGCAGGACGGTTTTGGCTCCGAGGGATTTCAGATAGTCGGTATTGCTGTCGCGCCCGCTGATGGCGGTGACGCTATAGCCTAGCGCGGACAATAGGGCGACCGCCGTGCTGCCCACGCCACCGCTGGCTCCGGTGACCAGCACGTCGCCGTCTTCCGGTTTCACACCACCTTCTTCCAGCGCCATCACACACAGCATGGCGGTAAAACCGGCGGTGCCGAGGATCATCGCTTTGCGTTCACACAGCCCTGTTGGCAGCGGCACCAGCCATTCGCCGCTGACGCGGGCCTGTTCGCCCAATCCGCCCCAGTGATTTTCACCCACGCCCCAGCCGGTGAGCACCACGCTCTGGCCTGGTTTAAAACGCGGATCTTTACTGCTGTGGACCTGGCCGGCAAAATCGATGCCAGGAACCATTGGGAAGTGACGGATGATTTTCCCCGTGCCGGTGATCGCCAGGGCATCCTTATAGTTAAGGCTGGACCAGTTGACGTCGACCGTCACGTCCCCTTCTGGCAGCCGGTCGCTATCGATATCCTTGACTTGTGCCAGGGTTTGATCGCCAACTTGTTCCAACAATAATACACGCATGTCATTGTTCCCCTGTTTTTCATATATTATATGAATGTGTAGTCCGGTATTGTCTGACTATATGCATAATAAAAAAGCCTGTCCTGATAAAGGACAAAAAAATAGTGCTTAATGGTTTTCTTCGTCGGCTAGGCTTGATAGCTTGGTAAAGCTAACCTGATGCTTGGCAAAGAAATTGGAATTGTTTCATCATTTTTAAAATCAGGGTATTGCGTTGTATTCAATCGAGCAGGAACGGGGCCTTTGCACATCAAAAGGTGACTCTTCATTTTATCATCGCGCAGAAGGCACAGGGATGAGATTTACCACCAAACTCTCTGCTCTAATCACCCTGCTCGTCGCATTGGCTATGTTCTTGATGCTGATGGGGTGTTCATACAGTTTCTTTTACGTGACTCAGGAGCGCCTGGAGCGCCGTTTTGAAGCGCTGGCTACCTCAATCGATCAGGCCATGTTGCTTGAACCGCTACAAGCACAGGAAAACTGGCTACCCTTGGTGATGCGGCCGCTAGGCATCGTCGCCATTCACGTAGACACCGAAACCAGCAACCTTTTCTCCTACAGCCTACCGACCCTCAAAGCCCCCTGGGCATCGCTGACCGGCTACCGACAGACCTCGCTGACCATGATGCATCACCCTGGTACCCGGGTTAGTGTTACCTATCTCGATCCCTTCGCCAGTGACGTGCGCTCATTGCAGTCCACGGCGGCGGTAACGGTGTCGATCGTCATCATGGTCGTGATCCTGCTGTTCAGCTTACGCTGGCTACGCGAACAGGCGATAGGTGAAGATCGCCTGGAGCGCCGGGCACGGCGCATTCTTAACGGTGAGCGCGAACAGGTGCTGAAGGGCGATGTCCGTGAATGGCCCGCCAGCGTCAGCGGGGCGCTAGACCGCCTGCTGGCCGATCTGGCTGAAGCTCGGGAGGAGCGCAGCAGGGTTGATACCTTGATCCGGGCCTTTGCCGCCCAGGATGCGAAAACCGGCCTCAATAACCGTCTGTTCTTTGATAACCAGCTCACCACTCAGCTGGAGGATGAAGGGTCGCATGGCATCGTCATGATGGTGCGCCTGCCGGATTTCGATACCCTGCGTGACGTGCATGGTAACGCTGCGGTGCAGGATCTGATGTATTCGTTGGTCAACCTGCTGTCCACCTTTGTCATGCGCTACCCTGCCGCCTTGCTGGCCCGCTATTTCCACAGTGATTTTACCGTTCTGCTGCCTCACCGCACGCTGAAAGAGGCGGATGGCATTGCGGCACAACTGGTCAACGCGATCGATTCCTTGCCCTCAACGGCACTGATCGACCGCGAGGCGTTCTTGCACATCGGTATTGTTGCCTATCGCAGCGGCCAGACGACGGAAGAGATCATCGATTACGCCGAACAGGCGACCCGCCATGCCGTGCTGCAAGGTGAAAACGGCTGGTATGTCTATGATAGCGATGTGCCAGAGAAAGGGCGTGGTAGTGTCAAATGGCGCACGCTGCTCGAACAGGTGCTGGCTCGTGGCGGCCCGCGTTTGTATCAAAAACCGGCGGTGACGGTGGACGGCGATGTGCATCACCGTGAAATCATGAGCCGGATTTATGACGGTGCGCAGGAACTGTTGCCTGCCGAGTATATGCCGTTGATCAATCAGCTTGGCTTAGCGGAAAGCTATGACCGTCAGCAGATGAATCGGATTATTCCTTTATTGGCGCTGTGGCCGGAAGAGACGCTGGCGTTTCCGCTCTGTGTTGATTCATTATTGCAGCGCAGTTTCCAACGTTGGCTGCGCGATACCCTGCTACAGTGTGAAAAAAGTCACCGTCGGCGAATTCTGATTGAACTTGCAGAGGCAGATGTGTGTCAACATATCGACCGTTTGCGTCCGGTGCTGCGCTTGCTGACCGGAGTAGGCTGTCGTCTGGCGGTTTCTCAGGCCGGATTGACGGTGGTGAGTACCTCGTATATCAAGTCGTTACCGGTGGAGATCGTCAAGCTTCACCCAGGGTTGGTAAGGAGTATTGACCGGCGGGATGAGAATCAGCTGTTCGTTCAGAGCTTGACCGGTGCCTGCGAAGGCACTCATGCGAAGGTTTTTGCCGCCAGCGTGCGTACGCGCAACGAATGGCAGACGCTGAAAGAACGCGGGATCCTTGGTGGGCAGGGTGAATTTTTTGCCTCGCCAGAGCCGATCGACATGGGTCGCAAAAAATATTCGCGTCGATATCGTGTTTAACCTGATGACCGGGCAAAAATTAACGTAGAATGGCCCGTCTTTTCCTGTGGGCGTCAGTAGGTGCTTACCACCGGTGACAATCAGGAAAAATGTTAGATTTTATGAGCTGTGTTACACCGTGTGGTACGTTGATTTGGTGGCTAGCTGAGCCTTTGTTGAGGGATATCAGGCCCCATTCGCTTTCCGTGCATTCGGTCACAAACAACGCAGACTATTTTTCACCGAAGTAGGACGTTTTTGCGCCTTGTCGCTGCTTCGTGTGGTTGGTAAAGTAGGCGGATTTTATTTTTCGCCCCCAGCTTGCAGGATTATCCTTTCGTTATGTTTAAGAAATTTCGTGGCATGTTTTCTAATGACTTGTCCATCGACTTGGGTACCGCCAATACCCTGATTTATGTTAAAGGACAAGGCATTGTACTGAATGAACCGTCGGTGGTTGCCATTCGCCAGGATCGTGCCGGTTCACCTAAGAGCGTTGCGGCCGTAGGTCATGACGCCAAACAGATGCTGGGACGTACGCCCGGCAATATCGCGGCTATTCGCCCAATGAAAGATGGCGTGATCGCCGACTTCTTTGTCACCGAAAAGATGCTGCAGCATTTCATCAAGCAGGTTCACAGCAACAGCTTTATGCGCCCAAGCCCGCGCGTACTGGTTTGCGTCCCTGTTGGTGCTACCCAGGTTGAACGCCGTGCGATCCGTGAGTCCGCTCAGGGTGCAGGCGCGCGTGAAGTCTTCCTGATTGAAGAGCCAATGGCTGCGGCGATCGGTGCGGGCCTGCCTGTATCGGAAGCGACCGGTTCCATGGTGGTTGATATCGGTGGTGGAACTACCGAAGTGGCGGTGATCTCGCTGAACGGCGTGGTGTACTCCTCTTCCGTACGTATCGGCGGCGACCGTTTTGACGAAGCCATCATTAATTATGTGCGTCGTAACTACGGTTCACTGATCGGTGAAGCGACCGCAGAACGTATCAAGCACGGCATCGGCTCGGCTTACCCGGATGACGAAGTGCGTGAAATTGAAGTGCGTGGCCGTAACCTGGCTGAAGGTGTGCCGCGTGGTTTCACCATGAACTCCAATGAAATTCTCGAAGCTTTGCAAGAACCTCTGACCGGTATCGTCAGCGCGGTGATGGTTGCGCTGGAACAGTGCCCGCCGGAACTGGCTTCCGACATCTCCGAACGCGGTATGGTACTGACCGGTGGTGGCGCATTGCTGCGTAACCTCGACCGCCTGCTGATGGAAGAGACCGGTATCCCGGTGGTGGTGGCAGAAGATCCGCTTACCTGCGTGGCTCGCGGTGGTGGCAAGGCGTTGGAAATGATCGACATGCATGGCGGCGATTTGTTCAGCGAAGAATAGTGAGCAGCCCCAGAACGGTGGGATCGTAGCGGATGACGGCATGAGCCTGGCATCTGGTGCGTTCCCCTTTCTGTTGTCGAGGAACGTGCATAATTTATGAAGCCGATTTTTAGCAGGGGGCCTTCCCTGCAACTACGACTTTTCCTGGCAGTGATCGTGGCCATTGTGCTGATCGTTGCCGACAGCCGGCTCGGTACGTTCGTTAAAATACGAAACTACATGGATACCGCCGTCAGCCCTTTTTACTTTCTGGCTAATGGGCCGCGTAAAGTTTTAGACAGCGTTTCGGAAACGCTGGCTACCCGCCAACAGTTGGAGCTGGAAAACCGAGCTCTGCGGCAGGAACTGTTACTCAAAAACAGCGATATTCTTCTTCTTGGCCAATTCAAACAGGAAAATGCCCGTTTGCGTGAGCTGCTCGGCTCGCCGTTGCGCCAGGACGAACACAAGATGGTCACTCAGGTGATCTCGACCGGTTCAGACCCTTATAGCGATCAGGTGGTGATTGATAAAGGGTCGGACAACGGCGTTTATGAAGGCCAGCCGGTGATCAGTGATAAAGGCGTGGTCGGGCAGGTGGTAGCGGTGGCTAAAATGACCAGCCGCGTGCTGCTGATCTGCGATGCTTCCCATGCGCTGCCGATCCAGGTACTGCGTAATGATATTCGGGTGATTGCCGCAGGCAGTGGCTGCACGGACGATCTGCAACTGGAACATCTGCCGGGTAATACCGATATCCGCGTCGGGGATGTGCTGGTCACCTCGGGTTTGGGTGGTCGCTTCCCGGAAGGCTATCCGGTCGGTGTGGTGTCCTCGGTCAAAGTGGATAACCAACGCGCCTATACCGTGATCCAGGCCCGCCCAACGGCTGGCTTGCAACGCCTGCGTTACCTGCTGTTACTGTGGGGCGCCGATCGCAACGGCACCATGCCGCTGCCGCCGGAAGAAGTACATCGTGTCGCCAATGAACGCCTGATGCAGATGATGCCACAGGTATTGCCACCGGCAGATGCCATGGGCCCACCGGCTCCGTTGCCTGCACCGGCTACCGGCACCGTTCAGCCCGCTGCGGGGACAGCGCGATGAACCGTTATCGCAGCAACGGGCGCTGGATCATCTGGCTGTCATTCCTGGTGGCCTTGGTGCTGCAAATCATGCCGTGGCCGGAACAAATCTATATGTTCCGGCCATCCTGGCTGCTGCTGATCCTCACTTACTGGGTAATGGCGTTGCCCCATCGGGTTAACGTCGGCACCGGGTTTATCCTGGGGCTGATCATGGATCTGATCCTGGGCTCCACGCTCGGTGTGCGTGCGCTGGCCATGGGCATCATCGCCTATCTCGTCGCGTTCAAATTCCAATTATTCCGCAATATGGCCCTGTGGCAGCAGGCGCTGATCGTCGTGCTGCTATCATTGGCTATGGACGTGGTGGTGTTCTGGGCGGAGTTTTTAGTGATCAACGTCTCTTTCCGCCCCGAAGTGTTCTGGAGTAGTGTGATCAACGGTGTGCTTTGGCCGTGGTTATTCCTGCTGATGCGTAAGATCCGCCGCCAGTTTGCCGTACAATGAGGTCATAACGATGTTTTCGCTCTATCTTGCTTCCGGTTCTCCCCGTCGTCATGAACTGCTTACGCTGCTTGGCGTACCGTTTGAAGTCATTCTGACGCATACTGAAGAGCAGCGACAGGAAGGAGAAGCGGCGGAGAACTATGTTCGTCGGCTGGCGCAGGATAAAGCCAGGGCGGGCGTGCTTTTGGCGCAACAAGACAGGCCTGTGCTGGGCGCAGATACTATCGTGGTGCTGAACGGTCAGGTGTTGGAAAAACCGCAGGATGAAGAGCATGCAGCGCAGATGCTGGCAGCCTTGTCCGGGAAACAGCATCAGGTGATGACCGCCGTGGCGATCGCCGATAAACAGGGCGTGTTATGCCAGCTGGTTGTCACCGACGTGACGTTCCGCAATCTGTCAGCGCAGGATATCTGCGACTATATCGCCACGGGCGAACCGATGGATAAAGCGGGCGCCTACGGAATTCAAGGCAAGGGTGGTTGTTTCGTCAGAACGATAACCGGAAGTTATCACGCGGTGATGGGGTTGCCGCTGGTCGAAACACATGAGCTGCTCAGTCATTTTGTCGCATTACGAGAGGTTAGAACCGGTTGAGGTCACCACTAGATTTCCCGTGTCAGCACAGGAAAGATAAGGGGCAGGCGCTATACCGGCTCTGAGGAGAAAGTATGACAGCTGAGCTACTGGTAAATATCACGCCGTCTGAAACGCGGGTTGCCTATATTGACGGCGGCATTCTGCAAGAGATCCACATCGAGCGCGAAGCCAAGCGTGGCATCGTGGGCAATATCTACAAAGGGCGTGTCAGCCGCGTGTTACCCGGCATGCAGGCGGCCTTTGTCGATATTGGCCTGGATAAAGCGGCCTTCCTGCACGCCTCCGATATCATGCCGCACACCGAGTGTGTTGCCGGTGATGAACAAAAGAACTTCTCCGTGCGTGATATCGCCGAACTGGTGCGCCAGGGGCAGGATCTGATGGTTCAGGTGGTGAAAGATCCGCTTGGCACCAAGGGCGCACGCCTCACCACCGATATTACGTTGCCTTCACGCTACCTGGTGTTTATGCCGGGCGCTTCGCACGTAGGGGTTTCCCAACGCATTGAAAGTGAAGCCGAACGCGAGCGTCTCAAACGCGCCGTGGCGGCCTATTGTGACGATCTGGGCGGCTTTATCATCCGCACCGCGGCGGAAGGGATTGGCGATGAAGAGCTGGCGCAGGATGCTGCCTTCCTCAAACGGTTGTGGACCAAGGTCATGGAACGCAAAAAGCGTAACCAGACCAAGTACAAACTGTATGGCGAGCTGGCGTTGGCGCACCGTATCCTGCGTGACTTTGCCGGTGCGGCGCTGGATCGTATCCGCGTTGACTCACGGCTGACGCACGATCAGTTAGTGGAATTTACCGGCGAATATATCCCGGATATCACCAACAAGCTGGAGCTGTATACCGGCAGCCAGCCGATCTTCGATCTGTATGATGTCGAGAACGAGATCCAGCGTGCGCTGGAGCGTAAGGTGGAGTTGAAATCCGGCGGCTACCTGATCATCGATCAAACCGAAGCCATGACCACCGTGGATATCAACACCGGTGCCTTCGTTGGCCACCGCAATCTTGATGAAACCATCTTCAATACCAACATCGAAGCGACGCAGGCCATCGCCAGACAGCTGCGGCTGCGCAACCTGGGCGGCATCATCATCATTGATTTCATTGATATGAACAATGACGAACACCGCCGCCGGGTATTGCACTCGTTGGAGCTGGCACTGAGTAAAGATCGGGTAAAAACCACAATCAACGGTTTCTCTCAACTAGGATTAGTGGAGATGACGCGTAAACGCACACGTGAGAGCATTGAGCATGTGCTGTGTAACGACTGCCCGACCTGCCAGGGCCGTGGAACGGTGAAAACGGTGGAAACCGTCTGCTATGAGATTATGCGTGAGATCGTGCGCGTACATCATGCTTACGATTCCGATCGTTTCCTGGTCTATGCGTCTGCGGCCGTGGGTGAGGCGCTGAAAGGCGAAGAGTCACATGCGCTGGCAGAAGTGGAGATCTTCGTTGGCAAACAGGTCAAGGTGCAGATTGAACCTTTATACAGCCAGGAACAGTTTGACGTCGTGATGATGTAATGCCCCTCACACCAACCCTCTCCCATAGGGAGAGGGAGCTGTTAGTTCCTGCTTTTTTGGAGGTAAAGAAGTCATCTAGGTAACCGTGATCGTCTCCTCATCCAAGGTGGATCAGCCGGTGCTCATGAAGGCTCACATACTTTCAGCCTAACTCGATCGGTTCCCTCTCCCTGTGGGAGAGGGTTAGGGTGAGGGGAACAAGGTTATATATTTGGTCACTAAGGAGAAATGCGTGAGGCGACTGCCCGGGATCCTGTTAGCCACAGGCGCCACTTTAATCGTTGTTGTGGCGTTGCTGATCAGCGGGTTGCGTCTGGTATTGCCTGAGCTTAACCATTATCGTCCACTGTTGCTGGAGAAGGTACAGGCGATCGCCGGGGTCCCCGTCGAGGCCGACTTTATCCAGGGCAGTTGGGAAACCTTTGGCCCGACGCTGGAAGCCCGCAACATCCATGTGACCCTGCCAAAAAGCACGATCCAGATCGAGCGGGTCACGCTGGCGCTGGACGTGTGGCAATCCCTGCTGCATTGGCGCTGGCAGTTCCGCGATCTCACCTTCTATCAATTGCAGTTCGATCTTAACGCAACGTTTGGCGGTGAAGGCAATAATGGCAACGGCCTTACCTCAAACAGCGTCAGCGATCTGTTCCTGTATCAGCTGGATCACTTTGATCTGCGCAACAGCCGTCTCTCTTTTCTGACCCCATCTGGCTCGCGCGCTGAATTCCATATCCCGCAAATGACCTGGCTCAATAGCCATAACCGACATCGTGCGGAAGGCCAGATCAGCCTGACCAGTCTGAATGGTCAGCATGGTGCGGTGCAGCTACGCCTGGATCTGCGGGATGAGCAGGGGTTGCTGAACACCGGCACCATCTATATGCAGGCCGATGATATCGACATGAAGCCCTGGTTCAGCCGCTGGCTGCAAACCAATACCGGCCTGGAAAGTGCGGACTTCAGCCTGGCGGCCTGGCTCAATATCAAGAACGGTGCAATCTACAGTGGTAATGCCTTACTTAATAAAGGCACCGCCAGTTGGTCGGTGGGCAGCGATCAGCATCGGCTGGATGTCGATAACCTGGCGCTGGCACTGAGCCGCGAGGGTAACGGCTGGCAGGTACATGTGCCTGCACTGAATCTGAAAACCGATGGTCAAGCCTGGGCGCCAGGAACCCTTACCGGTCTATGGTTGCCGGAAAATAACCAATTTATCGGGCCAAACCAAAGCGAAGAACTGCGTATCCGTGCTACCGGCATCCAGTTGGAACGGCTGGAAGCGTTGCTGCCCACCTTCTCGTTCCTTAGCCCGGATGTACTGGAGCGTTGGAAAGACTTGCAGCCTCACGGCATGCTAAGGGCGCTGGCGCTGGATATCCCACTGCAACAGCCCGAAAAGACTCGTTTTCAGGCGTGGTGGCAGGATCTGAGTTGGCAACACTGGAAACTGTTGCCGGGTGTTGATCACTTTTCCGGTGCGTTAACCGGGGGCGTGGAAAATGGCCGCCTGACGCTGGGGCTGAACAACAGCACGCTGCCTTATGGCGATATGTTCCGGGCACCGTTGGAGATCAGCCGTGCCAGCGGAGCGTTGACCTGGCAAAACAACGACCAAGGCTGGCAATTGGCCAGCAAAGGCCTGGATGTGCAGGCTAAGTCCCTGTGGGTCAACGGTGATTTCCGCTATCAGCAACCGGCCAAGGGCGAACCTTGGTTAGATATTCTGGCTGGCATTCGTCTCTACGATGGTGCCGATGCCTGGCGCTATTTCCCTGAGCCACTGATGGGTAAACATCTGGTGGATTATCTCAGCGGGGCGATCCAGGGCGGGCAGGTTGATAATGCCTCCCTGATCTATGCCGGTGATCCGCAACACTTCCCTTATGAGAAGAACGAAGGGCAGTTTCAGGTGTTTGTCCCACTACGCCACGCTACCTTCCAGTTCCAGCCGGAATGGCCAGCGCTGAACGATCTGGCCATCGACCTCGATTTTGCCAACAGCGGCCTGTGGATGAATGCACCGCAAACCCTGTTGGGTAAGGTGACCGGCAGGAACATCAGCGCCGTCATTCCTGACTATCGTAAAGAGCGCCTGCTGATTGATTCTGAGGTTGCCGGTGAGGGGCAAGATATTCACGACTACTTCATGCAGACCCCACTGGATGATTCGGTCGGGGCGGCGCTGGATGAGTTGCAGGTGGGTGGCAATGTAAGTGGGCGCTTACACCTCGATATCCCGTTGGATGGTGAACTGGTTAACGCCAGCGGTGAGGTTACGCTGAACAACAACTCGCTGCTGGTCAAGCCGCTGGAGAGCCAGCTCGAGCGAGTCAGTGGCAAATTCCGCTTCAACAACGGCAACCTGCAAAGTGACACCCTGACGGCCAACTGGTTTGGGCAACCGCTGGCGGTCAACTTCGATACAGTGGAAGGCAAACAGGATTATAAGGTTAACGTTGGGCTGAAAGGCGATTGGCAACCGGCCAAAGTTGAGGGTTTGCCGCCGGAGTTTGCCAAAATGCTGGCAGGTAGTGCCGCCTGGCTGGGTAAAGTGGCGATCAACCTGCCGCATAAAGGCGAGCCGAGCTATGACATTGGGGTCAATGCCGACCTGAAAAAAGTAAGCAGTCACTTACCTTCTCCACTTGATAAACCGGCAGGGGAAGCGCTACCGGTCAGCGTAAAAGTCAACGGCGGCCTGCACGGATTTATGCTCAATGGCAGTGCGGGCAAACAAAACCACTTCAACAGCGAATGGCTGCTGGCCAAACAGCAGGTGGTGTTGGCACGTGCCGCCTGGAAGACGGGCGGTTCCGCTACCCCGGCGCTACCCAAAGACAAATCTCTGGTACTCAATCTGCCCGCGCTGGATGGTGAGCAATGGCTGGGGCTATTGGCTCCGGCGATGAAGCAGAGCAGCGGTGCAGGCAAGGTAGGCAATTTCGTCTTCCCAACCAGCGTCACGCTCGAGACCCCGCAGCTAACGCTGGGCGGACAGGCTTGGCATAACCTTCAGCTTGCGGTAGAGCAGCAACTGGCTGGAACCAAGGTGACCGCCAAGGGCAAAGAGATTGATGGCAGCCTGACAATGCCGGATAAAGGTATGTGGCGCGCCGATCTTGGCTATCTTTATTACAACCCGCAGTTTGCCAGTGGCGAAGGTAGCGCAGGTAGCACTAACCCGTTGACCACGGCAGAGCGAATTTCCTTCCAGGACTGGCCTTCACTGATGTTGCGCTGTAAATCTTGCTGGATGATGGGGCAAAACCTCGGCACTGTTGAGGCCGACGTGAAGCACGATGGTGATTCGCTGGTGCTCAGCCATGGCCTGGTGGATACCGGCTACGGCCGCATGACCGCCAGTGGCCTGTGGAAACAGAACGCTCAGGAAGAGCGCAGTGCGTTAAAGGGCAAACTGCTGGGCAGCAAAATCGATCGCACCGCCAGCTTCTTTGGCGTGACCATCCCGTTAAAAGATTCCCCTTTCGATATCGATTTTGATCTGCACTGGCATGGGCAACCCTGGAAACCGCAGATCGACACGCTGAACGGCACCATGAAGGTCTATCTGGGCAAAGGCGAGATCGACAACGTTGGCGGTGGCCGGGCCGGGCAACTGCTACGGCTGGTCAGCTTTGATGCCCTGCTGCGTAAATTGCAGTTCGACTTCCGCGATACCTTCGGCAATGGCTTTTACTTTGACTCCATACGCGGCACTATCTGGACGAAAGATGGCATAATGCATACAGATAACTTATTGGTGGATGGGCTGGCGGCGGATATCGCCATGAGCGGCCAGATCGACCTGGTGAAACGCCAGATTGATATGCAGGCCGTGATTGCGCCAGAGATCTCGGCGACGGTAGGTGTAGCAACCGCGTTTGTGATCAACCCGATTGTGGGGGCGGCGGTGTTTGCGGCCTCGAAAGTGCTGGGGCCGTTGTGGAGCAAGATTTCGTTTATCCGCTATGACATTACCGGCAGCCTGGACCACCCGAGTATTAATGAGGTGTTGCGTAAGCCAAAAGAGGATAAGGCGCCATGAAAAATGCTAACGTTGCGTTATTACAGCTGTGTAGCGGTGAGCAAGTACGGGACAACCTGGCCCAGATTGAGCAGCAAATCAAGCAGCTCAATCCCGGGATAAAATTGGTGATGACTCCGGAGAACGCCTTACTGTTTGCCAACTCGGCCGCTTACCGTGAACATGCGGAAACTGAAGGCAATGGCCCATTGCAGCAGGCAGTGCGTGATATGGCTCGCCGTTATGGGGTATGGTTGCTGGTTGGCTCCATGCCCTTGATCAGCCGCGAAGATCCGACACGCATCACCACCAGCAGCCTGCTGTTTGACGATCAGGGCGAAATCCGTGGCCGTTACGACAAACTGCACATGTTCGACGTGGATATCAATGATATCCACGCCCATTACCGCGAGTCGGATACCTACCAGCATGGTCAGCAACTCACGGTGGTCGATACGCCGGTAGGCCGCCTGGGGATGACGATTTGCTACGATCTGCGCTTCCCTGGCCTGTATCAGGCATTGCGTGCGCAAGGTGCGGAGCTGATCTCGGTGCCCGCCGCATTTACCCGCGTAACCGGTGAAGCACACTGGGAGATTTTGCTGCGTGCCCGTGCGATCGAGAACCAGTGTGTGATCCTGGCTCCCGCACAGGTTGGCCGCCACGGAGCTACCCGTCGCACCTGGGGACATTCCATGGTGGTAGACAGCTGGGGCAATGTGCTGGCAGAAAACCCCGATGCGGTCTCCGCGCTGAAAGTGCGCGTCGATACCGGCAAGCTGCATACCGTACGCAAACAGATGCCGGTGATGCAGCACAACCGATTCCAGCCGACGCTGATTGCGCCGGTTGAAAACTCCGCCAATAAAGAGTGAAAAAATTATGAGCCTGTCGTTTGTCAGTGAGCAGTTACTCGCTGTGAATAAGCTGAGTCATCAGGACCTGTTCTCCGTATTGGGTCAACTGGCCGAACGCCGCCTCGATTACGCCGACCTCTATTTTCAGTCCAGCTACCACGAAGCCTGGGTGCTTGAAGACGGCATCATCAAGGATGGCTCGTACAATATCGATCAGGGCGTTGGCGTGCGTGCGGTCAGCGGTGAAAAGACCGGTTTTGCCTATGCGGACCAAATCACCCTGAACGCCCTGAACCAAAGTGCCCAGGCCGCTCGCAACATTGTGCGTGACAGCGGCAATGGTAAAGTCCATACGCTGGGCGAGATCGGCTATCAGGCGCTGTATCCGCTGCTCGATCCGCTGCAAAGCCTGCCGCGGGAAGAGAAGATTGCGCTGCTGCACCGGGTAGACAAGATTGCGCGTGCCGAAGACAAGCGCGTACAGGAAGTCACCGCCAGCATCACCGGCGTGTACGAGCAGATACTGGTCGCGGCAACGGACGGCACTCTGGCGGCGGACGTTCGCCCGCTGGTGCGTTTCTCCGTCAGCGTGCTGGTGGAAGAAGACGGTAAACGTGAGCGTGGAGCCAGCGGTGGTGGTGGCCGTTGCGGCTATGACTACTTCCTGGAAATCGTGGACGGTGAAGTACGTGCCGATGCTTTTGCCAAAGAAGCGGTGCGTATGGCGCTGGTTAACCTCTCTGCCGTAGCGGCACCCGCTGGCACCATGCCGGTAGTGCTGGGCGCGGGCTGGCCGGGCGTGTTACTGCATGAAGCGGTCGGTCATGGCTTGGAAGGCGACTTCAACCGCCGTGGTACTTCGGTATTCAGCGGCCAAATGGGCAAGCTGGTGGCTTCCGAGCTGTGCACGGTTGTGGATGACGGCACCATTCAGGGCCGCCGTGGTTCACTGGCTATCGATGACGAAGGCGTACCGGGTCAGTACAACGTGCTGATCGAGAACGGCATTCTGAAAGGCTACATGCAGGATAAACTCAACGCACGGCTGATGGGCGTAGCGCCTACCGGCAACGGCCGCCGCGAGTCTTATGCGCACCTGCCAATGCCGCGTATGACCAACACCTACATGCTGGCGGGCAAATCGACACCAGAAGATATTATCGCCAGCGTGGAGTATGGCCTGTATGCGCCGAACTTTGGCGGTGGCCAGGTTGATATCACCTCCGGGAAGTTTGTGTTCTCCACTTCCGAAGCCTATCTGATCGAAAATGGCCGCGTCACCAAACCGGTGAAGGGCGCTACGCTGATTGGTTCAGGTATTGAGGCGATGCAGCAGATCTCGATGGTCGGTAACGATCTGGCGCTGGATAAGGGCGTGGGCGTTTGCGGTAAGGAAGGGCAGAGCTTGCCGGTGGGCGTTGGCCAACCGACGCTGAAGCTGGACTCGCTTACCGTGGGCGGCACGGCTTAATGCATCCGACCCTGACCTTCGCTGGTCAGGGTCAGCATTACAGTATCATCCAACTGACGGCTAAAATTCTTGGCTTTCGCCTGCCGCAGTTGGCTGCTGTGCTCCCTGATGATAGTAAAGCGAAATCATCAACTGGCTGAGTTCCTTGAAATTGAACGGATCTAACGAGGTCGCTTCCTTGATCTGGTTCAGCCGGTAGGTGAGCGTGTTGCGATGCACTCCGAGTTCCCGCGCAGCGTTGGCCAGTTCGGCATTATGTGCGATATAGGTACTCAAGGTGTTGAGCAGCATTTGGCCAGTGCTCAGCATCAGCAATTTATCGATCCTCTGTTTGAAATACAGGGTAAATGAGCTGCTTCTGGCTTCATGCAACAGCCCGCTGAAAGCAAACTGCTGGCCGTTAATCACCCGTGGTTGTGCTAACGACTCCCGGCCATGTTGTATCATCTCTTTGATCATAAACACCGATTGGCGGAAAATCGCGGCAGATCCAGACTCCACACCTATGCCGATGGTGTAATGACTCAGCTGTGTTTCCATAAATTCATTAATATCTTTAACCGTGGGATCGGTCCGTTCGATCTCGGTGATAATTAACAGGATCTCATCATTGCTGAGCAATATTACCCGTTGGGATTTTAAAATATGTGAGAGTTTATTCAGGATGTGATCGATGGTCTGTCCCAATAAATTCCCCCCGGTTTCAATATTAATCAATACCGGCAACAGAGGTTGTGACAGGTCGATCTCTTGCTGTACCAATTGGTAAAGTATTTCTTTACCTTTCTCGGTATCGCCAACTTCCAGATACTGTTTTAGTAACAGATCTCTGATACGGTATTGCCAGTTCATTTCCCGGATAGCTAAAGACTGCTTAATCAATAACTCCGCCGCCAGAATGGCCAGCTCGGCGTAGCGTGCAATCGCGGCGGGATTACCACTGATACCAATCACCATAACCACCTGATCATCCACGATAATCGGATGATTAATACCGGGCTGAACATTTTTATACTGGGCGGCCTGCTGAGCATTTTCTATTGTCATCCGCTGGCGGTTCTTTATCACCTCAAATGCCACTTCATGCCGCTCACCGACCCGATGGGGTTCGCCGGAAGCAATAATGACCCCCTGATGGTCAATAACATTAACGTTATAGTGGATAATACTCATCGCTCGTTTCACAATGGTATTAGCCAGCTCTAAGGTGATCAGCATACTCATACCTTTATGATATAAACCTCTATTATAGTGAGGGCGATTAAATATGATAGCGGATGTTCCTTGCCAATTTCATGTTATCAATAAATAAGAATGGCTTATTAAAGCTAAAACAGTTCATATAACTCAATGTGTAAGCCGCTTTTCCTTCACCGCCCCTCTATCGGGTAGAAGGGCGGGTTGTCAGGTTATCTTTCCCGTTCAAACAGCATAGAGATCCCTTGTCCACCACCGATACACATGGTGGCTAAACCGGTATTGACGCCACGGCGCTCCATCTCATACATCAGTTTTACCGCGATGATGGCTCCACTGGCACCCACCGGATGCCCCAGCGCTATTGCCCCTCCATTGACGTTCACTTTGGCCGGATCAAGCTCCAGATCGTTAATCACTGCCAATGATTGAGCGGCAAAGGCCTCATTAAGCTCGATAAGGTCGATATCGTGCACAGACATGTTCAGTTTTTGCATTAGCTTACGGGTCGCCGGAGCTGGGCCAAAGCCCATGATTTCTGCCTCACAACCTGCCACTGCCCAGCCCCGGATCACCATCCTGATAGGCAATTCCAGTTTTTCAGCGTTGGCTCGCGTGGTGATGACCAGCGCGGCGGCTCCATCATTGATGCCTGATGATGTCGCTGCCGTGACGGTGCCGTCCTTTTTAAACGCCGGTTTCAGCTGCGCGTATTTCTCTTTCGGCGTATCTCTTGGATGTTCATCAATGGCAAACAGGCGGCTGTTCTTGCCTTCACGAACCTCCAGCGGCAGGATTTGCGAGGTAAAATGCCCCTCTTTGATGGCTGCCAGGGCCTTTTGCTGGCTGCCCCAGGCAAACTCGTCCATCGCCGCACGGCTGATGTTAAAGCGCTCCGCAACGAACTCGGCAGTCATACCGTTGTGATAAGGGCCTTCCGGCCAGGTTAAAATAGAGACGATGCCGTCTTCCAACTCTCCGTGGCCAAGGCGATAACCATAGCGAGCCTTGCGAATATAGTGGGGCAGTTGGGTCATATTCTCCGTCCCACAGGCGACGGTGACCTCGGCATTACCGGTTTGCAGTTCCAGCATGCAATCGACAATCGCTTGCAGACCCGAGCCGCATTGTCGATTCACCGAATAGGACGTCGTTTCGTTCGGTAACCCGGCACGCAGTTGGCAAATGCGGGCGATAAAACCGCTCTCCGCGATTTGCCCTACGTTACCCACCACCACTTCATCAATCTGTGCCGGTTGCAGCCCGGCACGAGCCACGGCTTCACGGATCACAGCAGCGCCCAAATCATGTTGATGCGTATCTTTAAAGCTGCCGCCCATGGTCCCTATCGCCGTGCGTACACCGCTGACGACCACAATGTCATTTGCATTTTTCATTCGGTTCTCCTTACAGCACCATGCCGCCGCCAACGTTGATCACTTCGCCATTGATATAGCGTGCCTCGTCGGAAGCCAGGAAGGCGACGCAGTGGCCGACATCAACCGGATCGCCCGCGAAGCCTGCGGGAATTTTGCCGATCATGATGTCCCATACTTTTTCCGGTACCCCGCGAGTCATATCGGTTGCGATAAATCCTGGGCAGATGGCGTTAACGGTCACCCCTTTTTTTGCCAGCTCGCGACAGGCCGTTTTGGTCAGACCGATCACCCCGGCTTTTGAAGCGGCATAGTTGGCTTGCCCCACATTGCCCAACCAACTGGCCGAAGAGATATTGATGATCCGCCCACAGGCACGTTCACGCATCCGCACGGCGGCTTCCTGCATACAATGGAAGGTCCCTTTCAGGTTGATATCCATCACCAGATCCCAGTTCTCTTCCGTTAGCTTGTGCAGCATGGCATCACGGTTAATTCCGGCGTTATTAACCAGAATATCTACCGGCCCCAGTTGCTGCTCGGTCGCGATAAATAACCGGTTTACCTCTTCGCGGTTGGCGATATTACAGGCGATGAAAATGGCTTTATGGCCCGCGTTCACCAGTTCGGCGGCGGTTTTATTGCCACCTTCCTGATCGACATCGCAAATCACTATAGCGGCCCCTTTTTCAGCTAATACCTGGGCAATGCCTCGCCCAAGGCCACGGCTGGCCCCGGTGACGATAGCCACTTTATTGGTTAAAGACATAGGGTACTCCTTATCATGATAATTTCTGACCACGCTGAGTGAGCGCAGAGATAACAAATACGTTGCCCCACACGTGTTATGGCCTGGCCAGCATTTCCTTCAGGCCGAAAGGGGCATCACAAAATAGTGCCGCATCCATCTGTTTTAATGTGGGTGAAATCAGCGGCATGAATTCCATTTGCTGAAGGATGTCCCGATCAAGATCGATGCCAGGGGCGATTTCTATTAACATTGGACCCTGGGCCGTCAGCTCAAATACCGCGCGCTCGGTTACCAAGTGCATTTTTTGTTTTTTCTGGCGGGCTATTTCACCGTTATAGGAAATCTGGTTAATCGACTTCACCAGTTTTTTAACCGTGCCTTCCTGCAGAATGTTTAATTGCCCATGCTGGAATGCCACTTCCAGCCCCTTGGCAGTAAATGTGGAGCAAAAGACGACATGGTGGGCGTTTTGGGTAATATCGATAAATCCGCCAGCCCCGGTACAACGGTCTCCCATACGGGTGGCATTGATATGTCCGTTGGCGTCCATCTCGCCCGCGCCCATATAGGTAATATCGACACCGGCTCCGTTGTAATACAGCATCTGCTCCTGATGATTAATCATGGCGGTCAGATTTTTGCCGATACCAAAATCAATCCCACCGGCCTGCACGCCGCCGTAGATGCCCGATTCAACCGTGATGGTGACTTCTTCGCTCAGCCCTTCTTCATGAATGATGGTGCCAATGACATCGTTGGGTATGCCGGTGCCCAGATTGATCACACAGTCGGGGGTGAGGAATTGACAAGCACGGCGGCCAATCACCTTGCGGATGCTGAGCGGCAGCGTTTCCACTTCGCTGACGGGGGCAATCAGGTTGCCGCAATAGGCTGGGTCATAGAACCAGGAGGAGGTCTGGCGGTGGTCCTGCTCGGGGTTGTCACACACCACAATGGCATCAATAAAATTCCCCGGCACCACGATCTGCTTCGGATGCAGGCTGCCTTTTTCGGCCAGGTTTTTTACCTGGGCTATCACCTTGCCGCCAAAGCGTTTCGCCGCCAGCACCGCTTGCAGGATCTCCAGCTTCATAGCTTCTTCCTCACAGGTGAGGTTGCCAGCGGTATCCGCCGTGGTGCCACGAATGATCACCGTATCCAGCGGGAGTGCCGGATAGAACAGGTATTCCTCTCCGCGCAAGCTGACCACCTCCACCAAATCTGGCAGGGAACGGGTCAACGTATTCATTTTGCCGCCTTCCAGACGGGGGTCGATAAAGGTACCCAGCCCCACTTTGGATAAATACCCGGCCTGACCGGCCGCCATGGCCGTGTACAGATGGACAATCTGCCCCTGCGGCAAACAGAAAGCTTCGACCTCGTTAGCGGCAATCTTTTCCATCCACTTGGGTGCCAACCCCCAGTGCGAGCCGATAATGCGTTTTACCATCCCCTGGGGAGTAAAGTGCTGATTGCCTCGCTCACGATTTGACTGCCCCGCAGAGTGAATATAGGTCAGCCCATGCGGTGCTCCTGTTGCCAGAAAACGTTGCTCCAGTGCCTTCAAGATCGACTCTGCAGCCCCGATCAGTGTCATGCCGATGGTGCACAGCGTCGAGCCGCTATTGACCAACTCTGCGGCTTGCTGAGCCGAAATCACTTTATTTCTCATCGCTTCCTACCTTACTTCTGTGCGGCGGTGCACATGGCACCGCGTTTAGGCTTTATTTCTCAATCACACTATTCATGGCTGCTGCCGGGCCTGGATTGGCTGATTTATCTTTGCTGCCTGCCGGTTGTTTCACCAGCGCGGCCCCGATGATGGCAAGAGCTTGCAACGTGATGGCAAACCACAGGCCAGCGCTAGGTGATCCTGTTCTATCTTCCAGCAGCCCGAACACGTAAGGCCCGAAGAAGCCACCGGTAATGCCCAGGCAAGCCAATAATCCGAGCCCGCCAGCGAGCATGGGGCCGCTCATCAGCGTTGCCGGGTAGGTAAAGATGATGGATTGCACGACGAAGAACATCGAAGCGCCGATACAGAAGCCGATCAGCCCCAATACCGGGCCACCCACGGCACCAATCAGGAAGCCGATAGCCATCGACGCAAAGCCGGATACCAACATGATGCGGGAGCGAGAGGCGGTATTGGCGTATTTGGGCAGGAAGAAGCCGCCCAGAGCGGCTGCAATCCACGGGATGGCGGTTAACAGACCGAGCGTCAGGGTGCTCATTTTGCCGTAGCTGTTGATAATGCTGGGCAGGAAATAGGTCAGGCTGTAGACCGAAATCTGATGGGTGAAATAGATCGCCACGATCAGCATGAAGGTCTTGTTGGTAAACGCCGTTTTAAAGGAAAACTTCTGGTTTTTATCCACGCCGACAGGTTGCTCGGCGGCCAGCTTGTTTTCAATATACTCAATGTCGGTTTTGGTCAGCCATTTGGCGTCGCGTGGTTTATTGGGCAGCACGGCATAGACATAGAACGCCAGCAACACCGCCGGGATCCCCTCTACGATAAACATCCATTGCCAGCCGTGCAGTCCACCTAGCCCATCTAACATGAGCAATGCGCCGCCTACAGGTGCCCCGATGATGTTGGCGATACAGACACCGAGCAGGAACATGCCGACGGCTCTGGCGCGATCTTCACGACCAAACCAATAGGTGAGGTACAGGATAATACCCGGATACAACCCTGCTTCTGCCGCGCCTAACAGCAGGCGCATGACATAGAACGAAGTGGGGCCGGTGACGAAGGCCATACCTGCGGAAATCACCCCCCAGGTGAACATGATGCGGGTGATCCAGAACCGGGCCCCGACTCGCGCCATAATCAGGTTGCTGGGGATTTCCATAGTGGAATAGGTCAGGAAGAACAGACCGGCGCCTAACCCGTAGGCGGTGGCGGAAAGCCCAAGATCGATAGACATCGACGCGCGGGCAATGCCGATATTGGTTCTGTCGATAAAGCTGATGATATAAACAATGATCAGTAACGGCATCAGGTGTTTATATATTTTTGCATTCGTAATAGCCGCCTGGCTTTTCGATGCAATATCTAACGGCCGATTTGACATGATAAGGCTCCTCCTCGTAATGAGGCGATTAAACAGAGTAGAGCTTTCTGTATTATTATTGGGGGTACAGGTGCTCTATTATTTTAATGGTTGCGCTTCACGTTTCCTGATGTTGGCGCGCTTATTGGACACGGCTTGCTATATGGGCGGTGCCAATTTTTTTCGTAATGCCAGTTTGTCGGTTTTACCATTGGCATTCTTGGGTAATTCTGCGGTAAAGACGATTTTTGAAGGTATTTTAAATTTGGCGATCTTATTCGATAGCCAATGGATAATATTGTCACTGACCAAAGGCTTGTTACGATGTGCCACGATAAAAGCCACGGCTTCTTCACCGTAGATTTCGCTGTTGCTGGGAACAATGGCAATTTCCTTGACGCCAGGGTAATTCGAGATCAGGTTTTCCACTTCTATGCAGTATATTTTTTCGCCGCCACGGTTGATCATGTCTTTGCTACGATCTTTGATATACAGATAGTTGTCCTGATCGAGACAGGCAATATCGCCGGTGTAAAACCAGCCATCGTGGAAATATTGCTGATTTGCCTGCGGGTTCTTCCAATATTGGCTGACGACGTCCGGGCCTTTCAGCCACAGATGGCCAATTTCACCGGCGGCAAGCACCCGCTGATGATCGTCACGAATTTGGCAGCTCAGGCCTGGGATAGGCAAACCAGAACTGCCTATCTTGTCACTGCTGCGAACATCGGTTGGGAAGATGCTGGCCGGCGAAGAGGTTTCCGTCAGCCCATAGATCGGCCTGATTTCCGTCGCCGGGAACAGCTGCGCCAACCTTTCGATAATCCCTACGTTCAAATGCCCGGCACCACAGGCGATCATCCGTAGGCTGCTGTAATCCCCCACCTGTGGATGTTTTTCCGCTTCTTGCAGCAGCAGAATAAACACCGTGGGCGAACCATGCAGGAAGGTAATGTGGTGACTGCTGACGGTTTTCAGGATCTCTTCCGCGCTGAATCTTTGCTGCAAATGCAGCGTGCCGCCAAGATGAATAAACAGGCAGAGCAGGGCGGACAGACCGGTAATATGGCAAATAGGGATGGGGAGAATGGCACTGTCCTGCTCGGTGAGCTGAAGAGCCTGTTGGTAGGCCGTGATAGCCGCAATAAAGTTGCCATGGGTGAGCGCTGCCCCTTTGGGGGAACCCGTGGTACCGGAGGTATAAATAATTGCGGCAATATCATCCGCTTCGATTGCTGCTGGCTTCACCGGTGGGATGGTTTTTTGGTCATCTGCATTACTGAGCATCAGCTGCCATTCGGCCAACGATACCAGATGGCTGTGCTGCCCGGTTTCCAGCTTAGGCATCCATGGCTGGCTATTGGGATCGTAGAACACCGCTTTGGCGTTCACGCTGGTCAGGATGATCTGGCTGTCTTGCGATTTTAACTTGGTGCTTAACGGCACCACGATAATCCCCAGCGCCATCGCGGCATAAAACAGCGAGCAGAATTCAGGTCGGTTACCCAGCGCCAGAACAATCACATCGCCTTTAGCAAGATTAAAGCTTTCTTTCAGGCAGGCGACGCTTAAATTAACATTGTGATTCAAATGGTTATAGCTGTATTTATGGCCTTCAAAGAACAGGGCGGTATGGTCAGCCCGGCGATTAACGCTCAGCTGTAAACTCTGATAGAGGTGTGTGATTTTGACCTGCTGCATAGCTTGCCTCTGCACCGACATTTACTGATGGTGGTGAGTATAGGGAAAGGCAACGAGGCAAGAATGCGCAAAATTTCACATCTTGCTACGGCAAACTGGGCTGGCGCTTTGTGTAAAACGCCAACCCGGGGGCGGCAAAAAAATCGATGTTATGACGTGCTGGTTAGTAAATGTTATCAAAAATGATAAAAATTATGATGAGAAAGGTGATTTGTGGCTTTTGCTTTTATGCAGATGCCTAAAAGAGGGAGATTGGCATAGCGCCAAAGCTAATTGGTTTATGCGGTCAAACAGCCATATTCGTCAGCTGGCTGAAAATTCGTTATTATCCGCCCTCACTCCCCATCCGGCAGCCCGATGTCTACGATCCTTGATACCTTTATTGCCCCGCCGTGCCATGACGAGATAGAGATCCTCTATCAGGACGATCATCTGGTGCTGATCAACAAACCTGCCGGACTGCTCAGCCTCTCGGGGAAGAATCCGCAAAATCTGGATTCGGTGCATCATCGGCTGGTGAAGCTATTCCCCGGTTGCACTCTGGTCCACCGTCTTGATTTCGGTACTTCCGGGCTGATGGTGGTTGCCCGCAATAAGGCGATCAATGCCGCTCTCTGCCAGCAGTTCAGCCAGCGCACGGTGAACAAGGTGTATAGCGCTCTGCTTTGCGGACATTTGGGCGAGGACGAAGGGGTGATAGATGCGGCGATTGCCAAAGACCCGGCGCTATTCCCGCTGATGTCGATTTGCTCAATCCACGGCAAGCCCGCTCGTTCCCGCTATCAGGCCGTTGAACGCTTTTATCGCGAGCTGGAAGACGGGAAGTTACTGCCGTTGACGCGGGTACAACTAACCCCGGAGACCGGGCGCACCCATCAACTACGTATCCACTGCCAGCAGTTAGGACATCCTATTTTGGGCTGTGACCTGTATGGTGGTCTTTTGTTGCCAGGCACCGAACGGACTCCGCGACTGATGCTGCATGCCAGTGAGTTGGATTTTGTTCATCCTGTTAGTGGTGAGTTGGTTAAAGCTCGTAATGCTTGTTCGTTTTGAACGTATTGATAACGATGCGACATCTGCTCTCCTTTGATTAGCACGTTGTGTGATGTCAGTTATGAGCGAGGAGCGGAAGTTAGGAATGCATACTTACATCGATGTGTCTGAATCATGTGGAGCAGATCACCTGACGTTCTTGTTTGTCGGTTAGTGTGATTTATTTCTCAAAATATTCAATGCGATAACCTTATGCAAATCGATAAATAGCAATTGGTTTAATTAATGTTTCATTCCAGTTTGTAGAATAGAGGGTAACCAAATACATCAGGATTATTCTTCACATGAAAACATCAATAATTGCTACTACCATTTTAATCGGTTCTTTTTTAAGCGGTTGCGCTGTGCAAAATGATAAAACACAGTTTCAAGGCCTGGGTTTGACATATCAGTCCGATGTCAAAAAACTGGATAATGGGGACTATCTCACTGAGGTAGAAGCAGCTCCTGCTGCAGGTCGTATACAAGGAGCTATTGGCACTGCAACTAAAAAGGCTTCTGATTTTTGTAGGGTACAAAATAAATCCATGAGAGAAGTCAAAACTGATATTGATACACACTTACTTGTTAATGGCGTTGCTCGCCTGACGTTCAAATGCGTTTAAATATTCCCAAGTTTTATTACTTTTCATAAAACTGAGAGGGCTGTTGTGAAATATGCTCTCTCTGTGCATATTTTAACGGTGACTAGATGGCAATATAGTTATCCCCTAAAAACGGTCCTTTCCCTGTTAGAGATCTTTCGATATTGACCAATTAATACCAACCCCTCCATTACTTCATTAAGGGCTAAGGGGGCAGTTTGCTTGAGCTATTAGTAACGCCCGCTCCTGGCACTTAACAGACGGTCAGAACCAGAGCAGACGCGGGGATCACGCCTAGCGACACCCCCGCTAGCATCCATTAACCCCTCAAACCTCAACCTCCCCAATCCGTTCCAGCGCATCCACAATCAAATCCCAAAAAGCCTTTTCATCAAGCTTCACTGCCACCTGAGTATGGCAATCCGCCGGGGCAGGGAAGCGGAAGTCCGCGACCGTCATGCCCAACGTCAGAGTACCGGTCAGCTCGATATCAATCGGCACCTTACGCACCGTCATTACGTTGGGATTGATTACATAGGCGACCGCACAAGGATCGTGCACCGGTGGTGAAGTGAACCCTTGTGCCTGCTTATACATATGGCCGAAGAACTCGAGCAACTCGACCACAAACTTGGCCGGTCCGGTACCGATGGCAGCGATACGTGCGCTCACTTCTGGCGTAGCCAATGCCTGATGCGTCAGATCCAGCCCAACCATGGTTAACGGCCAAGGTTCGTTGAACACGATATGCGCGGCTTCGGGGTCGATTTTGATATTGAATTCTGCCACCGCGCTCCAGTTACCCACGTGGTAACCGCCGCCCATCAACACCACTTCTTTCACGCGTGCGGCGATGCGTGGTTCTTTGCGTACCGCCATGGCGATGTTGGTCAGGCCAGCGGTGGGTACCAGCGTTACGGTGCCTGGCGGATGCGCCATGATGGTATCAATGATCAGATCGACGGCATGGATATCGGCTAGTTGCAAAGTGGGTTCTGGTAAGACCGGGCCATCGAGTCCCGATTCGCCGTGAATGTCTGGGGCGACTTCAATCTGACGTACCAAAGGCCGCGAGCAGCCAGCGGCAAAAGGTACGCCGGTGATGTTGGCGATGCGCGCGACGGCTAACGCATTGCGTGTGACCTTCTCTAGCGTTTGGTTGCCTACGACGGTGGTTACGGCCAGCAGCTCAATCTCCGGGTTGCCCCAGGCCAGCAGCATCGCGATTGCATCGTCATGCCCCGGGTCGCAATCCAGTATGATTTTTTTCATTAGTTTTCCTGATGCGTGGGAGTTTTTTCGAGCATAACTTAGCGGCGGGGGGAGGGATATGATTGGTGGGTCGTTTTGTTAACATCATCAAAGTATTGGGGAAATCTGCCCCCTCACCCTGACCCTCTCCCACAGGGAGAGGGGACGGATCGTGCTACATGCTGGCTCCGTCCCTGACAGCGGCTCTGTCTAAATATGCCGCAGATTACTGATGTACCTGGCCGCAGTTTCGGGCTAGCTTCCCTTCCTTAAACGAATGTTTATGACGTTCTCGGTCTGCACTGCGGGGGAGGGATAGGTCGGTGGGTCGTTTTGTTAACATCATCAAAGTATTGGGGAAATATTGCCCCTCACCCTAACCCTCTCCCATAGGGAGAGGGGACCGAATGTGCTACATATTGAGTAACGTATCTGACATTGGCACCGTCTAAATGTGCCACCAGTTGATTGCCGAACCCGACATCGGCTGCGGACTAGCTCCCTCTCCCGGAAACCAGTGTTTATGTTGCCCCCGCTCGTACATTGGGAGAGGGCGGGGGTGAGGGGCGTCATTAGCCAATGGTCTAGTCTTCCAGCTTCAGCACCGGCTCTCTCTTCAGCACCACGCGCAGTACAAAGTAATACACGATGCCCACCGCCAGCCAGCTAAGGCCGAGGATCTTGGCTTCGATATCCATTTCGTACAGCACAAAAGCGATGATCGCCAGGCCGACCAACGGGAACAGCAGATGTTGCACCCAGGCCTTGGATTTCTGGCGGATGATGTAGTGGTTAATCACCGACAGATGCAGGATCAAAAAGCCCATCAGCGCCCCGAAGTTGACCAACCGGCTCAGGTTGTCGATGCTGCCGTTGAAGTACAGCCCGGAAGCGAGGGAGATCACCGCGACCAGCAGGGTGCTGACGTAAGGGGTTTTAAAGCGTGGATGCACCTTGGCCAGGATCTTCGGCAGTTGGCGGTCACGCCCCATGGCAAACAGAATACGCGAGATGGCGGCCTGCGCGACTAACGCATTGGCGATCCCCCAGGAGAGTGCCGTCGCCCAGATGGTGGCCTGTTTTAACCAGGAGCCCCCCGCCAGATTGGCGGTGTCATAGAACGCGGTATCCAGGTTGGTAAAGTTTTGGCCCGCAGCCAAATCGGCGGCGATCCAGGTTTGCAGAATAAACAGCGTCCCCACCAGCAGCAGCGCATACAGCGAGGCTTTCCCCACGGCATCGGCGCCGCCTTTACTCTCTTCGGACAGCGTCGAAATACCGTCAAAACCCAGGAACGACAGCACCGCGATCGACACTGCGCCCATCACCAGCGGCAGGCTGAATTTCTCGGCATTGTAGAGCGGGTTCAGCGTCAGGCCACCCGCTCCTTCGCCGGAATAAAGCGCTGTCAGGCCCATCACGACGAAGATGGTCAGGATCACGATCTCTGCCACCAGAATGTAGCGGTTGGCCTTGGCGGTGAACTGGATCCCCACCAGGTTGATCGCACTGTTAATTACGATAAAGGTGACGATCCACAACCAGGCCGGAACCTCGGGCAGGATCGGGCCGAGCGCCGCTGCGCTGACGATATACAGCAGCGAAGGCACCAGAATGTAATCGAGCAGGATCAGCCAGCCAGCAAAGAAGCCGACGGTTTCGTGGATACCACGCTGGGCGTAGGCGTAGACCGAACCGGAAACGGGGAAAGCACGGGACATCGACCAGTAACTCATGGCGGTAAAGAACATCGCCACCATACCGATCAGATAAGCCAGCGCCACCATGCCCTGTGCGCCTTCCCAGACGTAGCCAAACACGCCAAAGGGCGCGATCGGCACCATAAAGATCATGCCGTAAATCACCAGATCTTTCAGGGTGAGGGTTCGGTGCAGCTCTTGTTTATAACCAAATTGTTCAACAGACATGGTGTGGCCCTTAATCCAGCTGGATGTTTAACTGCTTGGCCACGCTGCGTGGCAGCGCGAAGCGGCAGGTTTTCAGCGGATCGACCACCTGGCAGATTTGCAGATCGCCGGTGATGCTCAGCAGGTTGATGGCGTCGGCCAGCGAGACGGTGCTGTAATCGGCCACGAAGTGCGCCATGTTACGTGTTGCCAGTTCGGCCGCTTCGTCCAGCGTCTTGGCCGAGGCCAGGGTGTACAGCGCATCGGCGGTGCTCATCATCGGGGTTGGCAGCGCGCGGTTTTTTACCACGGTCAGGTTCACCACCACTTCGCCAGGGATCTCCAGGCCGCAAACGGAGACTTCACCATCGCCCATGGCAGCATGCAGATCGCCAAGTGCAAACAGCGCGCCGGGAACGTTAACCGGCAGCCACAGCGTGCAGCCTTCAGTGATGATTTTGCAGTCCATGTTGCCGCCGTGGGCATCCGGCGTGCCACAGGAGATCGGATCTTCGGCCGGGGCGACGCCAATCACGCCAATCATCGGCTTTAAAGGCCAACGTACGCCGCCAGGCAGCAGCGCGAAGCCGTCTTCCAGCGGTACGGTGCGGATCTGCGGCTGTTGCAGTTCATCGCCAATCACGCCCAGGCCCGGTGCGGTGACCATGACGGCCTGATGGCTGGTTGGGGTAATGCGTTTAATTTCGACCCGTAATACGTCGCCGGGGATGGCGTCCTGCACGTAAACCGGCCCGGTAGCCGGGTTGATGCGGCTCCAATCCAGTTCGGTGAAGGCAGCCTGTTCGGAGGCGATTTGGTCTTCGAAGCAGTCGCAGGTTTCAAAACAAACATCGCTGCCGCTGGTAACGGTGGCCACGGGGGCATTATCGCGCGACATGGCATAGACCAGGTATGAGCGGGAGATCTTTTCCATGGTGATTCCTATAATGAATAATGAAGCCGTGTTTTTATTATGTATGGCGGTTATTTCAATTTGGCGCTTCAGCGCTAAACATCAATAAATCACACCCGCCGGGGCGGAAGCAAGCACGCGAAAGTGGTAACAGAATAGGCGTTTCGGCCATATTGGCAGGATATGCTTAAAATAATTATCGCGGCGGTTTATTGCATTTAATTAGGGGGGAAGTGTCCGCATAACCGATCGGTTAACCCGAATGAATACAGCAGAGTTATCAGTAGAGAATAGGAATCAATCGAAAGTAAAATCTTTCGATAATTATTCAGAATAAGATTAGCGATCGGTTTTATAGCGTTAAACGCTATATCCAGCCCTGGAGAGGGTCCCCCAGGGATTAAGGGGGCATTAACGGTAGCCCTGATACACTTCCGCCACGCGTTTAAAGTATTCTGTCAGGTAATTGATACAGACCTGTACCTTGAGCGGCAGCTTGTCCTTTTCGGTGTAGAGTGCATAAACCGGGCGGGGTTCCGAATGGTAGCGCTTGAACAGGATCTCAATCTCGCCGCGTTTAATCTCTTCAATCACCCACATCAGCGGTGCGTAGGCAATCCCGGCACCCGCTTTGAGCCAACGGATCATGGTTTGTGAATCGTTGGTCACGAAGCGCCCCTGCGGGGAAATACGCGTGCTGATGCCTTCCGGGGCCATCAACTCAAACTCGCTGTCGGGCCGCACGCTGTACTCCAGCCAGGAAAAATTCACCATGTCTGCCGGTTTTTGCGGTGTGCCGTGCTGGGTCAGGTAGCTTTTGGCGGCGCAGACCACCATCGGCATTGAGCCCAGGCGTTTGGAAAACAAGCTGGAATCCTGTAGTGCGCCGGTGCGGATCACCACATCCAGGCCATCGGCAATCAGGTCAGGGGCAGGTATGCCGGTAACCAGGTTGACCGTCAGGCCAGGATATTCTTGCAGCATGTCGGCAGTCATGGTCGCCAGAACGTTTTGCGCCATGGTGGAAGAGCTGCCGATGCGCAGCGTGCCGATGGGCGTATTGTTCAGCGCATAAAGCTGCTCATGCACTTCGGCGGCCTCCTGTAACATGCGGCGGCAGCCCTGATAGTAGATTTTACCGGCTTCGGTCAGGCCGATACTGCGCGTGCTGCGGTTCAGCAGCTTCACCTGTAGATCATTTTCCAGTTTGGACACTGTCTGGCTGATGGATGAAACGCTCATATCGAGCTGGCGTGCCGCAGCGGTAAACGACCCGCATTCAACAACTTTGGCAAACACGGACATCCGTTTTAGTCTTTCCATTGTTCACTCTGGCTTAAAAGTGATTTAGATCACAGATTGTAGATTAGTTGATAGTAAGCAGGCTAATATAACGCGTCGGGTGTAAAGATCATCTGAACGCTTGAGCGTGGTCAGCCATGCCGCGGTAGATTGCCGTGGCTGCGTGATCCCTCAGGTCATCCCTACATTCCCTCTCGCGGAAGCCTGCTCTTAGCTTAACCCTTTTTCAGGTTTGTGGCCTGGTCAACTGCCAGATCATAACGTTTGGCGTCCGTGCGCTAGAATGTAAATGGTATGTGAAATCAGCAGGGAAAGTCCCGGTGTAGTAAACAATTAAGGAAAAAGTGATGAGTTTGCTTCCGGTCATGGTCATTTTTGGACTGTCGTTCCCCCCGGTATTTTTTGAGCTGTTGGTGTCGTTGGCACTGTTCTTCGTGGTGCGCCGCCTGTTGCAGCCAACCGGGATTTACGATTTTGTCTGGCATCCGGCGTTGTTCAATACCGCGCTGTATTGCTGTTTGTTTTATCTGGTTTCTCGTCTTTTCGTTTGAGGCTGCTGTGAAAACTCTGTCATTAAAAATACTTCGCATCGCGATCACCTTGCTGCTGGTCCTGCTGGCAGCCATCGCCGTGTTCAAGGCCTGGGCGTTTTACACCGAGTCACCGTGGACGCGTGATGCCAAATTCACCGCCGACGTGGTGGCGATTGCCCCGGACGTCAGCGGTTTGCTGACCTACGTACCGGTCACCGACAACCAACTGGTGAAGCAAGGCCAGATCCTGATGGTGATCGACCAGCCGCGCTACCAGCAGGCACTGGCTGAGGCCAACGCCGATGTGGCTTATTACCAGACCCTGGCGGCGGAGAAGAAGCGTGAAGCGGGCCGCCGTGTGCGCTTGGGGATCCAGGCTATGTCACAAGAAGAAATCGACCAATCCAATAACGTATTGCAAACCGTGCAGCATCAGTTGGCCAAGGCTATAGCCGTGCGCGATCTGGCGCAGCTGGATCTGGAACGGACCACGGTACGTGCGCCCGCAGACGGTTGGGTCACCAACCTCAACGTCCATACGGGGGAATTTATTACCCGTGGCTCCACTGCGGTGGCGTTGGTGAAGAAAAACAGTTTCTACGTCATCGCCTATCTGGAAGAGACCAAGCTGGAAGGACTGAACAAAGGCGATCGCGCCGAGATCACCCCGCTGGGCAGTAACCGCATTCTGCATGGCACCGTTGATAGCCTGGCTGCGGCGGTCAATAACAGCAGCAGCACCCCCAACAGCAAGGGGCTGGCGTCGATCGACAGTAACCTGGAGTGGGTGCGTCTGGCACAGCGCGTACCGGTGAAAATCATGCTGGATGAGAAAGATCAGCAACACTCTTACCCGGCAGGGACCACTGCGACCGTGGTCATTACCGGCAAGAACGATCGTAACGTCGACAGCGGCTCGCCCTTTATCCGGTTGATGCATCGGTTACGTGAGTTCGGCTAATGAGCAGCCCAACCTTTCTGCGGCTACGGTTTGCCTGCAAGCTCAGCTTTGCGATTGTCTTCGCGCTGTTTGTCGGCTTTCACCTTAATCTGGAAACCCCGCGCTGGTCAGTGCTGACGGCGGCCATTGTGGCTGCTGGCCCAGCCTTTGCCGCCGGGGGTGAGCCTTTCTCCGGTGCCATTCGCTATCGTGGCTGGCTACGTATTATCGGCACCTTCATCGGCTGTTTTGTCGGTTTGTTGATTATCGTGACCTGCGCGCGGGCACCGGTAGTGATGCTGATGCTTTGCTGTGTCTGGCTGGGGGTCTGCACCTGGATCTCCTCGCTGGTGAAGGTCGAAAACTCCTACGCCTGGGGGCTGGCGGGCTATACGGCGCTGATTATCATCGTGACCTCGGCAACCACCACCACTTCGCTATTGGCCGCACCACAGTTCGCCGTAGAGCGCTGTAGCGAGATCGTGCTCGGTATCCTCAGTGCGATACTGGCCGACCTGCTGTTCTCCCCACGTTCGATCAAACAGGATATCGATCGCGCGGTGGATCAGTTGCTGGTGGGGCAGTACAAGCTGATGCAGATGTGTATTAGCGACGCCAGCAAAGAGGATATCGACCGCGCCTGGAGCGATCTGGTCAAAAGCACCACCGCCATCAACGGGATGCGCAGCAATCTGATGTTGGAGTCGTCGCGTTGGCAGCGGGTTAACAGCCGTTTGCATGCGCTACATACGCTTTCGCTGACGTTGATCACCCAGGCTTGTGAAACCTACCTGATATTGCTTAATCACCCGGATGCGGTGAAGGAAAATATCCGTGAACTGCTGATGGTGCCAGCGGAAACCGCGCAGGAAGTCCATAAACGCCTGAAGCTGGTGCGCCAGGTGCTGGCGACCAACCGTAGCGATGAACACCTGCCAACCATCACCGGTTGGGTCGGGGCGGCAACGCGCTATCTGCTGGTGGCAAAAGGCGTGCATACCAACAGCGGTATCAATGCGATAGAAAACGAAATACTGGCCGGCGAGGTGGTGGTAAAAAGGCCATCGGCGGAAGGCCACCACGCGCTGATTAACGGGCTGCGAGCCTGGGCGGCGACCTCAATCGGCTGCCTGTTCTGGCTGTGGACCGGCTGGACGTCCGGTAGCGGCTGTATGGTGATGATCGCCGTAGTCACCGCGCTGGCGATGCGTACGCCAAATCCGAAAATGATGGCGCTCGATTTCCTGCTGGGTGTGCTGGTGGCGTTGCCGCTGGGCGCATTGTTTTATATGTTTATCCTGCCGGAAACCCAGCAAAGCATGTTCTTGCTGTGTCTGAGCCTGGGTATCATGTCCTTTGTCATCGGCATCGAAGTGCAGAAACGCCGTTTGGGATCGCTGGGCACTCTGGCAAGTACCATTAACATCATCGTGTTGAGTAACCCGATGACCTTCCATGTCTCGTCGTTTATCGATAGTGCCATCGGCCAGATTATCGGCTGCTTTGTGGCGATGATCGTGCTGTTCCTGATCCGTGATACTTCACGCGAACGCACTGGCAGGACGTTGATGAACCAACTGGTCAGCAGTGCCGTTTCAGCCTTGACCACCAAGGCGGCACGCCGTAAGGAGAACCATCTACCTGCGCTGTATCAGCGCCTGAACCAACTGCTGATGATGTTCCCGAACGACATTGCCAAATATCGTCTGGCGCTTAACCTGATCATTGCCCACCAGCGGATGCAGATGACCGAGATCCCGGAGCGGGAAGAGCTTTCGGTGTTCCACAAGCAGATCCGCAGCACCGCCGACCACGTAGTGACCGCCAAGAGTGATGTGAAGCGGGCTTATTACTACGATCGTCTACTCAAAGAGATGAATGAATATCAGCAAAAGTTGGTGGACAACTTCGCTCCGCTTAGCGTCACCGGGCCGGTAAAACGCCTGGCAGATATGCTGCACCGCTACCGTCATGCGCTGATTGATTGATATCTTCAGCTTCCCGTCAAGGTCTATACTGAGCATGGTTTACGCCCCCCGGCTTCGGGGGCTAAAATGCCCTCTGGGGGCGTATCAGTGCCCCCTCTGCAAGAGAAATGGTTACATCTTGGTCATCTTTGATTCATTAATTTTTGCTATAGATGCAGGGACGGTATGAATAAACGTACGCTTATCGCGATGTTGATTGCTTTGGTGGTGGCAGGTTTCAGTGCGCTGCATGGGGAGGGCGATCGGGCGATTACCAACGTGTCGACCCCGACGGCAGAAAGCACCAGCATTGAACAACTGACGGAGCAGAAGAGGGTGGTCAGCTATGTGCAGCAGCATCAGCGGCTTCCTGACTACTACATCACCAAAAAACAGGCACGCGAGCAGGGTTGGGATGCGAGCGACGGTAACCTGTGCAAGGTATTGCCGGGCAAGGCCATTGGTGGCGATCGTTTTTCCAACCGTGAAGGGCAGTTACCAACCGCCAACAACCGGGTATGGCGTGAAGCGGATATCAACTACCGATGTGGCCGACGCGGTGCTGATCGGCTGTTGTATTCCAGTGACGGTCTGATTTATGTCACGCACGACCATTATAAGAACTTCATGCGGATGGAGTGAGCCGATGGGAAAAGTAGAGTTCGATTTTAACCAGATACCAGACATTCCCGCGTTCTATCGCCATTTTGCCGAACGGTTCGCACTGGGTGAAGAATTTGGCGCCAACCTGGACGCGCTGTGGGACGTTGTGACCGGCGACATCAGCCTACCGGTCGAGATTGAATTTCTCAATCTCAACGCCCGCAGCAAACGCCGCTTTGGTGCCATCATTCTGCTGTTTGAAGAAGCGGAGGAAGAGCTGGAGGGCAACCTGCGGTTCAATATCCGTGAAACGAGCGGCATGGCAGCGGTTCACCCGCGCTGATGCCGCAGGCGTTTACTGTTGCGCCTCGGCCAGATCGCGCAGGTACTGGAAGATTTGGCGGAATGATTTTGGCGGCTTGTTAGCGGCCTGCTCTTTCTGCGCGTTACGGATCAGGGCGCGCAACTGCTGGCGATCGGCCTCTGGATACAGATCCAGCACGGACGGGATCGCGTCATCACCTTCTGCCACCAGACGATCGCGCAGCGCTTCCAGCTTGTGGAACAGCGAAACCTGTTGGTTATGGCGGTTCTTCAGCTTGTCGAGTGCGGTCTGGATCGGTTCGACATCACGAGCGCGCAGCATTTTGCCGATCAACTGGATCTGGCGGCGGCGGCCTTCTTTCTTGATCTTCTGCGCCAGCTCGATGGCGGCACGCAGATCTTCATCCAATGGGATACGTTCCAAGGCGTTTTTACCCAGTTCAACCAGTTCGGTTCCCAGGTCTTTCAGCGCTTCGGCATCACGTTTGATTTCACTTTTACTGACCCAGATAATCTCGTCATCGTCCTCGTTTTCGTTCTCCGGGACATCGTCGAGCCAGTCTTCAGGCTGTTTGTTCATGGTAGGCTCCGTTAAAAAGAGGCTAATCCTAACAGGTTGCCGGCTTTATGCGAAATTCCACGCGGTTCCTGTTAGACTCAAAAGTAGATCAGGCTGTGGCCAGCGGGTACAGCCGAAATTATTTTGGCGCGTTATCACGCGCAAAACCATGCCGACACGGCACTTTTTTCAACGATTCTCTGATTAAGTATGGCAGATTGATGAAAGTAGTCACCCAAGTTGCAGAGCAGCGCAAAGCGCTGGAACAAGCCGTTTCACAGGCGCTGGAGCTGGCACGCGCCGGTTCCGATGCGGCAGAAGTTGCCGTGAGCAAAACCACCGGTATCAGCGTCAGCACCCGCTTCGGCGAAGTGGAGAACGTCGAGTTCAACAGCGACGGCGCGTTGGGCATTACCGTCTATTATCAAAACCGCAAAGGCAGTGCCTCTTCCACCGATCTGAATCCGGATGCCATTGCTCGCACCGTGCAGGCGGCACTGGATATCGCTCGCTATACTTCGCCCGATCCTCACGCTGGTCCGGCAGAAAAAGATCTGCTGGCGTTTGATGCGCCGGATCTCGACCTGTTCCATCCTACCGAGCTGGATGCCGAACGCGGTATCGAATTGGCTGCCCGTGCCGAGCAGGCTTCGCTGGCGGCGGACAAGCGTATTACCAATACCGAAGGCGGCAGTTTCAACAGCCATTACGGCATCAAGGTATTCGGCAACAGCCATGGCATGCTGCAAAGCTACTGCTCCAGCCGCCATTCGCTCTCCAGCTGTGTGATCGCCGAGCATGATGGCGATATGGAGCGGGATTACGCCTACACCATTGGCCGTGCGATGGGCGATATGGCCAGCCCTGAGTGGGTCGGCCAGGAATGTGCCCGCCGCACGCTGGCGCGTCTCTCCCCACGTAAGCTGTCGACCATGAAGGCCCCGGTGCTGTTCGCTTCGGAAGTGGCAACCGGTCTGTTTGGCCACCTGGTCGGTGCTATCAGCGGTAGCAGCGTTTATCGCAAGTCCACCTACCTGCTGGATTCGTTGGGTAAACAGATCCTGCCGGAGTGGATGACCATTGAAGAACATCCGCACTTGCTGAAAGGGTTGGCGTCTACGCCGTTCGACAGCGAAGGCGTACGTACCCAGCGCCGCGACATCGTCAAAGACGGCGTGCTGGAAACCTGGCTGCTGACCAGCTATGCCGCACGCAAGCTGGGGCTGCACAGCACCGGTCACGCTGGTGGCATCCACAACTGGCGCATTGCCGGCCAGGGCGATAACTTTGCCGGTATGCTCAAGCAACTGGGCACCGGTTTGGTGGTCACCGAGCTGATGGGGCAGGGTGTCAGCGGTATTACCGGCGATTACTCACGCGGGGCTTCAGGCTTCTGGGTGGAAAACGGCGAGATCCAGTATCCGGTGAGCGAGATCACCATTGCCGGTAACCTGAAAGATATGCTGCGTAATATCGTCAGCATCGGCAGCGATATCGAACTGCGCAGCAATATCCAGTGCGGTTCCGTGCTGCTGCCGGAAATGAAGATCGCCGGGCAGTAAATCCCAACCCATCTCATTCCCCTCACCCCAACCCTCTCCCAAAAGGAGAGGGAGCTGTCCGGCATCGTGGATTAGCCTGTGCTGCTTCGGGAAGTACGGGGAGTTTTAGCGAACTCGATCGGTCCCCTCGCCCTTTGGGAGAGGGTTAGGGTGAGGGGCTCACTTCAACCTTCCTTACAAATATTAAGTATCGGTTTTGCCGTTCTATGCCTATGTTAATAACGAGTTAATTAAAACAATAATGGGAAGGTGAGCATGAAGAAGACATTGAAAGTGTTGGCAGCACTGACGCTGCTGGGAGCCAGTTCATGGGCGATGGCGGCCGATCTGGCCGATGACATGGATACCCTGGCCGCCAACTACAAAATCGTACTGAAAACCGACTCCACCGATACCTTCAAGCAGAGCCTGCAAAATATGCGCGCTGCTGCCACGGATGCCCAGAAAGGCACGCCGCCGAAGTTGGAAAGCAAAGCGCCAAACGGCCCGGAGATGACGGAATTTCGTCAAGGGCTGGCGACGCTGATTGGACAGATCGATCAGTCGCTGGCGTTGGCGAATCAGGGGAAATTGGAGGAAGCGCGTAAGGTCGCGCAGGACTTCAAGCAAACCCGCGATGCCAACCACAAGAAATTCCGCTAAACGCCACGCTATTCCCTATGATCGTCGAAGGCGATCATAGGGATCAATTCAGATAGGAAGACGGCGGTAACCCCAACACCCGTCGAAACATCGCCGAAAAAGCCGCACTGCTCTCATAGCCCAATTCAATCGCCACTTGGGTAACGCTGTTACCTGCGGCCAAACGCGCCAGCGCCAGTACCACACAGGCGCGCTGACGCCATTGTGAAAATGACATCCCGGTCTGCTGGCGGAAAAAGCGGCTAAAGGTACGCAGGCTCATAAACAGGCCGTCGGCCCAATGCCCTGGTGGTGCGTGGGCGTCTGGCTGGCGTAGAAAAGCCTGACACAAGGCACTTAGCCGAGGATCTTCCGGCAGTGGGATATGCAGCGGTAATGTCTGCATCTGGGCTAGCTCATGCAGTAGCAGCGCCACCAAGGCACCATCCCGCTCTTCCTGCCGATAGAGCAACGGCATATCAACGGCGGCGATCAGCAACTGACGCATCAGCGGGCTGATGCTGACCACCTGACAAACCTCGGCGATTGGCGCGATCAGTGCATCCGGTTCGATGTATAGACTGCGAGTGCTCACTCCCATCATCCTGACTTCGTGGGCGACCTGCGGCGGTATCCATACGGCACGCTGTGGTGGTACCACCCAATTTCCCTGCCGGGTAAAAACCTGCATCACACCAGTGGCACCATACAGCAACTGTGCGCGTCGATGGCTATGTAAGGGCAGCAGATAGTCCGGTGGATAGTCGGTACCTATGGCAATCACCGCTCTTGGCGTGTGATCGAGGGAGCTAATGGAAGTATTGCGCATAGCCTGCCTTATCATATTGGCCGAAACGCGATGATAGATGGCCAATGATAGCATGCAGGCCATTGCCTAGTCGCTTATCCTGCCCATTGGCAAACGATCTTACGGAGTGGCAGGGCGATGACTGTTATTTTACTGGTGCTGTTTACCGGCTTTTTGACCGGAATAACCACCCTTGTTTTTGGTTTTGGCGGCGGTTTTGTGGTGGTGCCCTTCGTCTATCATGTGGTTTCCTCCTCGGGTGACCACGCGGATCAGGCGATGCACATTGCCGTGGCAACCTCGGCGGCGGTCATGATTTTGAACGCCAGCTATGCCAGCGTGACCAGTGGCGCAGCGGCAATATCCTGCGGGAAACTATCGATCCGCTGATCTATTTTATCGCGGTGGGGGCGGTTATCGGTGCCTTTGCCGCCACGCAACTGACCGACTCCGTCATTCGCGGGCTGTTTATCCTCTATATGGTGGTGACCATTGCCGATTGTCTGCTGCGTAAAGGATTTCTGACCAAACCAGCCAGAACGGCGTTATCTCCGGCCACGGTAGCCGTCGGTGGGCCAATCATTGGCGTGATCGCCGCCATGTTGGGAGTCGGCGGCAGCGTAATGACCGTTCCGCTGTTACGTCGCCAAGGCTATGAGATGAAGCACTGCGTCAGCGCGGCCAATCCGTTATCGATCCCGGTCGCGGTGGTGGCAACCGTCTTGTATAGCTACCTCGGTGCGGGCAAGGTCAGTGGGCCGGAATATTTTGGTTATGTGAACCTGCTGATTCTGGGGGTGTTGCTGGTGGCGGGTATTACGGGGATCGTCTTTGCCAAACGGGTATTGCCCGGCATTGATGACAGGCTGCATGCCAGAATTTATATAGTACTGTTGCTGGGGGTACTGATCGCGATATGCCTGTAAAGGCACAAAAAGGGCGGCTGAATGGCCGCCCGGAAACCTGGCTTAGCGGTGATACTCGCCCGCTGCTTCAGGTTGATACAGCAATTCCAGCACTTCAATCCGCGCTTCTTCGCCGTTAGGTAACTTCCAGCTGATCTGGTTACCCACATGCATGCCCAGCAGTGCCGCACCCAGAGGTGCCATCACCGACAGCTGTTCAGCGCTGTCTTTGAGCGAGGCAGGGTAAACCAGCGTGCGCACATGTTCTTCTGAAGTATGCAGATCGCGAAAGCGTACGCGGCTGTTCATGGTGACGACGTGTGCAGGGATCTGCGATGGCGGCACAATGTCAGCGCGATCCAGTTCGGCGTTCAGCGCGGCGGCGACGTCAGTATTGGCAAAGGCTGGCTGTGCCAGTAGCGCATCCAGGCGTTCCGCATCCAGCTCATTAATGGTAATGGTTGGTTTGGTCATTCCACTCTCCAGTCCAATCAAAGGGCGCCCTTTCTGCGCCATAAATTCGGAAAACAACACAAAAGCAACACCCCCGCACCGTTGGGAGCGGGGGTGTGAAAGAATGTCGGTTTGTCCTAATGATAGTAGGCTGTTAGGGCGGGAAAAGAAAGAGATCTCGATCACGAAGTTTTTTGCGTCGCGACGCTAACTGGCAACTTTGCGTTGCAAACTCTTTTTGCAATCTCATTGTCTTAGCGAAAAAAGCCGGGTTTTGCGAAATGGATCCCCCAGCGTCACTTAATTTCCAGTTCGAACTGGAAAAAAACGCGCTACACAAGCAATGCCCCTGGGGTTAGGGTAAAGGCATCAAAGAAAGCGGATTATACGGCGACAGATTAATGTCCGATCCAGAGGTGACTGCAAAGTGAATGACGGAACAGCTTCGGTAAGTAACCTGGCACAGGCTGATATCGATGAGGCCGCAGCGATAACCACGCAACTGCTGGCCGATATTACTACCATGTTGGGTGAAGAGAATATCTACACCAATGCGGTACAACAACAAATGTTGGAGTCCCATATCCGCGCAATGGTGTTGCGCTCAATAACAGGTGAGCCCTTGCCGGAAGTGGATAAATCACTGTTTGATGAAATTTCTGCCGGCTCGATGCAACTGGCAGAGCGAGTGGTAAATAAGTTTGCCACGCTACCGATTGAAGAGGCCTATCTGCTTTCGGTCCATTTTGAAGTGGCTAAAGATAACAACCAATAGCGTTAAATCTATTACAATTATTCAGGAGAAGAACCCATGGGACAAATAACCGTAGTGATCGGCGATCGGCTGGGTAAAGGCCAGAAAGTAGGGCAAGGTATTGAAAATGCGGGTGCCAAGGCGATTGTCATCCCTGGCATGGCGGCAGACATGAAGCTGGGCGATGTGATGAAGGCAGAGAATGCACAACTGGGCATTTCCTTCTGTGGCAGCGGCGGTGCCGGTGCTATTACTGCGCAAACCAAATATGGTTATAAATCCAGATATGGTATGCGTTCTATCGAAGAAGGCGTAACGGCAATTAACGAAGGCTGCACGGTATTAGGCTTTGGCTTTATGGATAAAGAAGAATTAGGCCAGCGGCTAGTGGAAGCGTATGTCAAAAAATACGGCAATCCTTGATGAAAGAGACTTATACCACCTCGGTTAACGTGGAGGGCAAAGGCGATACTAAAGCTAAAGCCTTTGCCGGTGCATTAGCTAATGTGCAGGGCGTGATTTTAAAATCCACCAATAATGTTCTGCTGCGTATCGAACCGCAGGACGTCAAAATATTAAAGGCGGAAGAGAGAACCACCAAAGAAAAATTTCTTTTCTTCTTCCTGCCACGCGAAAGAAAAAGCTTTGCCGTTTCCTTGGAAATAACCGTGAACGTGACGATCATCAATACCGAAAAGGTGGTCTTCACCCAGAAATAAAAACGTTATATCCGTCGTGTTTCAAGCCACAGCGCTATGGCTGCGTCTTGGGATCCACTGGGCATGACATAAGAAGGATATTCTGATGTTTTTAATCATCTTATTTAAGTCGATTATTATCGGCGGGCTGGTTGGCGTCGGTGTAGGGGCTGGCGCTGCACGTATGTTCCATGCACCGACGACACAGGGCATGGGTGCGTTCCGTACCTTGGGCGAGCTGAACTCCTGCGAAGGCGATCCGGCTTCACATTTCTCATTTGGTCTGGGCTTCTTCTTCAACGCCTGGGCGTCTTCTGTGGCGGCGGGGGCCTTCACGCAGGACGTTGACCATCGCATCATCCCAAACTGGGGTGCGGCAGCCTTGATGATCAAAAACCGCAACGTCGCGGAAACGATGCACGATCCCAAAAAGATGGCCATCGCTTGCGGCATCATCGGCATTTTGGTCGTTGCCTTCCTTAACACCACCGCTTCGGCAGTACCTGCGGCCTTGCAGGTTACGGCGATCAAAGTGTTGGTTCCAGCAGCCAACCTGTTGGTGAACACCGTGATGCCGGTGATCTTCTGGCTGGCGGCGATCGAAGCGGGCAAACGCTCTGGCTTCTGGGGCACCATCTTCGGTGGTCTGGCGCAGCTGATCATGGGTAACGCCGTGCCGGGTCTGGTTCTGGGGATCCTGATTGGCAAGGGCGTTGAAGAGAGCGGCTGGAACAAAGTCACCAAGATCATGATGGTGGCGATTGTGCTGCTGTTCGTGTTGAGCGGCTTCTTCCGCGGCTTTGATATGAAAGTTCTCGAATCCTTCAGCCTGGGCGTGCCTGGCTGGCTGGATGCCATTCATAACACCCTGAGCGGAAAATAAGGAGCTGAATGATGGAAGCACAAGCAGATAAAGGCTTCTGGTATGCCGACTGGTCGTTCCCGATTTTTGTTGGCCTGCTCTCGTCCGGCGTGTTCGCCGGGACACACATGTATTACCTGTATGGCATTGGCGCATTTAACGAAGTCGCTTTCGTTTCCATGCTGCGTGCCGGGATGGACACCGGGGTTTACGGTGCAGTGGCGGCGTTTGGTGCCAGCTTCCTGTTCGCCCGTATTATCGAAGGTTCTCTAGTAGGGATCCTGGATATTGGCGGGGCGATCCAGACCGGGGTTGGCCTGGGTGTTCCAGCGTTGCTGCTGGGTGCGGGGATTGTTTTCCCGGTTGCCAACTTTGCCGCCTCGTTAGCCACGGGCCTGGTCATTGGTCTGGCGATTGGTTATCTGATTATTCTGGCGCGTAAATTCACCATCAACCAGAGCAATTCCACCTACGGGGCGGATGTGATGATGGGGGCGGGTAACTCCTCAGGGCGTTTCCTCGGGCCGTTGATCATCCTGTCTGCCATGGCCGCTTCGATTCCGATCGGTCTGGGTTCCCTGCTGGGTGCGCTGCTGTTCTATGTCTGGGGCAAGCCAATTACCGGTGGTGCGATCCTGGGGGCGATGATCTTGGGGGCATTCTTCCCGGTAGCCATTTCTTAATCAAGATGCCAGGCCCTGGGTTAATCACCCGGGGTTTGGCAAGGAGTAGCGAAGTATGTATGACCTAATCATCCGGCGTGCCAGACTGGTGGATGACACCCTGGCCGATGTGGCTATCGAGGCGGGCAAAATTGCCGTCGTCGGGCAGTTGGCGGCAGATGCCAGCGCCCACAAGCAACTGGATCTGGCGGGGAACTACCGCCTGAGCGCTGGCTGGATCGACTCCCACGTACACTGTTATCCCTCTTCACCGATTTATCACGACGACCCGGATCTGGTGGGTGTCAGCAGCGGCGTCACCTCGGTGGTCGACGCAGGCAGCACCGGCACCGACGACATTGATGAATTCTATGCTTTGACGCGCAGTGCCAAAACCAACGTTTTTGCCTTCCTCAATATCTCGCGCATCGGTCTGTTAAGGCAGAATGAGCTGGCCGATATGGCGGATATCAACAAACAACGGGTCAAGCAGGCCATCGACGGCAAACCGGGATTCATCATCGGCATCAAGGCGCGTATGAGCAGCAGCGTGGTCGGCCAGAACGGCACCAGGCCGTTGGTATTGGCCAAAGAGATCCAGCAGGAAAACCAGCAGTTGCCGCTGATGGTGCATATCGGCAATAACCCGCCGGATCTGGACGAAATCGCCGATCTGCTGACCCAGGGTGACATCATTACCCACTGCTACAACGGCAAACCGAATCGTATTCTGACCCCTGCCGGTACGCTGCGCGAGTCTATCCAACGTGCGTTAAAACGCGGCGTGCTGCTCGATGTGGGCCACGGTTCGGCCAGCTTCAGCTTTGAGGTTGCCCGGCAGGCCATCGCGCTGGGGATCTTCCCGCACACCATCAGTTCCGATATCTACTGCCGCAACCGCCTGGCTGGCCCGGTGCATAGCCTGGCGACGGTAATGTCCAAATTCTTTACCGTCGGGCTGTCTCTGGCGCAGGTCATTGGCTGCGTAACGGAAAATGCTGCTGCGGCGCTGCGTCTGACCACCAAGGGGCAGTTGAAACCCGGCTTCGATGCCGACCTGACCATTTTTGATCTCTGCCAACGGCCGCAGGTATTTGCCGACTCCGAAGGGGAGTCCGTCAATGGCGAACAACTGTTGGTGCCGCTGGCTGCCGTGGTGGCCGGGGAAGTCCTATTAACCGATCAAGGAAAAGCCGCTCATGTCTTCAGTGTATGAAAAATATAATTTAAAGCAGGTGATCAACACTTCCGGTCGCATGACCATTCTCGGCGTTTCCACGCCACGTCAGGAGGTGATTGATGCGGTGGATTACGGCCTGAATCACTACTTTGAAATCAAGGATCTGGTCAACAAAACCGGGGCCTATATTGCCGGTTTGCTGAATGTGGAAGATGCGGTGATCGTTTCCTGCGCGTCTGCCGGTATCGCCCAGTCGGTGGCGGCGGTGATCGTCAAGGACAACGCCAATCTGTTGGTTAACCTGCACTCGGCAGCGGTGAATGAACCCCGCGAGATCGTGTTGCCGCGTGGCCACAACGTCAACTTTGGCGCTCCGGTGGATACCATGGTCGCCCTAGGTGGCGGCAAAGTGGTCGAAGCGGGTTATGCCAACGAATGTTCCCCTGAGCAGCTTGAAGCCTGCATTACTCCGCAGACGGCCGCCATCCTGTACATCAAATCTCACCACTGTGTGCAGAAAAGCATTCTCTCCGTTGAGCAAGCAGCCGTGGTGGCACGTAAGCATAACCTGCCGCTGATCGTCGATGCCGCCGCCGAAGAAGATCTGGTGTGTTACTACCAGATGGGAGCCGATCTGGTGATCTACAGCGGTGCCAAGGCCATCGAAGGGCCAACCAGCGGGCTGGTGATCGGCAAGAAGCAGTACGTGGAATGGGTAAAACTTCAGTCCGGCGGTATTGGCCGGGCGATGAAGGTGGGGAAAGAGGGCATCCTCGGCCTGACGCAGGCAATTGAAAGTTACCTGACCTCAGAGAAAACCACCGGTGCGCAAATGGTAGAGCGCATGACGCCGTTTATCAGCCAACTGAATACCCTGAATGGCATCAGCGCCAAAACCGTCTGGGACAGCGCAGGGCGCGATATTGCCCGGGTTGAAATCACCTTTGATGAAGCGGTACTGGGGATGTCGACCGTCGATATCGTGCAACGGCTGAAAACCGGTGATATCGCCATCTACTTCCGTGGCTACAAGGCCAACGAAGGCAAAATTGAAGTGGATGTGCGCAGCGTGAATGAACAGCAACTGATGACCGTGTTTACCTGTATTAAAAATCTGTTTACGGAGACCCAAGCATGAAGCTGAAGCCTAATTACTACCAGGATCGTGTCTGCCTCAACGTGCTGGCTGGCTCAAAAGCCAACGCGCAGGAAATCTATGATGCGGCGCAGGGGCACGTGCTGGTGGGCGTTCTTTCCAAAAATTATCCTGATGTGGAGAGTGCCATCACGGATATGGCGCGTTACGCGCGTCTGATCGAGAACGCGCTCTCCGTTGGTCTGGGAGCGGGCGATCCACGACAGTCGAATATGGTCAGCCTGATCTCCGAGCGTGTCCAACCGCAGCACGTGAACCAGGTCTTCACAGGTGTCGGTGCCAGCCGTGCACTGCTGAAGCAAAACGAAACTGTGGTCAACGGGTTGGTGTCACCAACTGGCCGGGTGGGCTGGGTGAAGATTTCCACCGGGCCACTGAGCGCTCAAGCGCCAGATGGCATCGTGCCGGTCGAAACCGCTATTGCTTTGCTGAAAGATATGGGCGGCAGCTCGATTAAGTATTTCCCGATGGGCGGCCTCAAGCATCAAGACGAATACGAGTACGTGGCGAAAGCTTGTGCCGAGCATGACTTCATGCTGGAGCCGACCGGCGGCATCGATCTGGAAAACTTCGAGCCGATCCTGGAGATTGCCCTGAAAGCGGGCGTGAAGCAGGTGATCCCGCATATCTACAGCTCCATCATTGATTCCGCCAGCGGCAACACGCGTCCGCAAGACGTCAAAACGCTGTTGGAGATCACCAAGCGGCTGGTGGGGTAAGTCCGGCTTCCCCTCACCCCAACCCTCTCCCAAAGAGAGAGGGAGCTGGTACGGAGTAGGGGCGTTGCATGCTGCGCCCGTTTTGAGACGTTAAGATGTGGCACGTTCGGTCCCCTCTCCCTGTGGGAGAGGGTTAGGGTGAGGGGCATCTTGTCACCTCTATCTTTCGGTTAAAAGGATAACTATGCGAAACTGGCAGGCATCGAGTTTACCCATCGCTCCGCTGTGGAGCGCGCTGTCTCTGGCGTTGTTGGCTATCGCCAGCCCGGCGTTACATGCTGAGGATGCAATGAAACCTACGTCGTCTCATTTTGCCTATATAGGTACCTACAATCCGAACGGTGAGGGCGTTTACCGCATGCAGGTGGATGCGAAAACCGGTGCGCTGAGCGGCAAAACGCTGGTCAGCAGCCTGCCGAATCCGGCTCAACTGGTCAGCGATGCCAAAGGGCAGACGCTGTACGTTGCCAGCGAGGTAGCCGATTTTAATGGCACCCGGCACGGCGGTATTGTCGCCTATCGCGTCAACCCGCAGGACGGCAGCCTGACCGAACTTAATCAGGTCGATTCACAGGGGGCCGGGCCGGTTTACCTGTCTCTGACACCGGATGGCCGTCATCTGCTGGTGGCTAACTATGTCAGCGGCAGCGTTGCGGCGTTCCCGGTTTACGGTGAAGGCAAGCTGGGGCCTGCCAGTTCTGTACAGCAAGATGCAGGCCCAGCGGGCGCGGCCAAACCAGCCGCCGCAGTAGAAGGCAGCTTTGCCATCAGCGATCACAATGGTCCGCATGCGCATATGATTGCCAGCGATCCGAGCGGCAAGTTTGTGTTTTCCACCGATCTGGGGTTGGATCGTATCTATCAGTGGCGGTTCGATGCCGCAAGCGGCAAGTTGACGCCGAACGATCCTGCCTGGATCGCCGCCTCTTCAGCCGGAGCGGGTCCGCGCCACTTTATCTTCCATCCCAATGGAAAAATTGTCCTACTAATCAACGAAGAAGCATCTACACTTACCAGCTACCGCTTCGATAGCCAGCAAGGGACGCTGCAACAACTGCATGCTGTGTCAACGCTGCCTGCCGACTATAAGGGCACCAGCTTTGCCGCCGGCATGGCCCTGTCAGCGGATGGTAACAACCTGTATGTGACCAACCGCCTGCACAACAGCATTGCGCAGTTCAGCGTTAGCGGCGAGGGCGAACTGAAACCGATCGCGGAGACCTGGACGCGGGGTGATTACCCACGCACTATCACCCTGGATCCGAGTGGCCGTTATCTGTACGCCATGAACCAGCGCAGCGATAACGTCACACGCTTTAGCGTAGACAAGCTCAGCGGCAAACTCAGTTTTGTAGAAGGCTATACTCCGGTGGGCAGCCCTTCACAAATGGTATTCTTGCCCGCAGCGAAGTAACCAGTTGCCCGCCCTGCACCCTCGGGCGGGCACGTTAATAACGGAAAGAGAATGGTGAGATTTCCCTACCCACGTTTGGCCTATCTGTTCGATGCCTTGCAGTCCGAAACGCTGCCACAGGACGAACTGGCGAAGCGTTTTGCCGTGTCTACCCGCACGGTGCGCGCCGATATCACCGCGCTGAACGATATCCTGGAAAGTTATGGTGCGCAGTTTGTCCATAGCCGTGGGGCCGGATATCGCCTTCAGGTTGATGATGAAGCCCGCTTTAGTGCGCTCCAGCATCGGGAACGTAAACAGCACGCCACGCCGCGCAGCGCGCAGGAACGGGTGCATTATCTGTTGATTCGCTTTTTGACCTCAGCCTTCTCGATGAAGCTGGAAGATCTGGCCGATGAATGGTTTGTCAGCCGGGGTACGCTGCAAAACGACATGGCTGAGGTGAGGGAGCGCCTGGCGCATTACCAGTTAACCATCGAGACCAAGCCGCGCTACGGGATGAAGCTGTTTGGTGCGGAAATGGCGATCCGCTCCTGTCTGACCGATCTGCTGTTCCAACTGCACCTGGCGGATGCGGAAAACCCCTTGCTGAACAACGATATCCTCCATCAGCCGCAGGTGTTGACCTTTGCCGGGCTGCTGCACCCGCTGCTGTCGCAATATGCTATCCGCCTGACCGATGAAGGTGAGCAATACCTGGTCTTCTACTGTGCCGTGGCGCTGCGGCGTATCACTGACGGCTATCCGCTACAGGATTTTGACGTGGAAGACGGCGATGACGCAGTACGCAAAGCATCAACCTGGTTGGCAGGTGAACTGAGCAAGGCGACGGGTAAAGAAATCGCGGCGGCGGAAGAGGCTTATTTGCGGGTCAACATCGCTGCCAGAAGGGTACAGGAGGTGCAGCCGACCAAAATCAACGCCGATGACGAAGAGGCGCTGGTGGATTACATCCTGTCCTACATCAACTCGCACTATAACTACAATTTGCAGAACGACAAGCAGCTGCGGGCCGATCTACTCACCCATATCAAGACCATGATCACCCGGGTGAAATACCAGATCAATATTCCGAACCCGCTGTTGGCCAACATCAAGCAGCATTATCCGATGGCCTATGATGTGACCTTGGCGGCGGTCTCGAGCTGGGGTAAACACACGCCTTATACCCTGAGTGAAAACGAAATCGGCTATCTGGTGCTGCACATCGGTGTGGGTCTGGAGCGGCACTACAACATTGGCTATGAGCGCCATCCGCAGGTGATGCTGGTGTGCGATACCGGTAATTCCACGGTACGGATGATCCAGGCACAGATTGCGCGCAAGTATCCGCAACTGGTGGTGACACGCATAGTTTCGCTGCGTGATTACGAAATTCTTCCCGGTATCGAAGAAGATTTTGTTATTTCTAACGCACGCATCAGCGAGAAGAACAAGCCGATCGTGGTGATGTCGCCGTTCCCTACGGAGTATCAGCTGGAGCAACTGGGCAAGCTGGTGCTGGTGGATCGCACCAAGCCATACATGCTGGAAAAGTTCTTCGATGCCAGTCACTTTATGATCGTCAACGAGCCGCTGACGCAGGAGCAGCTGTTTCACAAAGTCTGCGCCCAACTGGAGCAGGAAGGCTATGTAGGCAGTGATTTCTACCCTTCGGTCGTTGAGCGTGAGGCTATCGTTTCCACCTTGCTGGGGGAGGGGATCGCTCTGCCGCACTCTCTTGGGTTGTTAGCGAAAAAGACGGTGGTGGTGACGCTGCTGGCTCCGCAGGGTATTCCGTGGGGTGAAGGTGAGGTGGCGCACGTCATTTTCCTGCTGGCAATCAGCAAAACGGATTACGAGGAGGCGATGGCAATCTACGATCTGTTTGTCACCTTCGTGCGCGAACGTTCGATGACCCGTCTGCTGGGCAGTGACAATTTCGACAGTTTCAAAGCGGTGGCACTGGACTGCCTGAGCCGTATTTAACGGTTTCCCCCTCTGAATGCAGAGGGGGACCACCGAATTATTGATCTTTCTTCTTGCCGAATATCTTCATCAGCGCGCCGACGATCAGCCCCAGGGCGATGCCGCCTAAAATCCAGTCAACCAAGCTCATTGTTGTTCCCCCTCGAAGCTATAATCCTGATTATATTATCATTCAATCAAGAACGCCCCATCGATCATTAATCTGCGTTGCTCACTGGTGTAGGTGAGCCAGGCGTTCTTGCTGTTGGACTTCTCCAGCACGGTGGCCAACTCTGCCTGGCTAAGGGAGAGATCGTCCTGCCAGAACGGGGCGATGGCGTGGCGGGTGATAAAGTCGATCAAAAAGCGTGCGGGGGTGTCCGGTTCATTAGGAAATAGCCGCAGGGCAAGCTCGCTCATGAGCGTACGCTGCTGCGCCTGCTCACTTTCATCCAGCAACTCCAGGAACGGCAGCAGCAGGCGGCCACAGACCTGGCCGTGATGGTAATCACGCAATGCCCCAACCTCACCCGCGATGCCATGGATCACGCCCAGGCCCGCCATGCTTAACGTCAGGCCGCCCAGATAGGATGCCTGCATAATCGCTTCGCGGGCCTCATCGCTGTGCTTCAGCGCTGGCCAGGCCGTGAGGAAGTGGTGAATACCGGTCAACGACATTTCCCGCGACAGGCTGCTGGCGGTCTTGGAAAGATAGGCTTCAAACAGGTGGGTAAAGGCATCGATGGCGCAATAGGCCAGTACGCTATCTGGCGCTCCCTTCAGTAGATCGGGGTCGAGGATCGCCACCTGCGGCACAAAGTTGTTATGTCGCAAAGAGGCTTTCACCTTGGTGACCTGAGTATCGGTGATCACCGCATTCTGGGTTACCTCGCTGCCGGTGCCTGCGGTGGTGGGGATGGCGATCAGCGGCAGCGTTGCGCCACTGATTTTGCTGTCGCCCACTTTTTCCATATAGCGCAGGGTCGGCAGCGGGTGTTCGATCAGGGCGGAGAACGCCTTGGCAGCATCCAATACGCTACCCCCACCTATAGCCACCACTCTTTGCACCTGGCCCCGCCAGCGTGGCACCCACTGGTCGATTTCCTGGGGGGAGGCTTCATGGGCGACAATTTCTCTGCCGATTAGCAACGGCGTTAGCGCCGGAGCCAGTTCAGCATAGAAGCTACCGTTTAGGAACGATCGGCAGGTGAACAGCAGCGTGGCCTGCGTCTCAGCCTGGAGCAGTGGGATCAGTTGCTGGATGCTGCCCTTGCCAAACCAGGCTTGCCGGTTGGCGATCATCAGACTAGTGGTCATGCTCTCTCCTTGGCGTATCTGGTCATCGAAACTCCAGCATAATTCAGCCTGGCAAGGCGAACCAACGCTTTTCCACCGCTTAACCCGAAATTGTTAAGATATTAACCAGCTCAGATTGTGCGGGTAATCGTTGTCAGGGTCGAAGTTGTGATTTGATTAACATGTAAACAGTTGCGCCCTTGCATTCTGGTCGATTGAGTGCTTTTTATAGCCTGTCAGCCCAAAGTGGGTCGCTGGAACGCTGGGAAAAGTTAATTGTTAATTTGTTAATGATTGCGGGGGCGAAATGAATATTCAGGTCGAAAGATTATCGGCGGTGATCGACGCAGTGGCGACCCGCCAATTCTATGCCAGCCTGCTGGGCTATCTGGAGGGGTTCTTTGCCTTCGATAATGCCATCGTTTACGCCTTCGAATACGGTCAGGCACCGCGTTGCCTGATGAAAACCGAGAAAGAAAACAGTGATGCGGTCAATCAGATCTACCAGCAGGGCGCGTACCTCGAAGATCCCTTTTATCAGGCGCTGAACGGTGGCGGCCATGGCGATGTATTTACGCTGCGGCAACTGGCCCCCTGCGGTTTTTATCAGACGGATTACTACCGTAACTTTTACCGCAAAACCGGCTGGCACGACGAAGCTGGCGTGCTTTTGCAACTGACGCCGGAGCGGGGACTGGGCATCTTTTTCGGTTCGGCCCGGCAAACGGTCGGCGTGCGTTATCCCCAGTTGGCTGACCTGCGTGGCGCGTTGACGCTGGTAAAAAGCGTGGCGCGGCTGCATGGGGAAGTGGTGGTAGCGGCTAATGTGCCAACCTCCTCGGCCCCACAGGCAGATAGCGCCGCCCAGGCACGCTATGCGTTAAGTCCGCGTGAGCGTGAAATCGTCGATCTGATCCTGAGCGGCAACGGATCGCAGCAGATCGCCGAACGGCTATTTATCAGCCTGGGCACGGTAAAAAATCATCGCAAGAACATTTACGGCAAGCTGAATATTGGCTCTCAGGCCGAGCTGTTCAGCCTGTTTTTAACTTCCCCCCTGCGTCGTACCGCATAATGTTAAAAAAGTGTTGCGAATATCCCTAAAGGGACATAGCCGCTCGCCCACACTCTGCTGATAATCCAGGCTAAGGCAATGGGTAAGGAGTGCGGAAATGAATAATGAAATCGAATCGTTAACCTACTACGCGGCGACCAAGAAATACGATCTGCGCTTCCCCACGCTGGAAGAGGATCTGGATGTTGATGTGGTGATCATCGGCGGTGGCTTCTCCGGCATTAACACCGCGCTGGAACTGGCGGAAAAAGGCATCACCAATATCGCTATTCTGGAAGGGCGCCATCTCGGCTACGGCGGAACAGGCCGCAACGGTGGGCAGGTGATGGCCGGGATCGGCCACGATCTGGAGAAGATCAAACGACACGTTGGCCCAGCCGGGTTAGAAACCATCTTCAAGATCAGTAACCTCGGGGCCGGGATTATCCGCGAGCGTATTAAAAAGTACGCCATCGATGCTGATTTCTGCTTCGGCTATGGCTATCTGGGCAGCAATGCCAGGCAGGAAAAGACCCTGCGCAGCTGGCTTAAAGAATTCAAGGCGGTCTCGCCGGACGAAGAGATCGAACTTTATACCGGCTCGGAAGTGAAGCAGGTGGTGGGTTCCGATGCTTATACCTGCGCACTGAAACATATGGGCGGTGGCCACGTTCACTCGCTCAACCTGCTGTTGGGAGAGGCACAGGCGCTAAGCGGTTACGGAGTGAAAATCTTCGAAAACAGTAACGTGCTGAATGTGGAATACGGTAAGCGCATTACCGTGCGTACCGCCATGGGATCGGTACGCGCCAACAAGATGCTATGGGCGTGCAACGGTTTCCTCAACGGCATGGATCCCTTTATCTACAAAAAGACCATCAATACCTATGCCTTCCAACTGGCTACCGAGCCGCTGTCAGACGAACTGATCCGCCAGATCAGCCCGATCCGTGGGGCTTACAGCGATATCCGGCCGGTGATCGACTATTACCGCGTCACCAATGAGAACCGTCTGTTGTTCGGCAGCGCTACCCGGCTGATCGAATATATCCCGTCGGATCTGAAAGCCTGGAACCGCAACCTGATGCTGAAAATCTTCCCGTATCTGAAGGACGTGAAGATCGACCTGGCCTGGGGCGGGCCGCTGTGTTGCAGCGCTAACCTGTTCCCGCAGATCGGCACTTTGCCACAGCACGATAACGTGTTTTACGTGCAGGGTTATTCCGGCTTTGGCGTTACGCCGAGCCACATCGTTTGCAAGGTGCTGGCCGAGGGGATGAGTGAGGGGTCCGATCGCTACGATCTGATGAGTTCGATCCCTCACGTCGATATTTTCGGCAAAGACAAACTGCGCCGCGTGATGACCACCGCGGGCAAGGTCTGGCATCAGACTTCCGGCTACTGGAAGGGGCGCCGTTAGTTTACTAGCAATGTCGGTTATCTGGCCCCTCACCCCAGCCCTCTCCCAAAGGGAGAGGGAGCCAGCGCGGTGCCGTGGTCAGATGCCCGAGCTAATTTGTTGCACATTCGATCCCCTCTCCCTTTGGGAGAGGGTTAGGGTGAGGGGAAAACCCTTATCACTACGCTAAAAGGAAAAAACCATGAAACCATTACTGCTCAAGCAAGCATTACCAGAACTGCAAGATATTGGCAGCGTCAGCAACCTGGGGGCGACGGTGGTCGCCGGTGAACCCAACGTTGGCGTAGCGATGATCTTTGGCGCTCCGACAGACAACCTGAACTGCGGCGTTTTCAGTTGCACCCGTGGCACCTTCGTCATGGAATACCCGTTTGCGGAACACGCCACGGTATGGGAAGGCACGGCGACGCTGACCAATGAGAACACTGGTGAATCGGCCCAGTATCAGGCCGGCGATTCCTGGTTTGTCGAGAAGGGCACCCCGGTGCGCTGGGAAATTACCTCCGATCGCTTTGTGAAGCACTATCTGGCGATTGTCGAAGGCTAACCCGTAAGGAGGGCGATGCGATGACGGATATTACACTGTTGCCACAGGTGACGGCCTTTCTGGATCGCCAGCAAGGCCATTACATTAACGGCCAGGTCGTGGTTGGGGCTGGTGAAGAACGCTTTGCAGTGGTTAACCCGGCAACCGGGCAGACCATCGCGCAGGTGAATGAAGGTGGGCAGGCAGAGGTCGATGCGGCGATGCAGGCGGCCTTTGACGCTTTCCACGCCAGCTGGGCACAGGTTTCGCCCTTGGAGCGTGGCAACTGCCTGACGCGGCTAGCCGATTTGTTGCAAACCCATCGCGAGGAACTGGCGCAGCTGGAAAGCCTGTGTTCCGGCAAAACCATTCAACTGTCTCGCGGGCTGGAAATTGATATGGCCTCGCAGTTCCTGCGCTATTTTGCCGGTTGGTCGAGCAAAATCAGCGGGGAAACGCTGAACGTTTCATTGCCTTCCTTCCAGGGTGAACAATACACCGCATTTACCCGGCGCGAGCCGTTGGGCGTGGTGGTTGGCATCATTCCGTGGAACTTCTCGATCATGATCGCCATCTGGAAGCTGGCCGCGGCGCTGACCTGCGGCTGTACGGTGGTGCTCAAACCGAGTGAATACACGCCGCTGACCATGTTGCGGGTGGCCGAACTGGCAACGGTTGCCGGTATCCCGGCTGGCGCAATCAACATTGTTAACGGCTCAGGCGCACGCCTTGGCCCGGCACTGATCGCCCATCCACGTTGTGCCAAAGTGACCTTCACTGGTTCGGTTCCTACCGGGATCGCGGTGGGGAAAGCTGCGATGGAACAAGGGATTGTGCGCACCACGCTGGAACTGGGTGGCAAGAATGCTGCCGCGTTTCTGGCGGACGTTTCGGCCGACAAGATGGTCGACGGTATTATCGAGGCAGGTTACCTGAATCAGGGCCAGATCTGCGCCGCAGCGGAACGTTTCTATCTGCCTGCCAGCCATATTGATGAGGTGCTGGAGAAGCTGACGCAGCGCCTGGCGGCCATGAAGGTGGGATCACCGCTGGATGAAAGCACGGAAGTGGGGCCATTGGCCAACGAGGCACATTATCGCAAGGTCATGGCCCTGTTCGATAAGGCGCGGGCCGAGGGGAGTCAGATTGTTTGCGGTGGTAAGGCGTTGGCCGGACCGGGCTTCTTTGTGGCCCCGACGGCGATCCGCGCCAATGGGCCGCATGATGCGTTAATGCGTGAAGAAACCTTTGGCCCAGTGGGCACTTTCCTGGCCTATGAGGATGAAGAGCAGATGATCGCCATGATCAACGATTCACCTTATGGTCTGGCCGCCAGCTTATGGACCAACGATCTCAGCAAGGCGATGCGCATGATCCCACGGATTGAAGTGGGTACGCTGTGGATCAATATGCACACCTTCCTCGATCCGGCGTTGCCGTTCGGTGGGGTGAAATCGTCGGGGATGGGTAGAGAGTTTGGCAGCGCGTTTATCGAGCACTATACCGAGCTGAAATCGGTGATGGTCAGGTATTGATCGGCGTTGTTTTTTTAGGGGCGGAGATCTCCGCCCCCATTAATCTTCGTCGAAGCCGGAATTAAACAGTTCAATCACCGCTGCCAGCGCCTGTACTTCCTGCGGGCCAGTGGCTTCAATTTCGATATGGCGGCCTTGGGCGGAATCCAGCATCAGCAGCGCGATCACGCTGCTGGCTTCTGCTTCGGTGCCGCTGTCATTGCGCAGCAGCACTTCGGCGTCAAAACTCTGCACCAGCTCAAACAGCTTCATCGCCGGGCGTGCGTGCATGCCCAGCTTGTTCTTGATTTCAACCGTCTGCTTGACCGTCATTGTTGTTTACGCTTTTCCAGTGTGCGGTGACGTGATTGCACGTTCTTGCCGCGTGAACGGAAATAATCCGCCAACTGTTCTGCCACGTACACCGAACGGTGCTTACCGCCGGTACAGCCAATGGCGACGGTCAGATAGCTGCGGTTATTGGTTTCCAGCATCGGCAGCCACTGTTCCAGATAGCTGCGCGTCTGGTAAATGAAGTTGTGCACTTCGGTGTGACGATCGAGGAACGAGGCCACGGGTTTATCCAGACCGGTCATTGGACGCAGTTTCGGATCCCAATGCGGGTTGGGCAGGAAACGCACGTCGAACACGTAATCGGCATCGATGGGAATACCGTGCTTGAAGCCGAAGGATTCGAACACCATCGTCAGCTCGCGCTCGCGTTTACCCAGCAGGCGGGTACGTAGCATTTCTGCCAGCTCGTGCACCGACATTTCCGAGGTATCGATGATCAGATCGGCACGGGAACGCAGCGGCTCCAGCAGATCGCTTTCTTCATCGATCGCGCTTTCCAGCGACAGGTTCTTGGCAGAGAGAGGATGCAGGCGACGGGTGTCGCTGTAGCGGCGGATCAGAGTGTTGCGATCGGCATCAAGGAACAGCAGCTGCGGCGAGAAGCTTTCCGGCAACTGGGTCATTGCATATTCAAACACTTCCGGCGATTCCGGCATGTTACGGACGTCGATGCTTACCGCAGCGGAGCTATTGCGTTCGGCCAGCGTTTGAGCCAGCTGTGGCAACAACACCACCGGCAGGTTATCAACGCAGTAAAAACCCATGTCTTCCAGCGCCCGCAAGGCAACGGATTTCCCTGAACCGGAACGGCCGCTGACAATCATCAGCACCATGTGGTAACTCCCCTGGCATCTCAATGGCGCTCATCGCCACCGTTAGGATCTATTATCTGGGCCAAGGCCCAGATATATCATAAGTAAAACAGTAGCGTTTTCATGGCTGGAAGTCACGCCAGCCGATGGTTACTCGGTGATGATCTGGTAGAGCTCTTCGTCGCTCAGCGCTGAACGCAGGCGGCGGCATACGGTTTTGTCGGCCAGCCGTTTGGCGACCAGCGACAGCGTATGCAAATGAGTTTTACATTGATCGGCCGGTACCAGCAATGCAAATAGCAGATCGACCGGTTGATTATCAATGGCATCAAAGGCGATAGGTTGCTCAAGGCGGATAAACACGCCAACGGCCCGCAAAGTGTCCTCCTCCAGTTTGCCGTGTGGGATCGCGATACCGTTGCCGATACCGGTACTGCCCATACGTTCCCGGGTGAGCACTGCGTCAAACACCACCTGCGAAGGCAGGTTAAGCTGCTTGGCCGCCAGCTCGCTGATAATTTCCAAAGCCCGTTTCTTGCTGGTGCAGTGTACCGAGCTTCTGGTGCACTCGATGTTTAACACCGAGCTTAATTGCATTATTTCGTTGTTCATCTCATCTTCACTTAAAACCGTGTCCTGCCGCTTTCCCGCCAGCTTGCGCTGAGAACCTGCAAAATACGGTTTTTCGCCTGTTTAACCCTGATGGCTGATCGGCGCATACCCATACAGGTGCCGCGCCGAGGGTTGCCGTGTAGCCAAGTCGACTACGATGTGGGCCATTACACTGGGTATAACGGCCCAGAATGTCAGTGTTGCTTTAGTTTGTCTTTATGTTTGTTCAACTGACGTGCCAGTTTGTCGATCAGGCAGTCAATTGCGGCATACATATCTTCTTTTTCCGAGGTGGCGTGCAACTCGCCGCCATTCACATGCACCGTTGCTTCCGCAATTTGCTGCACCTTTTCCACACTAAGTACGACATACACCTGATTAATGCGGTCAAAATACTGTTCGAGCTTGGCAAACTTGGTGTTGACGAACTCACGCAAGGGTTCGGTGATTTCGATGTGGTGTCCGGTAATGTTGAGCTGCATAATGTCTTCCTTCTCTATTGAGGTCAAACCAACTGTTTACGCTGGTTCGACGGCGGGATGGACAAAGACTCTCGGTACTTGGCGACGGTGCGCCGTGCCACCATGATCCCCTGATCGGAAAGCATCGTGGCCAGCTTGCTGTCGCTAAGCGGTTTGGCGGGGTTTTCCGCCGCGATCAATTTCTTCACTAATGCCCGGATCGCCGTCGAGGAGGCCTCGCCCCCGCTGTCGGTATTCACATGGCTGGAGAAGAAATATTTCAATTCGAAAATGCCACGCGGGCTGTGCAGGAACTTCTGCGTCGTCACGCGGGAGATTGTCGATTCATGCATCTCCACGGCCTGGGCGATATCCGCCAGCACCATGGGCTTCATAAATTCTGCGCCTTGCTCAAAGAACGCTTCCTGCTGTTCGACAATACAGCGGGTGACCTTGAGCAGCGTGTCGTTCCGGCTCTCCAGGCTCTTGATCAGCCACTTCGCTTCCTGCAAATTGCTGCGGATATACTGGCCGTCGGCATCGTTGCGTGCCGTATTGCCTAGCGCCGCATATTGCTGGTTGATTTTCAGCCTTGGGATGCTGTCTGAGTTAAGCTCCACCACCCATTTATCCTGCACCTTGCGTACCAGCACGTCCGGGATCACGTACTCGGATTCGCCGGTATTGATCGACTGCCCAGGACGCGGATCGAGCGAGTGGATCAACTGCATCGCTTCTTTCAGTGTATCTTCTTTTAAGCGACTTGTTCGCATCAGGCTGCGAAAGTCGTGATTAGCCAGCAGATCCAGATGATCGCTGACGATCAGGCGGGCTTCCGCCAGATAAGGCGTGTCTTTGGCGTACTGGGAGAGCTGGATCAGCAGGCAGTCACGCAGATCGCGCGCCGCGACGCCAACCGGATCAAAACGCTGCACGCGCTTTAATACCGCTTCGACCTCGTCCATTGTCACGTTCTCGTCACCCATACTCTCCAGAATGTCTTCCAGCGGCACGGTGAGATAGCCGGTGTCATCGACGGCGTCGACGATCGACGTGGCGATGGCGGCGTCGGTATCAGAGAACGGCGTCAGGTCCACTTGCCACATCAGGTAGTCTTGCAGCGTCTGCGTGGTCTCGCCCTGATAGACCGGCAGTTCGTCATCGCCATAGTCGGTACCGGTGCCGGAAGGCGTGCCAGCGGTGTAGATTTCATCCCAGGTGGCATCCAGAGGCAGCTCTTCGGGCATGTCCTTCTGTTCCAGCGCTTCGCGGGTATCCAGCCCTTCGGTCTCGACGCTTTCCTTGGCGTCGATCTCTTCGTGCTGGTCTTCGGTCTGTTCAAGCAGCGGGTTGCTCTCTAGCGCCAGTTGGATCTCCTGCTGGAGCTCAAGCGTGGACAGCTGCAACAGGCGGATCGCCTGCTGGAGTTGGGGGGTCATGGCCAGTTGCTGGCTGAGCCTGAGTTGCAAACCTTGCTTCATAATCTTCTGCTACTTCCGTTAACGGCGGCCTGCGGGCCTGCCGCTGGAACCTAAAGGCGGAACTCTTCGCCCAGATAAACGCGTTTCACCTGCTCATCGGCCAAGATAGCGTCCGGTGTGCCGTGGGCAATCAGCTTGCCCTGGCTGACGATATAGGCGCGTTCACACACGTCCAGCGTCTCACGCACGTTATGATCGGTGATCAGCACGCCAAGGCCGCTGTCACGCAGATGCTCGATGATTTTCTTGATATCGATAACGGAAATCGGGTCAACCCCGGCGAATGGCTCATCCAGCAGGATAAATTTCGGGTTGGCGGCCAGCGCACGGGCAATCTCCACGCGACGGCGTTCACCACCGGACAGTGACTGGCCGAGGTTGTCGCGCAGGTGGGTGATATGAAACTCTTCCATCAGCTCGATGGCCCGATCGTTACGCTGCTCGCTGGTGAGGTCTTTGCGGATCTCCAGTACGGCCATCAGGTTGTCGTACACACTCAGCCGACGGAAGATCGACGCTTCCTGCGGCAGGTAGCCGATACCACGGCGGGCACGAGCGTGCAGCGGCAGGATACTGATATCTTCGTCATCGATCACGATGCGCCCGGCGTCGCGCTGCACGATGCCGACCACCATGTAGAACGTGGTGGTCTTACCGGCACCGTTTGGCCCCAGCAGGCCGACGATCTCGCCAGATTTCACTTTCAGGCTCACGTCTTCAACGACTTTGCGGCCTTTATAGGCTTTCGCCAGGTTTTCTGCGATGAGTGTTGCCATAAGTAATTAGTTACTCTTCTTTTGACCGTTTTTGTCTTGCAACTGTGAAGGCACCAGGACCGTGGTCACGCGTTTGCCTTTATCGCTGAACGCCTGCATCTGCTGCTGTGGCACCAGATAGGTAATACGGTCGCCCTTCACGTTGCTGTCGAGCTGTTCCAGATAGGCATTACCGGTGAGGGTGATCAGCTGTGTTGCCACGTCGTAACGGACTTTCTGCGCGTGACCTTTCACCGGCTTGCCGCTGTCCTGCATCTGGTAGAAGGTTACCGGATTGCCGAACGCTTCAATATAGGTTTTATTCTGATCGCCGCCCGGGCGCGTCACCACGACCTTGTCGGCCTTGATTTCGATGGTGCCCTGCTTGATCACCACGTTGTCGGTAAAGGTGCTGACGTTGCTCTGCATATCCAGCGACTGTTTTACCGAGTCGATACTGACTGGTTGGTCAGAGTCCGATTTCAACGCCAATGCGGGGGCGCTGGCGGTCAAAACGAGGCTGACGATCAACAGATTACGGAGTTGGTTTTTGGTTCTGAATTTCATAGTTGGTCTTGACCTTATCAATCAGCTCAGCGGTTTTGTTCCGCAGATTGCCACGCATTTTCATGCCGTTAGAGGTGAAATTCGTCCCGAACAGGGTCACTTCATCATCGGAAGAGACGTCCTGAGTGACCAGATTAATCTGGGCATTATCGGTCTTGATTTTTTCCAGCTGTGAGGTGGTTGTCAAACTGTTCACCTCCACGTGGCCGTACAGATACAGCATGCGGTTCTTGGTCAGCTTGGCGCGATCGGCGCGTATCGACCAGGTGGCCACGGCATTCTCATCAAACAGCGTCATCACCGGCTGGGTGAACCAGCTTAACTCATCGGCGGTGTAATATTTAACCTCTTCTGCCACCAGCTTGTAGCTTAGCTGCCCGGCCGGATTGTACACCACGGTCACGGTATGTTGGCTTTGATAGGTTGGGTCTTCGTTGTTGACCGGCACCGCACTGTCATCGTCGCCGAAGTCGGCCATGTTCCAGCCAATCAGCGCCAGCGCGAACACGGTCAACAAGATGGTGATCCAAAGTTTGGTTTTACTCATATTGACAGCCCTTTGGCGTCCTCCAGCTTGTTTTGCGCCAGCAGGATCAGGTCGCACAGCTCGCGCACCGCACCACGGCCACCGTTGATACGGGTGACATAGTGGGCGCGAGGTAACAATATAGGATGCGCATCGGCCACCGCTACGGCCAGACCGACTTCGGCCATGACCGGCCAGTCGATCAGATCGTCACCGATGTAGGCAATTTCATCCGGCATCAGCGACAGTTTATCCAACAGTTCACGGAAGGCCAAAAGCTTATCGGACTGGCCCTGATACAGATGGGTGATATCCAGGGTTTTTGCCCGATCTTCCAGCAGCTTGGCCGAACGCCCGGTAATGATCGCCACCTCAATACCCGAGGTTTTCAGACAGCGGATACCGTAGCCATCACGAACGTTGAAGGCTTTCAGCTCTTCGCCATTGTTGCCCATGTAAATCAGGCCGTCTGACAGCACGCCGTCGACATCGCAAATCAGCAGGCGGATTTTCCCTGCCCGGACCATGACGTCTTCAGCTACCGGCCCGTAACAGGTTTCAACCAGACTCATGCAGTGGGTTCCTTTCATTAAACGACGCCAGCGCGCAGCATGTCATGCATATGTACCACACCCAGCAATTGGTCGCCATCGGCAACCAGCACGGCGGTGATATGGCGTTGCTGCATCAGATTGAGCGCATCGACCGCCAGCAGGTTCGGGCGCACCCGGATACCGCCCAGCGTCATGACGTCGGTGATTTTGGCATTGTTGAGATCGATGCCCATATCGAATACCCGGCGTAAGTCACCGTCGGTAAAAATACCGGCGATTTTCATCAGATCGTCGCAGATCACCGTCATGCCCAGGTTCTTGCGGGTGATCTCCAGCAGCGCATCGCGCAGTGTGGCATCGGCGCTGACGTGGGGAATTTCGTCGCCGCTGTGCATGATATCGCTAACGCGCAGCAGCAGGCGGCGGCCCAATGCCCCACCGGGGTGAGACAGGGCGAAATCTTCCGGGGTAAAGCCCCGGGCTTTCAGCAGCGCGACGGCTAACGCATCGCCCATCACCAGCGTGGCGGTGGTGCTGGTCGTCGGGGCCAGACCCAACGGGCAGGCTTCCTGCGGCACCTTGATACACAGGTGCACCTCTGCCGCCTTGCCCATTGAGCTTTCCGGGTTGTTGGTCATGCAAATCAGCGGTATTTGCTGGCGTTTCAACACCGGGATCAGCGCCAAAATTTCGTTCGACTCGCCGGAATTGGAGATCGCCAACACGATGTCCTGCTTAGAGACCATCCCCAGATCGCCGTGGCTGGCCTCTGCCGGGTGTACGAAGAACGCCGGGGTGCCGGTACTGGCCAGCGTGGCGGCAATTTTGCAGCCGATATGGCCGGATTTGCCCATGCCCATGACCACCACTTTACCGCAGCATTCTTTGATCGCTTCACAAGCTCGGACGAAATCGGCGTTGATGTACTGATCGAGCTGGGCCAGGCCATCACGCTCAATCTGTAGTACTTCTTTGCCTGCCTGCTGATAGTCAAAAATAGACGACATACACATTCCCAACGGTTAGCCGAACGTACTGAAAGGGTTAAAGAACAACACTGCAAGATACGCAATAAAGCCACATAATAACAGAGCTCCCGCCAGATGACCGATACGATGTTTGCGGCCAATACACAGGGCGGCAAGTAGGATACCGGCCGCCAGCATGACCCAGTAATCGCGCTGGAAGGCGGCGGGATCGATGCTGCCCGGTGATAGCAGGGCGGGGATGCCCAGTACGATCACCGTGTTAAAAATCGTGGAGCCGATGATATTACCTACCGCCATATCATCTTCGCCTTTTAGTGCTCCGGCGATCGAGGTAGCCAGTTCGGGCAGGCTGGTACCGATGGCGATAATCGTCAAACCAACTACCAGTTCGCTCAGGCCAAAGTAGTGGGCAATCACCGACGCGTTATCGATGATCATCTTTGATGACAGCGGCAGAATAATGAAGGCCAACACCAGCCACAGAATGGCCACGGTGTTGCTGCTGTCCTGCGGCAGCTCGGCGAGCTGCTCCATCGTCAGGCTATCGCTGCCTTCACGCTGCGCCAGCCTGGCGATTTTCAACATCAGCAGAATAAATCCAGTGGCGGCCAATAGTAGCAGTACGCCATCGAACCGGCTCAGGGTGTTATCCATCAGCACATAGCCGCATAGGACTATGACCCCTAACATCAGCGGTAATTCACGCCGCAACACCTCAGAGCGAACCGACAGCGGGTGGATCAGGGCTGCGACCCCCAGGATCAGTAAAATGTTGGTGATGTTGGAGCCAATCACGTTGCCCACCGCCAGATCGGTCTGCCCGTTGAGGGCTGCGGTGACCGACACGATCAACTCTGGCAACGAAGTGCCGATCCCGACTATCGTCATGCCGATAATCAACGGGGGAACCCCCAGCGAACGGCTAATCACCGCCGCACCATAAACCAATCTGTCCGCCCCATACACCAGTAAAAATAAACCAACGATCAACAGCACTATTGCGAGAAACATTCAGGGTCCTATTTGTGGGTATAATCCCGGTTCGTCGGTCAAAGGCCATCATCGGCCAGCTTGCTTACCCCTCGTTGTACAAAACAACGAATTTTCCCGGTGAAAAGTGGAACCGCTTTATTTTTTTGCGTTATTTCCTAATTTTGACCGTCTGGAGCCTAAAAGTAAAACCTATGGCATCATTGGTAACGAATTGGCGGTAATCTTCGGTAAAAATAGGACGCATTGCCCCTATTGCTTTACCATCACGGATGATTTGGCACAAAAACAGCCTGTACAGGATCAATAAACATGCACCAGAAGGCAGATAATCTGGTCGAAGTGCGCGGCATGAACTTTTCTCGCGGCGATCGGCTGATATTCGAAGACATCAACCTGACGGTTCCCCGTGGCAAGGTAACGGCGATCATGGGGCCATCCGGCATTGGTAAAACCACGCTGTTACGCCTGATTGGTGGCCAGTTGAGCCCGGACTGCGGTGAAATTTGGTTTGATGGGGACAACATTCCGGCGTTGTCGCGTCATCAGCTGTATGAGTCACGCAAGAAGATGAGCATGCTGTTTCAGTCGGGGGCGCTGTTCACCGATCTGACGGTATTTGAGAACGTGGCCTACCCGCTGCGCGAACACAGCCGCCTGCCGGAAGAGATCCTGCGCAGCACGGTGTTGATGAAGCTGGAAGCGGTAGGGCTGCGGGGCGCGGCAGATCTGATGCCGAACGAACTGTCTGGTGGTATGGCCCGGCGTGCAGCCTTGGCGCGTGCCATTGCGCTGGATCCGACGCTGATCATGTTCGACGAACCCTTCGTCGGCCAGGATCCGATCACCATGGGCGTATTGGTCAAGCTGATCGATGAGCTGAACCACGCGCTCGGGATCACCTGCATCGTGGTCTCCCATGATGTGCCAGAGGTCTTGAGTATCGCGGACTACGCCTATATTGTGGCGGATCACCATGTCATTGCCGAAGGCTCGGCAATGCAGTTACAGAACAATCCTGATGCGCGAGTGCGTCAATTTCTGGATGGTATTGCCGATGGGCCGGTACCGTTCCGTTACCCTGCTGGTGATTATCAGACCGAGCTTTTAGGGGAAGGGAGTAAATAACCTCATGTTTGTAAAGGCGTTAGCGTCGTTAGGACGCCGTGGCATCAACACCAGCGCAGCCTTTGGACGCGCCGGGCTGATGCTGTTCCACGCGCTGGTCGGGCGCCCGGAGCCCCGCAAGCAGTGGCCGCTGCTGTTAAAGCAGTTGCACAGCGTGGGCGTGCAGTCGCTGTTGATCATCATGGTTTCCGGCTTATTTATCGGCATGGTGCTGGGGCTGCAAGGCTACATCGTTCTTACCACCTACAGTGCCGAGGCCAGCCTGGGTATGATGGTGGCATTGTCACTGTTGCGCGAGTTGGGGCCGGTAGTGACCGCTCTGCTGTTCGCTGGCCGCGCCGGTTCGGCTCTGACCGCTGAAATCGGCCTGATGAAGGCCACCGAGCAAATCTCCAGCCTGGAAATGATGGCGATCGATCCGCTGCGGCGTATTGTGGCCCCGCGTTTCTGGGCCGGCCTGATCAGCATGCCGTTGCTGACGATTATTTTTGTCGCTATCGGTATCTGGGGCGGCTCGATTGTTGGTGTCGATTGGAAAGGGATCGACAGCGGTTTCTTCTGGTCGGCGATGCAAGGGGCCGTAGAATGGCGTCAGGATTTACTGAACTGCCTGATCAAGAGCATAGTTTTTGCCATTACCGTTAGCTGGATTGCGATCTTCAATGGTTACGATGCCGTACCGACCTCTGAAGGGATTAGTCAGGCAACGACAAGGACCGTGGTACATTCGTCACTGGCGGTGTTGGGATTGGATTTCGTGCTGACAGCACTGATGTTTGGGAATTGATTCGATGCAAACGAAGAAGAGTGAAATCTGGGTTGGGGCGTTTATGCTGATTGCGCTGTGCGCCATCATCTTCCTCTGCCTCCAGGTGGCCAATATTAAATCGATCGGTAATGAGCCGACTTACCGTATCTATGCCACCTTCGATAATATCGGTGGTTTGAAAGCTCGCTCACCGGTGAAAATCGGTGGGGTGATGATTGGCCGTGTTGCGGCTATCTCGCTCGATCCGAAGACCTACACGCCACGCGTAGCGCTGGATATCCAGCAACAGTATAACCAACTACCAGACACCAGCTCGCTGGCAATCCGCACCTCCGGCCTATTGGGGGAGCAGTATCTGGCGCTGAACGTCGGTTTTGAAGATCCCGAAATGGGCACTGCTATCCTTAAGGATGGTGGCACCATTCAGGACACCAAATCAGCCATGGTGCTGGAAGATTTGATCGGCCAGTTCCTGTACAAGAGCGGGGGTCAGGATAGCCCGAACTCACCAGACGCTGCCGCAGCACCTGCACCGGATGCCGCTGCACATTCCGCTACAAGTCATTAATCGAGGAAACCTGCATGTTGAAACGTTTTTTAATGGTTGCCCTGCTGGTGGTTGCGCCGCTAGCGAATGCGGTCGATCAGACTAACCCCTATAGCCTGATGCAAGACGCTGCGCAGAAAACCTTTACCCGCCTGAAAAGCGAGCAGCCAAAAATCAAGCAGGATCCCAACTACCTGCGCACCATCGTGCATGAAGAACTGATGCCGTTCGTGCAGGTGAAATATGCCGGGGCACTGGTGCTGGGCCGTTACTACAAAGACGCCACGCCAGCACAGCGTGAAGCCTACTTCACCGCCTTCCAGGCCTATCTGGAACAGGCGTATGGTCAGGCGTTGGCAATGTACCAGGGCCAGACCTATCAGATCGAACCTGAGCAGCCGCTGGGCACAGCCGATATCGTTGCGATCCGCGTAACCATCGTAGATAAAGGTGGCCGTCCGCCGGTACGTCTGGACTTCCAATGGCGTAAAAACAGCAAAACCGGCCACTGGCAGGCGTATGACATGATCGCCGAAGGCGTCAGCATGATCACAACCAAGCAGAATGAGTGGGCATCCACCCTGCGTCTGAAAGGCGTTGACGGTCTGACCCAGCAACTGCAAGCGGCCGCGAAACAGCCGATCACTCTGGATCAGAAAAACTGATGGCCGCAGCGCTGAGCTGGGTAGCACAACAGCAAACGCTGGTGCTGAGCGGCGAGCTGGATCGTGAGACGTTATTGCCGCTATGGCAGCAACGTGAGATGTTGTTGGCGGATAAAACCGTGATCGATGTTGCTCAGTTGCAGCGTGTAGACTCCGCCGGTCTGGCACTGTTGCTGCATTTACGTGAGCAGCGGCGTCAGCAGGGAATCGAGATAAAAATTTCCGGCATCACCGAACGGTTGCAAACGTTGATCACGCTCTACAATTTGTCAGCAATAATGCCTGTCGAAACCGCAAGTTAGCCACATCTTTGGCGGCTTGACCGGGAAAAGTCAGCTAAAGGCCCCTGTTGCTCAGGGGCTTTTTCTTTGGTTTAAGAAAGCGGCGGATTCCACTAAGATAGGCGCCAAGCAGTCGCCCCGGGTGACTATGATCCTTCGATGCAGAACTGGATACTATGGAAAATAGCGAAATTAAAGACGTGCTGATGAAAGCGTTGGCACTGGAAGACGCGCACGTGACCGGCGATGGCAGCCATTTTCAGGTGATCGCCGTGGGTGAACTGTTCGCCACCATGAGCCGCGTCAAGAAGCAGCAGGCCGTCTATGCGCCGCTGATGGAATACATCGCGGACAACCGTATTCATGCCTTGTCGATCAAGGCCTATACCCCAGAAGAGTGGCAGCGGGATCGCAAACTCAACGGATTTTAAGGCTGTTTGCCCTGCGGGCAGGCAGCTCAGAACAGATAACAGAGAGTAGTCAAATGGATAAATTTCGTGTGCATGGCCGGACCCGTCTGAGCGGTGAAGTGACCATTTCCGGGGCGAAAAACGCCGCCCTGCCGATCCTGTTTGCCGCCTTGCTGGCGGAAGAGCCTGTCGAACTGCAAAACGTCCCGAAGCTGAAGGACATTGATACCACCATCAAGCTGCTCAACCAGTTGGGCACCAAGATCGAACGTAATGGTTCGGTATTTGTTGATGCCAGCGGCGTAAACGAGTTTTGTGCTCCTTACGATCTGGTGAAAACCATGCGTGCCTCCATCTGGGCATTGGGGCCGTTGGTGGCTCGCTTTGGCCGTGGCCAGGTATCGCTGCCAGGCGGCTGTGCCATTGGTGCGCGTCCGGTTGATCTGCACATTACCGGCCTGGAACAACTGGGTGCGGAAATCAAACTGGAAGAAGGCTACGTCAAGGCTTCCGTGGAAGGGCGCTTGAAGGGCGCTCATATCGTGATGGACAAGGTTAGCGTGGGCGCGACCGTTACCATCATGAGTGCCGCAACGCTGGCCACTGGCACCACCATCATCGAGAACGCGGCGCGTGAGCCGGAAATCGTCGATACCGCCAACTTCCTCAATACGCTGGGTGCCAAAATCAGCGGCGCGGGCACGGACAAGATCACCATCGAAGGCGTTGAGCGCCTGGGTGGCGGGGTTTACCGTGTGCTGCCAGACCGTATCGAAACCGGCACCTTCCTGGTTGCCGCTGCCGTTTCCGGTGGCAAAGTGCTGTGCCGCAATACCCGTCCAGATACTCTGGATGCGGTGTTGGCCAAACTGCGTGAAGCCGGTGCCGATGTTGAAGTCGGTGAAGACTGGATCAGCCTGGACATGCATGGTAAACGCCCGAAAGCGGTAACCCTGCGCACGGCGCCACACCCTGGTTTCCCAACCGATATGCAGGCGCAGTTCAGCCTGTTGAATCTGGTTGCGGAAGGCACCGGCGTGATCACCGAAACGATCTTCGAAAACCGCTTCATGCACGTGCCTGAACTGGTCCGTATGGGCGCACACGCGGAAATTGAGAGCAACACCTTGATTTGCCACGGCGTAGAGCAGCTGTCTGGTGCTCAGGTGATGGCGACCGATCTGCGTGCCTCTGCCAGCCTGGTATTGGCGGGTTGTATTGCCGATGGCGTCACGGTGGTGGATCGTATTTATCACATCGACCGTGGCTACGAGCGCATTGAAGACAAACTGCGCGCGCTGGGTGCCAATATCGAACGCGTGAAAGGCGAGTAACCGTCACCGGTTTGGCCTGTTACTGCGAATGAAGCCCGGCTTGCCGGGCTTTTTATTACCTAGCTATTATCTTCCGGGAACTCACCCACCGCCATATGCAGCGTAATGCGTTGCCCATCGCGCAGCACTACCACCGGGATCTGCGTCCCAGGGCGGATCTCCGCCACCTGATCCATCGTCTCCAATACCGACACCGCCGGTTTGTTATCGACGTTAATGATGATGTCATTAATATGGAACCCTGCATTGGCAGCCGGGCCGTTAGGGGTGATCTCAGTAACAATGATCCCTTGCAGGCGATCGATGCCGGTCGCAGAGGTACGCACCGGAATAATCTCTTTACCCTGGATGCCAAAGTAGCCGCGGATCACACGGCCATCACGGATCAGCTTATCCATGATCTTGGTTGCCAGCTCTACCGGGATGGCAAAGCCTAACCCCTCTGGCGTTTCTCCATCGGTGATCTTGTCATAGGTCAGCGTGTTGATACCCATCAGCTCACCCAGGGAGTTGACCAACGCACCGCCGGAGTTACCCCGGTTGATCGAGGCATCGGTTTGCAGGAAGGTTTGTCGCCCGGTGGTGCTCAGGCTGATACGCCCGGTGGCACTGATAATGCCCTGGGTCACGGTCTGCCCAAGGTTGTACGGGTTGCCGATCGCCAGCGCCACATCACCGATGCGGGCAGGACGTGCGGTATTGATTGGGATCACCGGTAGATTGCCCGGATCGATTTTCAGCACGGCCAGGTCGGTCAGGCTATCGGAGCCGACCAGTAACGCCTCGTAGCGGCGGCCATCTTGCAATACGGCGGTGATCTGCTGGGCGTCTTTGATTACGTGGCGGTTGGTAATGATATAGCCGCGATCGTTCATGATCACCCCGGAACCCAGAGAGAGCACGTTGGTCGCGCCACTGATATTACGGTTGTAGATGTTGACCACGGCAGGGGCAGCCCGGCGTACGCCGGTATTAAAGCTGACCGGCGTTTGATCGCTGGTATTCTCGGATTTGCTGGCGAATATGTTATTGGCGGAACGCAACATGGGCAGGGCGGCCAGCAGGATACCGGCGACCACCAAACCAATAACAATAGAACGCAAGAGCTTAGCAAACATGGAGTTTTAGTTAGTATAAGGAAAGATGGATGGAGGATAGCACGAGTTAACCGGGCGCAGTATGCTGCCGCGCCCGGTTTCGCAACAAATTAACGCAGTAACAGATAAATGTTTTCGTCGCCGCGTACGATGTTCAGCGCCATCACCGGAGGTTTTGCCTCCAGCAGTTTGCGCAGTGCGGTGATGTTCTCAACCCGCTGACGGTTGACGCCGATAATCACATCTCCTTTCTGCAGGCCAAACTGCGCCGCAGGGGTGCCTTTATCCACCTTGTCGATCTTCACGCCTTTATCGCCGTTTGGCAGCGCACCGTTGGTGAGCGCGGCACCTTGCAACGCAGGCGACAGGGTTTCGGCGTTGGTGGTGACGCTTTCGCTGTTATCCAGAGTGACGGAGACATCCATTGGCTTACCTTCACGCAGCAAGCCCACTTTAACGGTGGTACCCGGTGCGGTGGTGCCTACTTTGGCACGTAGTTCGGCAAAGCTGCTGATCGGCTTACCGTCCAGTGAAACCAGAATGTCACCGGCTTTGATACCGGCTTTGGCGGCGGCCGATTTTGGCATCACTTCGCTGACAAAGGCCCCGCGTTGGGCGTCCGTATTGAATGCTTTCGCCATATCGGCGGTCATTTCGCTGCCTTTGATGCCCAGCAGGCCGCGTTTCACTTCACCAAACTCAATCAGCTGCTTGCTCAGGCTTTGTGCCATGTTGCTTGGGATCGCAAAGCCGATGCCGATGTTGCCACCGCCCGGTGCCAGGATCGCGGTGTTGATACCGATCAGTTCACCGTCCAGGTTCACCAGCGCGCCGCCGGAGTTGCCACGGTTGATGGAGGCATCGGTCTGGATGAAGTTTTCCAGCCCTTCCAGGCTCAGGCCGCTACGGCCCAGTGCTGAGATGATCCCGGAAGTCGCCGTCTGGCCAAGGCCGAACGGGTTACCAACGGCCACGGCAAAGTCACCCACGCGCAGCTTGTCGGAGTCCGCGATTTTTACCGCCGTCAGATTTTTGACATCCGTGACCTGGATCAGGGCAATGTCGGACTGCTCGTCGCGGCCAATCAGCTTGGCGTCATATTCGCGGCCATCATTGAGCTGTACGCTGATCTTGTCGGCGTTATTGATCACGTGGTTGTTGGTAAGGATGTAACCCTTTTCCGCGTCGATAATCACACCGGAACCCAACCCTTCAAACGGGCGTGAGCTTTCTTTCGGTGCAGGCATGTTCGGGCCAAAGAAGAATTTAAACTGCTCGGGCAGCTGCGGCTGGCGCTGTACCTGGGTGCCTTCAACACGCACGCTTACTACGGCGGGCAGCACTTTTTCCAGCATTGGTGCCAGGCTTGGCAAGGTCTGGCCCGCCACAGCGGCAGGCATGGCTGCATTGGCAGCCGGAACGGAGGCAAACGCCAGGCTAATACTCATTGCTAATACATTAAGAATTAAAGTTCTTTTCTTCATTGGTGATAGCTCTCTCAAAACCTGTCGGTGAAATTTTTTACGATACTGCCACGGCAATATCCTTGTGAAGTCTAGGACAATGAATTTACGCGAAAAGTTCACTTGATCGCCAGGGTTAAGCACAGTGCAGGGCGGGGAACGGGGGCGAACGAAGTGAACAACCCGTGGGAGAGCCCCACGGGTCAGTATAGCGGGGAATTAATTACTGCGTGGTGCGCCGCGCAGCAGGCCAGATGCCCCTTCGGAATAGTCACGAGGCATTTCCACTGGAGCCTGATCGTTATCCGCTTCCGATTCGGACAGACGGTAGCGGAACGGGTTGTCCTGCATCGGCAGATCCGGCAGCAGGTTATTGGAGCTTTTCGCCATATGTTGATACAGCTGGCGATAGTCGCGCGCCATGTTATCCAACAGCTCGGCACTGCGGGCGAAATGGCCCACCAGCTCCTGACGATATTCTTCCAGCTCGGTTTTGCTCTTATCCAGTTCGTTTTGCAGCGCCTGTTGCTGACGCAGTTTACTGTTACCAAAACGCATCGCTACCGCACCGATTACGATACCGACCACCAAACCAATCAGCGCATACTCCCAGGTCATGATGACTCCTATTGTGACTTCGTTGTTCCGCAGGGATTTTTCACTTAATAATATCCACTATAACCGTTAACCTTGTCCGAGTGGAATCCTGATAAGCCAATACCCGCCATTTTCAGAGGGTTTATTGGGGCGCGACGCCGATAAATGTGGCGATCAGGGTGCGAAGCGGCTGCCATCCGCCGCGAAAAGTGGATAAATAAATTCTCAGCGTTGTTAGGGATTGCGAATACATGCAGGCACAGTCACCGTTATCACGCTACCAGCAGGCGCTGGATGCGGGGGAATATCAGGCCGATGCGGTTCAACGCCAGGCCGTCACGCAGTTGGATCAGATCTATCAGGCGTTGCAGCAGCTACCGGCTTCTACTAACGCTGGCAAGCGCCGTAATCTGCTTAGCCGTTGGTTAGGCAAGGATGAGGAAACCACCACCCAGCGGCCGGTGCAGGGGCTGTATATGTGGGGCGGCGTTGGCCGGGGCAAGACCTGGCTGATGGATCTGTTTTTCCACAGCCTGCCGGGCGATCGCAAACTGCGGCTGCACTTTCACCGCTTTATGCTGCGGGTGCATGAAGAGCTGACGGAGCTGCAAGGGCAGGAAAACCCGCTGGAGATCGTCGCCGACGGTTTCAAGGCGCAAACGGACGTGCTGTGCTTTGACGAGTTCTTTGTCTCCGACATCACCGATGCCATGTTGCTGGCAACGTTGTTGCAGGCGCTGTTCGCTCGCGGTATTACGTTGGTGGCCACTTCCAATATCATACCGGACAACCTGTATCGCAACGGGCTGCAACGCGCACGCTTCCTACCGGCGATCGATTTGATCAACGAGTATTGCGACGTGATGAACGTGGATGCGGGCATCGATTACCGGTTGCGCACCCTAACGCAGGCCCATCTGTATCTGACCCCGCTCAATCAGCAAACGCAGGACACGATGGATCACATCTTCCTCAAGCTGGCGGGCCACTCCGGGGAAGAGGCACCGGTGCTGCAAATCAATCATCGGCCAATGCCCACCTTGCGCGCTGTGGAAGGGGTATTGGCGATCGATTTTCATACCCTGTGTGAAGAGCCGCGCAGCCAACTGGACTACATCGCCCTGTCACGCCTTTATCACAGCGTGATGCTGTATAACGTGCGCATTATGGGGCCGCTGAAGGAAAACACCGCCCGGCGTTTCCTGGCGCTGGTGGACGAATTCTACGAGCGTCACGTCAAGCTGGTGATCGCCGCCGAAGCCTCAATGTTCGAGATCTACCAGGGCGAACAGCTGAAGTTCGAGTTTCAGCGTTGCCTATCCCGCCTGCAAGAGATGCAGAGCGAGGAGTATCTGAAGCTGCCTCATCTGCCGTAAAGGGCGTTCGGGCCTGGCTTCCAGGCCCATTTCCATCCCCGGTTACCGCAGTCAAACCGTCCCCCCGCGCTAAATACTTTTTACAGGCAAAAACAGGTCGACCTTTGTGAGCGACTTCTCTATAATCTTGCGACCCCACGTTACAACAGAGTTTTTTTCCCAAAACTTTGTATAGTGCCGGCAATGGCTATTCGAAGGGGTAGGTTTGCTGGACTTGTATGGTCGTGTGAGCCTCAACTGTTTTCGAGCGTTGGGTGAACACCTACGTGTAACTAAATTATTGGGTAAGCTTTCTAATGAAAACTTTTACAGCTAAACCAGAAACCGTAAAACGTGACTGGTACGTTGTTGATGCAGACGGTAAAACTTTAGGCCGTCTCGCTACTGAACTGGCTCGTCGTCTGCGCGGCAAGCATAAAGCGGAATACACCCCGCACGTTGATACCGGTGACTACATCATCGTTCTGAACGCAGAAAAAGTTGCTGTAACCGGCAACAAGCGTACAGACAAAGTGTATTACCACCACACCGGCCACATCGGTGGTATCAAGCAAGCGACCTTTGAAGAGATGATTGCCCGCCGTCCTGAGCGCGTGATTGAAATCGCGGTTAAAGGCATGCTGCCAAAGGGTCCGTTGGGTCGTGCAATGTTCCGTAAACTGAAAGTTTACGCGGGCACCGAGCACACTCACGCGGCACAGCAACCGCAAGTTCTTGACATCTAATCGGGATTATAGGCAATGGCTGAAAATCAATACTACGGCACTGGTCGCCGCAAAAGCTCCGCCGCTCGCGTTTTTATCAAGCCGGGCAGTGGTAACATCGTTATTAACCAGCGCACCCTGGAACAGTACTTCGGTCGCGAAACTGCCCGCATGGTAGTTCGTCAACCGCTGGAACTGGTCGACATGGTTGGTAAACTGGATCTGTACATCACCGTTAAAGGTGGTGGCATCTCTGGTCAAGCTGGCGCTATCCGTCACGGTATCACCCGTGCACTGATGGAGTACGACGAGACTCTGCGTGCTGAACTGCGTAAAGCTGGCTTCGTCACTCGTGACGCGCGTAAAGTTGAGCGTAAGAAAGTCGGTCTGCGTAAAGCACGTCGCCGTCCGCAGTTCTCCAAGCGTTAATTTTTACTGCTTCGGCAGTGCGATTTACGCGAAAAACCCGCCTCTTCGGCGGGTTTTTTTATGCCTATAATCAGCTTAAACTTCATCAAAATCCGTGGGTTAAGTGATAAATCCACGCATGGCCCCCACAAAACAGTCAAAATCTGGTAAACTATCACCCACTTTTGCGCCTGTTCGCCGTGCAGTGCTGTCAGTCTACCTCCGAGGCCGTTTTCCAGACCTAAGGTTTATCTGTGAGCTGCGGGCTTGCGGTCACGATTATTCAGGATAGCAGCCTGATTTACCCAATCATTTCACGTCGCAGCCAGGTGGCAACAACGCAATGGCTCGCGTAGTGATGGGTATTTTGGCTATTCGCCGTATTTTCTAGATAACTTGGAGGTTTTCATGGCTGTCGCTGCCAACAAACGTTCGGTAATGACGCTGTTCTCTGGCCCGACCGACATCTTTAGCCATCAAGTACGTATCGTACTAGCGGAAAAAGGCGTCAGCGTCGAGATCGAGCAGGTAGAACCCGATAATCTGCCGCAGGATCTGATCGACCTCAACCCATACCAAACGGTACCGACGCTGGTCGATCGCGAGCTGACGCTGTATGAATCCCGTATCATCATGGAATACCTTGATGAGCGTTTCCCTCACCCGCCATTAATGCCGGTGTACCCGGTGGCCCGTGGTGAAAGCCGTCTGATGATGCTGCGTATCGAGAGAAACTGGTACACGCTGATGTACAAAATCGAGCAGAGCAACGGCCAGGAGGCTGAATCAGCACGCCGTCAACTGCGCGAAGAGCTGCTGGCGATTGCGCCAATCTTCGGCCAGACCCCGTATTTCATGAGCGAAGAGTTCAGCCTGGTAGACTGCTACCTGGCCCCGCTGCTGTGGCGTTTGCCGCAACTGGGTATCGAACTGAGCGGTGCTGGCTCCAAAGAACTGAAAGGCTACATGACCCGCGTATTCGAGCGTGATGCATTCCTGGCCTCCTTAACCGAAGCCGAGCGCGAAATGCGCCTGCAGACTCGGGGCTAAGCATCATGGATATGTCTCAGATGACCCCGCGCCGTCCTTATCTGTTGCGGGCATTCTATGACTGGCTGTTGGATAATCAACTGACCCCGCATCTGGTCGTGGACGTTATGCGTCCGGATGTGCAGGTGCCGATGGAATTTGCACGCGATGGTCAGATTGTACTGAACATTGCTCCGCGTGCCGTTGGTAATCTGCAATTGGGTGACGATGAAGTGACCTTCAACGCACGCTTTGGTGGCGTACCTCGTCAGGTGCTGGTGCCAATGGCAGCCGTACTGGCGATTTATGCACGGGAAAATGGGGCTGGTACCCTGTTTGAACCGGAAGCCAAATACGAAGACGAGGGCGCTTTCGAAGGTCTGGAAGACGTGTCCAGCCCAACGGGCAGCCTGATGTCAGTGGTTGATAGCGATCCTCAGGATAGCGTTGAAGACGATAACGGCCCCGATGATGAACCGCCACCGCCGCCACGCGGTGGTGGCCGCCCGGCGTTGCGTGTCGTGAAGTAAGCGACGGCAGGCAGGATCAAGAAAGGTACAACCTCGGTTGTGCCTTTTTTATTGCCTGTCGATCGTGGGGGAGTTGCTGTTTCCCCTCACCCCAACCCTC
>NZ_AYMQ01000007.1 GCF_000633355.1 Serratia sp. H1w
TCTATGGTGCACGAAAAGTCTGGCGTCAGTTACTTCGCGAGGGTTTTAGCGTTGCCCGGTGTACTGTTGAACGTCTGATGAAAACAATCGGTCTTCGGGGTGTACTCCGCGGCAAAGTCATCAGGACCACAATCAGTCGCAAAACAGCGGCAGCAGCGGATCTGGTCAACCGCCAGTTCGTGGCTGAACGTCCCAATCAGCTTTGGTGTGCAGATTTTACGTACGTCAGCACCTGGCAGGGCTTCGCGTATGTGGCGTTCATCATCGATGTGTTTGCAGGCACGATCGTTGGCTGGCGGGTCTCATCGTCGATGGAAGCCAGGTTCGTGCTAGATGCTCTGGAACAGGCGCTGTGGGCACGTCGCCCTTCAGGTACAATCCATCACTCGGACAAGGGCTCCCAATACGTGTCACTGGCGTACACCCAACGGCTGCAGGAAGCGGAGCTGTTGGCGTCGACAGGCAGCACTGGCGACTCTTATGATAATGCACTGGCCGAGAGTATCAATGGGCTTTACAAAGCGGAAGTGATACACCGTAAGAGCTGGAAAAACCACGCAGAAGTGGAGCTTGCGACACTGGCGTGGGTGGACTGGTTTAACAATCGAAGGTTACTTGAACGGCTAGGACACATACCGCCGATAGAAGCCGAAAAAGCCTATTATGCTGCCAATGCAAATAATGATCTGGCAGCCTGAGCTTCTGGACTTAACTCTCTCCAAGAAAACCGGGGCGGTTCA
>NZ_AYMQ01000008.1 GCF_000633355.1 Serratia sp. H1w
TCAATGATCACGGGTATATATCGTTTAGTCTGGAGTGCCGCGCAGCAAGCCTGGGTGGTCGCCAGCGAATTCGCCTCGGCCAAAGGTAAAGGCAAAGATGGCAGCAGTACTCGTCGTGCGCGCCGGGCATTAGTTCGCGCGGGCGGTATGGCCGGTGCATTCGCTGCGGCCTTGGTGAGTATTGAACCAGCGAAAGCCTGGACCGTTAACCCATCAAACGTTGCCAACGGTGGCACCGCCGCTATTGATGGCGGATTAACCAGTAATACCGCCATAGGATCCGGTGCCGTAGCTACCACTAACGGCGCGCTAGCTATTGGCGACGGGGCCAGTGTCACAGCACCGACCACTCCAGCACCAGTAACGGCAAACAATGCTATCGCTATCGGGACAGGGGCAACGGTGGCACCGCCTGCGATTAAGAATGCTTCAGCCGATAACGCCGTAGCCATTGGTACCTCCACATTAGTGACCAATTTAGGCGGGATCGCTGTGGGGGGGATGGCTGTATCGAAAGGCGAGGGCGGTATTGCAATTGGTATGAATTCCTCCACCGGCAGTAGCATCGGTGAAATGGCGTTGGGGTATGGTGCTACTGCGACCAACACCGATAGTATCGCTATCGGTAGAAGTACTACTGCGGGAGGCGCTAGCGTGAGTCTGGGAGCATTTTCTTCTGCTACTGGAAGCCAGGCAATAGCCATTGGCCAAAATGCTACCGCAGGTGGTTTTGGTGCCACAGGCGCTATGGCCATGGGCTATAAGGCAAATGCAAATAACTGGATGGCGATTGCCCAGGGTTTTCAGGCTACAGCTTCAGGCCGTAATACGATCTCTATGGGTTACCAAACCCAGGCGACAGCAGATCAATCGATAGCGTTAGGCCTCAGCGCCATGTCGTCTGCGGATGGTGGGGTAGCATTGGGTTCAGGCACGGTGGCTAACACCGCTGCTGGCGTGGCTGGTTATGTACCGGTTAGTGCAACGACTGCCCAACAGGCCGCGATCGATGCCACCACCAGTACCCAAGGCGCTGTTTCAGTAGGGAATACGACGACTAACGATTATCGCCAGATCACCGGTGTGGCCGCAGGTTCGGTCGACAGTGATGCTGTCAACGTGGCACAGTTGAAAGCGGTTGCAGTTGCCGCCAGCGGTTCAGCTACCCATTACTACAGCGTTAATGACAATGGTACCCAAGGTGGCAACTATAATAACGATGGTGCAACGGGTATTAATTCTATGGCTGCCGGTGTTGGGGCTATCGCTGGTTCTCAAAACGCTATCGCATTGGGTAATGGTGCCAAGGCCACGCAGCAACTTGTTCAAGACACTGCCGATAATGCCATTGCCATTGGTAACGGTGCACTTGCATCTGCAACCAATGGTATTGCACTAGGAGCCGGTGCGCAGGTTGGAAGCACAGAAACTAATGGCATTGCCATCGGCAACAGCAGTACTGTCTATGGGAGTGATTCGTTCGCTATCGGCAACAAGGCCCAAGCCAGAAGTGATAATGCTATAGCATTTGGTGCTAACACTACTTCTTATGGAGAGAGTGTGGCGATGGGTAATGCCGCCAAAGCCGGCACAGTAACCTCAACAGGTGCTACGGCAGTAGGTAGTCAGTCCTTTGCTCAGGGACTTCTCTCTGTGGCGATTGGCCGAGCCGCTGTGGGTGGTGACGACTGGACATCCTATTACACGACGGCTGTTGGCGCGAATGCTGCAGCGAATAAAAAGGGAAGCTCGGTATTTGGTTACAATTCGCTTGCCAATGCTACAAATGCTACAGCACTTGGCTATCAGTCCAGCGCTTTAGCCAGTGATGGTGTTGCTCTAGGGGCAAATTCGAAGGCCACCACTGTTGCAGGTGCGGCTGGTTTTATTCCTGTCAGTGCCACGGTCACTCAACAGACGGCTATCAACGCTACAACTAGTACCTTGGGTGCGGTCTCTGTAGGCGATGTTACAAACGGTAAGTTCCGCCAGATTAATGGGGTTGCGGTAGGTACTGTAGACAGCGACGCTGTTAACGTGTCGCAGCTGAAAGCAGTTGCGGCTTCTGCAAGCGGTTCAGCCACTCATTACTACAGCGTTAATGACAACGGTACCCAAGGTGGCAACTACAATAACGATGGTGCAACGGGTGTTAATGCACTTGCTGCTGGTGTAGGGGCAACCAGTAGTGTCCAAAATGGTATCTCATTAGGTACCAACTCTAAGGTTTATTCGAACGCGGCTGACGATACGGCCGAGAATGCCATTGCCATCGGTAACGGCGCCAAGACCATCTCCTCTAATGGTATTGCCCTGGGGACAAACGCGCTGGTCAACTACAGAAACGTTGACAGCATTGCCATCGGTAACAACAGCACGAGCAATGGGGCGCATTCTGTCGTTGTCGGTGGCAATGCACAAGGGGTCAACTCCAATAGCGTTGCAGTCGGCGATAGTACGATTTCCTATAACCAGAGTGTGGCAGTAGGTAGCACAGCCAAAGCAGGTACAACGACTTCATCGGGTGCTACGGCCGTAGGTTATGGATCCTTTGCTCAAGGACTCCTTTCTGTTGCAATTGGCCGGGATGCGTTGAGTGGTGAGGCCTGGAATACCTTCTTCACCACTTCCGTCGGTGCAGATTCTGCCGCTAATAAAACCGGTGGCACGGTGTTGGGCTATGGTTCGCTCTCTAATGCTACCAACGCCACCGCACTGGGTTACGATGCTAGTGCGTTAGCCAAGGATAGTGTTGCACTGGGTGCAAATTCGAAAGCCAGTACCGAGGCAGGTGCGGTTGGTTATGTTCCTGTTGGGGCGACGAGCGCCCAGCAAACGGCGATCAATGCTACTACTAGCACCTTGGGAGCAGTCTCAATTGGTGATGTAGCAAACGGCCAGTTCCGTCAGATTAATGGGGTCGCTGCCGGTACAGTAGACAGCGATGCTGTCAACGTGTCGCAGTTGAAAGCGGTTGCGAATGCTGCAAGCGCTTCCAGCACCCACTATTACAGCGTCAATGATTTCGGCACAGCGGGCGGTAACTACAACAACGATGGCGCAGTGGGAATGAACTCACTGGCTGCCGGTGTAGATGCTTCTTCAGTGGGCCAGTCATCCATGGCAATGGGTTATCAGGCACTCTCTGATGGAGAATCCAGCATTGCCACCGGTTTGCGTGCTCATACCAACGGGATTAACAGTATTGCTCTTGGTGTTGATTCCTCCACCTCCGATCCAACCAGCACTGGCGCAATTGCCATCGGTTGGGAATCCTTGGCGGCCGCCACCGACGCTACGGCGATCGGTTCAGGTGCCAAAGCACAGAAAGAAGCCTCTACTGCGATTGGCGCTTATGCCAGTGCAGAAGGCGTAAGCAGTATTGCACAAGGTGATCGTGCAGTAGCGCAAGGTGATAGCGCTATTGCCCTGGGTGAAAGGACACAGGCAGTAGGTGAAGGTTCTCTGGCGCTGGGTGCAAACAGCATCGCTACTGAGAATGGTAGCGTCGCTCTGGGTTCTGGTTCTGTGACCGCGGCTGCAGTGGCGACGACTGGTGCAAACATCGGTGGTACTTATTATAGCTTTGCTGGTACGGCACCGACCAGCACCGTCAGCGTTGGTGACTTGAATGCTGAACGTACTATCACCAATGTGGCCGCAGGCCGCGTCGACTTTACCAGTACTGATGCTATCAATGGTTCTCAGTTAGCGGCGACCAACAAACAGGTAGATATCAACGCCGTTAATATCACTAATAACACGAATGATATTAATGGATTGAAAGATGATGCCTTGCAGTGGGATCCGACCGCTAATGGCGGTGCGGGTGCCTATAGCGCCAACCATATGGGGAATGGCAAGTCCAAAATCACCAACGTAGCAGCGGGCGATCTGACTGACACCAGCACCGATGCGGTCAACGGTTCACAGCTGAAAGCGACCAACGATCAGGTGGATATCAACACCACCAACATCGCGGGCAATACCACGGCGATCACCAATCTGGGTGATACCGTAGACAACATCTACAACACCGGGACCAAGTACTTCCACGCCAACTCTACCGGCACCGACTCTGTCGCGTCTGGTCTGGATGCGGTGGCCATCGGTATGGGCGCTATCGCCAGTGCTGATGGTAGCGTCGCGCTGGGTGCGGGTTCACTGGCAGACGGCAGCACCTTGTCGCATGACGCCTATCTGGTCGGTGGTAAAGCGAAGGGTGAAGTGAACGTGGGCGATCGTCGGATTACCGGGCTGGCTGCCGGTGCGGACGATATGGATGCGGTCAACGTGGCGCAGTTGAAAGCCACGGCAGCGGGTTCTGTTGCTGATGCGGTGATGTATGACAACAGCACTCACAACAACATTACCCTGGGTGGCAACACCTACGACAACAGCACACACACCGGTGGCACCACCATCACCAACGTGGCGGATGGCGTAGCGCCAAGCGATGCGGTGAATTATTCACAGTTGACCGAAACCAACAACAACGTGACCAACCTGGGTGATACCGTCACCAATCTGGGCGACAGCGTTAACAACATCTACAACACCGGGACCAAGTACTTCCACGCCAATTCCACCGGTACAGATTCGTCTGCGCAGGGTCAGGATTCCGTGGCGATTGGTATGGGGGCAGTCTCTACCCATGACAACGACGTTGCATTGGGTGCAGGCTCCGTGACTGCCGCCGCAGAAGCGACGGCCAAAGCGAACATCAACGGCAAAGAGTACGATTTTGCCGGGGTCGCTCCAACCAGCACCGTCAGTGTGGGTGATAAGGGGGCGGAACGTACTATCACTAACGTGGCCGCAGGCCGTCTGAGTGATACCAGCACCGATGCGGTAAACGGTTCACAACTGTATGCAACCAACCAGTCCATCGATACGC
>NZ_AYMQ01000009.1 GCF_000633355.1 Serratia sp. H1w
GGTCAAGTATTCAATGTGTTGACAGGTCTGTATAATTCTCGATTTTACGGGTAAGGATTTATGGCTCTGGTTGACGTGAAATGTCCCTTTTGTGAACGCATTGAGGCTGTTAAAAAACATGGCAACGGTAAGGCTGGACACCAGCGTTACCGTTGCCAGTCATGCTGTCGCACTTTCCAGCTTGATTACGCTTATCGCGCTTGCCGGCCCGGCACAAAAGAGCAAATCATTGAGCTTGCGATGAACAATGCCGGTGTTCGTGATACCGCACGGGCGCTGCATATCAGTATTAATGCCGTTGTGCGCACGCTAAAAAACTCGCGCCGCGGAGCGTAACCACTCTTCCGCTGGATAATCTGCAAATTGAGCTCATCTGTGAAGTTGATGAAATGTGGTCATTTGTGGGTAACAAAAAGCGGCAACGCTGGCTGTGGTATGCGTGGGAGCCACGTCTTAAACGTATTATTGCCCATGCTTTTGGCTCCCGGAGTAAAAAGACGCTGCAAAAATTACTGGGGTTACTGTCAGGCTTCAACGTTGCCTTCTGGTGTACGGATAACTTCAGCGCCTACGACATGTTGCCGGATAAAAAGCACATCACAGGCAAGCTTTACACACAACGTATTGAACGTGAAAACCTGAACCTTCGTAACCGGTTAAAGCGACTAAATCGCAAGACTCTCGGATACTCAAAATCCGCAGAAATGCATGACAAGATTATCGGTACATTCATCGAGCACGAGTATTACCTACAATAACCTGATCTACACATTGAATACATGACC
>NZ_AYMQ01000010.1 GCF_000633355.1 Serratia sp. H1w
ACACATTGAATACATGACCCAGTATTCAGATGTCGATGGCCAAAAGGCTTACCCGGCAGGTTGATTACTGCATTCTTGAGGCTGACTATCTCGATGCCGATGGGATCGTCTTTGACGACTGTCGCCAGCAAGTGGCAGTAAAACGGTACTTTCTGGCGAACAGTCAGCGGCAGTACGTGGTTTGCCACCACGCCAGCATGCCATCCTACCCGCTGGTGAAGCTAGGCACGGCCAGCCACCTTCGACAAAAGTTTATCCTTACCGAAAACCAGATTAATGGAGCGCGCGTATGAAAACGTCTAAGGAACAGGATGATTATATTTACCTGGCGGTAAACTACTGGATCGTTACCGTCTTGTGCGGCCTTTTCCTGGGGCTGTTTTTACTCGCCATGCTAAATAACTGGGGCGGAGCTTACCGATTATCCTACGGTAGCCTGTTGGTTACCGCAGCTTTTTACGCCATCGAACTCTCTGGCAAAAAAAGAAACGCCAAATTGAGCGTCAAGAATATACGCCAATAGCGGCTATTTGTTGCGGCTAATTTTTAACAAGGTTAAAGCCGTAATGTGTGTCTGGTAAATCATTTAATTGAAAATGGGGCAGGGTAACGGTGAATAATCCGGGTGGTTCAAATTTTACTGATTATTGCCGGTAAGTTGTTCCACAATGAAACACAAAAGGCGCTGGCAATGTTTCATTTTGAACGTCAGACGCACGAGTTGCCGCCAGCCAAAATTATCGAATAATCACGGTTAAATCAAACGTCAATTATAGTAATACCGCGCATTGTCCCGGACTGGCTCAGGACTATGGTGGGTATTAATACCTGGAGACAGCAAATGGCACGAATGAGAGCAATTGAAGCAGCAGTCGAGATTTTGAAAAAAGAAGGCATCAGTGTTGCCTTTGGGGTGCCGGGTGCCGCCATTAACCCCCTGTATGCCGCATTAAAAAAACTGGGCGGGATCGAACACATCCTGGCGCGCCATGTTGAAGGGGCGTCCCATATGGCGGAAGGCTATACGCGGGCCGCGCAGGACAACATCGGCGTGTGCATCGGGACTTCCGGGCCGGCAGGAACCGATATGATCACCGGGCTGTATGCCGCCTGGGCCGATTCGATCCCTATTTTGTGCCTGACCGGTCAGGCGCCGGTTGCCAAACTGCATAAGGAAGACTTCCAATCGGTGGATATTGAGTCCATCGCCAAGCCGGTCACCAAAATGGCCGTGACCATTCTGGAAGCGGGCCAGCTACCCGGAACCTTCCAGAAAGCGTTCTTCGAAATGCGTTCGGGTCGCCCTGGACCGGTATTGATCGATCTGCCGTTTGACGTGCAGATGGCGGAAATCGAGTTTGATATTGAACTCTACCAGCCGATGGTGCCACACCGCCCGCAAGCTACTCGTGCTCAGGCAGTACGTGCGTTGGAAATGTTGAATGCGGCCGAAAAGCCGGTGCTGATTGCCGGTGGTGGCATCATCAACGCCGAAGCCTCCGACCTGCTGGTACAGCTAGCCGAAATTACCGGCGTACCGGTTATTCAGACCTTACGTGGCTGGGGCGCGATTGCCGATGATCATCCGCTGATGGCTGGCCGCATGGGCTGTCAGGCTAACCACCGTTACGGGAATGCCAACTTCCTGGAGTCGGATTTCGTCTTCGGTATCGGTAACCGTTGGGCCAACCGCAACACCGGTGCGCTGGAGACTTACACCAAGGGTCGCAAGTTTATCCACGTCGATATCGAGCCGACGCAAATTGGCCGCGTGTTCAGCCCGGATCTGGGGATTGTTTCCGACGCCAAAGTCGCGTTGGCGTGCTTTGTTGCCGTGGCCAAAGAAATGCAGGCGGCGGGCATGCTGAAAGACCGCAGCGACTGGGCGCGAAGCTGCCTGGCACGTAAGCAGAGCATGCTGCGCCGCGATGACTTCGATTGCACCCCGATCAAACCGCAACGCATCTATCACGAGATGAATAAAGCCTTTGGTAAGGATACCCGTTATATCTCTACCATCGGTCTGGCGCAGATTGCCGCCAACCAGTTCCTGCACGTCTACAAACCACGGCATTGGATCAACGCCTGTCAGGCTGGGCCATTGGGCTGGACGCTGCCTGCCGCATTAGGGGTGGTGAAAGCCGACCCTAAAACTCAGGTAGTGGCGATCTCTGGTGACTACGACTTCCAGTTCCTGGTGGAAGAGTTGGCGGTAGGTGCGCAGTTTAACCTGCCGTATATCCACGTCCTGATCAACAACGCCTATCTCGGCCTGATCCGTCAGGCGCAGCGCGCCTTCGATATCGATTACTGCGTGCAACTGGCGTTCGAGAATATCAATGCGCCAGAAGTGAACGGCTACGGCGTTGACCACGTGAAAGTGGTTGAGGGGCTGGGTTGTAAGGCACTGCGTGTGTTTGACCCAGAGATGATCGGGCCAGCGTTGGAAGAAGCCAAGCAGTTGCGCGATCGTTACCGCGTGCCGGTGGTGGTGGAAGTGATCACCGAGCGGGTCACCAACATCGCCATGGGGCCGGATATCGATAAGGTCACCGAATTTGAAGACATCATCGACCTGTAAGCGTGGCCAACCGGAGGAAAAAAGATCATGCCAAAATTTGCTGCCAACCTGACCATGATGTTTACCGAATACCCATTTATGGAACGCTTTGCGGCGGCCAGAAAAGCGGGTTTTGATGGGGTCGAATATCTGTTCCCTTATGACTTCGCGGCGCAGGACATTGCCCAGGAGTTAGCCAAACACCAGCTCACTCAGGTGCTATTCAACCTGCCTGCGGGCGACTGGGCGCAGGGCGAGCGCGGAATTGCCTGCCTGCCCGATCGTGTAGACGAGTTCCGTAGCGGCGTGGAGAACGCCATCGTTTATGCCAAGGCGCTGGGATGCCGCAAGGTGAACTGTCTGGCGGGTAAGAAGCCAGCACAGCTGACCGACGAACAGGCTACCACCACGCTGATCAACAACCTGACGTTTGCTGCCAATCGCCTGGCGGAACACGGCATTGAACTGGTGATTGAAGCGATCAATACCCGTGATATCCCAGGTTTCTTTGTTAACAACAGCAAACAGGCGGCGGAACTGGTCAAGCAGGTCGGTAGAACCAATCTGCGTTATCAGTACGACATCTATCATATGCAGATCATGGAAGGGGACCTGGCTAAAACCATGGAGCGGCACTTCCCGAGCATTGGCCACCTGCAATTGGCGGATAACCCAGGCCGTCATGAACCCGGTACTGGGGAGATCAACTACCCGTTCCTGTTCCAGCATATTGATGCACTGGGCTATGACGGTTGGATCGGCTGTGAATATGTGCCAGCCAATGGCACCGAAGCCGGTCTGGGCTGGCTGAAGAACCTCTGAACATGACCACCCGCGCCATGGGTGCATAAATAAGGAATCATCATGAAGAATATTGGTTTTATCGGAACGGGCATCATGGGCAAGCCTATGGCCAAAAACCTGCAAGAAGCCGGTTATACGCTGTATTTCGCTGAGCATTTTGAAAAAGCACCGGCGGAGTTGTTGGGTGCCAAGGGCATCGCCTGCCCAACGCCTGCGGCAGTAGCCCTTGCCTGTGAAGTGATTTTTATCATGGTGCCGGATACGCCGCAGGTCGAAGACGTACTGTTCAACGACGACTACGGGGTAGAGAAAGGGCTGAGTGCAGGCAAGACCGTGGTGGATATGAGCTCCATTTCACCAATGGCCACCAAGCGCTTTGCCACCCGGGTGGAGAAAACCGGTGCGCAATATATGGATGCTCCGGTATCCGGTGGTGAAGTGGGTGCCAAAGCGGGCACGCTTTCCATCATGGTAGGCGGGGCTGAAGAGGTCTTTGAGCGTATTAATCCGCTGTTCCAGATCCTGGGTAAGAATATCACCCTGGTAGGCGGACATGGCGATGGCCAGACCTGCAAAGTCGCCAATCAGATCATCGTCGCGCTGAATATTGAAGCGGTTTCCGAAGCCCTGCTGTTTGCTGCCAAAGCCGGGGCCGATCCGGCCCGCGTTCGTCAGGCGCTGATGGGCGGTTTTGCTTCCTCAAAAATTCTTGAGGTTCACGGTGAACGCATGGTTAAGGGCACCTTCGATCCAGGGTTCCGCATTGCGCTGCACCAGAAGGACCTGAACCTGGCGTTGGAAGGGGCACGCGAGCTGCAACTGAATCTGCCTAATACCGCAATGGCTCAGCAACTGTTCAGCACTTGCGCCGCGTTGGGGGGCAGCCAGTGGGATCACTCTGCGATGATCCGCGCGCTGGAACATATGAGCAATTTCTGCATCCGTGATTAAGATTGGCTAACCGCACTCCAGGGGCAACGCCAAATGTCTCCTGGAGTGTCATTCATTACCAATTAACTGTTTTTTTTACCAGATATAACCAGCAAAATCCTAAAACCTGACTAGGGTATTGAACTGTTAATGTTTTTGGTTTGTAGCCATTCATAACCTGTAATTATGAAGAAACCACTTTCATACGAAATATCAATATTCACAATGTGCAGTCATGTAGTATCAAACCACAAGCCGATAAAAAAAAGAAAAGGAATTTAATATAAGGCGCTCTTATTAATAAGCCAGGCGAGGGGTAGTATGGATATTCAGCTAGAACTTAAGAAACGATGGGACTTTTTCCAAAAGCATCATTGGGTTGCTCCGGAATTTTTGTCCTCACCAGTCCTTAAATCCTGGGAACGTTGCTGCAAGCAATCCAGCCCTTATAAATGGATGAAACCGCACATTGTTTCCGGCTTTACCTTGAATTCACTGTTGCATCGCCACCGTACCACCATTCTGGTGGCCGGTATTGTGATCGAAGACACCTATGCGTTGGGGGAACCCGAAGAGATGTTGTTGGCGGTAACCGACGACAACGGCTGCATGCTATCGCTGGTAGGCCACCCGAATCTGATCAATGAACTCAACCAGTTGGGGTTGAAAAAGGGCTGCTTCTGGAACGAGGGGATTATTGGCACCAATGCGGTCAGCCTGTGCCTGGATCAGAACTCACCGGTAGAGATCCTGACAGCAGAACATTACAACAAACACTTACACCCTTATGCCTGTGCTGCGGCGCCATTCTTCGATTTGAGCGGTAAAAAGTGTGGGGCGATCCTGCTCCTCAAGCGTGCAGAACTGCACAGCAAACAAAGCCTGATGATCGCCAATGCCTGTGCCCGTGAGGTGGAGCTGCGGTTGCACATTACCAGTGAACAACTGAGCACCAACAATGTGCTGTGCCAGCGCAATGCGGTACTGGAATGCATGGACGACGGTCTGCTGGCCTGGGATGAAAATATGATCATCACCATGATCAATCCCCAGGCGGCCAACGCCTTCAACCTGCCGGTCAACGACATCATCGGCAAGAATATTCACCAGGTTATCCGCTTCTCGCCGGTCATCATGGCGGGGATCGAACAACGGGTGAAGCTGGTGCGCAAACCCATCACGGTAGAGGTGCTGGGGGAGTTTATCGAAGCCCTGGTTACGCTGCGTCCGTTAAGCGATAACAGCTTCCTGCTGCTCTCCCATCCACTGGACAAGATCCGCGAGTTGGCCCAGCGGCAGATTGGCCGTAGCGCCAATATTACCTTCGAGAACCTGCCCGCCGTGTCGAAAAAGATGCGGCATGTGATCACGGTGGCGAAGCGGGCAGTGAAATCCCGAGTCCCAATCCTGCTGTACGGTGAAGAAGGCGTCGGTAAGCTGGGGTTGGCCATGGCAATACAGAACGAAAGCGAATTTAAAACCGGGCCGTTTATTACCCTTAACTGCGGCATGCTGCACCCCGACAATATGGATAAAGAAGTGTTGGGTTACGATGAAGATAAAGGCCAATCGTCAAAATTCGAACTGGCACACGGCGGCACGCTTTATCTGGAGAATATCGAGTATTTGCCTCCTACCTTGCAAAGCGCCTTGCTGAAAATGCTGAAAACGGGTTTGGTGATGCGTAGCGATAGCCAGCGGCTTATTCCGGTAAACTTCCAGTTTATCGCCAGTGCGCAATCCGATCTGGGGCTTTACGTGTCGCAGAACCGTTTTAGCCGGCAACTCTATTATGAAATTTCCATTCATGAGATTGATATACCGCCGTTAAGAAGTCGTAAGGAGGATATACGCCATATTATCCAGTCGCTAATTAGTGAGCATGGCAAGGCCAATAAAACCTTTATTTCCATTGACGACAAGGCAATGGAGGCGTTGATGAATTATAGCTGGAAGGGTAATAATTCTGAACTCAAGAATAAAATCGAAAAAATCCTGCTGCATCGCAAGGGGCATGTTATTTACTTCGATGAGTTAGCTGACGAAATAAAGAACAACCTGCATCACAGTGCCGGGGGCACGTTGCCGCCTCTGCTATCGTTGGACGAAGTAGAAAGACAAACGATTGAACAGGCCTGGGAGTTGTACGGCGGAAAAATGAATGAAATGGCCAAAGCGTTGAAAATAGGGCGCACCACCCTGTGGCGCAAGATTAATAAATACGGGTTGCAGGCAGCGGTTTCCTGACCAACCTCTGTTTTCCCCTAATGGGCGCGGCATGCTGCGCCCGATTCGCTTGGTAATAGCGTTCCAAAATGAAGCAATTCTTTTACGCAGTGATTCAATATGAAACGTTCTTGGCCTTTAAAACACTAAAGTGTCTATCGCCTCACAGAGTCATATGAATTAACTCCGAGCAATATGCCAACTTGTGTAAGTTATCAACTTTCCGCCTCCCGCAACGGTGAAGTATTGCCGTAACCCATGCCTGGCCAATTAGTATGGGGTAAGAAAGCGATTACCGTATATTTATTTAGAGAGGGCTTATGGAAAATAAAACTTTCGCCCCTGAGAGTAAGGGTAAGATTGATAAGGCCGTATTCTGGCCGGCCACGATCCTGACGTTATTGATGATAGTCGTCTTTATCTCTGCGCCAGAGTCCAGTGGCCGGATATTGGAGAAAATACATGCCGTTACCACCGGTCAGTTAGGGTGGTTTTTCTTACTGTGCACCTTTGGTGTGGTGCTGTTCTGCATTTTCCTGGCCGGTTCCCGTTACGGTAATCTGGTGCTGGGGGAAAAGGGACAGCCTCCGGCCTTCTCCACCTGGGTTTGGCTGGGGATGATCTTTACGTCTGGCACCGGAGGTAGCGTGCTATACTTGGGCGCCGTTGAGTGGATCTACATTATCCAGTCGCCGCCGTTTGGCTTGGTTCCAGGTTCGGTGGACGCCGCCCGCTGGGCGTCTGCGTATGGCATGTTCCATTGGGGGCCTTCCGCCTGGGCCTGGTACATTGCCAGCGCGGTGCCTATCGGTTATTTCCTGCACGTGCGTAAACATACCTCTCTTAAAATCAGTGAGTTCACCCGTCCGCTGTTAGGCAAGCGTGCCGATGGTCTGGCCGGGCATCTGGTCAACTTCCTGTTTATGTTCGGCCTGTTAGGGGGCGTAATGACCTCGCTGGCCTTGGGCACGCCGCTGATTTCAAACGCCATCGTTTATGTCATGGGCTGGGAAAGTAATAATGCCTATATCGATACCTTCGTTATTTTCCTGTGGACCTTTATTCCGTTGGTTGCCCTTATTTTTGGTTTGAAACGCGGGGTGGCGGTATTAAGTGACTGGAACGTCAAGGCCGATGTGATCATGCTGGCCTGTATTGCCGTCTGCGGGCCGCTAGCCTTTATTCTTAACCAGTCCGTCGATGGCCTGGGCTTAATGTTGCAGAACTTTATCTATATGAGTCTGCAAACCGATGCGATCAGAAACGGTGGCTTCCCCCAAAGCTGGACGATTTTCTATTTCTCCTGGTGGGTGGTTTATTCACTGCCGTTCGGTCTGTTTATCGCCAAAATATCCAAGGGACGTACCATTCGTGAATTGGTGCTTGGGGGACTGGTCTCCGGCTCGCTGGGTTGCATGATGTTTTATATGGTGCTGTCGAGCTTTGGTATCGAATTACAGATGAAAGGTGCCGTTGATCTGATTGCCATCATGGCTGAAAAGGGACGTGGGGCAGTGGTGTATACCATGCTCGAACAGCTCCCGTTGAGTACGGTATTTATCTTTGCCTTCGGTTTGATCACCTTGATTTCTTATATCACCGGCCACTGTGCGGTGGGCTATTCCCTGGCGGCGACTACGCAGAAAACGCTGGCGCCGGATGAGTCCCCGGCCCACTGGAATATTGCGTTCTGGTTAATCTTGGCGGGCGTGGTTTCGCTCTCGCTCTATTTTATTAATCCCGAAAGTCTCAAGCCGCTGCAAACGGTCTCGATTTTGACCGCGTTCCCGCTGTGCTTTGTTATCTATATTGTCGCGCACAGCTTTATCAAGCAAATCAACCAGGATTTCCCACGCGGTTTCCCTGTGCCAAGCGATAACGGCAAAGTCTATTTGGACTATATTCCGCCCGCTATCGCCACCCAGGAAGACCTTTCTGATACCGAGGCCATTGGCACTCGGCCAGAAACTGTTGTTTGACCTGCGAAATTTTGACCTTGCCCTGTCAGGGTCAAGTTTATTACTTCCAGAGAGATTGAAATGATGAAGACACTGATTGAACCTACCAAAGAAATCCCGATCATTGCCGAAACCGAAGTGCTGGTGGTCGGGGGCGGTCCTTCCGGGCTAACGGCAGCCATTGCTTCGGCCCGTGCCGGGGCGAAAACCCTGATCGTAGAGCGTTACGGCTGTTTAGGTGGAGTGCTGACCCAGGTTGGGGTGGAAAGTTTTGCCTGGTATCGTCATGCGGGCACCGTGGATTGCGAAGGCATTGGCCGTGAATATGAGGTGCGTGCTCAGGAATTGGGCTTTACCCGGCCAGAGCCACAGTCAATCAGCCAGGTCATCGATTCCGAAGGCTTCAAGGTGGTGGCGGATAAAATGATTGTCGAGGCCGGGGTCACGCCGCTTTACCATTCTTGGGTGGTTGACGTGATCAAGGAGGGCAACACCTTGACCGGCGTGATCGTGGAATCGAAATCGGGGCGCGGGGCGATCCTGGCCCAACGTATTGTCGACTGTACCGGTGATGCCGACGTCGCGGCGCTGGCGGGCGCGCCTTACCATCAGCGTGCCAAGGATCAGTTGATGGGTGTGACGGTGATGTTCCACTGTGCGGGCGTGGACGTGCCGAAATTCCAGAAGTTCGTCAAAGAAGAGCTGAAGCCAACCTATGCCGACTGGGGTAAGAACTGGACGATCCAGACCGCCGGTAAAGAAGACGATATGTTCAGCCCGTATATGGAAGAGATTTTCACCCGGGCTCAGGCCGAAGGGGTGATCCCGGGTGATGCTTCTGCGATTGCAGGAACCTGGTCCAGCTTTACCGATGCAGGCGAAGCGCTACAGTTGAATATGGTGTATGCCTTTGGCTATGACTGCACCAACGTCTGGGATTTGACCCAGGCCGAAATTGCTGGCCGCCAGCAGGCGCTGTGGGCGATCGATGCGTTGCGCCATTACGTGCCGGGCTTTGAAAATGCCAAGCTGCGCAACTTCGGCATGACCTTGGGCACGCGTGAATCACGCCTGATTGACGGTGTGGTGCATGTGTCGGATGAGCATGTGCTGCAACAGGGGCGTTGTGAAGACAGCATCGGCATTTTCCCGGAGTTTATCGATGGTAGCGGTTATCTGATCCTGCCGACCACCGGGCATTATTTCCAAATCCCTTATGGCTGTCTGTTGCCGAAGGTGGTCGACAATCTGCTGGTGGCCGGGCGCTGCATTTCGGCCGGGGTGATCGCCCATACTTCCATGCGCAATATGATGTGCTGCTCGGTAACCGGGCAGGGCGCAGGCACGGCAGCAGCGGAATCCGTCAAGCAGGGCGTCAAGGTGCGCGATATCGATATCAAGGCGTTGCAGGCAACGCTGGTTAAGCAGGGGGCTCGTATCCACTAACGTTAGCTCTTGCTGCAAGCAGTGACCAACCCCCGCAGACTTCCAGGCCTGCGGGGGTTTTGCTTTGTGGAGGTTGTCGCTGTTGTTCATTGTGCTACAGGTGGGGAGCATGCAGAACGCCGACACGCCGTAAACCCGTCCTTGGGGGCTCGCAATCGCGCATCCCTGCGCTCAACGGTCGGCTAACCTGCATGCTCCCCACCTGCCTCAAGCTTGGGAGGTAGCGGTAGTAGGTGTTGTTCTTCAGGCTTGCTCGGTATCAAACTTCAGCTCAGGGCTGGCTCCCTCTCCCCGAATCCGTGTTCAAGGGGTTACTGGACTGTACCGCGGGAGAGGGTTGGGGGGAGGGGAGCGTAATGCCAGGACGGAAGCACAAATAGAAACGCATCCAGCAGGAGTGGTCCATGCTGGATGCGCGAGGTTTACTGCTTATCGATTACTGAGTCAGCAAAATTCCACGCTCTTCGGCCAGTTCCTGTGCTTCTTCATCATCAATTTTCTTGATTTTAAAGCCGGTGAAACCATAGATGGCGGCAAACACCATCGACGCGTAGAAGAAGATGCAATAAGGCATATAGCTAAAGGTTGGCACACCCAACGTGGTCGCCATATACAACCCGGCGGCTGACCATGGGATGATCGGCGCACTCATGGTGCCAAAGTCTTCCAGCGTACGGGCCAGTACCAACGGGTGCATTCTGAGTTGCAGGAACTTTTTGCCCATCAGTTCGGAAACGATGATCTTGTTCAGGCCATCGGAGCCGGTCAGGATGTTGATCACTATGCAGACAAACCGCTGGACATGATGGCGCTAAAGCCGTTGGTGATCTTGCCGGTGATGCCTCTGAGCGCCACGTCCATCATACCGGTACCGGTCAGGATCCCCGCAAAGCCCATGGCGCAGATAATGAAGGCGATAAATCCGCCCTGATTATTCAGCCCGCCCTGTTCCAGCAGCTCTTTGACCGATGACAGCACCTGAGTAGGATCGGCACCAATCATGTGCATCTTGAAGCCACCCATGGTGGATTTGACGCCTTCAATCAGCGGGAAGCCTTGATACAGCCAACCGACCAACACCGCTACCAATGCGCTGCTCAGCAGAGCCGGCACGGTCGGCAAGCGCAGGAAGGTGAAGGCCAGGATGATCAACATCGGCAGCAGTGGCAGAATGCCAAACTTGAACAGGCTGTGCAGTTGCACCAGCAGTTGCAGGCTGTCGGCAGAGATAGCGCCTTGGCTTGGCTGGCTGAAGCCCAGGAACAGGAAGAATACGATGCTGATCAGCGTTGCCGGAATGGTGGTCCACAGCAGGTATTTGATCAGGTCGTACAGTTTGGTTTGCGTTACCGCCGAGGTCAGGTTGGTGGTGTCAGATAACGGTGAGAGTTTGTCACCGAAATAGGCACCGGTAACGATGGCCGCCGCCAGCATCGGCAGGTTGGCCCCCAGGCCGGTACCGATACCGATCAGCGCCACGCCGATCGAGGCCACGGACCCCCATGAAGCACCGGAAACGTAAGACAGAATGGCGTTCAGGATAAAGGCAATGGCAAACAGATAAGACGGATCGAGCAACTGCATGCCGTAATACACCATCATCGGCAGGGTGCCCGCATAGCTCCAGGTGGCGATCATAAAGCCAACAAAAATAACGATCAGCACCGGCGGCATGACCGCCGCAATTTTATCGACGATAAATTGTTGGATGCTATCCCAGTTATATCCCAATCGTATTACGGCGATGGCCCCGGTAAAGGCAGCGGATAATAACAGGCAGACACTGGCGGGCCAACTGAGCACGCCAATCCCCACGGATAAAACAAAAACCATAAAGAGTATAGGCAGTAGAGATTCAGTAAACGTAGGCTGTTTATATCGACGTTCTTCTTTCATTTTTATATGTCCTATAATGAAACTGCTATCTTCATTCCATGGTGTTGGTTAGAAAACTTTCACCCCATTCCCCTCAAGACTGGCTTGTACTTTTTGAATATTTACAGCGGAAACCAATGCGTTATCTTTAATCGCCACGGCAGCCGCAACGCCAGCGCCTTCGCCGATGACAATGCAGCAGCCCATATTGCGGATGGTGGCATAGGCAAACTTATCGGCATCGATGGCATGGCCACACACCAACAGGTTTTCGACTTCCTGCGGCACCATGGCACCGTAAGGGATTTGGAAATAGTGAGGCTGCAACGGTAATTTCAGTTGGCCATTACCGTCGATAAACTCAGGGAAAATACCAATACTGTCTGCATGACGGCCTTGATGGCAGATATCATCTTCGGTCAGGCGGGTGCGGCCAATGATATGGCGCGATTCGCGGGTACCCACGGTCATGCCAAAGTTCTTGAGCGTGGCATTCTCAAAGCCGGGCTGGAATTGGCGCAGCGTTTCGATGGCATAAACTGCCTGCTTGCGGCCATCGATCTCTGCACGGGTCAAATCGAAAACGTCGGTGCAATCCACCTTGGGAATGCTGACCACGTTCATATAGTTGGCATCACCGAATTCCGTCACGGTGCTCCAACTGCCGCCCAACGTCACTTCTTTCGGTACTAAACCGGCCTTTTTGCCCTTGGCAAACACTTTACCCAGATAAGGGCTGAACATTTCCTTACAGGAGTCGTGCACTTCGTAGGACCAGTTCTTGTTCTCTTCATCGGCACCCCAGTCGCCGTATTTCGGCTTGGTGAGCTCGATGTCCGCCAGGAAGCGGGCCTTATTGACGTTGGAACAGCTAAACACCGTGGTGACGCTCATCACGCTGTCTTTATCCGGTTGAATAAACGGTGCCCCGGCCAATGACGCGATATCCGCATCGCCGGTACAGTCGATCACCACCTTGGCAAAAATCACCTGGCGGCCCGATTTACTCTCGGTGATGATGCCCTTTAAATGGTTGCCTTCTTTGATTACGCCCACCGCGGTGATATGCAAGATGCGTTTCACCCCGGCATCTTCCAGCATCTGGTCGGCGACGATTTTAAACTGCTCGGCGTTAATCGCCTGGCTAATGGATTGTGGCTCCGGGTTAGTCGCGCCCATCGCTTTGGCCGTCTCTTCAATTTCTTTAGCCAGCCCGCCGGACTCCACGGTATTTTCATGACGCCACCAGGCAATAGACTCCACGCCTGCGGTGGTCATCATGCCGCCGAAGCAGCCGAATCTTTCCATTAATACGGTATCGGCCCCTTCGCGGGCTGTGCTTAATGCCGCAGCAATGCCAGACGGGCCACCACCGACCACTAAAACTTCCGTTTCAATCAGTACCGGCAGCTGTTTTGCGGGTTCAGTGTAAAATTTCATAGTCATGCACTCCATAGAATATAAATTGTTATTGAATGATCGAATGAAATAGTTAAGTTTTAATATCTGTAAAGCTGTTGGCTTTAATAAATAACCGTGTCTTTTATGATAAACAGTGAAGCTAATGCCCTGGTGTGGCTAGTGTGATAATGTATTAATCTATTTTTTGGCGCAGGGCATTCCCTTTGGCTTATGTCTTCGCCAAATAAAACACCCCGCTACAGAACGCTATAAATAATCAGTGAAGCTTTATATCTCCTTAATTGCGTGGCTGGTGCGCACTTGGGCTTTTAATGCCGGTAACATTGAGGCACTGGCGCTTAATTTGTTGAGGCCCAAATGCAACAACAGTTCCGTTGCGGCCGTATCGCCCGCCATTTCTCCGCACATGCTGACGGGGATCCCGGCGGCGAGTGCGGCCTGGCAGGTGAGCGCTATCGCCTTGAGCACGGCAGGCTCGAGATAGTTAACCAGTGCGGCCACCGCGCTATTGCCACGATCGACTGCCATCACGTACTGGGTTAAATCGTTGGTGCCGATCGAGAAGAAATCGACTTCCTGAGCCAGCACTTCCGCGTTAAGCACTGCCGCGGGGACTTCCACCATAATGCCCAGTGCCAGCTTCGGCTCCAGCGGTAGTGACAGCGCCTGGCGAGCCTGTTCTACCAGGGCTTTCACCGCCTGGAACTCTTCTACGGTGGCGATCATCGGGATCATCAACTGAATGTTGGGCTGCTCGGCGTGCGCTCGTAATACGGCCCGTAGCTGGGTCAGTAACAATTCAGGGTGAGCCAGGCAGAGTCTGACGCCACGCAATCCCAGGAACGGGTTTTCTTCCTGTGCCATCGGGAAGGCGGCCAGCGGTTTGTCGCCTCCGACATCCAGGCTGCGGATGGTCAGCGGCTTGTCGCCAAATGCCGCTGCGATATCGCGGTAAATCTGATACTGCAACGCTTCATCAGGCAGCGTATCGTGCGCCTGGAACAGGAATTCGGTGCGGAACAACCCAACCCCTTCAGCGCCTGCGGCCAGCGCAGCAGCGACATCTTCTGGCCCACCAATATTCGCCAGGATCTGCACCGGCTGGCCATCCAGGGTGATCGCTGGCTGATTGGCTGCCAACCGTTGAGTCTGGCGTTGCTCCAGCCATTCAAGGCGGCGGGCTTCAAGATCCAGCGCGGTTGAGACATCAGGAGCCAACCACAGCAGGCCGTTGAAACCATCCAGGACAACCTCTTGGCCGTTCTGCACCTGTTCCAGACAGCCCTGGGCCTTCACTATCGCCGGGATGCCCATGGCACGCGCCAGAATGGCACTGTGGGAGGTTTTGGCACCTTCACTCAGGCATAGGGCCACTACGTTGTCTTTATCCAGATTGGCCACGTCCGAAGGCATCAGATCTCTGGCCAACAGGATGCTTGGCCCTGACAGCTGCAACCGTTGTGGGCCACTGCCGGTCAACTGACACATCACCTGACGGGCGATGTCCCAAACGTCCGCTTCCCTTTCTCGCATATATTCGCTACCTGCCTGGGCATACTCTTGCGCCAACTGCTGCATGGTGTTTAACCAGGCCGCAGGTGCGATTTGTCCCTGTGCGATCGCATCTTCCACGCGGGTGAGCAGTTCAGGATCGGCCAGCATCAGGCTGTGGGCCTGGAAGATATCGCCTTGTGGTCCTTTGGCCTGTTGTTGCAGGTGTTGCTGTACTCGGGCGCATGCCTGAGCTAGCTGCTGAGATTCGCTTGCACGGTCAACGTAAGGCCGCTCAGGGATCGCTGGCATGACTGCTGTGAAGATAACTGCGGGGCCGCGGGCGATCCCGCCATTGACGGCAATCCCCGTGATGGCACCGGCTACAGCAGGTTCTGGCTGCTCTTCTGGTACTTGCTCGGTGATGATTTCAGCCAGCAGGTGGGCCTCCCCGAAATGATCCTGCGCCAGCGCAGTAAAGGCGGCTACGGCATCGGTAGCCTGTGGCCCGCTGGTGATAAAGTCAATCAGGTCGCCCAGCTTGACGGCCAGCTTCGCAATGCTGTTCAGGCTGCGGGCGTTCACGCGTTGTCCATTGCGCTCCAGCCACACTTCAGCATCCAGACCGGCCAGGGCGCCCACAATAGCGGCGGCTGGTCTGGTGTGTAAGCCATGGGGGTTAGCGACTCGCCATTCGCAGCGCAGTTGTTCACCCGTTGGGGTGGCCACTGCCATTGGTGTGCCAGGAGCGGCTACGCCCAGGTGATCCTGTTTGGCTTCGAGCGCGGCTTCGGCTTCCTGCAACACCTGTTGGGCAGACAGCCCGGCAGCGGCAGCCACCACCGCCGCCATCGTGCCTTCAACCAACGGTGCGGCCGACATGAATACGCGGCTACGCATCTCATCGTCCAGCAGCTCAAGCGCCATTTCGGTGCTGAGCAGGGCGCTGCCCAGGTCCATCAGCACCACGACACCATCATCATGGTAGACCGACTCGATCGCCGTCATGATAGCGATAGCGTCGGTGCCGATAGGATTTTCCGGGTCATCGACGCCTGCGGCCACGGCCAGGGCTGCCTTGCCCTGAGTCATTTGGGTCGCCAGTTCTGCCACACCGTCGGCCAGTTGCCGGCTATGGGATACGATCACGATTCCAACCATCGGGCTACTTCCTTTTAATCGCTTGTTCCAGCGCCTTGAGCATCAACATGGTCGAGGTGGCACCAGGGTCCTGATGACCAATACTGCGCTCGCCCAGATAGCTGGCCCGGCCTTTTTTCGCCTGCATCATGATGGTGCTGACGACGCACTCATCGGCGGTGGTGCTGATTAATGCCAGCACTTGCTCAGGTTCCATGCCGTTGGCCAAGGCTTGCTTGGCTTTTTCCAGCACCGGGATCCAGACATCGCACATCGTCTTGTCGCCCAGGTTGGCTTTGCCGCGCACGACTACGCCTTCAACCCCGACGCTCATCGCGTCGAGCAGATCTTTCAGGTTTAATGCGGTACGGGAGCCCACCGCCGCAGCGGCACGGATAAAGAATGTGCCGTACAGCGGGCCGCTGGCACCGCCAACGCTAGACAGCAAGGTCATGCCGGTATTTTTGAAAATGGTGCCGATATCGTGACGTTCGATACCCGGCAGCAATTCTGCTACGTGCTTGAAGCCCCGGTTCATGTTTAAACCGTGATCGGCATCGCCAATATCGCGATCCAGTTCGGTCAGAAAGTCCATCTGTTCTGCATAGGTGGCGGCACATTGCGCCAGCCATGCCAGGATGTCGGTTTTTTCAATCAGCATCGTTCTCTCCTCAACAGCCCCAACGTAACGCCGGCGTATTGACTGGCGCGTCCCATAACATCAGCATTTCCTGATCGGCTTTAAGCAGCGTGATCGAAACGCCTTCCATATTCAGCGCCGTGCAATAGTTGCCGACCAAACGGCGGGCGATACGGAATCCCGCCTGCTCACAGTTTTGTGCGACCCGGCGATAAACGCCGTACAGCTCGGATTCCGGCGTCGCACCAAGACCATTCACTAATACAATGTAGTCTTGCTGCGCTTCAAACGGCGTATTGGTGACTTCAACGTCATTCCACTGACCGGTCGCCCGATCCCAATGATGGTGATAGCGGGTATAAGGGGTGTTATCGGCCAATTGGGCGAACATGTTGTCGACCAGTTGGTCGGCATTGGTGAACTTGCACAGTTCGATACCTGGTTCACCATGAATGCCGACGCCGAATTCAACCTCATTCTCCGCCAGCACGAAGGACGGTTTGCCTGCCGCAGGGACCACACAAGCGGCAAGAGCGGCACCAAACGATCGGGTCGCGTTATTGATGCGGCGGGCCAGCGCCTCGCACTCGGACAGGTTGTAACCCTTGTCGGCCGCAGCGCCGACGATCTTTTCGACCAGCACCGTACCGGCAACGCCACGGCGGCCTGCGGTGTACAGACTGTCTTTAACGGCCACGTCATCATCGATCAGTACCGCGCCTACCTCGATGCCATCGAAATGCAGCAATTCCACGGCGGTTTCGAAGTTCAGTACGTCGCCGGTGTAGTTCTTGATAAAGAACAGCACGCCTTCGTTGCTGTTGAGCCTTTGGCCGCATTCGTACATCTGGTCGGGGGTGGGGGAGGTGAAGATCTCGCCGGGGCAGGCACCGGTTAACATGCCACGGCCAATAAAGCCTGCATGCAGCGGTTCATGGCCACTGCCACCGCCGGAAATAAGTGCCACCTGGCCCGAGGACTGTTCGTGCCACATGTAACGTGGCTGATAGCTGATCTTCAGCTCGGGATGGGCCATGGCCAACCCCTCCATTTGCTCTTTGACCAGATCCTCAATTTCATTAATCATTTTTTTCATTAGGCTGCCTTGAATAGATCGCAGGGAGTGAGTTTGATTACAGCGATAATATTTTTGGCAGCGAATAGGTGCAATCGACGGTAGTAACGGCCCGAAATGAAACGGTGTCGCAATGCTCAGGTTTCATAATGGAACTTTTTAAGCTTTGCGCGGCTCAGGATGTGATCTTCCCCATAATATGGCAAAAATAGCGGCCTGAAGTTGAAGGTTCTGTCGCTTAAATCAAGCTTCAAACATTGGGTATTGGCACCGAGGTGGTGAATAACGCCCTCAGGTTTATGCTGTTTCCACGCCAAAATCGTTTCTTTTGATGGCATGGCGGAAACCTAACTTCGTAATTATGGACGGTACCCATGGATAAAATCATTATTAGTCCCAGCAAATATGTTCAGGGCGAGAATTTGCTCGGTAATATTGCTCACTATGTTAAACCGATGGGCGGCCAACCGCTGGTGATAGCCGATGAGTTTGTCACCCGTTTGGTTGGCGAGACGGTAAAACACAGCTTTAAACAACATGACTTGCCGCTGGCGATGACGACATTCCACGGCGAGTGCTCGCGTCCGGAGATTGAGCGCATTATTGACCTCTGCGTTGAGCAACATATCGATGTTATCATCGGTATTGGCGGCGGCAAAACGATGGATACCGCCAAGGCAGTCGGTTTTTATCGCCAAATTCCTGTGGTAGTGGCCCCGACCATCGCCTCTACCGATGCGCCAACCAGCGCACTGTCGGTGATCTACACCCCAGAAGGTGAGTTCAGCGAATACCTGATGTTCCCGAAAAACCCCGATATGGTGATGATGGACACCAAGGTGATTGCCGGTGCTCCGGTGCGTCTGCTGGTTTCCGGCATGGGCGATGCGCTTTCCACCTATTTTGAAGCGCGGGCCAACATGGTCTCGGGCAAAAAAACCATGGCAGGAGGCGCGCCGACACGTGCTGCTCAGGCATTGGCCAAACTCTGCTATGAGACGCTGCTGGAAGATGGTCTGAAAGCCAAGGTCGCGGCAGAAAACGGCTGCTGTTCCAAAGCGGTGGAAAATATTATTGAGGCGAATACCTACCTCAGCGGCATCGGTTTTGAAAGCAGCGGCCTGGCGGGGGCGCATGCCATCCACAACGGCTTGACCAAGCTGGAAGAGTGCCATCACCTGTATCACGGGGGAAAAGTGGCGTTCGGTACGCTGGTGCAGTTGGTGCTGGAAAATGCTGCGATGAGCGAAATCAACACCGTGTTGAGCTTCTGCCGTTCTGTCGGTTTGCCGACCAACCTGCATATGATGGGGGTCAAGGAACTGAACATGGCCAAGCTACAGGAAGTGGCGGAAGCGGCCTGTGCGGAAGGGGAAACCATCCACAATTTGCCGTTCCCGGTCCAGGCCAAGGATGTATTGGCGGCTATCGTGACCGCGCACCACTTGGGGTCGTAAGGTAATCCACATTACCTGCCTACGACGCAGAACTAGCTCCCTCTCCTTTTTGGGGAGAGGGTTGGGGTGAGGGGGAACTGCAATCACCGGACATACGTTAGATGAGCACTCACGCTATGTTCCATGATGAAATGAATTGGTGCGTTAAAGGTTCAAAATGGAACATATTTTTATCCTCTTTGAACGATTTGTGATTGGCTGAAAATTAATGCAGTTTGGTGGACAAAGAGGATAACGGTTTTTAGTTAAGCATCATGTTTCCAACGTTTTTAATTAGCGCTTGATGGTGGTGCACCACTAAGGAAGATAATATCAACTCAATTATTGGATAACGAAAAATTCCTGCTTTGGGAATAAAGAAACGTTAATCACTATCAGCGCTAGCCATCAAGAGACATTTTTGTGGCCGTCTACCTGTTTATATTTCTGAGAATATCAGGGGAATTACTATGCAAAGTAACTGGAAGAAGTGGGTCACATTGATCCTGTGCGGCATTGCCGGGAGTGCGATCTATAAATTGCCCTACCTGCGTGAAACCTATTATGAGGCCATGCAGCAGGCAACGGGCGCTACCAACGCCCAACTGGGTTTTCTTATGACTGCTTACGGGCTGGTCAACTTCCTGCTGTATCTGCCAGGGGGTTGGGCTGCCGACCGTTTTTCTGCGCGTAAGCTGATGACCTTCTCACTGATTTCCACCGGGATTTCGGGTTTCTACTACGCCACCTTCCCAAGCTACACCATCATCGTGTTACTGCATGCGCTGTGGGCTATCACCACCGTCTTCACCTTCTGGGCAGTGTGTGTGCGTATCATCCGTACCCTGGGGGAGAGCGCAGAGCAAGGGCGGCTGTATGGTTACTGGTTCCTGGGCAAAGGGTTGACCTCGATCGTGCTGGGCTTCCTGTCGGTGCCGCTGTTCGCCAAGTTTGGTGCTGGTGTTGAAGGTCTGCGCGCCACGATTATCTTCTACTCGGTGGTCACCATCCTGACCGGCGTGCTGGCCTGGTTCGTGTTTGAAGACGAAGCCAAATCGGGTGATAAGTCCAACTTCCGTCTCGCCGACATGGCCTTTGTGCTGAAAATGCCCACCATGTGGCTCGCCGGGACGGTGACCTTCTGTATGTGGTCGATCTATATCGGCTTCGGTATGGTCACTCCTTATCTGACCCAGGTGTTTAACATGGGCGGGGCCGAGGTCGCCTTGGCCAGCGTGATCCGTGCCTATGTACTGTTCGCGTTAGGGGGCTTGATTGGTGGGCAACTGGCCGACCGTTGCAAGTCACGTACCCGCTTTATGATTTATGCCTTTATGGGAATGATTGTCTTCACCCTGGTGTATGTGTTCTTGCCGGGCGACGCGAAGTTTATCGGTATGGCTTTAGCCAACATGATCGCGCTCGGGGTATTTATTTACTCTGCCAACGCCGTGTTCTTCTCGATTATCGATGAAGTCAATATTCCTACCAAGGTGACGGGTACCGCCGCTGGCTTTATTTCGCTGCTGACTTATTTCCCGGAAATTTATTGCTACACCATGGTGGGCAATATGGTCGACAACAAGCCGGGCGTGGCCGGTTATCAAGACGTATTCATGTTTATGCTGGGCTGTGCCGTGGTGGGTCTGGTTGCCGCATTGGTCTTGCAGCGGATGAATAGAGCGACCCATGCCGAAAAACAGGCTCTCAACAAGGCAGCCGAAAACGCCTCTTAATTACGGGAGAATGTGCAATGGAAAAGGAACGGATTATTCAGGAATTTGTGCCAGGCAAACAGGTGACGCTGGCGCACTTCATTGCACATCCGGGTGATGAACTGGCGAAAAAATAGGCGTTCCTGGCGCAGAGGCCATCGGCATTATGACCCTGACGCCGGGAGAAACCTCAATGATAGCGGGCGATCTGGCGACCAAGGCCGCCAATGTGCATATCGGCTTTCTGGATCGTTTTACCGGCGCGTTGGTGATTTATGGCTCGGTGGGGGCGGTAGAAGAAGCGTTGAAACAAACGGTGAACGGCTTGAGCCAACTGTTGAATTACGCCACTTGCCCAATAACCCGGAGTTGACCGATGCGGCGCGCTATTTTTGTCGGTGCAATAGGGGCCGGTAAAACCACGCTGTTTAATACCTTGCAGGGGGATTATTCCCTGGCGAGAAAAACACAGGCGGTTGAATTTAATGATTTTGGTGATGTAGACACGCCGGGTGAATATTTCAGCCACCCGCGTTTATACCATGCGCTGATTGGTAGCCTGGTGGATTGCGAATTATTGATTTATGTCCATGCGGCTAACGATCTGCAATGCCGGATACCGAGTGGATTATTGGCTATTTATCCGCACCTGCAACGCACCGCGGTGATCACCAAGGCCGATTTGCCGGATGCCGCAGTAGATGAGGTTACCGCCATGCTGCTGGCCGATGGCTTCAAGCCGCCAATATTTGTAGTTAACAGCCTGGATGCCGACAGCTTGGACGAATTTAAGGCTTTTCTGGCGGCTCAGGGCGGCCAGTAAGAGGGAAATTCATGAAGAAACTGATCACCGCCAATGACATACGTGACGCATCGGCGCAGGGGCAACAACAGATTTTGGTGGTACTGCGCGACTGCATTATCACTCCAGAGGCGCATTCGGTGGCGGAGCAGTTAGGTATCCGTATCGGCGAACAGCAGCCAGCGGTAGCGGAGGTGGCTACTAGCGAACGCCAGAAAATCCGTGAGCACATTCTGGCGCATTTGCCCGAGGGCAGTATGACCGAAACGTTGATCGCCCAATTGATTGACAAGATTGAGCAAGAGCGGCAGGCCAAGAGCCCGGCACCAGCCAGCGACAGCGCTCCGGCGAGCTTCCGTTCGATCACCGGTAAAGGCGGGATCAAGGTGGTTGATGGGGCTTCGGTGAATTTTGGCCGCTTTGCCGGAGCCGGAGATCATCAGGTTGGCTTGAGCGATCTGATCACGGCGCGCGATGGCAGCAGTATGGCGGCAGGGTTTATGCGCTGGGAGAAGGGGTTCTTCCCCTGGACGCTGAACTACGACGAAATCGACATGGTGATCGAAGGGGAGCTGCACATCCGTCATCAAGGGGAGACGCTGATCGGCAAAGCCGGAGATGTGGTCTTCATTCCTAAAGGTTCCAGCATTGAGTTCGGCACCCCCAGCCACGTGCGTTTTCTGTATGTCGCCTGGCCTGCCAACTGGCAGGAGTGCTGAGCACATGTTGATTGAACGTTGTCAGCAGTTGGCTCGTCAGCAGCCTCGGCGGGTGGTTTTCCCCGATGCGCTCGACGTGCGGGTATTGGAGGCGGCGAGCTTTCTGCTGCACCACGGCTTGGCTCAGCCGATCCTGATCGCCAATCCGTTTGCTCTGCGGCATTTTGCCCACAGCCAGCGCATGACGATCGACGGCCTAACGGTGATCGACCCACAAAACGCTAGCGGTTGGTGCGCGGAGTTTGAGCAACGCTTGCAGCAGCGCCTTGGCGATAAGGCACCCGATAACGGTGCGGAAAAATTGCGTCAGCCGCTGTGGTTTGCAGCAGCAATGTTGGCCGCGGGTAAGGCCGATCTGTGCATCGCCGGCAATCTCTCCTCCACCGCCGCCGTATTGCGGGCGGGTTTGAAGGTGATCGGCCTGCAACCAGGGGTGAAAACGTTGTCTTCGCTGTTCCTGATGTTGCCACCCAATCAGGGGGAAGTATTAGGGTTTGCCGATTGCAGCGTAGTGCCGCAACCCACGGCGGCACAGTTGGCTGATATCGCACTCAGCAGTGCCGCGACTTATCAGGCAATCACCGGGGAAACGGCGCGGGTGGCGATGCTGTCATTTTCGACCTGGGGCAGTGCCAAACACCCCAATGTCGCTTGCGTACAACAGGCGACGGAACTGGTGCGTTCCCGGGCTGCGGATCTTTGTGTGGAGGGCGAATTGCAATTTGATGCTGCGTTCTCACCCGATGTCGCCAGCCAGAAAGCGCCGGGGAGCGTGCTGGCTGGGCGGGCCAACGTCATGGTCTTCCCTTCGCTCGAAGCGGGCAATATTGGCTACAAGATCGCCCAGCGATTAGGCGGTTATCGAGCCTTGGGGCCGCTGATCCAGGGGCTGAATGCGCAGATGCACGATCTGTCCCGTGGCTGTAGCGCACAAGACATTATCGAACTGGCGTTGGTCGCACAAACTCAGTGCCAGGCGGCAGAACAGCCGCAATTGGCAACGACCGAATAACCAAGTTATCAAACCGGTCCCAAACAGGGATCTCACAACGAGGAATACATCATGGAAGCATTGGGAATGATCGAAACCAAAGGGCTGGTTGCGCTGATTGAAGCATCGGATGCCATGGTTAAAGCGGCACGCGTCAAGCTGGTGGGGGTGAAGCAGATCGGCGGTGGGTTGGTTACGGCGATGGTGCGTGGTGACGTGGCTGCCTGTAAGGCCGCTACCGATGCGGGTGCCGCTGCCGCGCAGCGCCTTGGCGAGCTGGTGTCGGTGCATGTGATCCCGCGTCCACACGGCGATCTGGAAGATATTTTCCCTATCAAAATGTCCAGCGATAACCCAATCGACTAAGCCGAGCGCGTGGCATCGTGCCACGCCTGATTAGCCAGATTTGGGCAAGGCTATCTCAACGCGCAAGGAGGTGACTATGAAGCTGGCCGTGGTGATTGGGCAGGTCGTATGCACCGTGCGGCATGCTGGCCTGGAACATGACAAGTTGCTGCTGGTGGAAACCATTAACCGCCAGGGCGAACCGAGCGGGGAATGTGCCGTGGCGACCGACAACATCGGTGCCGGTAACGGCGAGTGGGTGCTGGTGGTCAGCGGGAGTTCGGCACGCTGTGTTAATCGCAGCGGTGCTTCACCGGTCGATCTGAGCGTTATCGGCATTGTGGATGAGGCCGTTATGGGCAGCCAGGTCATTTTTCACAAGTAATGCAGTGACGGGGGCAAAGGGTGAATATTGACCAGAAAGAAATTGAGCAGGTGGTGAAAGCGGTGCTGGCGGGTATGGGAGCCATGCCGCCGGTCGCTCAGCCGCCGCAAAGCAATGGCAGCGGCGTGTTTGCTTCATTGGACGACGCGGTTGGCGCTGCCATGCAGGCCCAGAAGTCGTTACACAGCGTTGCAATGCGGCAACTGGCTATCGCGGCTATTCGCCAGGCTGGCGAACAGCATGCACAACTGCTGGCCGAGATGGCGGTGGAAGAAACCAGCATGGGCCGCGTGGCAGACAAATACGCCAAGAACGTGGCTCAAGCTCGGGGCACGCCCGGCGTGGAGTGTTTGCAACCGCAGGTACTGACCGGCGATCGCGGCCTGACCCTGATTGAGAATGCGGCCTGGGGCGTAGTGGCTTCAGTGACGCCATCCACCAACCCGGCGGCCACGGTGATCAATAACGCCATCAGCATGATTGCGGCGGGCAACAGCGTGGTGTTTGCCCCGCATCCGGCGGCTAAAAAAGTGTCGCAAAAAACCGTCAGTCTGCTGAACGAGGCGATTGTTGCCGCCGGAGGTCCCGCCGATCTCTTGGTTACGGTGGTTAACCCGGATATCGAGACGGCCCAGCGCCTGTTCAAATACCCTGGCATCGGCCTGCTGGTAGTTACCGGTGGGGAAGCGGTAGTGGAGGCCGCGCGCAAACACACCAACAAACGACTGATCGCCGCAGGAGCCGGTAATCCCCCGGTGGTGGTTGATGAGAGTGCCGACATTGCACGCGCGGCATGTGCCATCGTGCAGGGTGCATCCTTTGACAACAACCTGATCTGTGCCGATGAAAAAGTCCTGATCGTGGTGGAGAGCGTTGCCGATGCGTTGCTGAGCGAAATGCAGCGTCATCACGCCGTGCTGCTGACGGCAGAACAGACGCGGCAACTGATGCCGATGCTGCTGAAAAATATTGATGATAACGGCAAAGGCCAGGTCAGCCGTGATTGGGTGGGCCGCGACGCGGCAAAAATTGCCGCCACCATCGGGTTGAATGTCAGTAGCGATACGCGGCTACTGTTGGCCGAAACGGACGCCCGGCACCCGTTTGCAGTAACCGAAATGATGATGCCGGTACTCCCTGTGGTGCGCGTAGCCAATGTGGATCAAGCGATTGATCTGGCGGTGAAGCTGGAAGGCGGCTGCCACCATACGGCGGCGATGCACTCACGCAATATCGAGCATCTCGATCGCATGGCCAACGCTATCAATACCAGCATTTTTGTTAAAAATGGCCCCTGCATCGCGGGGTTGGGATTCGGGGGCGAAGGCTGGACGTCCATGACCATCACCACGCCAACCGGGGAAGGGGTGACATCGGCACGAACCTTTGTTCGCTTACGCCGCTGCGTGATGGTGGATGCGTTACGCATTGTCTAACCGGGAGGTGGCTATGTCAGTTGAGAACACCCCGGCCGAACAGGTGCAGGCAGCGATCTATCATGCCCTGGATATGGTGAGTGCCCGTCAGGTCAGAGAGTTTGCGGTCCCTCCGGCCACGTTGATGGGGCCAGGCGCGGTGGCCCGCTGTGGGCAGGCGTTGGCGGAACGCGGTATCCAGCGGGTGTTCGTCATGGTGGATGCCAATCTGCATCTTGCCGGTATTACGCGGGGGTTACTGCGGAGCCTGCAACAGCAGGGTATCACCTGCGAGATTTGGCCTTGCCCGGTGGGGGAACCTGTCGATACGGATGTGTTGGCCGCCGTGCAGCAATTACAGCAGTTGAACTGTGACAGCATTCTGGCCTTTGGTGGCGGCTCGATTTTGGATGCGGCCAAGACAGTTGCCGTGCTGGCCGCCAACCCAACGCTGGCTTTAGCGGATTTGCGGTTAGGTGTCCGTCTGGCCCCTCGTGTACCGCTGATCGCCATACCGACCACGGCAGGGACCGGCTCGGAAGCGACTAACGTTGCCGTGATTATCTCGGCCGCCTCGCAGCATAAACAGGTGCTGGTACATGGGATGCTGATCCCCGATCTGGCGATTATCGATGCCAGCCTGACGCTGGGGGTGCCGCCGTCAATCACCGCCGCGACGGGTATCGATGCGCTGACCCATGCGATTGAAGCCTACGTTGCCAGTAACGCCACTCCGCTGACTCGCAGCCTGGCAACGCGGGCGATTAGCCTGATTGCAGAGGCTTTACCGCAGGCGGTGGGCCAGGGGCAGGCTATGGCCGCCCGGGAGGCGCTGATGCTGGCGTCTTATATGGCGGGTATGGCATTTTCCAATGCCGGATTGGGCATCTGCCATGCCTGTGCACATCAGATTGGGGCCGCCTATGGCATCCCGCACGGCTTGGCAAATGCCATCATGCTACCGGCAGTAATGAAGTTTAATCGCCTGGTTTGCAAGAGCGGCTATGCCGAAATTGGATTGGCCTTAACCGGCAAGGTGGGAAGCGCTGATGATGCGATTTTGGCGGTGGAGCAGTTGATTGCCGATGTTGAGTTGGACGCTGGTTTGCAGCAGAGAGGTGGCAAGGAGTCGGATTTTGCCGGGTTCGCCAAGGCTGCCATGCAGGATGCCTGCATTCGCACCAACCCACGAACTGTGACCGAAGAGCAGATTGTGAGGTTGTATCGGGATGCTCGGTGATCGGCCCCTCACCCTAACCCTCTCCCAAGGGGAGAGGGGACCGATCGCGTTAGCTGTAATTTCGGTTAAATTCTGAGGCTGAGGATGTGCTGGTGAATATTATTCCCGGAGGATCACTGGCTAACCAAGAGCACGGGCTAGCTCCCTCTCCTTGGGGAGAGGGTTGGGGTGAGGGCGATTTTTCGCTCTCTTCGAAGGATCACCGGCTAACCAAGAGCACGGACTGGCTCCCTCTCCTTGGGGAGAGGGTTGGGGTGAGGGAGACGGGTTTGATGAAATGGAGGCTCGGTTGTGAAAATCCGTGAACTGCTTAGCGTAGGCATCGATGTGGGCACCACCACCACCCAGGTGATCTTCTCGCGCCTGTCGTTGGTCAACCGTGCCGCCGCTTCTCAGGTGCCGCGCTATGAGTTCATCAAGCGAGAGATCGTCTGGCAAAGCCCGGTGCTATTTACGCCAATCGAGTTCTCCGGCCAACTGCGCGAGGACGAACTGCTAACGTTGGTTCTAGCGCAGTATCAGGCCGCAGGCATAACGCCGGAAAGCGTAGATTCTGGAGCCATTATCATCACCGGCGAAACGGCCAAGGCCCGCAATGCTCGCCCGGCGGTGGTGGCGTTATCCCAGAGGTTGGGGGATTTTGTGGTGGCGACCGCCGGGCCGCATCTGGAATCGGTGATCGCCGGTTTCGGTTCGGGTGCTCAGGCGCTTTCGGCAAGCAAACTGGCGCGGGTGCTGAATATCGATATCGGTGGCGGAACGGCCAATTACGCACTGTTTGATGCCGGGCACACGCAGGCCTCAGCCTGCCTCAATGTAGGGGGCCGCCTGCTGGAAACGGATACTCATGGTCAGGTTTTACGAGCACACCCGCCAGGCCAATGGATCGCCGATGCGCTGTTTGGCAGCCATACCGATGTACAGCATCTGACGCTTGGCCAACTGCGGCAGATTGCCGATCGCATGGCGCAGCTGTTGTGGGAGATCATCGTTGGTCAGCCTTCCGAGTTAGCCAAACGCTTACTGATGACTGAGTGCTTGCCCGCGGGCGGTGATTGGTTCGCGATAACCCTGTCCGGCGGCGTAGGTGAGTGCTTTCGTTATGCCGAGGAGGGTAACCCGTTCCGCTTTGGCGACATCGGGCCGCTGTTGGCGCAAGCGATCCGCCGTCACGCGGGATTTGCCGCACTGCCGATGCAAATTCCCAATCAAACGGTGCGCGCCACGGTGATCGGGGCCGGGGCGCATACGCTGTCGCTCTCCGGCAGCACCATCTGGCTGGATGATGTGGCGTTGCCCCTGCGCAATGTCCCGGTGGTGCAACCGCAGGAAAATGATGCGCTGCCGTTGGTGGCACGTTGGCAACAGGCATTGCTGCTGCTGGATCTCGACGCAGAACAAGATCTTTACGCACTGGCCTTACCGGCTGCGTGGCCGGTCAATGCGGCTTCGGTACGGCTGAGCATTACGGCCTTGCAGAGTTTTATGCAGCTTTATCCCAACGCGCACCCGATGTTGGTGATCGCCAGCCAGGATATTGGTAAGGCGTTAGGCATGTTATTGCGGCCACTCATGGCACAGCGTCGGCTGGCGGTGATCGATGAAGTGATCACCCACACCGGCGATTACATTGATATCGGCACGCCGCTGTTCAACGGCGCCGTGGTGCCGATCACGGTCAAATCACTGGCTTTTCCTTCCTGAGGGAACGTAACTATGAAGCTGAAAACTCAGCTATTTGGCAAGACGTATCAGTTCAAGGATGTCAAACAGGTGCTGGCGAAGGCCAACGAACTGCGCTCGGGAGATTTGCTGGCCGGGGTGGCGGCAGAGAGCGCACAAGAGCGTGTGGCAGCCAAACAGGTGTTAGCGGAGATGAGCGTGGCGGATATCCGCATGAATCCGGTGATCCCTTATGAGCAGGACTGCGTCACCCGCATCATCCAGGATGATATCAACGAGAGCGCCTATGCCCAATTCAAGCACTGGAGTATTGGCGAACTGCGGGAATATATTCTGCGCGATGAGACCAGCATCGATGATATCGCCTGGCTGCGCAAGGGCATCAGTTCTGAGGTAGTCGCAGCGGTGGCCAAGATCTGCTCCAATGCCGATTTGATCTATGGCGGCAGGAAAATCCCGGTGATCAAAAAAGCTAATACCACCATTGGCCTGCCGGGAACGTTCAGCGCTCGCCTGCAACCCAACGATACCCGTGACGGTGTGCAGAGCATTGAAGCACAAATCTACGAAGGCCTGTCGTATGGCGTGGGCGACGCCGTGATCGGGGTCAATCCGGTGACGGATGATGTGGATAACCTGAGCCGGGTGCTGGACACCATTTACGGCGTGATCGACAAGTTTGCCATTCCGGCTCAGGGCTGCGTGCTGGCCCACGTCACCACACAAATTGAGGCGATCCGGCGCGGTGCTCCGGGCGGCCTGATCTTCCAGAGCATCTGCGGCAGCGAAAAAGGATTGAAAGAGTTCGGTGTCGAGTTGGCGATGCTTGATGAAGCTCGAGCCGTTGGAGCGGAGTACAACCGGATTGCTGGCGACAACTGCCTCTATTTTGAAACCGGACAGGGCGCGGCCTTGTCTGCCGGGGCTCACTTTGGGGCTGACCAGGTGACGATGGAAGCGCGTAACTACGGGCTGGCCCGCCATTACGACCCGTTTATGGTCAACACCGTGGTGGGTTTTATCGGCCCGGAGTATCTGTATAACGACCGCCAGATTATTCGCGCAGGCCTGGAAGATCACTTCATGGGCAAATTGAGCGGCATCTCGATGGGCTGCGACTGCTGCTATACCAACCACGCCGATGCCGACCAGAACCAGAATGAAAACCTGATGATTCTGCTGGCGACGGCGGGGTGTAACTTCATTATTGGCATGGCGATGGGGGATGACATCATGCTCAATTATCAGACCACCGCGTTCCATGATACTGCCACCGTGCGCCAACTGCTCAATCTGCGGCCTGCGCCGGAGTTCGAACGCTGGTTGGAGCAACGGGGGATTATGGCCAATGGCCGCTTGACCGCCCGTGCTGGCGATCCGTCAATGTTCTTCTGAGGTAAGCCAACATGGATCAACAACAGCTAGAAGAGATTGTCCGTAACGTCATGCTGCAAATGGCCACGCCTGCAGAGGTGGTGGCAGTGCCGGAGCAGGTCGTGAATACCGAAGGTTGTGCATTGGATCTCGGCTCTGCCGAGGCCAAACGATGGATTGGTGTGCAGGAACCGCAACACCCGGAAGTGTTAGAGGAACTGCGTAATAACACGGCGGCCCGCGTCTGCATTGGCCGCAGTGGGCCACGGCCGCGCACCTTGGCGCTGTTACGCTTTTTGGCCGACCACTCCCGGGCCAAAGATACGGTATTGAAAGAAGTGCCGCAGGCGTGGGTGCAACAGCAGGGACTGCTGGAGGTACAGTCCGAAATCAGCGACAAGAATTTGTATCTGACGCGCCCGGATTTGGGACGCCGCCTGAGCACCAGCGCGATTGAGATCCTGAAAACGCAGTGCAAGGCCAACCCGGACGTGCAGGTGGTCATCTCCGACGGACTATCGACCGATGCGATCACCGCCAACTATGAAGAGATCTTGCCAACCTTGTTACAAGGACTGGAACTGACGGGCATGAGCGTTGGTACGCCGTTCTTTGTGCGCTATGGCCGGGTCAAGATTGAGGATCAGATCGGTGAATTACTGAATGCCAAAGTGGTGGTGCTGCTGGTCGGTGAACGGCCGGGGTTGGGGCAATCGGAAAGCCTGTCGTGCTATGCGGTGTATTCGCCCAAGGTAGCCACGACGGTGGAAGCGGATCGCACCTGCATTTCCAATATTCACCGTGGGGGAACGCCACCGGTAGAGGCGGCGGCGGTGATTGTCGATCTGGTCAAGCGCATGCTGCAACAGCAGGCTTCTGGTATCCATCTGAACCGTTAACAGGGGGCTCCGATGCCTGCATTAGACTTGATCAAACCCAGCGTCAAAGCCATGCGCGTGATTGCTTCGCTGCATGAGGATTTTCGCCGTGAGCTGCAACTGTCGGCCTCGATCGGCAGCCTGGGATTGCTGACCTGCGACTCTGACGATGTGGCTTACATTGCCGCCGACGAAGCCACCAAACAGGCCCAGGTTACCGTGGTCTATGGGCGCTCACTGTATGCGGGAGCCGCGCATAGCCCTTCGCCCAGCTCTGGTGAAGTGTTGATTATGCTCGGTGGCCCTAATCCGGCGGAGGTGCGGGCCGGGTTGGACGCTATGGTCAACACCATTGAGCGTGGGCCAGCTTTTCAATGGGCCAACGACGCGCAGGACACGGCTTTTTTGGCCTACCTGGTCTCGCGCACCGGTTCGTATCTTTCGGAGGCTGCCGGAGTCGCATTGGGGGAACCGTTGGCTTATCTGGTTGCTCCGCCGCTGGAAGCCACCTATGGCATTGATGCGGCGCTGAAAGCCTCTGGGGTCAGGCTGATGTCTTATGTTCCTCCTCCTTCGGAAACCAACTACTCCTCCGCTTTTATGGCGGGGAGTCAGGCAGCTTGTCAGGTGGCTTGCCAGGCATTCAGCGCGGCGGTGTTGGATATTTCGTGCTGTCCGATTCAATGCGCCTAACGGGAATAAATAATGATCAACGCATTGGGGTTACTTGAAGTTTCCGGGCTGGTCGCTGGAATTGATGCAGTGGACGCGATGCTGAAGTCGGCATCGGTGAGACTGCTGGATCATAAGGTGCTGGACCCAGGGCAGGTCACGCTGGTGATTGAGGGGGATTTGGCCGCTTGCCGCGCAGCATTGGATGCCGGTGCGGCCGCTGCCAAGCGCAGCGGGGCAGTAATCAGTTGCCAGACAATAGGCCGCCCAGATAAGGATACGGAATGGCTGGTAATGCATCTGCAGGGGGCGATTCGATCGCTTCCTTTGCCACCAGAGCCATCCCCGCCGCCTCCGACGGAATTACTACGCAAACGCGGCAGCCGTAATCGGCGTAAAAAACCGACTTCCGGCCCCTCTGCAACGCAGTGAGTTTTCGGAAATCGTACCACCAGACAGCATGCTATAATTCGTCGATATTCTGCACGGAACCTCTATTTAAGGATAAATGACGATGATCTTTTTCCCTCGATTTAATACCACCTTGGTAGCTGCATCGGTGCTGTTGGCCTGTTCCGGCCTGGCGCAGGCGCAAAACGTTACGCTGAATGACGTGACGGTGTTTATTCGCGGTGCCGAACTCTTCAACAGCAGCAAAGTGACGTTACCGGCGGGGGAAAGCGAAATTGTCTTTACCAATATTGCCAGCGGCCTGAATGAACAGAGCCTGATGCTGGATGCCGATAACGGCGTGGTGGTGCAATCCTTCAGCATCAAACGCGATTTTCTTACCGAAAATCTATCGCCTGAAGTCGAGCAATTGACCAAACAGATCGACGATGAAACCCGTGAGCAAAGCAAACTTAACGTGCAGCGGGAAGTGATCCAGGCGCAGTTGGCGGTGCTGGAAAGTAACCGGGCGCTGGGTTCGGAGAAAGAGGGCGCTTCCGTTGAGCAGGTTAATCAGATGCTTGAGCTGGTAAGCCGCCGCATGAGCGAGGTGCTGCTGGCGGATATTGATATCAAAGAGAAGATCGCCGCGATTGACAAGAATATTGAAAAGCTGAAAAGCCAACTGGCAGAAGCGCAGGAAAAAACCGGCCAGGCGGTGAATCAGGTGGTGGTGAAGTTTTACACGCCGAAAGCGGTGACCAGCAACGTCAAGCTGTCTTATGTGATCCCGGATGCCGGTTGGGTGCCGACTTATGATGTGCGGGTGAACTCCATTACCCAGCCGGTCAAGCTGAGCTATAAGGCCAATGTGTTTCAGAATAGCGGCATCAACTGGGATAAGGTCAACCTGACGCTTTCCAGCGGAAACCCAAGTGAAGGGGCGCAGGCGCCGCAGCTGCAACCTTGGTATCTCGATTTTTATCAGGATTACTCCAGTTCCAAGATGGCGATGTCCATGTCAAAACCGGCCCCAGCACCAGCCCCCGTGGCCGAGATGGCCTATGGTGCATTAGCCGATGAGTCGGCAGCGCCGCGGGCCAGAAAATCGCTCTCTGACTATGTGGTCACCGACGCAGGCGGCGTGAATACCCGCTTTAGCATTTCGCTGCCTTATAACATTGCCTCCGACGGTAAAGGGCATTCGGTCACCATTAAAGACGTGGAGGTTCAGGGCGATTATCGCTATGTGGTGGTGCCTAAAATCGAACCGGATGCCTTCTTGCAGGTGCAGTTAAAGGACTGGGAAAAGCTTAATTTGTTGCCGGGTAAATCCAGCATTTTCTTCGAGGGTTCGTTTGTCGGCCAGGGGTATATCAATATCGCCGAGGCCAAAGAGACGCTGGATCTGTCGTTGGGCCGGGATAAGAAGATTATCGTTAACCGTGAAAATGAAAAACAGCTGACCTCGAAGGCGGAGTTCTTTGGCAACTCGGTCAGTCAACAGTATTCGTTTGCCACTAGCATAAAAAACACCCGTAACGAGCCGATTAAGCTGGTGGTAATGGAGCAGATGCCGCTGAGCCGTGATTCGGCAATCACTATCGACGGGTTGAAATACGACGGTGCCAGCTACGATAAAGACACCGGTAACGTGCAGTGGGCGGTGGATCTGCCAGCCAATCAGACCCAGAAGTTCACGCTGTCCTATACGGTGAAGTATCCCAAGGATAAGCGCGTGACCAATTTATAATTATTTCCCTCACCCTAACCCTCTCCCTCTCCCACAGGGAGAGGGGACCGATCGAGCCTGTTTGAAATTGCAGTGATCACCTTGGATGAGGAGGCTACAAATCAGAACGGGCCTATCAGGTTCGTTGATTTACAACCACTTTCCGAAGCAGCACGGACTTATTAAGGGCGCCGATCTGCTCCCTCGCCCTGTGGGAGAGGGTTGGGGTGAGGGGAGTTGCCGTCATCGGCAAATAGCTGCCATAGCGCCTCAACGGAGGGGGCCATTTTACTCGCTGGCCGGTAGATCCGGATTTCTATCGGTAGGCACAGGTCGCCAGGATTGTCGGCTGCGACCACGATCTTGCCGCTCTCAACGTCGGCTTTGGCCAATGACTGCGGTAACCAGGCAACGCCATCCCCAGCCGCCACCATAGCCAGTAACGTGGCGGCCAAGTCCGAAGTGAAAACCACTGCCATCCCCCGTTTGGCGCGGTTGATCGCCGCGCTGTTGGCGATAATTCGTCCCAGTCCCGAGTCATTGCTGAACGTCAGATACGGGAATTTTTTTCCCTGCCCAATTTCCCATAAGGGGACCGATGAGCCGGGTAATGCCTTGCTGTAAGGTAATAGCCGATCTTCTCCCAGGCGGAGACTCACAAATTTTTCCGGCGCGAGAGCCATCTGCATCTGCGGGTGGTAATGGCAGAGTAAAAATTGCGCTTCACCCCGGGCCAGCAAATTCTCACAGGCTGTTAACGTGTCGGAAAGCAGCCTGAAAGAACCCGATCTGGCCATCTTTTCATTGCGCCGCAACAGCGCCGGAAAGAAGGAGAACGACAAGGCATGGGTGGCTGCAAACACGACGTCTGGCTGCTGCTGTCCGGTGGCATTCAGGGTTTCGCTCCTTAACGCATATAGCGTTCTGAGCAATTCTGGAGCCTGCCGGCAAAAAACTTCACCGGCCTTGGTAAGAGCCACCCTTCGCCGATTGCGTTCGAAAAGTGGCGTGCCCACCCATTCCTCAAGCGACTGAATGCGGCGGCTAAATGCCGGTTGGGTGACATAGCGCGCCACGGCGGCTTGGGAGAAGTTGAGGGTAGCGGCCAGCGCCACGCAATCCTCCAGCCAGGTTAGTTCCAGGTGATGCCGATTCTGCATTACAGCCATCCTTATTACGCATTGGATAGTGGGATTTTACGCGCTTACTATCGAGGGTAACAAGCCGCATGCCAAATGCCTAAAAGGCATCAATACCACTCAGCTCAACGCTGTTAAATAACGATTGCTGGAGAGAACAATGCGTATCACCGACGTTGTGGAAATCACCAAGCCGATTGCTTCGCCGATCAGAAATGCCTATATCGATTTCAGCAAGATGACCACCAGTCTGGTAGCTGTGGTGACCGATGTCGTGGTCGATGGCCGCCGGGTGGTGGGTTATGGCTTTAACTCCAACGGGCGCTATGGGCAAGGGGGGCTGATCCGTGAGCGTTTCCGCGATCGCATCTTGCAGGCGGAGCCGGAGAGTTTGCTCAATCAACGGGGTGACAACCTCGATCCACACCGGGTCTGGCAGGCGATGATGGTCAATGAAAAGCCTGGCGGTCATGGTGAGCGTTCGGTAGCCGTGGGGACGTTAGATATGGCCATCTGGGATGCCACCGCCAAGATTGCCGGTAAGCCGTTGTTCCGGCTGTTGGCGGACATGAAAGGCACGGTGGCTAATCCACGGGTGTTTGTCTATGCAGCCGGTGGTTATTACTATCCAGGCAAAGATCTCACTGCGTTGCGTCAGGAGATGCGTAGCTATCTGGATCGTGGCTACAACGTGGTGAAAATGAAAATTGGTGGTGCGCCGCTGGAGGAAGATCGCCGTCGTATTGAGGCCGTATTGCAAGAGATTGGCAACGAGGCGCGACTAGCCGTGGATGCCAATGGTCGCTTTGATCTGGAAACCGGGATTGCCTACGCCAAGATGCTGCGGGAGTATCCGCTGTTCTGGTATGAAGAGGTGGGCGATCCGCTGGATTATGCCTTACAGGCCGCGCTGACGGAGTTTTATCCGGGGCCAATGGCGACCGGGGAGAACCTGTTTTCCCACCAGGATGCCCGCAATCTGCTGCGTTACGGCGGCATGCGACCCGATCGGGACTACCTGCAATTTGACTGCGCGCTTTCCTACGGGCTGGTGGAATATCTGCGTACGCTGGAGGTGCTTGAGCAGTTCGGTTGGTCTGCCTCGCGCTGTATTCCTCACGGTGGTCACCAGATGTCACTGAATATTGCTGCTGGCCTGGGATTGGGGGGAAATGAAAGCTACCCGGATCTGTTCCAGCCTTATGGTGGCTTCCCGGACTCGGTAAAGGTGGAAGACGGCCACATTGTCATGCCTGAACTACCGGGGATTGGTTTTGAAGGCAAATCGGATTTGATCCAGGTAATGCGTGCATTAGCGGAGTGATTGCGGTTTTCAAAGTTACCAACATGGCACATGAGGTAGGGGCGCCCGCATGCTGCGCCCGTCTAACGGTGATAGATTGGGATTACGCGGGTTTAAGACCCGGTTCAACCAGGCTGTAAACCTGCTGGTCGAGCGTGGGGGCCTGCGCCAGTTGCTGGACGTGCGCGGCAACGTCTGCGCGCATCACAAAGCCATGAACTTCCTGCCCCTGGAAACGCTGTGCGTTGCCGGTGGCATCACCGTTCAGCAACCCGCCTGGGCGCAGGATTGCGTGATCCAGCGTACTGGTCTGCAACCAGCTTTCCGCCAGCGATTTTTCACGTACTGCCTGACCAAATCCCGCTTTGGCGCGAGGCGATAAGAATGGCCAACCATCGCCACAGCCTAGTGAGGTGACGAGGATCATACGTGAAATCCCGCATTTTTCCGCGGTATCAATTACCGTCCGGTGAGCCAGATAATCCTGTGAGCCGCCCATGGATGAAACAATCGTCGCATCGCTACCGGCGGCTTCGCAGGCATCCGAAACCACGTCAGCATCACAAGCATCGCCGAGATAAACCTGCACACCTCTCTCCTGCAGGCGAGCGGCGGCATCGGGGTTGCGTACCACCGCAACTACTGGACGCTGTTCCGCTAGCGCAAGCTCCAGAGTCAGCGCACCCACTCCCTTGCCCCCAGCACCAAAAATCAGCCACGGCTTCATGCTGTTTCCCCTTTGAGGGCGGCGGCCAGCGTGCGGAAAGCATCAAGCTGTTCTGCCAGCAACTGACGATGTTCATCACGGCCGAGGAAAATTTTGAACATGGCGCTGCCGGCCTGATTGCAGAACAGGATCGAGGCGGTATCCATTCCCATGAACTTGCGTTCCACCAGGGCGATGTGCGTGCAGTTTTCCGCTTTGATATGGCCGGTCATCCCCTGTTTGCCGCGCAGGTTGAAGTAACCGTGGCGATGGAAGCCGGAAGGCAGCTCGCCGGAAAACTCTAAAATGACATCGGCGGTATGCACCAACGTGGTCACTTTGCCCCAGGTACAGACGGCATCCCAAACGGTGTCAAACTTATCGCCAGCCACTAGGGTGTGGTCAGGCAGATGTTTAATCACTTCCAGCAGCGTGGTTTGATACTGCGTGGCGATGGCTTCCAGCGTGCCATCCGGCTCGGTGGTGAGAAAATCCGCTAAAGAGACATGGCTCATCATTTACTCCTGTTAGGGTGTTGCTACCGCAATCGGCGGCAGGTCCAGTTGTTGCAGCAGTTCATCAAGAGACTGCAAAATATTGCTTGCCCAGAAGCGCCCTTCATTGGTCAGGCGCAGGCAGGTTGAGGCGTCGCGGGTCAGGCCCGCCTGATGCCACTGTGCGAGCAGCGGTTTCAGCCGTTGCGCATGGGGAGTCAGTTCGTCCAGCGGTACGCGGGCATTTTCTACACCAGCCTGTAGCGGATGACGCCACTGGCTGCGGCCACCTGAGGTGCGCATCATCATCATCAACGGTTTGTTGCCCGCTGCGATCGCGTCATGCCAGGCGGTGAGATTGCGCTCGATCATCCAGGAATACCCGTTGACCGACCCTCCCGCACCGGAACCGAAGGCCAGGCAGTCCGCACCTTGCTTGATCAGCAGATTGTACAAATTGCGCTCTCGCGTGGTGTGCGCCCAGTGGCTGTTGCTGATGCAGCGCCAGCCGGCCAAATCCATAAAGTCGCAGCCCTGCAAATAGAGATCGCGCCGTTCGGCAGGTGAGGGCACCGTGGTGCGGCCAGCTTCAACCGCCTTCCCGAGCGGCGTATTCGGCAACAGATTGAGGGCGTAGAGATCGACGCCGTCCAAGCCGATATCGCGGGCAATGGCCAGATCTTCACCCCAAAGTTTGGCATCCTGGCCGGGTAAGCCGAACAGTAAATCGCAGACCACGGCGGCGCGGTCACGGCGTACCAAGCCCTCCATAAACGCGATGGCGCTTGCACCATCGGAGGTGCGGGCCATTTTTTTGCGAATTTTGCTGTTAAACGACTGAATGCCGATTGAAAAGCGGTTGGCTCCGGCATCCAGACAGGCGTCAATCCGTTCATCATCAAAGTTCAGCACCCGTCCTTCGATGGTGATTTCGCAGTCCGGGGCCAGTGGCAGGCGTTCGCGCAACGCGGTGATGATGCGAGCCAGATCCCGCGCGGAAAGCGCCGAAGGTGTCCCGCCGCCAAAATAGACGGCATGGATCGGCGCAGACTGATGCAGCGGGCTGTCAGCCTCCATGTCGATTTCGCGCAGCAGCGCATCGGTATAGCGCGTGCAGTGATCTTCTTCGAAACGGTTCTGATAAAAACCGCAGAAGGTGCAGTGGGTAGCGCAAAACGGAATATGCAAATACACCAGACGCTTGCGGGGGGGCGTGGCCTGGTCAATCACGTTTTGCCAGGTTTGCGCCAGCAGCGATTTCTCCACCGGGATCGCACCGCGCAACGGCATCATGGCACGATGATCTTTAAACGGCTGATTGCCTGCCAGCGCAAAATGCGGAGTTAAATCCAGCTCAGGGTTATGTTTCAACTTCAAGTTCCTCAATGGACCAGAACTGATAGAGGCAGGGACGGGTAGCAATGCAATCACCCAGACCCTATTTATAGTTTAACTGAAAATGATTACCATTTGCATTTATATACTTGCAATTGTCCCAAGAGTCTATCCAGCCAAGGGGGAATGAAATGTAACGTTGACCTGTATCAACTTTTTTCGCGCTCAACGCTGATTTTTTATCGTCGATGCGAACAACCGTTGCTAAAGCCGTCGTTTATATATACTATCGCCGCGTTTTCCCCATTCATTCACTCGACAAAGGAGGTACATCATGAATTATCAAGCACTGTTTACCCTTTGCGGGTCGTATCCTCAGGCATAATTTCCTGCTCTCCAGGTATTGCTAGGGCTACCGCCCGCCAAATCCAAAAAATAACATGATTTAATAATCAGGATTGGTTATGAGCAATACTATTGCGCCGCGCGTTTCACTGATCGCGTCGGAACACACCTGGATTGAAGGCAATGCAATCCAACAATTAGAAATTACCGCCAGGCTGCCAGATATGGTGCGCGTGGTTGGGATGCCAGATTTGCATCCTGGCCGTGGCTATCCGGTCGGTGCCGCTTTCTTTTCTCAGCATCGCTTTTACCCGGCGTTAATCGGCAATGATATCGGTTGCGGCATGTCGCTGTGGCAAACCGAGTTACTGGCGATGAAACAGTCGCTGGATAAGCTGGAAAAAAACCTGGGCAATATTGACGGCCCGTTAGAGCCAGAGGAGTTAGGGGATATTCCCCCGGCGCTGGAGGCATACTCGCGTGCATTGGGCACCATCGGTGGTGGTAACCATTTTGCCGAACTGTTACGCATTGACGAAATATATCAGCCGCAGCCCGGTCTCGATAAAAAACGTCTGATGCTGTTGGTGCACAGTGGTTCGCGTGGTTTGGGCCAGTTAATACTGGAACAACATGTGCGCACCCATGGTCATCATGGCCTGCTGGAAAATAGCGCGGCGGCCAATGATTATTTACAACAGCACCAACAGGCGCTGGATTTTGCCGGTTATAACCGGCAATTAATCGCTCAACGGATATTGCAACGCTTACGGACCGCTGGCGATTGCCTGCTGGATATCCACCATAATCTGTTGGCGGCAGCCACAATCGACGGTGTGCCTGGCTGGCTGCATCGTAAAGGGGCCACGCCGTCGGATGAAGGGCTGGTAGTGATCCCGGGGTCACGTGGCGATTACAGCTACATCGTCCAGCCGCTACCTGCCGCCAGCAGTTTGTATTCGCTGGCGCACGGTGCCGGACGTAAGTGGATGCGATCCGAGTGTAAAGACCGCTTATCGGCGCGTTTCAGCACCGAGCAGTTGGCTAGAACCCGCTTTGGCAGCCGGGTAATTTGCCGCGACCGCCAGCTGATTTATCAGGAAGCCCCGGAAGCCTACAAGCCGATTGATAGCGTAGTCGGAGCTTTGCAGCAGGCAGGATTGGTCACGCTGGTGGCGCGAATGCAACCGGTGCTGACCTACAAAACCAGCGGGGGGCAGGGATGATCTTGTTACAGATTTCTGCCGCCCAGGGGCCGGATGAGTGTTGTCTGGCGGTGAGCCTGGCGCTGCGTCAGCTGCATAAAGAGGCTCAGGCAATGCGGGTGGAACTGCATGAGGTTGAGCGGGAAGATGGCCGTCTGTCCGGTACCTTGCGCTCGGTGCTGCTGACGCTTAACGGGGATGCGGCGGAGTCATTGGCCGCCAACTGGTGCGGGACATTGCAATGGATTTGCGAAAGCCCGTGGCGTACCGGACGTTGCAGAAAGAATTGGTTCATTGGTGTAGCGAGTTTCTCTCCGGCAGCGGTGCCAAAAGAGAGCGAGATCCGCTTTGAGACGCTGAAGTCCTCCGGGCCGGGTGGGCAGCACGTCAATAAAACGGAATCGGCTATTCGTGCCACCCATATTGCCAGCGGAATTAGCGTCAAGGTGCAAACCGAGCGCAGCCAACATGCCAATAAACGTTTGGCGTATTTGCTGATCGCTCACCGATTGCAGCAGCTTGAGCAGCAGCAGTTGGACCAGCAGCGTGCTGAACGGCGGATGTTTCATCATCAAATAGTGCGTGGCTCGCCAGTGCGCGTATTTAAAGGCGAGGGCTTTACGCCAGTCGCTTAACCAGACTATCGGCCTGATGGGGCAGGCCGATAACACCATTAATAAGAAGAAAAGTTATGGAAACGCAGAAATATGGTCGGACGTACCATTATCCGTTCTCGCCGGGGACCACCAGTGACGATCGGATCAATAAACACTATTGGCAAGATATACAGCTCATTGATTCTCTTATTCACACTGAAAAACTCGATGGTGAGAATAACTGTCTGAACCAATACGGCGTATTCGCGCGATCCCATGCGGCACCGACGGTGTCTGCCTGGACACGCCAGATCCGCCAGCGTTGGCAGTTGATTAAAAATGACCTGGGCGATATCGAACTGTTTGGTGAGAATCTGTATGCCACGCACTCAATTGAATATCGTGGTTTGGCGCAGGATTTTTACTTATTCGCGGTGCGCTGCCGGGATATGTGGCTGAGTTGGGAAGAGGTGAAGTTCTACGCGGCATTATTTGATTTTGCCTGCGTACCCGAAGTGGTACAGAACGTGCCGCGTCAGACGGAAAAAGAGTATCGCTTGGCGATCCTTGAGCAAGTCGCTGGAGCGGGAAGTTTTGCGCCGTACGATGTGCATACTGGTCAGCCTTGTACCATGGAAGGGATCGTCAGCCGCAATGCGGCTGAATTCCCGGTGGCGCAATTTGCCCACCACGTTTTTAAATATGTGCGCAAAAACCATGTGAAAACCGACCGCCATTGGACGGTGAACTGGCAACGAGCCCGTATGGTGCATGAGTATCAGCAGGAGCAGGATCATGTGGCGATTAAGTGAAGATAAACAGTGGCGCAGGCTGGTAGAGAGATTCCGCTGGGTGGCCGACATGCATCAGGTGCCGCAAGATCCTCGTCACCATGCAGAAGGCGATGTGGCAATTCATACCCAGCGGGTGCTGGCTGCACTCACCGAATCGGTGGGGTATCTGGCGCTGCCAGAACAACAGCAGGAAATCGTCTGGGCCGCGGCGTTGCTGCACGATGTGGAAAAGCGCAGCACCACGCGGGTTGCGGACGATGGTTCGGTGACGTCACCCAACCATGCCAAGCGTGGGGAACTGACTACACGCGCGATTTTATATCGGGATATCGTGACGCCGTTTCAACTGCGTGAGCAGATCGCGGCCTTGGTGCGCTTTCATGGTTTGCCGTTATGGATCATGGGGCGTCCATCGCCGGAGCGGGCGTTGTTACTAGCAGCCTTACGGTTGGATACGCGGTTGCTGGCGATATTGGCAAGGGCGGACGTGATGGGTCGGGAGTGCGAAGACCAAAACGGTTTGCTGGAGAGTATCGAGCTGTTTGAACTGTTTTGTCAGGATCAGCAATGTTGGGGGCAGGTGCGTCCTTTTGCCAACGATAACCATCGTTACCACTATCTGACGCATCCGCAGGCCAGCGTGGATTTTGTTCCCTACGAGCAATTTCAAAGTCAGGTGATCCTGCTTAGTGGCTTGCCGGGGATGGGCAAAGATCGCTATATCGCCGAGCATGCCGCTGGGATGGAGGTCATCAGTCTGGACAATATTCGCCGCCAGCATCGGCTGTCGCCGGCCGACAAAAATGCGACCGGCTGGGTCGTGCAGCAGGCGAAGTTGCAGGCTAAAATGCTGCTGCGGCGCGGCGAACCCTTTGTCTGGAATGCGACCAATATTACCCGGCAGTTACGCGGCCAATTGGTTGAGCTGTTTACCGCTTATGGCGCAAGGGTGAAGGTAGTTTACCTGGAAGTGCCTTACGCCCAGTGGCAACGGCAAAATGCCGAGCGGGAACATAGCGTACCGGCTGAGGCGATGGCACGCATGCTGAGTAAGTTGGAGATCCCGCAGGCGGACGAGGCGCATGAAGTGGAACTGCGGGTGCAGGACTTCAGCTAGCCTCTGCCATCATCCCCTCACCCCAACCCTCTCCCAAAGGGCGAGGGAGCTGCAATTGTGATGGGGTCAAATTTAGCAATTACCGTAGCAAGAGGCGAACGAATAAGCCAAGTTGTGGCACGCTCGGTCCCCTCTCCCTGTGGGAGAGGACTAGGGTGAGGGGTTATATCGCTGATTATTAACGACTTTAGGTCATTGTCAGGTTAATTGGCGATCACCGTGACCAACAGCGGTGATTCAAACATCGCCTTAGGCGAAATAACCGATTCATCCCACGGGATCTGCGTGCCGTAACGCTCACGCAGTTTCTTCTGCACCGCGGGAGCGCCAAAGTTAAATTCACGTACTTTTTGCAGCTTGCCGATTTGTATCCCTAGTGCGCGTTGGTAAATCTTCCACACTAACTCCGAGCAATATAGCTTCTCATCTGACCAGGAAAACTGCATGTCGTAGGACTTCCCGGCAAAGCTTTTGGCCTGCTGGCGCATTTTTAATTGCGCGGACGGCGTCATCATTTGCTCGGCGTTCTTCAGCCGTTTGACGACAAAATGCTTTTTCTCTCCCCGATCGATCCAGGCGGTCAACGGCGTATATTTCACTGTCGATATCGCTTCGAATACGTAAGGTTTGCCATCACGCAGCACAATGATGCCCATATGGCTGTAACGCGAGCCGGTGGCCTGCTGTATCGCCAGGCTCTGTGCCGAGCGGGAAGTGTGGAAAATGATGTCACCATCTTGCACCGCAGGTAGCTCGCGAGCTTGGCTGACCAGCACGGTCATCAGGCCGATGGTGAGAAAGAGAATCGCCCACAGGCGTTTGGTAAAAATCACGTTCAATCCCTCGAAGTTAGAATCTAGCCACTTTATCGGGGCTGTGTGAAGTGAGGATGAAGTGGTAGAGCGCGGCGGATGGGAAGTCGCATCGGCTGCGCGCATGCTGAAATAAAAATAATGATATATATCAATACAATAATAACAATTACATCATTGTGGTTAAAGGGTGCTTAAAGCAGGCCGATAGCTGTTCTATTGATGTTGTCACCAAAATAGGACTAAGCCGGATGTTAGGGATCTACCGTATATCGATGAGGATGAAGCTTTTCATTGCTCTGTTTCCACTGCTACTGGCTTTATGCTGGTTTGCCGGTTCGGGTATGAAAACCCGTATCAATACCGAACGTCAGATGGATGTCATCGTTCAGCTAACGGCAATTACGCATGGCGCAGGGGATGTGGTGCATGAGCTGCAAAAGGAACGTGGCATGAGCGCAGGTTACTTGGGCTCTGGCGGTGGGCAGTTTCGCGCTGAACTAGCGGATCAACGTAAACTGACAGATGCGGCTATGACGAAATTTAGTCAACTGTTAGCTAAAACGGATCGCAGCGCATTGAAAGGGATTGATACATCGGCAATTCAGTTATTTAACGACCAAACCGAGTTACTGAACGAGGTGCGTAATAACGTCAGCCATTTAAAGACCGCGGCGCCGTCGGCTATTGGTTTCTATACCAAGACCATCGCCCAAGTGCTGGATTTTGTCGGTGGTATTGGGCATTTGACAACATCGGGCAAGATCGGCCAAGAATTGTCAGCTTATTACAGCCTGCTTAACCTGAAAGAACAGTCGGGTATAGAGCGCGCATTACTCTCCGGCGTTTTCTCTAGCGATCGTTTTGGTGATGGGCAATTCCGCCAACTGAGCGATGTGGTGGGAAAACAAGAAGCCTGGCTTTCTGCGACCCGTCGTTTCAGCACTGCGGAGCAGGCGGCGGCGCTTGATGGTGCATTACGCTCTACGTCGGCTGCTGATGCTCTTAAGCTTCGTGAGATTGCGTTCGCTAAAGCCGCAACCGGTGGATTTAAGGTTAATCCTACCGATTGGTTCAAGGCTCAGACTCTGCGCATTGAAGTGCTGCGTCAAATAGAGAATCAAACCGCGGACACGTTACAAAAGCATGCTGCAGAGTTGTCACAAACGGCGCGTGGCGAATGGATGGCTTTCCTATGCATCAGCCTTCTTTCCCTGGCTGTGGCCTTGGCGATAGCCTTCATTGTTGCGCGGAGTATCCATCTGCAACTGCAAGGAACGCTGAAAACGATTGGTGAAATGGAGGGGGATTTAACTCAACGCCTTAGCGTGCCGGGTAGTGATGAGTTGTCAGCATTGAATCATGCCTATAACCAATCCATTGAAAATATTCAGCATATCGTTAAAGAGATTAAATCCGGCTCGGAGGTGCTTCACCATACTAGCGGTGATATTGCCGCTGGCAATCAGGATTTAGCGCAGCGTACTGATGAACAGGCGGCATCTATCGTTGAAACTGCGGCAAGTATGGAACAAATATCCACGGCGATCTCCCAGACTGCAGATAACGCCCGCGAAGCTGAACAACTCACGCAGGCGATGGAGCGCGATGTCATGCAGGCGAATCTCGTGGCAAATGAAGCCAGCCAGAGCATGGCTGAGATCCGTAACTCCAGTGAGCAGATTGCACGTATCGTGGCCTCTATTGACGATATCTCTTTTCAGACCAATTTATTGGCGCTCAATGCTGCGGTAGAAGCCGCTAGAGCTGGCGAGTCTGGAAGGGGATTTGCGGTGGTAGCGAGTGAGGTGCGTAATTTATCTCAACGTTGTGCTAAAGAGGCGAGTCAGATCCGTGAGCTGATTAATCAAAATATGGAAAAAATCGCGGAAGGTGTCGCCCGGGTTTCGGCTTCGGGGATCGCGCTAAAAGCGGCAGCCGATAATTCAGGACTGATGAAACAATATGTTAGCGATATCGCTCAGGCCGCCAACGAACAATCACTGGGCGTGGGGCAGGTACATCTGGCTTTGAATCAACTTGAACAAGTCACACAGCAAAATGCGGCTTTGGTTTCCCAAGCGGCCAGTGCCAGCCAGGTACTGGATAACCAAGCGGCAGTGATGACCAAATTAGTGAATCGATTTATCGTATAATCTTCTCGTTGCAAGGGTGGTGGGAGTCATCCCGCCTCCGACTCGATCTTTTGCTCCTTAGCGTATTTTCATTATTCTTGAAACGTCTCCACTTTCCTGCATGTCGTTTACTCCATATTCCCTGATGTCTTTTTGTGTAAGCGGTCTGTCGTTTTGTGCTGCCTAGGCGCATACTATTGCCCTCCCAAAGGCGGTGGGTAAGGCTTTGGCGTTATCTGATAATAAAAAAGGGGTCAAGTATTCAATGTGTTG
>NZ_AYMQ01000011.1 GCF_000633355.1 Serratia sp. H1w
GCGATCACAAAAAGGATCTGATCTTCGCGCTGATTGCCACCTTCTACGCACTGCTGATGCTGTACGCCGGTGGTATGAAATATCTGCTGCTCTCCGCCATCATCTATGGCCCAGGAACGCTGCTGTACATTATGGCCAAACGTGAACAACACGCGAAACTGTTCACCCCGGCCGAAATGGGACTTTTTATCATCGTTATGGTCGCCGCCATTGTCGCAATCTACAGCATTGCCACTGGCGTTATCACAATCTGATCGAGGCAAGTCATTATGACGACTAAGAAAAAGACGCAGTCCAAGTTTGGTGTTCATTCTGAAGTAGGGAAATTGCATAAGGTCATGGTCTGCGCCCCAGGGAAGGCGCATAACCGGCTAACACCAAGTAACTGTGATGAGCTGTTGTTCGATGACGTGCTGTGGGTTGAGCGCGCCAAACGTGACCATTTTGACTTTATGACCAAGATGCGCGAACACGGCGTGGACGTGGTTGAGATGCACAACCTGCTGGCCGAAACGCTGGCGCTGCCTGAAGCCAGAAAGTGGATACTGGATCAGCAGATTGTGCCCAATGAGGTATCGCTGGGGATCCTGAAAGAAACCCGCAGCTTCCTGGATGGTCTGGCACCACGAGCATTGGCGGAGGTACTGATCGGCGGCCTTTCCACTACCGAGCTGGCCAAAGAAGGTTATGCAGACCATGAAGAGTTGAAGCTGATCCGTGAAGCGGTAGACATCACCGAATACCTGCTGCCACCGCTGCCGAATACCCTGTATACCCGTGATACCACCTGTTGGATCTACGGCGGCGTGACCTTGAACCCACTGTATTGGCCTGCCCGTCACGAAGAAACCATTCTGACGACGGCGATCTATAAGTTCCACCCGGACTTTGGCGAAGCCAACGTTAACGTCTGGTGGGGGGATCCAACGGTGCACCACGGTACTGCCACGCTCGAGGGTGGTGACGTAATGCCGATCGGCAACAAAACGGTGCTGATTGGTATGAGTGAACGTACTTCGCACCAGGCGATCACCCAGTTGGCCGCTTCGCTGTTCGCCAACAAGCATTCCGGCGTTGAGCGGGTAATGATTGCAGCCATGCCAAAACTGCGCGCCGCCATGCACCTGGATACGGTATTTACCTTCTGCGATCGCGATGTCGTCACGCTTTATCCGGCGATCGTCAATCAGATCAAAACCTTCTCACTGCGCCCGGATGATGGCCCAACCGGCATGAAGCTGAGCCGCGATAATGGCACCTTTGTTGAGGCCATTGCCGGGGCGTTGAACCTGAAAAAACTGCGGGTGGTGGAGACCGAAGGTAACGACTACGATACCGAACGCCAGCAGTGGGATAGTGGTAACAACATGGTGGCGCTCTCTCCTGGGGTGGTGCTGGCTTACGATCGTAATACCAAAACCAATACCCAATTGCGTAAGGAAGGCGTGGAGGTGATCGAGATTGTGGGGAGTGAGCTGGGCCGTGGCCGTGGCGGCGGCCACTGTATGACCTGCCCGATTATTCGCGACGCCATCGATTATTAATCGCCAAGCGTGATCATCAAAGGCCGGATTATCCGGCCTTTTCATGGGCGCAGCATGCTGCGCCCCTACATCAAAAACCTTCGGTGACAATCTTGGCGGCTGCGGCCAATACGTCTTTGCGGGCTTCGGCATTCTGCTGTGGCTGGGTGAAATAGGTCACCAATACCAACGGCGCGTTGTTCGATGGCCAGATAACGGCGATATCATTAGTGGTACCGTAATCGCCGCTGCCGGTTTTATCCCCAACAATCCATTTGGCTGGTAAACCTGCACGAATGCTGGCTCCGCCGGTAGTATTCCCTTTCATCCATTCAACCAGTTGGGCACGTTGTGGTTCGCCCAGCGCCTTGCCCAGGGTCAGATTTTGCAGGCTTTTGGCCATTGCCAGCGGCGATGTGGTATCACGTTCGTCACCCGGAATGGCGGTATTCAAGGTAGGTTCGGTGCGATCGAGACGGAACGTTTTATCGCCGATGCTACGTGCAAAGGTGGTCACTTTTGCCGGACCGCCAAGATGTTCGAGGATTTTGTTCATCGCCGTGTTGTCGCTGTACTGGATGGTGGCGGCGCTGAACTCGCCCAGGGTCATCCCGGTATCCAGATGCTTTTCGGCGATCGGGTTGTAGTTGACCAGATCGGATTGCTTGATGGCCATGCGCCGATCCAAAAGATTTTTATCCGTCTCACTCTGCTTTAACAGCGCCGAAACCGCCATCACCTTGCTGGTGCTGCACATGGCAAAACGCTCATCTGCACGATACAGGATCTGTGAGTTATCGGCGGTATCGATCAGCGCGACACCCAGGCGGCCGCCGGAGCTTTTTTCCAAATCAGCCAGTTGCTGCTGGATAGTATTCTTGGCATTAGCGGGTTGCGCCCACACTGATGCACTGCCGAACAACAGCGGCATAACCGCAGCGACCATCAGGGTGGTCTGACGTAGTGTATTTTTAACCATGTTTTGCCTCACAGATTAGGGGGATTAACGCGTTGGGTTGATCTTCAGATGGCGGGAAATATCCCCTGTTAGGCACTTGTTGACAAGCGACAAGAATTTTCTCTAGCATAAAGAAAATCTTTTGGATAATGGCTATGCGCTCTAATCTTCCTCTTAACGCCCTGCGTGCCTTCGAAGCCTCCGCCAGACACCTGAGTTTCACTCGGGCCGCGCTGGAACTGTATGTAACCCAAGCCGCCGTGAGCCAACAGGTCAGGCTGCTTGAAGAGCGCCTGGGGATGGTGTTATTTAAACGCTTACCCCGCGGTTTGGAAATGACGGAGGAGTCACGGGCGCTGTTTGCCGTGCTAACCGACGCCTTTGGTCATATTGAAAAAGCCTTCCGGCAGTTTGAAGGGGGGCAGTTTCAGGAGGTGCTGACAGTAGCGGCCGTTGGCACCTTTGCCGTTGGCTGGCTTCTACCGCGCCTTGACCGCTTCAGGCAAGAGCACCCCTTTGTTGAACTGCGGCTACGTACTAACAATAACGTGGTTAATCTGGCCGCCGAGGGGTTGGATTTCGCCATTCGCTTTGGCGCGGGCCTGTGGCCAGCCACCCAGAACGAAATGCTGTTTGATGCGCCGCTGACCGTGTTGTGCACGCCCGAGACGGCTAAGCGGCTCAGCACCCCAGCCGATCTGCTGAACGAAGATCTGCTGCGTTCTTATCGTGCTGAAGAGTGGGAAAACTGGTTTGCCGCCGCGGGCCTGCAAGCGGTGCGGGTCAACGGTGCCATCTTTGATTCCTCCCGGCTGATGGTTGAAACCGCCATCCATTCCGGTGGGGTGGCATTGGCCCCAGCAAAGATGTTTGTCCGCGAATTGGATAACGCGCAGTTGGTACGTCCCTTTGCAGCCGAAATCAATATGGGGAGCTACTGGTTAACCTATTTGAAATCGAAAAATATGACGCCCGCCATGGAGATATTCCGTGATTGGCTACTCAAGGAAGCACAGGACGCATAACATATGGGCTCATCCTCCGAGCTAGTTCAGCGTCGTAGGCAGGTAATGTGGTACTGCGTAGGGGCGCTGCATGCCGCGCCCATGTTAAGGTTAGATTCAAGAGTCAAAATGTCGCACGGACGGTTCCCTCTCCCTGTGGAAGAGGGTTAGGGAGAGGGGCGTCAGCGTTATTGCAGTTCCTCGCGGATACGTTTGGCCGTGCTTTGCAACAGCTTATAGGCCTCATAGCGATTGGCGTGCAGTTGGCTGAAATCGCCATTCGGCTGGTATTGGCTATCCAACTCGGAAAACTGCGTCATTGCCTGCTCCACCGAACCGGCAACCTTCCCTGCCGCCGCCCCCAGGATCGCCGAACCCAGCAATACCGGTTCTTCCGCCTTGGTTGCCAGTACCGCGCAGCCACAACTATCCGCCAGCAACTGCCGCACCAACGGATGACGGCCGGCACCACCGCTGATCACAATATTTTCAACGGTGACGCCCATCTGGGACTGGGCATCGAGTATTTGCCTTAAGCCATAGCCAATCCCGCAGATCCCGGCAACATACAAGGCCACCAGATTATCGAGATTACTCTCCATGCCTAGCCCAGCGACGATAGCGCGGGAATGCGGATCGGCAAAAGGTGCGCGGTTGCCAAGGAATTCGGGCACCACGTGCAAGCCATTGGCAAGTTTTGCCGCTTCCGACGCCGCCGGCATTTTCGCCAGCGCCAGGTCGGCCAGCAAGGTTGGCAGTGATACGCCCAACGCTTTAGCCTGCTCTGCCGCTTCGGTTGCGGCCGGGTGGAAAGAGACCAACTGCTTGATCGCCGCTCCTGCCGCGCTTTGCCCACCTTCAATGAGCCAGGCTCCCGGCACCATGGCTGAGTAATACGGCCCCCAAACGCCCGGCACAAAAGCGGGTTTTTGCGTGGTGGTCATCGTACATGATGAGGTACCAAACACGTAGGCCAGGTTGCTGGTGACCCCACCGCCGACACCGACGGTACCAATCCCGCCAGCGTGGGCATCAATCAGGCCAACGGCGACAGGCGTACCCGCCAAGAGCCCCATTTCTTCGGCCGCTTCCGCCGTCAGGCCGTTGCCACAAGGCGTGCCTGGCTCTTTGATGTGTTCCCCGATACGGCGGAACGCTTCGTTTGGGAATTCCTCAAGGCCGATGGTGCGGAAATAGTCCGCATCCCAGCGTTTCTCATGCGCCAGATAGGTCCATTTGCAGGTCACGGTACAGACTGAACGTGCCAGATCCCCAGTAGCCCGCCAAGTCAGGAAATCGGCCAGATCGAAGAACTGCCAAGCGTTGTCGTAAATCGCACGCCGGTTCTCTTTCAGCCAGAGCAGTTTGGGCGTTTCCATTTCCGGCGAGATTTTACCGCCCACATAGTTGAGTACCGGGTGTCCGGTGGCGTTGATCCGCTCGGCCTGCTCCGTTGCCCGATGATCCATCCACACGATAATGTTACGGTCGGGATCTTCGGATGGGCCTACCGCCAATGGCTGGCCTGCGGCATCCAGCACCACCAGGGAACAGGTGGCATCAAAACCGATGCCAGCCACGTTGTCTGGAGAAATCCCGGCAGCGGCAACCGCCTGCCTGATGCTGGTACACACCGCTTGCCATATCTCGCGGCTGGATTGTTCAACATGGTGTTCCGGGCCACGGAACAAGGTGATCTCCTGGCTGGCGTGCGCCAACATGGCACCTGACAGATCAAAAACCCCTGCCCGTGCGCTGCCTGACCCTACATCGACGCCGATAACGACCTGCTGTTTATTGTTCATCATTTTCACCTATCAAAGATCGACACTGTTTGGCAGGATCACCAGGTCGCGCACGGTGACATTCTTCGAACGCGTGACCATAAATAACACCGCTTCGGCCACTTCCCTTGGCTGCATCAGGCTGCCGTTGGCCAGAGCCTCTTCCATTTTGGCTTTTGGCCAATCGTCCAGCAACGCGGTCACCACCGGCCCTGGCAACACCGCGCCCACCCGCACGCCATACTGCGCCACCTGACGGCGCGTAGAGTGTACAAACGCCTGAACGGCAAACTTTGAAGCGGTATAAATGGGTTCCCAGATCACTGGCACCACCCCGGCAATCGAGCTGGTAAACAAGATATCGCCAGATTTTTGCTCGATCAGATGCGGCAACACCGCCTGAACGCTGCGGAACGCGGCGTTGATATTGAGATTAAGCACGCGATCCCACACGTCCGGATCGCCTTCCGCCACCGGGCCGCCAATATAGGCACCGGCATTGGCGTGGAAAATGTCGAGACGCCCGGCAGCCGCCAGAATACCAGGCAACATGCCAGACACCTGCTGCGGGTTGAGCAGATCGACAACCAAGGGGAAAGCGTTGTCGCCAAGTTCATCGGTCAGGCGTTGCAACTTTTCCTGGTCGCGGTCGATCAGTACCACTTTAGCTCCGGCCTGCAGGAAGATGCGTGCGCATTCCAGGCCGATACCCGAGGCCGCGCCGGTGATCGCAGCGACCTTACCTTTGAGGGAGAAATTCAATTGGGTGAAATCTGTCATGGCTGGGTTCCTTAATTAAACAAGAGATCAAATCGTCACGACGAAATAACCGCGTGTTAATTCATCGCGTTAAGCATTTGTTTGGCGCTGGTGATGCCACCGGGCGCAGCATGCAGCGCCCCTACGCAGTATCTGACATCCGTTCCCTCGCCTTGGCTACAGCACTCTTTCCTACCGTTTGCTCATGGCGCTCAATCGATTGAGCATCATTGCGACTTTTTATTTTTACTGTCAAGATATAGAAAATTGGGGAGCGAAATTTGTGACTGGCTTCAAAGCAAAAAAAACGACAATTTACGATTTGGCCGAATTGGCCGGGGCCTCCTCAAGCGCGGTGAGCGCCGTGCTCAACGGCAGTTGGAAAAAGCGCCGCATTGGTGCTCAACTGGCAGAAAAAATCCTGCGCATCGCCGAAGAACAGGGCTATACCGTCAATCAACAGGCCAGCCTGCTGCGCCGCCGCAAATCGACGATGATCGGCATGATCGTCCCCAAGTATGACAACCGTTATTTCGGTTCAATCGTTGAACGGTTCGAGTCGATGGCCCGTGAACGCGGCCTGTTCCCGGTGATCACCTGTACCAGCCGCGACCCTGAGCTGGAAATCGAAGCGGCCCGCACCATGCTTTCCTATCAGGTTGACTGGATCATCTCAACCGGGGCTACTGCCCCCGACAAAATCACCGAGATCTGCGCGGCTTCCGGCATTTCCACGCTGAATCTCGATCTGCCAGGCACCCTCGCCCCTTCGGTGATCACCGATAACTATGCCGGTGCCAAAGAGTTGACGCTACGCATCCTGGCGAACTGCGAAAAACGGCTGGGTTACCTCAAACCGCTGATATTCGTCGGCGGTCGCGGGGTTGACCATAACACCACGGAACGTTTGCGCGGTTTTCGGGACGCTCACGGCCAATTGGGCGTTGAGGTCATCGAACAGAATCTGCTGGCCTGTGGCTATTCGCCAGACAAGGCCGAGCAGGCGTTGAAAGCGTTTATCGCGGAAGGTGGCGATCTGGACACCGGGTTATTCGTCAACTCGACGATCTCGCTGGAAGGTGTCATGCGCTGGTTGGTGGCATCCGGCTTTCGCGGTGACAAACAACCCGTGATGGGCTGCTTTGACTGGGACCCTTTCGTGCTGCTGTTAGGCCATGACATTGTGATGGTGCGCCAGGACGTGGACAAAATGTTGCAGGCGGCGTTTACGCTGATCGATACCAACTCGCAGGAAAAACGGCTGATTGAAATAGCGCCAATTTTCCCAGAGGCGGTCTAAGGCCGCTACACGATCTTGGCTTTTTTGATGCGGTACATGGTGGAGTCCCCCTCGGCCAGTAAAACCTCCAAGCTGTGGGGTACGGCAGGATCAAACTCAACGATGCCATAGGAAAACGCCAACTGATAAGGGGTGATCCGTGAAGCATTATGTTCATCCACATAGCCTCGCAGAACGGTAATCCCCTGCTCGGCCTCACTTTTACTGCGGCTCCCCATCAGAGCCACAAACTCGTCACCGCCCAGCCGGGCAATCACGTCAAAATAGCCAAAGGCACGTTTCATCAGCTCTGCAAAATAGACCAGAGCCCGGTCTCCTTCCCCATGGCCGTATGCGTCGTTGATCATCTTGAATTTATCCAGATCGATAAACACCAGGCTAGCCTTGACCCCTTTTATCTGGCAATGGTTCAGCATATGGCCTGCCAGACAGATAAAGCCACGGCGGTTGGAGATTTCTGTCAGTTCATCTGAAGTCGAAGCCTGAAACGCACGCAGCTCATCTTCCACCATTGAGGCCAGATCGCGCAGTGCAACCGCGTCTTCGGCATCAAACTGTCGGGGCTTGTCATCGATCAGACACAGGGTGCCAATTTTCAGCTCACTGGAATAGCTTAACGGGCAGCCGGCATAGAAACGAATATGCGGTGAATCCTTGACCAGTGGGTTATCCGCAAAGCGCTCATCCTGCAGCGTATCGGGGATCAGCAGAATATCGTTGCCCAGGATCGCATGACCACACAAAGAAATGTCCCTCGGCGTTTCTTTGGCCGATTCCAGTCCACTATTAGATTTGAACCACTGACGGTTTTCATCCACCAAGCTCACCAATGCAACAGGTACGCTGAACAGTCGCCGGGCCATGCGCGTCACCCGATCGAAGCGTTCTTCTGGCAGGGTATCCAACAAATGCAGGGAACGCAGAGCCTTCAATCGCTGTACTTCATTCTCAGGCATCTCAGGCGTTTTCATCGCTAACGTCCACTCCAGTTAAAAGTACAAGTATAGATCTTGAAAGCAATACAGCATGTTGCAGGATAATATCGTTCGTCACCGCTTTCAATCCGATGCACAAAACAGATGCCACTTTCCCCCTGTTTTCAGCCGTTTGATTCGTTTATAGCTATCTAAACTAGGCGTTTAGCTTAAAAGCAGGGCATCCGGCGTGGCAAAACCCTTTTTACGCAGTGGCAATTTAGTTGACGTTCTCACTTTGGGGGAAAATGGACAACCGGTTTATGCGTTGGCAGCGCAGTTACGTGAGGCGTTGCGCCTCCAGCAGCAGCCAGCCGTAGCGGATTGCCTGGCGATCCCGCTCCCTAACGCACAAGGCGATCGCATTGACTGGTATGCGCCCATCGCTGGACGAGCGATCTCCTGGCATGCGGCCGATGAGCAACAACGAGCCGCCGCCCTGCCACTGTTGGAGCATTTCCAGAACACCGCCGAAGCCATTACCCTGCGCGCTCGCCACAGCGGCAAAGCCAGCCTGCAAATGTTTGCGGCGTTGCTCAGCAAGGCCATGCAGTTCCCCGATCAGAACGCGGTTTTCCTGGTGGATGGTAAACCGGTGATCACCTTCTGGGGATGTGTGAAAGCCGATGGCCAAATCCGCAGCGCGCCTTTGGATTGCCTGCGCCCGCAAGATCGCCCTGCGCCACCGATCGCTACGCCAATCGTCGAGCCAGTTGCTGAACCTATTGCCGAACCGGAGCCAGCACCTCTTCCCCCAGTGACTGAAGACCCGCCTCGCCGCGCCTGGTGGTTACTGCTACTGCCAGCCGTGTTGATTCTGGCCGCCGCGATCTGGCTGTTGCTGCCCAAACCCACAGCTCAGCCACCGATGAAAATCGTTGAGCCAGTCATCAAATTACACCCCAAACTGGTTATTACGCCTGTGGTATTACAACTGCCATTAGCTCATGCAGAGGTGCTGCCCCCGCCGGTCATTACGCCGGTGGTGGTCGATAGGCTGGCTCTGACGTTACCGGCTGAGGATGTCAAGGCCGGTTCTACCGCTTTCCTCAACGGTAAATGGCGCGTCACCTTGGCCATCAAAGATCCGCTGACCGGCAAACCACCAAGCCTGCTGTACCAGTTTAAAAATGGCAAAGGCACCGCCAGGATCGTCCAGGGTGACAAAGTCACCTGCCGGGTCGAGGTCAACGCTGGCCTGATGCAGTCAGGTAATCTGGTGATCAATAGCCGTACCAAGGCCCGTTGCAGCGACGGTTCCCGCTATCAAATGCCGGAACTGGTGTGCAAGCAAGGCGATGCCGCCGCGGCGGAATGCAGCGGGCGTTACGGCAACAGCGAAACGGTATTCCCTATGACGATCAAGCGCGAGAGTAAATAATGTTGGCGACCCCCATCGCATATCCGCAGCGCGTTACGCTGATCCCCAACAGTGGGATCCAATTTCTGGACTTCGCCGTTACGCCGGTGCTTGATGCCGAGCGTCCAGGCAAATTTGTCCGCCAGACCGCCAATGGCCCACTGCTGCGGCTGAACTACCATCAGGCCAAGGACCGATATTTCCTACCGGTAGCCCCTGGCGAACCTGCCGAAATGGTCCGCCCTGAATTCAGCTTCGCTTTGGAGCAGTCACTGCGGCTACTCGACCGTGTCTGGTTGCCGTTGCCATTCCTGCGCTTCAACCCACCAAGCAGCTTTCTGAGCGGGCCAGACAACTGGGCGCGAATGCAAATCAGGCAGTTGGCGCAGCCAGACCGGCAAGGGCATACGCTGCGTATTACGCTGGCATTTGATACCCAGGTCTATCCAGCAGGGCATGAAAACCAACAGTTGGCCCCTACCCAGCAGGACATCACCACCGGACTGAGCTTTGCACTGGCACACCATAGCCAGGATTTGGGTGATTTTCTGGATGCCACCTGGGTCGACGGCTGGCTACGCGAGGTGTTTTGCCAACAGGCCAGCGCCCTGGAGCAGCGCCCGGAGCGCAATATCAGCGTTTCGCTGCGTGAATTTGAATATCAGGCTCATTACCTGAACCTGCTGCAACTGCTGGCCAGCCAGTTGAACGTGCCGGATATCTCGCTAGGCAATGAGGTGCAGCAATCCGCAGTGAATGTGGATCTGATCCTCGATGTTGGTAACTCGCATACCTGCGGTATCCTGGTAGAGGATCACCCGGCGGAACGCAACGGCTTGAAATACAGCTATGAGCTGCAACTACGCGATCTCGGCGAACCGCATTATCGGCATCAAGGGCTCTTTTCCAGCCGTACGGAGTTTGCCCCCGCCAACTTTGGCAAAGCAAATTTCTCATTTGAAAGTGGCCGGGACGATGCGTTTCTCTGGCCCTCGCTGACCCGGATTGGCCATGAAGCCTGCCGATTGGCACAACAGCGGCAAGGCGATACGGCATCGACCGGCCTTTCCAGTCCACGGCGCTATCTGTGGGATGAAGAGTGTTACGCCCCCGGTTGGCGTTTCAACCGCACGGCAGAGTTCAGCCTGCAAGAACCGCCCGCGCTCGCAACGCCGTTAGCTCAGTTGATCAATGACCAAGGTCAGCCATTGTCCAGCCTACCGCCGGAGGAACGCCTGCCGGTCTTCACCCCGACCTATAGCCGCAGTTCGCTGATGGCCCTGATGCTTAGCGAACTGTTGGCCCAGGCTCTGATGCAGATCAACGACGTGGCCCAGCGACTGACTCAGCGCGAAGGGACAGCCCCCCGCCGTTTGCGTAATATTATTCTGACCCTGCCTTCCGCCATGCCGGTACCGGAAAGGGAAATCTTCCGCTTGCGGATGCATGAGGCGATCGCGCTAGTATGGAAAGCAATGGGCTGGCATCCAGCAGAGGAAGGACTTGGCTCGGTGCCGTTGCCCGCCGTGCAGATGGAGTGGGATGAGGCCACCTGCGGCCAGATGGTCTATCTGTATAACGAAATCCAGGTCAACTTTGCGGGCCAGGCCGGGGAGTTCTTTAGCGCCATGGCGCGCCCAGACTCTGCCGAACCGGGGAAAACATTGCGTATTGCTTCGGTAGATATCGGCGGTGGCACCACCGATCTGGCGATCACCCAGTACCGTCTGGAAGAAACGGCGGGTAACAACGTCAAGATCACTCCGCATCTGCTCTTTCGCGAAGGGGTCAAGGTCGCGGGCGATGATATTCTGCTGGAGGTGATCCGCCTGTATCTGCTGCCAGCACTACAGACCGAATTCAAACGTGTCGGCATCGCAGAACCGGCAGTGCTGATGGCCGAACTGTTTGGTCAGGAAGGCGCATCGGTGCTGCGGCAACAAGTGACACTGCAACTTTTCATTCCGCTCGCTCAGGCGATCCTGGAACGCTACGAAAGCTTTACCCCGGTGCAGACCCGCAGTGAGATTGACGCCACATTGGGCGAGCTGTTGACGCAAAATCCCACCGATAACGTGCTGAAATATATCAACGCTGCGGTGCAACGCGGCTTACCGGCAGAAGCAGAACCTTTCGATGTCTTGCAGACACCGTTGATTATGCGGCTGAGTCATCTGCATGCCGAGTTCCTGGCCCCGCGCATGGCGCTTACCCGCAATCTGCGTTTGTTGACCGAAGTGATCGCCCTGCACAACTGCGATGTGCTGCTGCTGACCGGCCGCCCTTCGCGTTTTCCCGGCATTCAGGCCCTGTTCCGGCAGCTCCAGCCGGTTCCCATCAACCGCATCGTGTCACTGGATGGTTACCACACCAGCGGTTGGTATCCTTTCAGCCAGCAAGGACGGATCGAAAACCCCAAATCCACCGCGGCGGTGGGAGCCATGCTGTGTCTGTTAGCGCTGGAGTTACGCTTACCCGGCGTTTACTTCAAAGCAGCCGATTTCCGCCCTTATTCAACCGTGCGTTATCTGGGGCGTCTGGATATGGACAATCGCCTGCCTGCCAATCAGGTCTACTATGCCGATCTCGATCTGGATACCCCGGATGGCGGTCTGGACAGCAGCGTCAGCTTTGACCTCAATGGCGCATTGTGTCTGGGATTCCGCCAGTTGGATAACGAACATTGGCCCGCAGCGCCGTTGTTTACCCTGACGATCGTCGACCCGCAGCTGGCGCGCAACCTGGCAGGCGACAACCTGTTGCGGGTTAAAATTGCCCCACAACCGGACTTTCCCGCTCGCTGGGACATCACCGCCGCCGAGCTGGAAGATGGCAGCCCGGTGCCCACCGAGCATCTACAACTCAAATTGAATACGCTGATCGACAGTGCCGCCGGGGCTACCCACTATTGGATCGACAGCGGGAGCGTTTTTGCATGAAGTCAGTCAGCCACCCAATTACCCCGCTTAGCCAGCGCTGGCCGTTAGTAAACCAAGGTATCGATCGGGCGCTGGCCTGGGCGGGTAACGCTCACTTGCCGCCTCCCCGTTTCGCGCTGGAAGCTCCCAGCTTGATGCTTAATCTACGCCGTAGCCGCATCCGGCTTCATCGGCTGGCGGCGGCTACTACTCAGCGGGGAGCCCTTGGCTTTTATGGCCGATCGCAAGCGGCAAAAAACTATCTGATCGCCGCACTGGCAACGGCAGAAGCCGGTTATTTGGCGACCACCTTCGCCGGTAAGACGCTGGATTACCTGACACATATCCGCCCTGGGCACTCTGCCGTTGGGGTAGCGATCCGCTTTAGCCACACGGCACCGCAACAAGACCCTGATTATCCGGTGCAACTTAAGCTGTTAACGGCGGCAGAGTTGGTCTGTATGCTGGCCCGCAGTGCCAATGCACAACTGCCAGTGGCAGAAAGCACCACCGACGAACTACTCGCCTCGTTGAGCAAACGTTGCCAACATCAGGTAGTGCCGGGTATCAGCGCCGATGATCTCGTCACCATTTGGGACGCGCTGCGTCATGATGACCCGCAAGTACAGCAGTTCTGGGACAGCAAATATTGGCCAAGCGCGTTAGCGATCGCCCCCTATCTGGCAATTGATGATCGGGCACAACTATTTGCTCCGCTATGGGGCGCAGAGCCGGCATTGACCGAATGTTATCGCCGTCTGGCTTACCGGCTGGATCAGTTAGCTAACGCCCCCAGCGTATTGGCACCACTCAGCCTGCTGACGGATGAAAATCAGCATCCCAGTTACGGCATTTTTACGCCAGCAAATCTGGATGAGAGCGATGACAAGGTTCAAATCAGGCTAGACTTCGACGTGATGACCCTCCCCGTGGGCGAGCTGAACCTGTTAACCGCAGAATTGCTGATCCCCGTACCTAGCACACCGTCCCATAGCGGATTTGCGTCAACCGATTATCTGGATCTGCCTGCCTACAAGGCGGATAACGCGGGTCAGCCCACGGTTAACCGACGTTTGCAGCAGGCCAAGAGCCTGACGTTACTGCAACGCTACAGCGACCAACAGGCCATGCAGGCCTTGATCATCTGCCATGCCGCAGCCTGCCGTGAAGAAGCCACGATGGTTGGCCGGGCGCTGGATCATTGGGTACAGCAACATCAGGGCTCGGATAACCCTGGCCATCCCGGATTGGTTTGGGCATTTACCCCCTACGATCGGCGATCGTCTCCCCATTTTGACCAAGCCGTGCAGCGTTACGTTGGTCACCCCGGAGAGGTTTGGGGCACCTTGCTGGCGATGAATGAAGATGAGCTGCGGCGTATGGCCGACTATCTGCTCATCTCGGTAAATGAAGCCGCACGCCACAACCGCCTGCAACAGCGTTTCGAACGACTGGAGTTGGATCTGCGGCAAAATCTACTCGGCCGCTGGCTCAGTGTGGAGGCCGAGGATAAAGCCCCGCTCGCCAAGGCCACGGTAAAAGCGTTACAAACCCGCACGACGCTGCATGGCGAACTGCTGGAACACCTGTTGCCAGACCGCAGCGCCCTACAGCAACTCTTTTGCCAACAGCAGCAAGATCGCCCACATAGCGACGATCCTCTGGCGATCGAGTTAGATCTGTTTGACGAACAACCGACGGCGGTATCGCCGCTCAAGTCTGGCGCTAACGCCGTATTGCTGGTGCAACAGTTATGGATCACCCAGTTGCGTAATCTGGCGGATAATCGTGCATTAATCGACTTGCTGGCGGTTGAAACGGCCACCTTGGCCACGCTGGGGGATGAATTGATCACTGCCAGCTTCCGGCTGGATATCTGGCAACGGTTAGGCAACGCCTTGGCCGCCCCCCAACAGGCAGCTAACAGCAGGGAAAATCTGGTTGAACGACAGATCGCCTCTACTTTGACGGTGCTGGGGGATTTTGTCGCCTGGCTTGGCTTCCAGCTGCGTCCGCAAGAACAGAGGCCGGAAAGCCGCATTAACCGTGGCCACAAGATTTTCACCAAACCCAGCCAGAGTGCCGACTTGCGTTTGACAGCGTTACCTGTGGAACCGATCAATAGTAGCGCACTATATATCTATGATTGGCTGGTGGGGCTGTATCATTTAATCGCTGAAAACGCGGGCCATGGTGGTGCGCAAGCGCTTAATAAGCCGCAGCGGGAAAGATTAGAACTTATTATTCAGGAAATGGCCTAGTCACCAAGAACCTCTCTCCCTATTGGGAGAGAGGGATAAGAATTAAAAGCGATCGACCTTCACAATTTCATCAACCGGCAATTTACCAATACGTGGGTAAGGCTGGCCAATACCCTTGCCAATCGCCACCATCAGCGCGATCTGATAATGCTCCGGCTTATTGATGATCTTGCCCACGGCGTCAAAATCAAAACCGTCCATTGGGCAAGAGTCATAACCTTGGGCTTTGGCCGCCAACATCAAGGTCTGGGCAAACAGGCCGCTGCTGCGCATGACTTCATCACGCTGCACTTGAGCCTTGCCACGATAATATTGGTCGACCGCTGGCAGCATAAACTGTTGCACCGGTTCCGCGGCCTCACGCCAAACGTTTTTCACCTGGGACTCCCAACTGGACAGGTCGCCACACAGGATAACCAGCATCGAAGCATCGGTCACCTGCGCCTGCCCCCATGCTACCTCGCGGATATGCTCGCGCTGAGCGCGATCTTCGATCAGCAGTGGACGCCAATGTTGCAGGTTAAAGGCGCTAGGCGTGTTTTGCAGGGCGATGTTGAGCAGTGCCTTCTTCTCTTCCAGTGTCATCACATGCTGGGTATCGAATTGTTTGGTTGCGCGGCGTTGTTGAATGGCGTCAAGTGTGTTCATTACTCATTCCCTTTGATTACGTTAAGCCGTTTATTGTCGCTTTTTCCCGGCTGCTGTCTACCAAGATCTGTGATCCTATCCATTCAGACGCCCCGCCAGGTACGGAAAAAACGTTCTTGAAATCTCGCCCAGCATAGCTAACGCCTTCACGTTTTAACCTTCAGAAGAAAATCACTCTATTAGAGAAAAATAATATTTAGCCAGACAAGCAGTTAACTGAGAGTATTCCTACAAGGACGCACCATTCTGGATAAATAATAATAAAAAACACCTTGTGTAAATGATTTCCCTTATCATTTGGATGAGAATTTTATTAAGTTACCTCAAAATATACCCGTGATCATTGAAG
>NZ_AYMQ01000012.1 GCF_000633355.1 Serratia sp. H1w
TCAATGATCACGGGTATATACCATTTTTTAGATGATGGCCTTAAAGATTATTTATTTGTCATTATAGTCAATGCAAACTTTTTAAGTTTGCAATTAAAATCAATAAAAATGCAATTGAAGATTGTTTTCACTGTTTGTTTTTTGATTTCTATCACAATTATTTGCAGTTCTAGCAAGTCTAAAGGGCTTCAAACGTTGGTGAAATAATGTTTTTTAAAAAAGGGAACGCGGTTTCATTTTGTTGTGTTTTTGTGATTGAGCTCAACTTAAAAACCTGTGTGATAAGTTACGGTGCTGCTATTGTAACGATGTGTTTCATTGCTGTTTTGTCAAAGTACTTGCGGCAGGGAGGTCGCTTAACAACGTCAATCGTCACGTTATCTAGTCATAACAACAATTAATTCGCATTACTGCCTCGGGAGATATATCGATGAAATTGTCCAAAATTCTATTCGGCATTTGTCTGACATCTGCCACGCTGCTGAGTAACCATTTGGCTTTGGCCCAAACGTTTAAAGCTGCCGATGTGCATCCTGAAGGGTATCCCAACGTCGTGGCTATTCAGCATATGGGGGAAAAATTAAAAGCAGCGACCAATGGTCGTCTTGAGATCAAGACCTTCCCAGGTGGAGTGTTAGGTGATGAGAAACAGATCATCGAACAGGCCCAAATCGGAGCCATAGATATTATCCGTGTTTCAATGACGCCGGTTGGAGCAATATTACCTGACGTCAACATGTTCACGCTGCCCTACATCTTCCGTGACGAAGATCATATGCATAAGGTTCTCGATGGGGCGGTAGGCCAGGATATTGGCGATCGTTTGTCGAACAGCCCGAAATCGCGAATGGTCTTCCTAGGATGGATGGATAGCGGTACGCGTAACCTTATTACCAAAAGCCCGGTAACTAAACCGGAGGCGTTGCAAGGCATGAAGATCCGTGTTCAGCCGAGCCCAGTCGCGTTGGCCACGCTGAAAGCAATGGGGGCCAATGCGGTGGTGATGGGGGTTAGTGAAGTCTTCAGCGGAATGCAGACCGGTGTGGTTGATGGTACTGAAAATAACCCACCTACGTTTGTTGCACATAACTATTTGCCGGTCGCGAAAAATTATACCTACAGCCGTCACTCGATTATTCCAGAAGTCTTCCTGTTCTCAAAAACCAAGTGGGATAAGTTAAGTAAGGAAGATCAAACATTGCTTATCCAGCTCGCCAAAGAAGCCCAGGTTGAGCAGCGCGAACTGTGGAAGGAATATAACCAGAAATCTCTGGACGTGATGAAAGCGGGTGGGGTGCAGTTCCATGATATCGATACGGATTATTACTACAAAGCGACCCAATCCGTGCGAGATGAGTTCGGTAAGGGCCACGAAGAACTCCTCCAGCGTATTGCAGATGTACAGTAATGTTCTTTATATCGTCGTATAAAAAAACGAACTCGGATGGCGGGCTAGGGGGGTAATATATCCCTAGCCCATGAGAGAAAATATTACGACTACAGCGTGCTCATGCAAACGATCTCTTCATATAGGTAATATTATTATGGGACGTTATTATTCGTTGCTCATGGATGTTATTTATCGCATTTCGATGTGGGGCTCAGGGATAGCGTTGTTACTTATGGTGTCGGTAATTCCTGTCGGCATATTTGCGCGCTATATATTAAATAGCGCGTTATCATGGCCTGAACCGGTCGCCATCATGTGTATGGTTACCTTTACCTTTATTGGGGCTGCGGTGAGCTATCGCGCCGGTTCCCATATTGCCGTCTCCATGGTGACGGACCGTCTCCCTCCTCATTTACAGAAAGCCAGTGCCTTGCTGACCGACCTGATGATGTTGGCGATCAGCGTATTTATTCTGGTGTACAGCTATGCCTTATGCCGGGAGTTGTGGGAACAGCCCGTGGCAGAATTCCCTCTGCTTACCGCTGGGGAAACCTATTTGCCACTGCCAATCGGATCAACGGTAACGATACTCTTTATTGTTGAACGGATCCTTTTTGGTTCTCAGCAACGCCGTCCAGCGGTGATGTTGGGGTCAGCAGAGAGTTAATACAGCATACTATCCAGGAGCCATTACATGGATGCTTTCATATTAGTTGCTTCATTAGCCGTAATGTTGGCTATCGGTGTTCCCGTTGCTTATGCGGTTGGTATCAGTGCGATCGTGGGTGCCTTGTGGATCGATATCCCGCTTGAAGCGGTAATGATTCAGTTAACCAATGGCGTAAACAAGTTTTCATTGCTGGCTATCCCTTTCTTTATTCTGGCGGGGGCAATCATGGCCGAAGGGGGAATAGCCAGGCGATTGGTTAACTTTGCCTATATCTTTGTCGGGTTTATTCGCGGTGGTCTGTCTCTGGTCAACATTGTGGCGTCAACGTTCTTTGGGGCGATCTCTGGTTCTTCCGTTGCGGATACGGCCTCCATCGGTTCCGTGATGATCCCGGAAATGGACAAGAAAGGCTACCCACGCGATTTTGCCGCAGCGGTAACGGCGAGTGGGTCGGTACAAGCTATTTTGACCCCGCCTAGCCACAACTCGGTCATTTATTCACTGGCGACCGGGGGAACGGTGTCGATTGCTGCGCTGTTTATCGCCGGGATTTTGCCTGGTTTGCTACTCAGTTTTAGCCTGATGGTGATGTGCGTCTGCTTTGCTCATAAACGGGGTTATCCAAAAGGTGAAAAAATTCCTTTCCGCCAGGCAGTGAAAATTTTCGTTGATACACTGTGGGGATTAATGACCGTGGTCATTATTATGGGGGGGATCCTGTCAGGCATCTTTACCGCCACTGAATCGGCCGCCATTGCCTGCCTGTGGTCTTTCTTCGTCACCATGTTTATCTATCGTGACTACAAATGGTCGGAGTTGCCGAAACTGATGTACCGCACGGTAAAAACCGTCACCATCGTGATGATCCTGATTGGTTTTGCGGCGGCGTTCGGTGGCATTATGACCTATATGCAGTTGCCTGCGCGCATTACCGAGATGTTCACCTCCATTTCAGATAACAAATATGTGATCCTGATGTGTATCAACATCATGTTGCTGCTCATTGGCACCTTGATGGACATGGCGCCGTTAATCCTGATCCTCACGCCAGTGTTGCTACCTGTGACCAACTCGCTGGGCATTGATCCCGTGCATTTTGGTATGATTATGCTGGTTAACCTGGGGATTGGTCTGATCACGCCGCCGGTGGGCTCTGTATTGTTTGTCGCCAGTGCGGTGAGTAAGCAGAAAATCGAACAGGTCGTGAAAGCGATGCTGCCATTCTATGCAGTGCTGTTCCTGATACTGATGGTGATCACCTACATTCCGGCCATCTCCCTGTTCTTGCCCAAATTATTCGGGGTGCATACTGGCTAAGTCTTTGCCATCATGGTGCCCATGACTTACTGAATGGGCACTTTTCGGCAAGCTAACTGATGAGTCCTAAGGATTTTTTTAAATTGAATGGATTCAGCGCGATTTCGTTGTCAGCGGTAAATGGTATGCTGCCAAGCTCGGCTATTCAGTCAGGAGATGACGATGGAATTTGAAATTGAGATTATTAACCCGGCAAAACATCCAGAGTTAGCGGCGCAGTAGGTGGTGATCGAGCTGATCCGTGAGGGGAAGATTGATAACTCCTTTAACGGTGTCAAAGCGTTAAATACCTATCAACACCTGGTGGAAAAGTACAAGGCATTGGCTGCCGAACCGGCAATTTCCGAAGTTAAGGGCAATGATATTGAGCCTACAGTTTCGGAGGCTAAGCCGGCCGCAACGCCGAGTAAACCCGTAGTGGCTGCGGCTAAAGCCAAAACCACGGCGGTGAAGCCTCCTGTGGCGGTAAGAGCGAAAACCAAGGCACCGGCTCCTGCGGCGAAAGAGCTAGCCGTTACGGCAGAAGTCGTTGCCAAGCCAAAGAAAGCCAAGCCAAACCCGACAACGGCCAAGAAAAAATAACCTCTCTATGCGCGGAGGCTCAAGCTTCCGCGCAGCTTCAATAAAATGCCACAAGCACCCGCAGGGTTTATCTAATTGGCTGGACGCTGATACCTTCCGCCGGTAGCGGCAAGGCCGTTTTGTAACGCACCTGCTTGAGGGCAAAGCTGGAGCGGATATTGGCGACACCCGGGATCTTGGTCAGATGGTCCAGAATAAAGCGTTCCAACGCACGGATATCGGGCACCAATACCCGCAGCAGGTAGTCGGCATCCCCCGTCATGAGGTAACACTCCATCACTTCGGGTCGTTCATCGATAGCTTGCTCAAAGTTGCTGAGCGCACCTTCCACCTGCTTTTCCAAACTCACCTGAATAAACACGTTCACATGCAACCCAAGCACAGCCGGTTCCAATAAGGTCACTTGTCCTTTGATAATGCCTGACTCTTCCATCGCTTTTACGCGGTTAAAGCAGGGGGTGGGGGATAGGTTGACCGAGCGTGCAAGCTCCGCATTGGTGATCCGCGAGTTGGTCTGCATGGAGTTCAGAATGGCGACATCGGTGCGATCGAGCTTCTTCATGTGAGAAAATTTATCCTGTAAAAGTGACTTTTATGGGTAAAATTACTCATAAAAACCGATTCAGTAAACATAATAAGAGAAATTTCCCCCAGTTATCCAGATAAAATTGGCGTATTGAATTAATGGATGAGAAAGCGCTGTGGATACTGAGGGAAAATACTTAACTGGCCCGCAAAGCACGCCGGGCTACGCGCCCGATAGCGTGAAAATCAAAGGTGTCCTGCTGTTGGTAGGGGCCATTGTGATCTGGGGTGCGAACTGGCCGGTGATGAAGGCAGGGCTCTCTCATATGACGCCTATCTGGCTCTCAACCAGCCGTTTTGTCAGTGGTGCGCTGTGTCTGTTTGCTTTGCAGATACTGACGAAGAAACTGCGTTTCCCGCCGCGTAAAGATTGGCCTTTGGTGTTGAGCGTGGGGCTGCTGCAAATGCTGGCGTTTACCGTGTTGGGGGCCTTTGCCATGACCGAAGTGCCCGCTGGCCGGTCCGCGATCCTGGCATACACCACGCCGCTCTGGGTCACGCCTATCGCAGTGTTATTTTTCCGTCAGTCACTTTCCCGTCGGCAACTGATGGGCTCATTGCTCGGTGGTGTTGGGGTGATTGTGCTGTTCAATCCTTTCACCTTTAACTGGAGCGATAAGGTGCTCGTCGTGGCGAACCTGATGTTGCTGACGGCCTCATTTGCCTGGGCGATGTGTATCTTGCATCTGCGCTATCACAAAGGGGTCTGTAGTGCCTACGAGCTTGCGCCCTGGCAGATGCTGCTGGCCAGTGTACCGTTAGCGTTGATGGCTCGGGTCGTGGAAGGGCCGTATACCGGTGATGGTTCTACCTCGTTAATTGAAATACTGCTGTTTATGGGGCCGTTGGCAACCGCATTCTGCTTTGTTGCGGTGAATGCCGCCAGCATGTGGTTGTCGAGCACCAGCATGTCGACGGCGATGCTCGGGGTACCGGTAATAGGCTTGCTGATGTCCGTGGCTTTCCTGGACGAGCAACTGACCCTCACGCTGGGTATTGGCCTGCTGGTGATTATGTTGGGCATTTTCATCGTGACGGTGAAACCCGCAGAAAGCGAAACCAAGGCTTCGTAGGGATCTAAGTGTAGGGGCGCTGCATGCTGCGCCCGTTATTCTGGTCACATTGGCTAGTTTATCTCAGTGAACCGAGAGTTTTACTAGCCTTGCTCTGCTGGAGCGAGAGCGCAATAAATAGCATCCCCGTGAGCACTGAGATACCAATGATTAATTTCCAGGCATCCAGGTAGCCATAGCTTTGTATATATGCCCCCATCAAGATATACGTCGGCATCAGGCCCAGGCTGCGGATGGTGGTGACGATCCCGCTTATGCGGCCACGATGGCTGCGTGGGGAATGATTAGCTAAATAAATCCCCTCCTTGGTAACGAGCAAGATCTCGCCGATGGTCAGGAAGAACCAGGCAATAAACTGCATGGCGACCAGCGGGGAGAGCAGGGTAATGCCATATCCCATGGCCAACGCCAGTGCAGAAATGGCCAGGCTTTGTATGTCGCAGATATTGAGGGTCATTCTTATTATCAGCGGTGTCAATACCACCACCAAGATACTGGCAGAGGTCATTAGCTGGCCATACAGGGTCGGCCCTTGCTGGCCAAAAATATGGCTAAGATAGAGCGGAGTGGTCATGGTCATCTGGTTTAACGAAAACCAAAGCAGCATGCATAACACGCCAAATACTAGCAGCCGTGGTCGTTGTTTGAACACTTGCCATACCGAAGCGTCAGTGGCTTTTTCCAGTTCGGAGTGTCCGCTATGGTCTGTTGCGCGATCGGCGGCAGGAGTGGCGACATAAAATAACACGATAGCGACACCTATCAGCCCGGCCAGGCCGTTGCCCCAAAAAATCCAGGCGGTGTAGTTCCAGAAAAGATAGCCCGCCAGAACCGGGCCAACGCCAGAGCCCAGGTTATAGGCCAGGTAGCTTAACGACATCACCGCATTGCGATTGGCAGGGGTGGACAGATCGGCGACCAGGGCGTTACTTGCCGGCAGCGCTACACCAAAAAAGAAGTAGCTGACAAACAGCAACGCGGGCAGCAGGGTGTGCCAATCGGCAAAGAAACCGCTTACCACCAGGATTATTGCACCGACGATCTCTCCCCAGACCATCATGTTCTTATGGCCGAAACTATCGGACATCTTGCCGCCGACCAAATTGCCCAATAGATAGCATGCGGTGACACCCATCGCCAAACCACCAGCGACCGTGGTCGAGTAACCTAGTTTTTGCGTTAGCAGCAGCACCATGAAGGGGATAATGAAATTACCAAGGCCTAAAACAAACCGGGCCAGAGCAATAAAATAGATGTCGTTGGGCAGCCCTTGATATATGGCGACGGGATTGAGCAATCTTGCGGGCAAAAGCACCTCCTGATGTGCAAAGATGCTGTCAAACTAGCATGAACATCAGGGGAAGCAAACAGAACGCGGTTGCTGACAAAATCTTGACCGGCTCAATGCGTAGGGGCACTGCATGCTGCGCCCGCTAACAGCAATAAAAAAGCCAGAGCCGTAATATTCACGAGCCCTGGCCTATAGCGACCTAAGGGAAATTAATCCAGCTTGGGATGCTGGTCGATCAGCGTCTGCTTTTTCTTCTCCAAATCGGCGATTTGCTGGCTGATATCTTCTACTTTCTGCTCGATATTATCGTAGGTTTCCTGCAACAGCTCTTTGGCTTCCGAACGGTCAGAGGCGGCAGGGGCTGCGCCACGCAGCGGCTTATTAGCCGTTTCTTTCATATACAGGCCGGTCACCAGACCAATCGCTGCCACCACCATCAGATAGTAGGCTGGCATATACAGGTTGCCGGTGGACTCAACCAGCCAGGCGATCAGCGTTGGCGTGGCACCTGCAATCAGTACCGAGATGTTGAATGCAATGGCCAGTGCGCTGTAGCGGATGTGGGTAGGGAACATCGCAGGCAGTATTGAGGCCATCACCCCGATAAAGGAGTTGAGCAGTACGGCCAGGATCAGCAGGCCAACAAAAATCAGCCCGATAACGTTACTGTTGATCAGGATGAAGCTGGGGATAGCCAGCAGCAACAGGCCGATGCTGCCGCCGATGATGAACGGCTTACGGCCAATACGGTCACTGGTCAGGCCAACCAGCGGTTGAACGAACAGCATCCCGAGCATGATGGCAATGATAATCAGCACGCCGTGGTCTTCGGAATAGTGCAGATTATGCGACAGGTAGCTTGGCATGTAGGTCAACAGCATGTAGTAGGTCACGTTGGTTGAGATCACGATACCTACGCACACCAGCAGGCTTCTCCAGTGTTTGGTGGCGATCTCTTTGAACGAGGTCTTGGGCGGGTTTTCAATCGCCGCACGGTCGTTCTGTTCCATCTTGTCCATATGCTGCTGGAACGCTGGCGTCTCTTCCAAGGCGTGGCGCAAGTACAAACCAATCACCCCCAGCGGTGCTGCCAGGAAGAACGGGATACGCCAGCCCCAGTCGAGGAAGTTGGCCTCGCCCACGATGCTGGAGATTAACACCACCACGCCAGCCCCTAACACGAAGCCAGCGATGGAGCCAAAGTCGAGCCAACTGCCCATAAATCCGCGTTTACGGTCTGGCGAATACTCGGCCACGAAGATAGCCGCGCCGGAATACTCCCCTCCGACGGAGAAGCCCTGTGCCAGCTTGGCCAGCAGCAACAGAATAGGTGCCCAGATGCCGATCGAGGCGTGGGACGGGATCAGGCCGATACAGAAGGTACTGATGGCCATAATAATGATGGTGACGGATAACACTTTCTGGCGGCCGAACTTATCGCCCATGGCACCGAAGAATACTCCGCCCAATGGGCGTACCAGGAAAGGAACCGAGAAGGTGGCCAGAGCGGCAATCATCTGCACGCCAGGCGTAGCGCCAGGGAAGAACACCTGGCCCAGTGCGTAGGCAACAAAACCGTATACACCGAAGTCGAACCATTCCATGGCGTTGCCTAATGCGGCGGCGGTAATGGCTTTTTTTAACTTGCTGTCATCAATAATTGTGATGTCATTAATCTGTAGTGGTTTATGCTTTTTTTTTCTTAGCTTCATAAATCATCCCATGCAAAATTGATCGTCGGCGAGTTCGTCGGCCCGCTCATTTTTATTGGTCAAGATATCAGTCAGGCTAATGTCACCCCCTGTTTGGAAAGGTTGTCCTTGTGGTTTTTTCTGAGATTCTCATCACAATAATTAGGGTTTTAAACAAAAAATGTCATCTTTAGGATTAGTTTTTCTTGTCATATAGCTTAGCGTTATCTGAGCCTTGAATCAAATTGAGTAACAAATGTTATGTTTTTCAGTGGCTTTAGAGCAAGGAATGTCTGAGGGGGGAATCGATTTTCATCGGCCAAGAGGGGGTAAATGCGCTAGTTCAGCGTCGTGCGCTGATAATGTGGCACTGCGAAGGGGCGCTGCATGCTGCGCCCGTGTTTGGGTCTGATTCAGGAGTCAATGGGTAACCGCATTAGAGGGCGATGTTGGCCAGGTTAAGATTTGCCGTCATAGCCATCCCAGTAGGTAGCGATAGCATTTTCGAGCAGGATCTCGCGCTGTTTTTTCGGCGAGTCAGCCGTATAGGTTTGATTATGCATGGTGTTTTTTTGCTCTGACTCAGGTAAAAAATCGGGGTTGCGGAACTCATTCACCCTTTGCTGTGCCTGCTCGCGGGTCAGTCCATCCTGGCGATCTTTTTTGCCAAGCTGGTAAAACTGCTCAAAGAACGGGATGGCGGCTTTGGTCGATTTCGAAATATCGGTGCGCGTATCGGGGCCAAAATGCGCATCCGCCAACTGAAAGGTGGCATGGCGGGCATGTTTCTCCACGCTACTTGGTTGACCTGCACAGGCGCCAAGCAACAGCGTGGCGAGCAACGGGATCGAGCGGTAAGGTTTAAACGGCATAGGACTCTCCATGTTATAGGGTATTTTCTGTTCCAGAGGATGCCCCGCTATTCTATCCCAGTTGCAACATATTGAAACCCATCAGCATCATAGCCAGCAGAACCTTTGCTAGAATTATATCAGGCAGTGTTGCCGGGTTAGTGGAGGTGGATATGTCTGATACCGAACTACTGCAGACGTTATTGCAACGTATTGAGGCGTTAGAGGCCCGGGAACAGGCATTAACCGCGGCTTCCAATGCCTACCAGGCAATCATCACCACCTTATTGGGCAATATGGATAAGACCGCACGCGATAAGGTGATCTCGATGATCGATCAAGCTCATGAAATCGCCTATGTACGCGCAGCACAACGCTGCAACGAACCGCAGAAACGCAAAATCAAGCAGGCGGATGATGTGGCACAGCGTATGTTTATGGTTGCGCAGGGCAGGGCACCAGAGTCACGCTGAGCTGAGCTATAACAGTTTGCTGCGAATAATGCAGGAATTGATCTACCTCAATAAATTGTCATTGTGATAGCTTGGGCTGAGATGGGTGATAGAAACGATGCGCTGAGGCATTAAGGTTATGGCGATGGATACGATTAAGAACATTCTGGTTACAGAGATAGATCAGATTAACCGGCGAGAAGGGCGTGACGGTAAGCCGCGTTTTAACAGCGAGTTTGCGCGCACCCACCGTTGGCTGTGTTTTGCCATGTTCGCTGGCTATTTTGCGGTGATCGCGGTGATGTACCCCGTGCCCTATATGGGGCTGTATTCGTTCCTGGGTTTTACTGCTTTTGTGCTGTTTATGTTTGCCATGCTGCTGATTGAAATCAAACCGGTTTACCGCTTTGAAGACATCGGTGTGCTGGATCTGCGCGTTTGCTACAACGGGGAATGGTACTTTACCCGCGCATTGTCGCCGCAGGCTATCCAGGCACTGTTGAACGAACCGACGGTGAGCTCGGTGTTGAAAGCTCGCATGCAGGAAATTATTGCCAACAAGGGCGAGATCGATTTTTATGACGTTTACGATCTGGCCTATGGCAAAAGGTTAGCCACTCCGTCAACGCCGCAGGCGGTGCTGAGCTGAAGAGGTTGCACCAGTGCCGATGTTGGCTATAATAGCCGTTGGTTATGAGACTATTCTTAGGAAATAGCGATGAGTGATGATATTTTTGATTTTGACATTGATGCTGAGTTAGCCCAAGCGGAAAAAAATGCGGCGCAGAAGGCCAGAGAAGTTCCTGAAATCCTTGAGGATGAAGAAGACTGCGAAGGCTGCAAAATCTGATCGAATTACCTGAAAAAACCGCTGCGGCGGTTTTTTTATGCCCGCCTGCCAGAGATCGCTTTAATCCAGTACAAAACCCCAGATCAGCAACCCTGCCACGGTAACGAGGCACAGGGCCGAAACGGTCAGCAGTACCTTTCCTAGTACGTCTTTCTCTTGTTGTTTTTGCATCAGGTTACATCATCCAAGTCGTATTCGATGGACCACATCGGCGGTGTCCAAGTCCAATAAGGCAACGCTCAAAGCGAGGAGGGTTCAGGACTGAAAAGAACTTCGCTTTGCTGCTCAAGAGCGTATCCAAGGTCGAGGTACGGCAAATGGCCCATCTCAACGGTGGTGTGGGCCATGCCAAACATTAATGACAATCATTAAGAGTTTTGCGGGCTGGATTAGTTCCCGCAACATGCGAACGACGGGTTAATCGGTAACGATTTTTACACCTATCTTACTGATCTGGTTACCATCCATCTCCGCGATGGTCCAGGTCAAACCATCCCATTCCACCTGATCCCCCACCACGGTTTCGCCGCCGATTAACTTGGTGACGAACTGGCCGAGCGTTTGCTGCTCGTCCACGCCATCTTGTAGATTCAGGCCGTAAACCTGTGAGATGTCGCACAGGCGTGCATCGGATTGCAGAATGAAATCACCGAAGAACCGCTCATCCAGCGTAACCGTAGGCGCCTGACTGAACAGTTTGCCTAGCGCAGGCAGATCGTGCTCATGGCCGATAACGCACAGGGTATCGCCTGCCAGCAAGCGGGTACTGCCGCTTGGGTGTAGCAGTTCTTTGCCACGGAACAGGGCGGCAATGTGCGTTCCCTGAGGCATTTTAAGTTCACGCAGCGCCGCACCCACGCACCAGTTTTCTGGGCTTAGCTTATAAACAAACTGCTCCCATTGGTTTTCCTGGTGGACGTCCAGTCCCACACGGGAAATCGGGGCTAATGCCGGAGGTACCACCACTTTGGCTTTTTTGGCGGCGAAGGATAGCGAAGTCCCCTGCAACAGCAGCGAAACCAGTACCACAAAGAACGCGACGTTAAAGAACAGGTTGGCATTGGGTAGCCCGGCCATCATCGGGAACACCGCCAGGATCACCGGCACCGCACCGCGTAACCCTACCCACGAGATGAACATGCGTTCGCGCAGGTTAAAGTTGCGAAACGGCAGCAGGCCGATAAACACCGAGATTGGGCGGGCAAACAGGATCATCCACAGCGAGAGCAGCAGGGCAGGGATGGCGATAGGCAACAGATCGTGTGGGTTAAGCAATAGTCCCAACACCAGGAACATGCCGATCTGGCTCAACCAGGCCAAGCCGTCGAAGGTTTGCATAATGCCGTGGTAGTTTCGGATCGGCCGGTTGCCCAGCAGCAGGCCGCACAGGTAGACCGCCAGAATGCCGCTGCCATCTAGGGCGGTAGTCAGCGCGAAGATCAAAATGCCGCCGCTCACGGCCAGCAGCGGGTACAAACCGTCTGCCAGCTTGATGTGGTTGATCAGCGTCATCAGCAACCAGCCGCCACCCAGGCCAAGTACGATGCCCATGCCAAACTGCTGTAACAGATGGACGATGAACATCCAGCTCAGTGAGGTTTCCCCCGCAGAAATCATGGCAATCAGAGTGATGGTTAAAAACACCGCCATGGGATCGTTGCTGCCAGACTCGATTTCCAGCGTAGCGCTGACACGTTCGTTCAGCCCTTTACCGCCCAACAACGAAAACACCGCTGCCGCATCGGTAGAGCCGATAATGGCCCCGATCAACAACCCCTGGATCAGGTCGAGGTTAAACAGCCAGGCGGCGGCCAGCCCTGTCAAACCGGCGGTGATCAGCACGCCGAGTGTGGCCAGTGATAATGCTGGCCACAGTGCGACACGGAAGGAACTGACGCGGGTGCGCATACCACCGTCGAGCAGGATCACGGCCAGAGCCAGGTTGCTGACCAGATAGGCAACCGGGTAGTTGTCAAAGGCGATGCCGCCGGGGCCGTCAACACCGGCCAGCATACCTATCGCCAGGAAGATCACCAGAATGGGAATACCCAGACGCGAAGAGAAAGAACTGAGCAGAATACTTGCTCCCACCAACACGGCACCGATGATGAACAAGCTATTGATCGTGCTGGCATCCAAAATAATGTTCTCCTGCGAATTGAGCTGAAAGGGTGGGGGCGCTAAAGCATTGGCACCGGGCCATGATCGTAATGTTTGTTAGTAATGCCCCTCACCCTAACCCTCTCCCACAGGGAGAGGGGACTGAACGTGCGACAAATTGACATTTGTACCTACCCGCGGCTCCGGACTCGCCCCCTCTCCCGATCACTGTGCGTAGGGTATTCCTGGACGCTAAATCGGGAGAGGGCCGGGGTGAGGGGTGACGAATGGCCTAAACTGACAAGCATTAGGGCCATGATAGCCTGTTTATCCGGTAAAACGCCAAGGCTGATTGCCAAAAAATTGTGCCATTATGGCTGCTTGCCACAGAATTCGGTTAAAACAGCGATGAAACGCGGATATTGCGGCTTTTGTGCCTATTTATCAGCTGATTGAGGATGGGGTAAACAGATTATTGCTGAAAAACCATTAATCCCCCATTACGGAGGCTTAATGGTTGGCGGGCGGGAGATTAGTGATCGAGGGATTGCAGGGCGCGCTTGATTAATTCGCCTGCCAGTTTCCGTTCGGCCTCGGAGATCCCGTCCAGATTGAGGCTGGAAAGCTCGGTTACCAGTACGCTGCGATCTTTGCCGCTGATGGAAGAATCCAGCGCAGAGAGCAGTCTGCCCAGGATTTTTAGTAGCGTGGCGTTTTCTGCTACGGCCTCGGTTGCCGTGGTTTGCTTGTCGGTCATTAAAAATCCTCTCTGTCGTGACGGAAGGGAAATCTTACCGGCGCACGCGATGGTGATGCGCCATCCCTTAGGGTTCGTGAGCCCAATCGCTACCGTAAGGCAGGGATGTGGATTTTTTCTTATGCACTGTAGTTATAACAACTCACTGCAATATGCTCCAGCACAACTTTGCATCAACCGGTCGCAATAGGTTGACCAATCTGTGCGCAGGGCACCGATCAATTATAGCCAAGCGGGCGCTGCAAGCAGCGCCTGTGTACGGGGAGATTAGGCTTTACCGGAAAACAGGAAGCGCAACAGTGGGATGCGTTTGTGCAGTTCATAGAGCAGGAAGGCACAGCTAAAGACGAACACCAGACCCAGCAGGAAACCCAGCAGGTTATTCTCGATCAGCGGGGTCACGAAGGCTCCGTATATCAGCGTTAGCGGATGGTGCACCAGATAGATGAACAGCGATGCGTTAACCAGATAGGTAATGCGTGGCGATTGGAAGTCGAGCAGCGCATGGCCAAATGAGAACACCACGTTGGCCATCAACACGCCGAGTACGCTTTTGATTACGATTTCCAGTTCGAACATAAAGCTGCTGTCCGCCAGTAGTTTCTGGTTGAGCATGTAGGCCACGAACAGCAGCAGCGAGCCCAGTACGGCTGGCCATGAAGGCTTGAGGAACACCGCTTTCAGCCACGGATACTTGAAGGCGTAGGCACCCACAATGAAGAACGGCAGGTAGAACAAGGTTTCCATCACCACGAAGTTGAACAGGCCGTTAGACAGCAAATGCGGAGCGGTGATTAAAATAAGGCGATGAAACACGCCGTATATAAAGGCATAGAATAAAAACCACAATGAGATATTACTCAAATTGGTCATTTTATTTATCGGCCGTGGTGCCGTTGGTGATGCGATCGCCTTAATTTTTTTAAACAGATAAAAACAGGCGCAGGTCAATAAACACAAGGTTAATAAAAACCACAGATGGGAAACCAGTTCCCAAACCCCCACGTTTATTTTTTGATAGGGGGTAAAATCATCCCAACCGTTGATTTTATCGGTGTAATTCTTGAGTAAGAAAAACTGCGGTAAGGTAATCAAAGGGATAGAGCTTAGCAACGGAATGGCGACCCGCTCCAGGCGTACCTTTAACCAGCGGTGGCTGTCATAGCGCTCGTACAGCATGTAGGAAAAGTAGCCAGAGATGATGAAGAACACCTGCATGCGAAAGGCGTGGATGAAGTCGTTCAGCACCGTCAGCGAAAACGACGGAGTTACACTGTTCACTGCCCAGGAGTGGCTGGAGTAAATCAGAGAAAGATGAAAAGGGATGCCGAGCAACATCAAATAGGCCCGGATCGAATCGAGGAAAAACTCCCGCTGGTTAGTGCCGTTTGTCATAGTTTACCGCTGATGGTTGCTCTGGAGGGTATAAATCCGCTTAAGAAGTCGGCAATAAGGTTATCGCAGCCTCAAACCCTACTATAGCGACTAACATTTTTCCATAGCGTCTTGGAGCCCGGCTTGCTACGCTGCACAACTGCTTAAACTCTAAGCCGTAAACATCAACACACGTTTATCATGTTGTCGGCGAGCGGAATAATCCATTAATATGGATTTTGAATATTTTGAGCACACGAATAGGGGGGGATGTGCTAGTAAATCTATTATCAAAAAAACCACGCGCCACGAGCGTACGTTGGTTAGGTGCTACCGTTTTGTGCACGTTGTTGAGTTCGCAGGCATGGGCTTTTTCTATCGACGATGTGGCCAAACAGGCGCAGGATCTGGCAGGAAAAGGCTTTGAAGTCCCGAAGAGCAACCTTCCTTCTCAGTTCCGTGAACTCAAGTTCGCGGACTATCAGCAGATCCAGTTCAACCACGACAAGGCCGTGTGGAGTAAGCTGAAAACCCCTTTTAAGCTTGAGTTCTACCATCAAGGGATGTACTTCGATACGCCGGTCACCATCAACGAAGTCACGGCGACCACCGTCAAAGAGATCAAATACAGCCCGGACTATTTTAACTTTGGTAACGTCAAACACGATCCCGACACGGTGAAGAAACTCGGTTTCGCCGGGTTTAAAGTGCTCTATCCGGTCAACAGCGCGGATAAAAACGACGAAATCATGAGTGTGCTGGGCGCGAGCTATTTCCGCGTGGTGGGTAAAGGGCAGGTTTATGGGCTTTCCGCTCGTGGGCTGGCTATCGATACCGCTTTGCCATCCGGTGAAGAGTTCCCGCGTTTCCGTGAATTCTGGATCGAACGTCCGAAGCAGGGCGACAAGCACCTGGTGATCTATGCCTTGCTGGATTCTCCGCGTGCTACCGGTGCCTACCGTTTTGTGGTTTACCCCGGCCGCGATACCACGGTAGATGTCGAGTCCAAAGTGTTCCTGCGCGACAAAGTGGGCAAGCTGGGTATGGCACCATTGACCAGCATGTTCCTGTTTGGGTCTAGCAATCCTTCGCCAACCCTGAACTATCGCCCGGCGCTGCATGACTCCAACGGCCTGTCGATCCATGCCGGTAACGGCGAGTGGATCTGGCGTCCGCTGAACAATCCTAAGCACCTGTCGGTCAGCACCTATACCGTCGAAAACCCGAAAGGTTTTGGTCTGCTGCAACGTGGCCGCGATTTCCGTGACTACCAGGATCTGGACGATCGTTACGACCTGCGTCCAAGCGCCTGGGTTGAACCACGCGGCGATTGGGGCAAAGGCAAGGTTGAACTGGTCGAAATCCCAACCGCGGATGAAACCAACGATAATATCGTGGCGTTCTGGACACCGGACGTGCTGCCAGATGCGAAAACGCCGTTGGCATTGAACTACCGCCTGTACTTCACCCGCGACGAAGAGAAGCTGCATTCTCAGGACATCGGTTATGTGGGGAAAACCATGCGTTCAACCGGTGATGTGAAGCAGTCCAACCTGATCCGCGAGCCGGACGGCAGCGTGGCGTTCCTGGTTGATTTCGTAGGCCCGGCACTGAAAGCGCTGGATGCCAATACGCCGGTGGCTTCTCAGATCAGCATTGGTGACAACGGTGAAATGGTGGAAAACAGCGTCCGCTATAATCCGGTTACCAAAGGTTGGCGTTTGACGGTGCGTTTGAAAGTCAAAGACGCCAAACAACCGGTAGAAATGCGTGCTGCGTTGGTCAACGGTGACAAGACCCTGTCGGAAACCTGGAGCTATCAGCTACCTGCCAATGAATAAGTCTATTGAAACTGCCCAGGAATATCTTGCGGCAATGCCCCTGACCGCTGAGCGGTCAGGGGAGCTCAAGCAACAAGTGATGGCGGGCGATACCCCGGCGCTGGAGGCTTTGCATCGTCAGATGGGAGCTTCTGATGTCAATGTGGCATCGCTGTCTGCCGATGATGTCGCCCTGGCCTCGGTCAAGGCGCGCATCAGCCAGGCTTGGCCGGACGCGGTTGATGACGATGATTTTGACTGTGACCCGGAAGGGCGCACCATTCTGAAAGCCACGCCGCCGGTAAAACGCACCAGCATGTTTCCTGAGGCCTGGCGCACCAACCCGGTGGGCCGGTTTTGGGATTCTCTGCTGGGTCGTAAGACGCATAATCGTCATGCCAGCAAAGAAGAAGCCGAGGCGGAAAACCGCTGGCGTATCGTCGGTTCGATGCGCCGTTACGTGCTGTTGATCCTGATGCTGGTGCAAACCGGCATTGCCACCTGGTATATGAAGACCATCCTGCCTTATCAGGGCTGGGCGCTGATCGATCCGTTCGCCATGTGGGATCAGGATCTGATGCAGTCGCTGTTGCAACTGTTACCTTATCTGTTGCAGACCGGCATTCTGATCCTGTTCGCCATTCTGTTCTGCTGGGTTTCGGCCGGGTTCTGGACCGCGCTGATGGGATTCCTGCAACTGCTGATCGGTAAAGATAAGTACAGCATTTCTTCGACCATCAAGGGCGATGAGCCGATCGATCCGGCGCACCGTACCGCGTTGATCATGCCTATCTGTAACGAAGACGTCGAACGGGTATTTGCCGGCTTACGGGCCACCTATGAATCGGTGAAGGCAACCGGTCAGCTTGAGCATTTCGATATCTATGTGCTGAGCGACAGTTACGATCCCGATATCTGCGTTGCCGAACAGAAAGCCTGGATGGAACTGTGCCGCGATGTTGAGGGCCATGGGCGCATCTTCTATCGCCGTCGCCGCCGTCGTGTGAAACGTAAGAGCGGCAACATCGACGACTTCTGCCGTCGTTGGGGGGGCGAGTACAGCTACATGGTGATCCTGGATGCCGATAGCGTGATGAGCGGCGAATGCCTCACCGGGCTGGTACGCTTGATGGAAGCCAATCCAAACGCCGGTATCATCCAGTCTGCGCCAAAAGCCTCTGGGATGGATACGCTGTATGCTCGCGTGCAGCAATTCGCCACGCGTCTCTATGGCCCGTTGTTCACCGCAGGCTTGCACTTCTGGCAGTTGGGTGAGTCCCATTACTGGGGTCATAACGCCATCATCCGGGTGAAGCCGTTTATCGAGCACTGTGCATTGGCACCGTTGCCGGGTGAAGGTTCGTTTGCCGGTTCCATTCTTTCCCATGATTTTGTGGAAGCTGCATTGATGCGTCGTGCTGGCTGGGGTGTGTGGATTGCCTACGATCTGCCGGGCAGTTACGAAGAGTTACCGCCTAACCTGCTGGACGAGCTGAAACGCGACCGCCGCTGGTGTCATGGTAACCTGATGAACTTCCGTCTGTTCCTGGTCAAAGGCATGCACCCGGTACACCGCGCGGTGTTCCTGACTGGGGTGATGTCCTATCTGTCGGCACCGCTGTGGTTTATGTTCCTGGCGCTGTCTACCGCGTTGCAGATAGTGCATACGCTGGTGGAGCCGCAATACTTCCTGCAACCCCGGCAGCTGTTCCCGGTGTGGCCACAGTGGAAGCCTGAACTGGCTATTGCACTGTTCTCCACTACCATGGTGCTGCTGTTCCTGCCGAAGTTGCTGAGTATCGTGCTGGTTTGGGCCAAAGGGTCGAAGCAGTACGGCGGGCCGATCCGGCTGCTGATTTCCATGCTGATGGAAGTGATGTTCTCGGTGCTGTTGGCACCGGTGCGCATGCTGTTCCATACCGTATTTGTGGTCAGCGCGTTCCTGGGCTGGGAAGTGGTGTGGAACTCACCGCAGCGTGATGATGATGACACGCCTTGGGGCGAAGCCTTCAGGCGTCATGGTTCGCAAATGCTGCTGGGCCTGGTTTGGGGCGGTGGCATGGCGTTGCTGGATCTGAACTTCCTGTGGTGGCTGTCACCGATCGTCTTCTCGTTGATCCTGTCGCCGTTTGTTTCGGCGCTGTCCAGCCGGGCCACGCTCGGTCTGAAGAGCAAGCGTGCCAAGCTGTTCCTGATCCCGGAAGAATACGATCCGCCGCGTGAGCTGGTGGCTACGGATACCTATCTGCAACTTAATCGCCAGCGCGCCTTACGTAATGGCTTTATGCATGCAGCGGTGGACCCGTCCTACAACGCCTTGGCTGCTGCGCTGGCAACGGCTCGTCACCATCTGCGTACCCTCATTGATCGGGTGCGGGAAGAGCGTGTGAACGAGGCGCTGGAAGTCGGGCCAGAGAAGTTGGCGAAAGCCAAACGTCTCGAGCTGTTGAGCGATCCGGTGGCGCTGTCGCGTCTGCATCAACGCATCTGGCTGTTGCCGCAGGGTGAGGCTTGGCGCGAACATTATCGGCAGTTGCCGCATAATGAGCAGGCTCATCCCGTTGGCCAACGCTAACGGCAAGTGCTGATTAAAAAGGGGGAATGCGCGTGGCGTGTTCCCCCTTTTTTTAGCCGTGGGTGGTGAAGACCACCAGTTGATAGTCTTGCTGGTTACAGCGGAAAGAAGTCAACGCCGTCATCCCCAGCCCGTCGACATGGGCGGCTAATGAGCGTGGGTTATCGTCGTTGATAAACAGCGCACCAACGTCAAAATCCTGCTGGGTTCGCGCTTTAACCGCCGCAAACAACTGTCGTAGCACGCCTTTTCCCCGCCATTCGGCACTCAGGCATACCGGGCCATACAGAAATACCCGCAGCTGATCCAACTTGCGGCCTTGAAACTGCTGGCTGGCCAGTGTTTGCAACATGGCATCCACGACCGGTGGCCGGGGTTGGGCATCGGTTGGCATCAGGCAGACAAACCCTGCCAACTGTTGATCCTCAATGGCGATCAGAATACCAAGGCCGCTGTTGATGCTCGCCAGCTGTCTTTCGTTCATTTGCGAAACGATAAACCCCTGTTGTCGCTGTTGGGCGTTGAGATGCTCCGGGGTGTTTTGCACCTGTAAGGCCAGAATTGCGGGGTAATCACCGGGAACGGCCTGCCTGATGAGCATGTTAGCTGCCTGTGTTAGTGGAAGAAGGTTGCAGCATGCAATGCGCAGCTAGGGCCGTCAAGGCGAGGGTGGGCAATCAATCACCCACCCCTGTGTCTCAACGCTCATCCCATTCGTCAGCCGCGCTCTGGCCTTCTTCGGTATCCAGCGGGGGATCGAGTTGAAAATCACCTTCCTCCCACTCATACAACGTATTTTCGTTGATCCACTCTGCGAGGATCTCAATCTCGTCGTAATCACCGTAAAAAATGGCCTGAGCGGCAGCCCCACTACGCAGGGTAAAACATTCGACAGACTCACCTTCCTCTTCGAAAAACTCGGCCTGCCACATCGTGTCGCCATCCAACATGATGTATTTTTGCAGGTTAAACTGTTGGGGCACCGGCGGCTCATCACCGCCGCCTTCCGCTGTTTCGACAAACTCTTCGCGAGCGGCTTCAATCGCTTCTTCCAGCGTGGCATACAGGCTCATACGCATCTCCTTGTTTCAATCATCTTGGGGAACACCAGCATTAATTGTTGTCGCATCGCCGCAGGATGCAAATTTTTTGTTGTCCGTTTTGCGACGATGATTGTCCATCCGTCGGGAGACGCCTGGTCTTGCTCAGGAGATAATGGTTACACCCTTTGGTCTGTAGGAGAATCAGGATGTTAGCCAACCCTGCAAGCAAGTATCGGCCGTTCCCGGCCATCGATTTACCCGACCGTCAGTGGCCGGGTCGCACCCAGCAGCAGGCTCCACGCTGGTGTTCCAGCGATCTGCGCGACGGCAATCAGGCGTTGGCCGAGCCGATGGATAACGCTCGCAAGCTACAGTTCTATCAGCTGTTACTGAGTTGTGGGTTTAAAGAAATCGAGGTGGCATTTCCTTCCGCCTCACAAACCGACTTTGATTTTGTGCGGCATCTGATCGAGCAACGGCTGATCCCGGATGACGTTTCAATCCAGGTGCTGACGCAGTCGCGTGACGATCTGATCGATCGCACGATGGAGTCATTACAAGGGGCACCGCGCGCCATCGTGCATCTGTATAACGCCACCGCCCCGGTGTTCCGCGATATCGTCTTCAAGCAGGATAAGGCCGCCACCGTGGCGCTGGCGGTGAATGGCGCACGGCGTATTCGCCAATGGTGCGATCGGCATCCGGAAACTGACTGGTGCTTCGAATATTCGCCGGAGACCTTCTGTTTTACCGAACTGGAGTTTGCCCTGGAAATCTGCGAAGCGGTGGCGGACGTGTGGCAACCCGAACGCCAGCGGCCGATGATCATCAACCTGCCAGCCACCGTGGAAATGAGTACCCCCAACATTTATGCCGACCAGATCGAATGGTTCTGTCGCCACTTCAGCCAGCGTCAGCGGGTGACGATCAGCGTACATCCGCATAACGATCGCGGGACCGGCGTCGCTTGCGCCGAGCTGGCCATGCTGGCGGGGGCCGATCGGGTTGAAGGTTGCCTGTTCGGCAATGGCGAGCGCACCGGGAATGTCGATCTGGTGACGTTAGCCCTCAACCTGTATACCCAGGGCATTGCGCCAGGGCTGGACTTCAGCCGGTTGAAAGAAGTGGTTGAGGTGGTGGAACAGTGCAACCAGTTGCCTGTGCATCCGCGCCATCCTTATGCCGGGGAGCTGGTGTTTACCGCATTCTCCGGTTCGCATCAGGACGCCATCAAGAAAGGCTTTGCCGCTCAGCAACTGCGCGAAGATGGGTTATGGCAGGTGCCATACCTGCCGCTGGACCCGGCAGACGTGGGATGCAGTTACGAGGCGGTGATCCGCGTTAACAGCCAGTCAGGCAAAAGTGGTGCAGCATGGTTGCTGGAGCAGAATCATGGCTTACGCCTGCCGCGTGGTTTGCAGATCGATTTCAGCAAAGTGGTGCAGCAGACCACGGATGAGAGCGGTAAGGAAATGACGGTGGCGGAAATCTGGCGGCTGTTCCGCAACAGCTACGGATTGATCGAACAACCTCGTTTGCAGTTGCTCAGCTATCAAACGCAAAGCCAGGGTGGGGCGGCTTACAGCTTTACGGCACAGGTAGTTCTGGCAGGGGAGCCAATGCAGTTACAGGGGAGCGGCAATGGGCTATTGTCCAGCGCGGTGGATGCGTTATGCCAGCGTTTTGGCCTGGTGCTGGCGATTGACGACTACCATGAACACACCTTGGGTCACCAGAGCCACAGCCGGGCAGTCACTTACCTTCGCTGTACGCCAGCAAGGGGGGAGGCAATTTACGGGGTAGGCATTGACGCAGACTCGGCCAGCGCCTCGCTCCAGGCTCTGTTTAACGTGGCTGGCCGCTGTTTACCTTGATCGCTGGCTGAGCCTGGCTAAAGTAGGTGCTGGGGGAAACGCCAAGCAGGCGGCGGAACATGGCGCTAAACGCGCTGGGGCTGTCATAGCCCAAATCCAAAGCCACCTCCAGCACTGAACTTCCAGCGGCCAGGGCGTTGAGCGCTGCCAGCAAGCGGGCACGACGTACCCAATCACTAAAGCGAAGGCCCGTCTCGCGTTGGAAGCGGCGGGACAGCGTGCGGCCGCTGACGTTGATGTGGCGCGCCGCCAGCTCCAATTCCCAAGGTTGGGCCAATGATTGCTGAATATGCTGGCACAGGGCTAATAAGACGCTATCACGCGGCTCGGGAAGGTGCAGGGGCAGGATCGGCAGCATACGCAACTCATCGAGGATCAGCTCCATAATGCGCTCTTCGCGTCCACCGGGCCGATAATCGGGCTGAATGTCCATCGCACTGATAATCAGTTCACGCAACAACGGGGAAATCTGTACTACCTGACACAGGGCAGGCAAATCGGCGCGGGCCAAAGGATCGACAAACAGCGTGCGCGCCGCCACGTTCCCGCTAAACCGCAGGTTATGCTCTACCTTGGCTGGTAACCAGACGCCACGTCCTGGTGGAACCACCCAACTGCCAACGCGAGTGTTGACCTGCACGACGCCGCTCAGTGCGTGGATCAGTTGAGCACAGTTATGGGAGTGATCCGGTTCGCATTCACCATCCCGATAGTCTTTCGAGAACGGCACGATAGATTGATTCTCTGCCAGATTATCGATGCTAAACAGCACTGTTGCTCCTTTGGTGGGTGATCAAGCCATCCATGCAGCATGCCATGTCTGGCCATTGTCGCAAAGCGCATTTCCTGTACGTCGTAGCAGAGTGAAAACGGTTTAGCTTGTTGGTTTCCACAGCGGGAGGATATATGGATCTTGCCAACGCGGTGTTACGGATTGCCCGGCCCACCGACCATTTGACTGCGATTGCCGAAATGTATTGCCAGGGCCTGGAGTTTGAGCAACTAGGGGCGTTTGAAGATCACCAGGGGTTTGATGGGATTATGCTTGGTCATCCGCGTCATGCCTATCATCTGGAATTTACGCATCATCGTGGTGTGCGGGTTGGGCGCGCGCCAACGCAGGACAACCTGCTGGTCTTTTATCTGCCAGAAATTGCGGTGTGGCAAAGAGGGTGCGATCGGATGTTAGCCAGCGGTTTTGAGCGTGTACCGGTTTATAACCCTTATTGGGATGCCCATGGGCAAACGTTCGAAGACTTGGATGGTTATCGCGTGGTGTTGCAAGCTCGCGCCTGGCAGGTGTAAATCCCCTCACCCCAACCCTCTCCCAAAGGGCGAGGGGGCCGGTACGGAGCTGTGGTCAGGTGCCGAGTGGGAAAGGTGACACTGCGTAGGGGCGCCGCATGCAGCGCCCGTGGGTAGCATGGTCGGTTCCCTCTCCTGGGGGAGAGGGTTAGGGTGAGGGGGCATTTGCTATCGCGTGCATAAAAAAAGCCAGCGCTAGGCGCTGGCTTAAAGTTGTCAATTCAGTGTCTATCAGGCGTGCGTTGCCGGTTTGTCAGCGCTTTTACCCTGGGTGTTTTCCAGCATGCGGCGGATTGGCACGATCAACAGGATAAGCACGGCAGCACAGATCACCAGCGCAATTGAGCAGCGGGCGAACAGGGTTGGCAGCATGTCCAACTGATCCGCTTTCACGTGACCACCGATCAAGCCTGCGGCCAGGTTACCCAGCGCACTGGCACAGAACCACAGGCCCATCATCTGGCCACGCATTCTATCCGGTGCCAGCAACGTCATGGTTGCCAGGCCAATCGGGCTCAGGCACAGCTCGCCCAGCGTCAGCATCAGGATACTGCCTACCAGCCACATCGGCGACACGCCAGCCCCACCGTTGCCCAACACTTGTTGCGCAGCCAGCATCATCAGGCCAAAGCCCGCCGCGGCAAACAGAATACCGATCACGAATTTGGTGATGCTGCTCAGGCGGATTTTGTTGCGAGCCAGAGCTGGCCAGGCCCAACTGAAGATAGGTGCCAACAGGATAATGAATAGGGCGTTAATCGATTGGAACCAGACCGCCGGGATCTCGAAGTCGCCGATCATACGGTTGGTGTAATCGTTGGCGAACAGGTTGAACGAGGTCGGTTTCTGCTCGAAGGCTGACCAGAAGAAGGCGGCAGAAATCAGCAGGATAAAGCACACCAGCAGACGAGCACGTTCTTTGCGGCTCAGGCCAGCAAAGAAGAACAGGTAGATAAAGTACAGCGTGACCGAGGCGGCGATAACGTAGACCAGCATGCTGGCAACGGCGACCGGGTTAATCACGATGATGCCCTGGGAGATCATGACGACGATCGCGGCAACGCCTACGGCCAGCGCAATCAGCCAGGCACCCACGCCATTTTTCTTGGCTACCGGGCTATTCCAGGTGGAATCCAGGCCCACTTCGCTGTCATAGCGCTTCATGGCCGGTACGGCAAACACCCGGAAGATCACCAGTGCCACCAACATCCCGATACCACCGATACCGAAGCCCCAGTGCCACCCGTGCGAACGGATCAGCCAGCCGGAAATCAGCGGGGCGATAAACGAGCCCATGTTGATGCCCATATAGAACAGCGAGAAGCCACCGTCCCGGCGCGCATCGCCTTTCTTGTACAGGGTACCGACCATCACCGAGATACAGGTTTTGAACAGGCCGGAACCGAGCACGATAAACATCAGGCCGACGAAGAACAGGTCATTGCCCATAAAAGCGGACAGGGCGATCGACAGGTGCCCCAGAGCGATCAGGATCGAGCCGTACCACACGGCTTTTTGCTGGCCGAGCCAGTTATCGGCCAACCAGCCACCGGGCAGTGCCGCCAGATACATACTGCCAGCAAATATACCGACGATTGCCGAGGCATTTTCGCGCGCCAATCCCATCCCGCCGTCATAAACCGTGGCGGCCATAAACAGGATCAGTAACGGGCGAATGCCGTAAAACGAGAAACGCTCCCACATTTCCGTGAAGAACAGCGAGCGGAGCGGATATGGATGGCCGAGGAACGTCCGGCTTTCTTGCTGATTAACAGAGGATTGCATAAAGTCTTCCCAATATAATGTGCTGCGCGATGGCAGCAGATACTGTGGTATGTCTGTGTCTGTAAGCGAGGCAATCCCACTGAGGTGGATTACCTGACAAAACCTCAGCCGCAGCGCCTATTAAGCTTGAAATGCATGCAGGCCATTTTATTCACTTGGTCAGAGTTTTACTTCTGGCGTGATATTATTTAACCATTTGATAACCGAATGGTGGTTTTGTCTAGTACCTGTATCCCATTTTTTAGACGAAAAGTCGACAAACATCTACTTTATTGGTTTTTATGTTGGTTAAGACGTTATTTTTATTGACAGCTGGTTTATTGCTCTGAATGTGCATTTACTGTTTAAAAACAGGGTGTTAATAATATTATTCTTAGAGGTTGCCGCCAAGTTTCGACGTGGGGATAACAATAATAAAAATAGGGGAAATGAAGCTTGGGGAATAATTACCGCAGCAAGTGGCGATAAATAACGCTATTACTCTTCCTGCAACGTATCTTCACGCATCCTGGCCGGGCGGCGTTGCAGACACCACCAGGAATAGAACGCGTTAAATAGCACCACCAACGCCGTCATACAGAATACCGCGCGGAAGCCATAACTGGCAGAAACGGCGGCGCCCAGTAGTGGACCGCTGACGTTGCCGATATCGCGGAAAGATTGGTTATAGCTGAATATTCGCCCGGCAACCTGGTTGGTACAGTTGTAGATCAGCAGGGTTTGTACCGCAGGCAGCAGTGCGCCATCGGCAGCGCCGAGCAGGAAGCGCAATACGCCGAGCTGCCACGGTGTCTGTACAAAGGCCATCGGGATGAGCAGCAGCACGGAAATCACCAGCATAAACACCAGAATTCGCTCTGGGCCGATCTTGTCGCCCAGCTTGCCCAACCGTGGCGCACTCATCAAGGCGGCCACGCCGGGTACCGAGGCGATCAGGCCACTGACAAACGCCAGGTTGCTGATATTACCCACCAGCTCACGCACGTAAAGCGTCAGGATTGGGGCAATCGAACCGGTAGCGATCTGGATGATCATGGTGGTGACAAACAGGCTGAGGATCAGCTTGGGGCTTTTGAGTGAGGCAAACACCTGGCGTGCATGCAGCATGTCTTTTTTCTGCACTGGGGTGAACTGTTCACGCACACAGAACAGCGTCAGCAAGAAGCAGATGAACAGCACTGTGGCAGTGATGAAGAACACGGGACGCAGCCCATACTGGTCTGCCAGCAAGCCGCCAATCAATGGACCAATCAGGGCACCGCTGACGCCGCCGGTCGAAAGGGTACCTAGCGCCCAACCGCTGCGATGGCGCGGCACTTGGGTGGCAATCAGCGCATTGGCATTCGGAATAAAACCGCCCAGCAACCCCAGCACCGCGCGCAGAGCCAGAAACTGCCAGATGTTCTGCGCCATGCCCATCAGCACCATCACAATGCCCATCCCCAGCGCCGAACGTAGCAACATCAGCTTACGCCCACGGCGATCGGCCAAGCTGCCCCAGAACGGCGAGGCAACGGCGGAGAACAGGAAGGTGATACTGAACACCAGGCCGGACCACATATTCAGCGACTGGTGGCCGGTAACGCCAAGCGCTTCAACATACAGCGGCAGGAATGGCATGATCAGGCTAAAGGCTGCACCGGTGAGAAAGCAGCCCAGCCAGGTGATGAACAGGTTACGTTGCCAATTGATAGGTTCTGCTGCCGGGGCCATAGGTTTACGTGCGGGGAAGAGGGGCTTTACGATCGCAAGGGACAATAGCGCAAAGCAAAAAAGTTAGCCTGGTAAGTATGCGCTTAATAACGCAGGTTATCAATTGAGCAACTGTGCGAATTTGCGTGAAAATGAAATAAAGTTTTAAAAAGGAGAACGACAATTATTCCCACGCCGTGCGACGCGGGAATGCGGTGCGTCAGGCACCCACCAAGGCTTCGAATCCGGTGCTGGCGGTAGTGAGGGCGACGTTTGTCACTTCATAGTTGGCCACGGCGACGAAGGGATCTTCTGCCAGGATGGCATCCAGCTTGGTGCGTTCCATGTCTTTCGCCAGGATCACGCCACCGGTACGCGGGTTCTTACGGCCAGAGGCAATAAAGCTGCCAGCTGCAAAATAACGCTGCAACCAGGCGATATGCCCCTCGAGATGGCTTTCTACTTCTTCAATCGGGCGGTGGTAGGTCAGGCTGACGATATACATAGAGTGACTCCTTTGCTGGTAGGCCCTTAACATCACATCGTTTGAGTCGTTTTTCAATGTCGTTACGACCTTCCGTGGTCAACTCAGCATTTTTCAATAAAGCGAAGGTTCACCTTCCGGGCGTGTCTTGAAGCGGCGATGCAGCCACATATATTGATCTGGTGCCATCAGGATCTCTTTCTCTACCACCTTATTCATAAAGGATGCGGCTTCGACTTCGTTATCCAGCGGGAAGTTTTCCACCGCGGGTTGCATGATAAGCTCATAGCCTTTACCTTCCGGCAGGCGGCGCGGGGTAAACGGAATGATCGCCGGTTTCCCCATGCGCACCAGCACATAGCTACCGGTGGTGGTGGCCGCTTTTTCTACCGCAAACAGCGGGGCAAACACGCTGGCACGTGGGCCGTAGTCATGATCCGGTGCGTACCAGATGATCTCACCCTGTTTCAGGGCACGGATCATCCCCTTGACGTCTTTACGATCCAGCATCGCTTTGTTAGAGCGCATACGGCCCCAGGTCTGTAGCCAGTCCATCAGCTTGTTGTCGTGTGGCCGGTAGACGCCGATACCTGGGTTGTGGATACCAAAGATCCGTGCACCCAATTCCAGCGTCAGGAAGTGCAGGCCGATCAGCAACACCCCTTGATGATTGTCCCGTGCCTTTTGAATGTGCTCCAGGCCGCTGACGCTGAACCAGCGCTCGATACGCCAGTTGGGCCAGAACCAGGCCATACCGGTTTCAAACAGCCCCATTCCCACGGATTCGAAGTTCTTGGCAATCAACGCATCGCGTTCGGCCTTTGGCATAGCCGGAAAGCACAGTTCCAGGTTACGCTGAGTTATCGCCAGTCGGCGTTTGAGGAAACGCATTGAAAAGCGCCCTAACCCGGTACCCAAACGATAAATAATCGGGTACGGCAGCAGAACCAGCAGGTAAAGTAAACCGATACCAAACCAGGTAAGCCAGTAGCGTGGATGCAGTAAAGATCGATTGAAAGAAGGAACTTGCGTCATGGGTTCTCAGCTTAGAAGCAGTCATTTAACAGTAATAACAGGATCCTTGCATAGACACTGGGATCAGCGTTACGAGTGGTAATCAGACACTGTCCGTTGCTTGAACAACTCGGCCTATGCAAAGGTTTTCTGCCGTTTATAATAGCGTATTGTGACATTTTTCTTTTGTAACAGGAAAACTCACCGCATTAAAACACCATTTTTGGACCTAAACTGCGTGCGAATGCTGTTTTCTTCGCCAGTCATGGCGAATGTGGCAGCATCGCCTGGGCAGTTATTTAGTCGAATATTGATTCAGGAGGTGACGATGTTGGCGTCATGGTTAAGCGCTGGGCTGCTGGTGATTGGCGGGTTGCTCGGCTGTCTTGGGGCGTATTTGCAGTACAACCCTTTGCTGGCCGTAGCGGGAAGCGGGCTGCTGGCAGGGGCGATTATTTCCGGGGCGACGGAATGGTCAAGCGGGCGCTGAGCACCCGCTTGCCGCGGTATCACTGATCTTTAAACAATCCTTTTACCCTGTGCGGTTCTGAGCGCCAATATTGTGGCGGAGCCTGCACCTGGGCACCCAGCTTTGCGGCCGCATGCCATGGCCAACGCGGGTTATAAAGAATGCCGCGTGCCAGCGCGACCATATCGGCCTGACCAGTTGCGACGATCGCTTCTGCCTGTTCAGGCTCGGTGATCAACCCCACGGCGATGGTTGGCATCCCCACTTTATGTTTGATGGTTTCGGCAAACGGCACCTGATAGTTCGGCCCCACCGGGATTTTTTGCTGCGGTGACAGACCGCCGCTGGAAATATGAATGTAATCGCAGCCCAGTTCTTTTAACGCGCTGGTCAATTCAACCGACTGCTGTTCGTCCCAACCGCCATCAACCCAATCGCTGGCAGAAATACGCACGCCGAGCGCCTTGTGGGCTGGGAACACCGCCCGTACCTCGCTGAAAGTCTCCAGCAACAATCGCATACGATTTTGCAGGCTGCCACCATAGTGATCGGTGCGCTGATTGGCCAGTGGCGAAAGGAACTGATGCAACAGGTAACCATGCGCCCCGTGCAGTTCGATCAGATCGAAGCCTAGGCGGTCGGCACGCCGCGCCGCTGCAACAAACTGTGCCTTCAACTGCTCAATCTGCTCCAGGCTCATGGCCTGTGGCGCCTCATCCAAAGGGTTGAAAGGCTGGCCAGAGGCGGATAGCGTTTGCCAGCCACCTTCGCTTTTGGCCAACTGTGCGCCGCCTTGCCAGGGCAGGGCACAAGACGCTTTTCGGCCTGCATGCCCCAGCTGGATCCCTAACGGCATGGTGGCGTGTTTTTTTACCGCCTGTACCACATCGGCAAGCGCCTGCTCGGTGGCATCGTCCCACAGGCCCAGATCTCCTGGGGAAATCCGGCCTTCCGGTGCAACCGCAGTGGCTTCCACAATCAGCAAACCTGCCCCGGAAAGCGACAGATGGCCGAGATGCATGGTATGCCATTCGGTGGCTTTGCCATGGTCGGCGGAGTATTGGCACATGGGGGCGATAATGATGCGGTTAGGCAACTTCAGTAGCCCCAGGGTGATCGGCGTAAACAACTGGCTCATAGTTTCCTCATGGTCCGTCAAAATTCGGTGATATGACTTGCTCTAGGCTTATCGGTATTTGTGAATAACGTCAAGCTTTGTGCGGAAATGATTACCGCCGGGTTAATGCTGTGTTGCAGCCTGTTTTCGGGTATTATGTGCGCCGCGCGCGGGTTTACGACCCGCGGGCACTCAATCAGTCACCTCCCGAAAGACAGGAAAGTACACCATGCCAGTGTTACATAACCGAATTTCTAATGAGGAACTGAAGGCGCGTATGCTGGCGGAAACCGAGCCACGCACCACAGTTTCTTTTTATAAATACTTCACCATTGACGACCCTAAAGCGTTTCGCGATAGCCTGTATATTCAGTTCGATAAACTGAAGGTGTTTGGCCGTATCTACGTGGCGAAAGAAGGCATCAATGCGCAGATCAGCGTACCGCAAAGTCATTTTGACGCGTTCAAAACCGCGCTGTTTGCATCGCACCCGGCCCTGGATCAGGTGCGCCTGAACATTGCGCTGGAAGACGATGGTAAATCCTTCTGGGTACTGCGCCTGAAGGTGCGTGAGCGCATTGTGGCCGACGGGATTGAGGATGAAACCTTCAACCCTGCCAACGTGGGCGAATACCTGCAGGCCGATCGCGTCAACCAGATGATCGACGATCCGAACACGGTGTTCGTTGATATGCGCAACCATTATGAGTATGAGGTTGGCCACTTTGAGAAGGCGATCGAAGTGCCTTCCGACACGTTCCGCGATCAACTGCCGACGGCGGTGGAGATGCTACAGGAACAGAAAGACAAGAATATCGTCATGTACTGTACCGGTGGGATCCGTTGTGAGAAAGCCAGCGCCTATATGCTGCATAATGGCTTCAAAAACGTCTATCACGTGGAAGGCGGTATTATTGAATATGCTCGCAAGGCTAAGGCGCAGGGGCTGCCACTGAAGTTTATCGGCAAGAACTTTGTGTTTGACGAGCGTATGGGAGAACGTATCTCAGAGGACGTGATCGCCAACTGTCATCAGTGCGGTGCACCTTGTGATACTCATACCAACTGCCTGAACGACGGCTGTCATCTGCTGTTTATCCAGTGCCCGAGCTGTGCCGAGAAGTTTGCTGGCTGTTGCAGTGAGACCTGCCGTGAAGAGCTGAAATTGCCGCGTGAAGAACAGCGAGCCCGCCGGGCTGGCCGTGAGAATGGCGTCAAAATCTTCAATAAGTCCAAAGGGCTGTTGCAAACCACCATGCATATCCCGGAGCCGAAAGAGTAGGTTGTTGCAGGCCGAATAGAAATGGGGCGCTGAAAATTCAGCGCCCTTTTTATTATTTCTCGCGTACGCCTTCCACGGAGATGATCAGCTCAACTTCCTGTGACGCTGGGCCGAGATCGGTGGTGATGCCAAAGTCTTTCAGCTTGATTTTACCGTTAGCTTCGAAACCGGCGCGGTAACCGCCCCAAGGATCCTTACCTTCGCCGACCAGCTTGGCTGCCAGAGTTACCGGCTTGGTCACGCCGTTCAGCGTCAGGTTGCCGACTACGGCATAGCCTTCACCGTCTTTCTTCACTTCGGTAGAGGTGAAGGTGGCCTGCTTGTTCTTTTCAACGTTCAGGAACTCGGCGCTGCGCAGGTGCTTGTCACGCTCGGCGTGGTTGGTATCTACGCTGGCGGTGTTGATGGTCACGTTGACTTTATCGTTGGCCGGATCTTTTTCATCGAAGGTAAAGCCACCGTCAAAATCTTTGAAGGTGCCGTAAATCCAGCTGTAGCCCAGGTGCTGAATGCGGAATTCGATAAAGGCGTGCTGGCCTTGTTTGTCAATCTTGTAGTTGGCAGCCAGAGCGGAACCGGCGTTTAACAGCAGGGCACCTGCGGACAGACCTAATACGGTTTTCTTTAACATAGCAATAACTCCATAAATCCAAAGGGTTAATCGGTGCTGCGACCCAGCATCCGTTTCAAAGTAACATCACCATCAACAAAGTGATGTTTAAGCGCAGCCAGGGCGTGCAGTACGGAAAGCACCACGACGGCCCAAGCCAGATAAAGATGGATAGTCCCGGCGGTATCGGCCTGCTGTGGCAAACCGGTCAAGGTGGCCGGTACGTCAAACCAGCCAAACACGCTGATTGCCTGACCATCGGCGGTAGAAATCAGGTAGCCGCTGATCAGGATGGCGAACAGCACGGTGTAGAGTGCAATATGGGCGAGGGTGGCACTGATACGCGTAAGGCGCCCATAGCTTGCCAGAGGCTTGGGTGGCGGCGAGATAAAGCGCCAAACCACTCGCACCACCATCACGATAAACAGCAGCGTGCCTATACTTTTATGGATCTCCGGCGCCTGGTGATACCAAACGTCGTAATAACCCAGCGTCACCATCCATAGGCCGAGGGCGAACATGCCGTAAACAACCAATGCCACCAACCAGTGGATCAGCACAGAAACGTGACCAAAGCGGTCGGCGGTATTTTTCCAGAGCATCAGCTTTCCTTACATAGCGCATTTACCGGCAGCAATATTTAAACTTTAAGAAACATAAATCAATAATAAATTTAACTAAGTTACTTCATAAAAATATTAATCAGTAGATTTGTTTGAGTTGTGACAAGTTGGTCAAAGGAATCGTTGGAGAGGGCGCTTTTTGGCTCATGCTGATTAAACGCTGGCCAATTGAAATTTATCGACTTTAGGGTTAATTGTCAGCTTTTGTCATGTTTCGTAAATAGCCCCGAGAAACTTTGGCAAATAATTGAATAACGGCTACGGGGGATTATTTATGCGCGCTGTCAATAAGATTAATTTAATTCCATCAGCAGCTTGACGGCATTATGCCTGCGCCAGCGCAGAATTATTTGCTAACATGTATTCATTGGCGGCTCATGGGGGCCTGTTTTACTCAAGGAAATGACATGGGCGTACCCGATTTCAACGACCGCAAGCTACGATTGATCATGATGCTGGCCATGCTGGTGGTGATCCTGGCTGGGGTAAAGGCGGCGGCAGATATTGTGGTGCCGTTCCTGCTGGCGGTGTTTCTCGCCATCGTGTTAAACCCGCTGGTACAGCTGTTGGAGCGCTGCCGGGTGCCCAGAGCGTTGGGCGTGACGTTATTGGTGGTTGCCATCGTGGTGCTGCTGCTGACTCTGGTCGGCATGCTGGCTTCTTCGTTGAACGAGTTTGCGCGTTCATTGCCGCAGTACAGTGGCATGATGCATGAGAAACTGAACGAACTGCAATATCAGGCGCAACGCCTTAATCTGGATATTACCTTCTCAGCGGATGCGGTGGTCAAATACGTCGATCCTGGTGCCACCATGAACCTGGTGACCCGCTTGTTGACCCATCTCTCTGGCGCGATGACCAGCATCTTCCTGCTGTTGATGACGGTGGTGTTTATGCTGTTTGAGGTGAAGGTATTGCCGTACAAACTACAGCAGGCACTGGATAATCCCACCGAAGGGATGGCGACTATCCGCCGAGCCTTGCAAGGCGTAACACACTATCTGGTGATCAAGACCGCCATCAGCCTGGCAACCGGCCTGATTGTCTGGGGCTTCCTGAGCTGGGTTGGCGTTCGCTTTGCCTTTATCTGGGGCATGATGGCGTTTCTGTTTAACTACGTGCCGAATATCGGCTCGATCATTGCTGCTATTCCGCCGTTGATCCAGGCGTTGTTGTTTAACGGCTTTGCCGATGCGGCCGTGGTGGCGGCGGGCTATATTCTGATCAACCTGATTATCGGTAATATCCTGGAGCCGCGGATTATGGGGCGTGGGCTGGGGCTTTCTACGCTGGTGGTGTTCCTGTCACTGATCTTCTGGGGTTGGCTGATGGGGCCTGTGGGGATGCTGCTATCCGTCCCTTTGACCATTATTGCGCGCATCACGTTGGAAAATATGGATGGAGGCCGCAAGGTAGCCATGATCCTCGGTGATGGGCGACAAATAGCGGAAACGCCGCCGAAGTAAGGCTTATAGGGCGGCCATCATAGTTAACGAAGCCGAGCTCACAGGGCTAAAGGTGGGCTCTGGCGGATAGAAATAGCGCAGTATGTTATACAGCGAATAAAATTCCAGCCGGTTACGCACGTTGATTTTCTCGGTGATATGGCGTTTATGCACATATACCGTATGGGAGCTGATCTGCAATTTTTTGGCGATGCGATAATTCGGCATCTCGGACATCCAATAACGCATTACCGTCAATTCTTGCGGGCTGAATAGCGAATGAGCTTCTTGATCCTTCATTAGCCCACTCGGGTTGCCAGTTAACGTTGCCAGCGCATGGGGTAACACGGCCTTATTGAATAAAAAGGCATTGTTGGCGATGCGTAGCGGGCTTTCACCGTAAGGATAAGGGACATCCAGATAAATATGTAGCATTGCACGCTGGGCCGCTGAGATAAACGCCGAAAGCAGTTGATTATCTGTGGTGTAGCGGCAGTAGTTGGTCAGATTAACCAGAATGTGGCTGGGCTTGAAACTGGCCAGTAGAGGGAGCGCGGTGTCGATGTCTGGGCAGCATTTCACTGATGCAAACATGTTGTCAGTAAAGTGGCTGGCTATGCCGACACGTGTGAAACAGCATTCGTCCACAACGAGTAGTTTCATAGTGACGTCCTTGTTGAAGGTACAAAACGGGCTAAAGCACAATTATGTAAAATAGGCCGTACCCGGTTGTGGGATCAATTCGGAAATCCAGAGACTATAGGACGATATTTCCGTCTATAGCTTATTTTTTAGGAATATCAGTAAATTAGAGGGTATTTCTTGCTAAGGGGTTCCCCTGCCGCTGGTTAGTGCAGTGCGAACAGGGGATTAAACGGTCAGAAACGCCGCAGGCTGAACGGTGTGATATCGAGAGTAGAAGGCTTATCCTGCGCAAACAGCGCGGCGATTTCACCCAGTACGCTGGCAAATTTAAAGCCATGGCCACTCAGGCCAGTGATCACCATCAGCCGCTGGCAATCTGGCAGGGTGTCAATGATAAAGTCTTCATCCGGGCTCATGTCATAGCTGCAGGCTTCCCCGTGCAGGCAGACGCCCAGCCCCGGCAGGAAGTGGCGCAGGAAACCGAAGACCTCGGTGCCGTCACTGGCCAGGGAGCCGAACGGCTTGCGCTGTTCCGGTGTCTCCATCGGTTGTCCGCCATCGTGTTTACCGAGTTTTAATCCATCATTCTCGGACGGGAAACCGTAGTAGTGGCAGCCATCCGGTGCTTCAACGGAAAAAGCCGGGAAATGGTTGTTTTCACTGTAACGCCCATCGGCCTGATACCAAGAAAACACCTTACGTATTGGCGTGATGGGGAGCTGGGGTAACAGATTTTTAACCCAGGTTCCCACGCAGACCACGGCTTTACGCCCTTGGTAGCGTCCCTCCGGTGTTACGACCTCAACCCCTTGTTCGATTGGTTCAATAGCGGTGACCGGGCAATTGAACAGCTGGGCGCAGCCTGCTTCTCTGGCCAGTTTGATGTAGCTGGCAACGATCAGTTCCGAACGCAATATTCCTGCATCCGGTTCGAACAGGCCGACATAGCCTGCAGGAGCAGTGAACTCTTGCCAGCGCTGCTGGATCTGTTCTGCAGTCAGTAATTGGGTATTGAGGTTAAAGTTTTTTGCACTGCGCTGTGCCGTGGTGACAAATTCACTCTCTTGCGGCCCCAGGGTGAGCACGCCACAGGGATGAAACAGTTTCTCACCGCTGTTGTGCTCTAAGCCGTTCCACAGCGCCTGGGCGCGTAACAGAAACGGCACATACTTTTCGCCTTCGCCATAGGCATGGCGGATGATACGGGTGTCGCCGTGGTGGCTGCCCTGACGATGCGGGGGAAAAGCGCTGTCGATCATTAAGACCTTAAGGCCCGCGGCCGTCGCATAATAGCCCGCAGCAGCCCCAACCGAGCCGCTACCCACGATGATCAAGTCATATTCCACGTGCCATATCCTTTCTCTGATGTGTCGCTGATGGTGGATATGATAAGAGTTTGCCGGCGCTAATGCACCAGGAACCGATTCGGGCCAGGTAAAAGAAAAGGCGCCGGATAATTGCCGACGCCTTAGCGGGTGAAGGTGAAGGGGTTAATGTTTTCTGCGATCAAGGTCTAAGTAATCCGTTGATTCAATCTTGGCGATGCCAGCCTCGAGAATATTAATCAATTGGCGGGCAACATCGGTAGTTAGCCAAAGCGTCCGATCGACTTGCGCTTCTTCGGCTGTTTGGTCTAGTGAAGACAGGTAATGAAGGCGAATCATCATGGCATCATAAACATCGACGGTACTGATATCCCAGCCAACAAGCGGATGTGTCTGTATAACCTCATCATTTCTGTCCATAAAGACCCCTTATCAAGTAGTGACTAGCGTGAGTTACTAACGAGGATCAATGCGTCTCATCTTTACAGTGAGCTTTTACAGTATACGCATCCAGGATCTGACGTGGGGTGTTTTCCTACGGATAATTGAAAATAAATATTTGTTTGCGCAATTAATCGGCTAGCGGAGTTTTTAATCTACCGTAGGGGCAGCTTAATGCTGCGCCCGTGACAGATATTATTCTTCAGAGGCAGGCGGAAGTTGAACGTGCGCGTGGCTTTCCAATTCGGCAGCCAGATGGGCGAAATGCTTTTGCATTTCAGGATCGCGGTTCTGATTTTGTGCTTCCAGTTTCAGGCTGTGGATCAACAACTGGTTGGCTTTGTCATTCAGGCCAAAGGATAAATAGGAGAAGGCCACTTCAAGTACGCTCAGCCGCCGTTTTTGATCGGCGATCAGGGCCAGCAGCTCGCCGAAGGTCATCGCTTCTTCGGGCTTGTCTTTGTCCGGAACCATCATTGACACCTTGGTTGCATCATAAGTCGTCTCATCATTACAGACCACAAGTGCAGTTTCTTCCAGGTAAAAGGGCGTACGGCAGCAACAAAAAAGCCGGAGAGCGACCCCCGGCAACAACTACATTGCAGAATTATTCTGCACTGAACCAATCGTCGGCACTTTCCCAGGTTTCCTGGAGTATCTCCTCGATCAGGTCTTTATCTGTCTTGGCACCGCCCAACACGGAAAGGCCATTGGCACCGGCGTAACGGATTTGTACGGTAGTATCAGGAAACTGGCGATTGACCCGTTTACTGAATTCGCCGGTCAGGGCTTCGATAGCCCCCGGCGGCAGTGGTTTGGTTTTATCTATAGTGACTTCAACACGCATAATTGCCCCCGGAACTGTCTACTGGGTATTTATACAGTTAACTGACGCCGGAGGCAAGAGCAGAAATAAAATAATTAGCAGTCGGTCACCGACCAGTTGATCTGTTCACCGGCCAGGAAAGGCACCACGGTTTCGCTACCCAAGGCAATTTCCTCTGGCTGGGTCACCGGCAGGCGTTGCAGCGTGATGAAGTCCTGGTTGACCGGCAGGCCGTAGAAGCGCGGGCCATTGAGCGAACTGAAGGCTTCCAGATGTTCAAGCGCACCGAGTTGTTCAAACACGGTGGCATAGGCTGGCATGGCGTTAGGTGCGTTAAATACCCCGGCGCAACCACAGCTGCTCTCTTTACGGTGTCTGGCATGCGGAGCCGAGTCGGTGCCCAGGAAGAAGCGGTCACAACCGCTGGCGACGGCGCTGCGCAGTGCTTCCTGATGAATATTGCGTTTGAGGATCGGCAGGCAGAACAGGTGTGGCCGGATGCCGCCCACCAGCATATGGTTGCGGTTAAACATCAGGTGCTGTGGCGTGATGGTGGCACCAAGGAAACGATTGCCTTCCTGCACGTACTGAGCCGCTTCGCGGGTGGTGATATGCTCGAAGACGATTTTTAATTCCGGGAACTGACGGCGTACCGGCTCCATCACCTGCTCGATAAAGCGAGCCTCGCGATCGAAGATATCTACGCTGGCATCGGTGACCTCACCGTGGATCAGCAGCGGCATGCCGATCTTCTGCATTTGCTCAAACAGGGGATAAACCCCGGTCACATTGCTGACGCCGTGGCTGGAATTGGTGGTGGCATTGGCCGGATACAGTTTGGCGGCGGTGAATACCCCTTGCTCAAACCCGTTAACCAGCTCCGTCGCGGCCAGTGAGTCTGTCAGATAGCAGGTCATCAACGGTGTGAAGTTATGTTCTGCCGGAAGGACTGCCAGGATCCGTTCACGATAGCCACGTGCTGCGGCAACGGTGGTGATCGGCGGGGCCAGGTTAGGCATCACAATCGCCCGGCCGAACACCTGACTGGTATAGGGCAGAACCGTTTTCAGCATGTCGTCGTCACGCAGATGGATGTGCCAGTCGTCAGGGCGGCGGATTTTCAGGGCTTGGGGTTGTGCGGTCATGGTGCAGGGCTCCGGCGGTCAAAAAATCTTAATAAAAGCGAATAATTTTGGATTATTCACGCCGGGGTGAAAGGATAAGCGGAAAACGCTTTGGATGCATCTGTTTGTTAATGGCAAGTTGAAATCAGTTGGCCAACGAGGGCATAGTAACCGGGATGCACCGGTTCCCTCTGGCCAGACTTGTGAGGGCATTTTGTTGAGATGGGAGAATAAAATGGAAGTACGTGTTATTGCGACTTTGCAAGCCAAGCCTGACAGCATCGAAGTTGTCAGCGATGCGGTACATGAAATTATCGAGGCCAGCCGTCTTGAGGTGGGGAACTTACAGTACGATCTGCACCGGGATATGGATCAGCCAGGCACCTTCGTGTTCTTTGAGCGTTGGGCCAGCAGCGAGGCGTTGGAGAAGCACAACGCGACCGAACACTTCAAACGGTTTGTCAGCCAGGTTGATGGCAAGCTTGAGGCGTTGGACATCAAGAAACTGAAAAAGATTGCCTGAGTTTTCAGCAGCAAGAAAAAACCCGCCATCTAGGCGGGTTAATGAGATGGTCA
>NZ_AYMQ01000013.1 GCF_000633355.1 Serratia sp. H1w
ACACATTGAATACTTGACCGATAATTGAGCATAATGTGGGTAGATCCAACGCTTAATATTCAATGCTCCGTAATCAGGAGGCGGATTATAGGGAGGCAATCGGGGGGTGGTATATAGCATTGGGATTAAGTTTTTGCAGTCGATGGATTACCGCTGTCATCCTCCATTGTGGTTTAAATCGAATTATTAAGCCGTTGCCTAGGCGGTCAGAAAATACAATGGTGAGTCATGAACAGAAGCGGTAATGGCGTGTGTGAAACGCTTTATGAATGGAGGGTATCAACAAACAATGACAGTATTGTTCCACTCCTTTCACCTTGAGTCTATTCACACTGCGGATTTACCTGGTGACATTGATATTGTATGTTTTTACCATCAGGTGAAATCTGGTCTTGATGCGAGTACAATCCACCACCTTGTCCACAGCGGTCTGGTGCATGCGTATTTGTGCGGTAATCCGTATATCACTCGGTGTATCAACGTTAACCGGTTCGCATGATTAAATGTGAAATTTACCTAAAATCATATAGATAGACGCATTATGAAACACACTGTAGAAGTAATGATTTCCGAGCAGGAAGTTAAGACCCGTATTGCTGAACTTGGCCGCCAGATCACCGAAGATTACCGCGATAGCGGCAGTGACATGGTGCTGGTTGGGCTGCTGCGCGGTTCTTTCATGTTTATGGCTGACCTGTGCCGCACCATTGAGGTGTCGCATGAGGTCGATTTTATGACCGCCTCCAGCTACGGCAGCGGCATGTCTACCACCCGCGACGTGAAAATCCTTAAAGATCTGGATGAAGACATCCGGGGTAAGGACGTGTTGATCGTGGAAGACATTATCGATTCCGGCAACACCCTGAACAAGGTGCGCGAGATCCTGGCGCTGCGTGGGCCGAAGTCTCTGGCGATTTGTACGCTGCTGGACAAGCCTGAGCGCCGTGAAGTTGAAGTGCCGGTGGAATACGTCGGCTTCCCGATCCCGGATGAGTTCGTGGTGGGTTATGGCATCGATTACGCCCAACGTTATCGCCATCTGCCTTACATCGGCAAAGTCGTGATGCTGGACGAATAATCCGGCCGGGGTTCAGCAGGGTGCTGAACCCCGAACGGGCGCTAGAACAGGCCTTTTTCCTGCTGCAATGTGGCTATCGCTTTGCGGTAGCCCATCTCCAGGCTTTCACGGCTGGTGGCGGTGACTTCCAGATCGTGCAGACGACCGTCCTGGATACCGTAGACCCAACCGTGGATCATCACTTTCTGGCCACGTTTCCAGGCAGACTGCATGATGGTTGAGTGGCCCAGGTTATACACCTGCTCAATCACGTTAATCTCGCACAACACATCCAGGCGTTGTTCCGGTTCCAGCTCGCCGAGCAGGGAGCTGTGCTTGTACCACAGATCGCGAATGTGCAGCAGCCAGTTGTTAATCAGCCCCAGTTCCGGGTTCTCCACCGCCGCTTCAACACCACCGCAGCCCAGGTGGCCACAGATGATGATATGTTCCACCTCTAGCACGTCGACGGCATATTGCACCACAGACAGGCAGTTCAAATCGGTATGGATCACCAGGTTGGCGACGTTACGGTGAACGAACAGCTCACCCGGCTCCAGGCCGGTCAGGCGTTCGGCGGGGACGCGGCTGTCTGAGCAGCCGATCCATAAGAATCGCGGTTTTTGCGCTTGAGCCAAACGTTCAAAAAAGCCGGGATCTTCCTGGTTGATGTTAGCGGACCAGGCTTGGTTGTTGGCGATAAGCCTTTCGATTTCTTTCATGGCGGTTATTGGCCTGTTATGAACGAATTGCGTTGATGTAATATATGGCAAGCGTCACAATTTGGAAATCGGAACAGTTAAGCAATTTTCTGATCGCTGGATTGAGCACGGATTCAACTCGGTAATCAGACCACTGATGATAAACTTCCTGTCAAACAAGTTCGGCAGCCAACGCCATCACAAGGTACTCTCATAACTTATGAATTTTGCACTGGAAATAGCGCAGCTGACCAAAACCTACGCCGGTGGCGTCAAGGCATTGCGCGGTATCGATCTGAACGTGGAGGCGGGGGACTTTTATGCCCTGCTGGGGCCTAACGGCGCCGGGAAATCCACCACCATCGGCATTATCAGTTCGCTGGTCAACAAGTCCTCGGGCAGCGTGCGGGTGTTTGGTTACGATATCGATAAAGACATCGTCAACGCCAAGCGCCAGCTCGGGCTGGTGCCGCAGGAGTTCAACTTTAACCCGTTTGAGACCGTGTTACAGATTGTGGTCAACCAGGCCGGTTACTACGGCGTTGAACGCCGTGAGGCGATGGCACGGGCAGAGAAGTACCTCAACCAGCTCGATCTGTGGGGGAAACGCAATGAGCGGGCACGCATGCTGTCCGGCGGCATGAAACGTCGTCTGATGATTGCCCGTGCGCTGATGCATCAGCCTAAACTGCTGATCCTCGATGAACCGACCGCCGGGGTGGATATCGAGCTGCGTCGCTCGATGTGGGGTTTCCTCAAAGAGCTGAATGCCCAAGGCACCACCATCATTCTAACCACCCACTATCTGGAAGAGGCTGAAATGCTGTGCCGCAATATCGGTATCATCCAGAACGGTGAGCTGGTCGAAAATACCTCGATGAAGGGGCTGTTGGCCAAGCTGAAGTCCGAAACCTTCATCCTCGATCTGGCGGCGAAAAGCCCATTGCCTCATCTTGAGGGCTACCACAGCCGCTTGACGGATACCTCTACGCTGGAAGTGGAAGTGATGCGGGAGCAAGGGCTGAACGGCCTGTTTACCCAACTGAGTGCGCAGGGGATCCAGGTCCTGAGTATGCGTAACAAGGCCAACCGGCTGGAAGAGCTGTTCGTTAACCTGGTGAACGGCAACGGAGAACAAGCATGATGCATCTGTATTGGGTGGCCTTGAAAAGCATCTGGGCCAAAGAGATCAATCGCTTTGCCCGCATCTGGATCCAGACGCTGGTACCGCCAGTGATCACCATGACCCTGTATTTCATCATCTTTGGCAACCTGATTGGGTCGCGCATTGGTGAAATGCACGGTTTTGATTATATGCAGTTTATCGTGCCCGGCCTGATCATGATGGCGGTGATCACCAACTCCTACGCCAACGTGGCGGCGTCGTTCTTCAGCGCCAAATTCCAACGCAATATCGAAGAGTTGCTGGTGGCACCGGTGCCGACGCACGTGGTCATTGCTGGCTATGTTGGCGGTGGTGTGGCGCGGGGGATCTGCGTGGGGATCCTGGTAACGGTGATCTCGCTGTTCTTCGTTCCCTTGGTGGTCCATTCCTGGTGGGTGATCGCGGTGACGCTGCTGTTGACGGCGATCCTGTTCTCGCTGGGCGGCTTGCTCAATGCCGTATTTGCCAACACCTTTGACGATATCAGCCTGATCCCGACCTTTGTGCTGACGCCGCTGACCTATCTGGGCGGGGTATTTTACTCGCTGACGCTGTTACCGCCGTTCTGGCAGGCGGTGTCCAAACTGAACCCGATCGTCTATATGATCAGCGGCTTCCGCTTCGGCTTCCTGGGCATCTCCGACGTGCCGTTAGCGTTGACCATGCTGGTGCTGGTGGCGTTTATTGCGGTGTTCTACGCGCTGGCCTGGTATCTGATTGAGCGTGGGCGCGGCTTGCGTTCCTGATGCCTCCCCCCTCACCCTAACCCTCTCCCACAGGGAGAGGGGACTGAATGTGCCACAGATTAGCCCCCGCGTCTGACCTTTGCACGGGCGCAGCATGCAGCCCCCTACGCAGTAACTACCTACGACATAGGGGGAGGGGACTAGAATTACGGTAATAAGCCCTTTCTACCGGCGATTTAAATTGTGCTATGCTGGCCCTCCACATTTTCTTCATTTTTCCATCACGCACTCGTAAGCAGAACAAACCATGCAGCCTCAACATAAGATAGCAGCAGGGCTACTCGGCATAATTATGTCGTTGTTGGCACCGGCAGCGTTGGCGGATTTGCTGTCGCAGGACAGCGCGGTTCAAGCCGAATACATGGAAGTGCAGCGTAACAGCGAAGTCTATTCGTTGATCGGTGAACATGTCATACCGGTGGGCGAAGTGAAAAAAGGGCAACTGCTCCAGATGTTCCCGGCAGATGCGGAATATTACGAGCTTAAGTTTGGCTATGGCACCGGCTTTATCGATAAAGACGATGTTCGCGCCATCAGTAAGACCCGTAAGGTGAAGGACGATCTGGGGGATTTGAACAAGCCGCTGACCAATCAGAATCTGATCACTCAGCGTGCCATCAACGTCTACACGGCGGCCGATAACAAAAGCGAAATCTTTGGCGTACTGGAAGAGAACCTGCGCTATCCGATTATCGGCAAGCTGAAAGATCGGCTGAATAACACCTGGTATGAGGTCAATATCGGCGATCGTCTGGGATTTGTCAGCGATCTGGACTGTGAGATCGATAACGGCATTCCGGTGCTGACCTATCATCACCTGCTGAAAAACGAAGAAAATAAACGTTTCCGCAATACCTCGACGACCACCTCGGACGTGGCTTTCAGCAACCAGATGACCTACCTGAAGCAGACGGGCTACGACACCATCTCGATGTACCAGCTGGAAGCCTACCTGAATAATCAGATCAACCTGCCGGGCAAGGTGGTGCTGCTGACCTTTGATGATGGGCTGAAGTCGGTCTATCGTTATGCGTATCCGGTGCTGAAGGATTACGGATTCCGCGCCACGGCGTTTATTATCTCTTCACGCATTAAACGTCATCCGCAAAAGTGGAATCCGGACTCGTTGCAGTTTATGAGCATTTCGGAGCTGAAAGAAATCCAGGATGTGTTTGACGTCCAGTCACATACCCATTTCCTGCATCGTACCGATGGCAACCGCCAGCCGATCCTGCTCAGCCGTTCGCTGCATAATATCGAATTTGATTTTGAGCACTCGAGACGCGCGCTGGAGCAGTTTAATCCCCACGTGTTGTACCTTTCCTATCCGTTTGGCGGTTATAACCAAAAGGCGATCCAGGCGGCGAAAGATGCCGGGTTGCATATGGCCGTGACCACGGTGCAGGGGAAAGTGAAACCGGGGGATAATCCCTATACCTTGAAGCGGCTGTATATCCTGCGTACCGACTCCATTCCGACCATGGCGGAACGTATAGCCAACAAGTCAGGTGCGGTGCCAGGTGCAACGGTGACAGAATAACCCCTCTCCCAAAGGAGAGGGGACCGAACGTGCCACAGTTTAACACTTGCACCCGAATACGGCTCAGGACTAGCTCCCTCTCCCCCAAACAAGTGCTCATGAGATCACCGGTCTATACCGTGGGAGAGGGTTGGGGTGAGGGGCGTCAGGCAACCTGAACGGGCACGGCTTTTGCCTTGCGTTGCAGCTGGTTTTCGCCTTCGAAGTAGGCCACTTTCGGATGGTGCTGGCGGGCATCGGCATCGCTCATCTGTACGTAAGAACAGATGATCAGTTTGTCGCCCACGCAGGCACAGCGGGCGGCTGCACCGTTGACCGAGATAATGCGCGAACCGCGTTCGGCAGCGATGGCATAGGTGGAGAAACGTTGGCCGTTATCCACGTTATAAATATCGATTGCTTCATATTCCAGGATCCCGGCGGCTTCCAGGAAGTCCTGGTCAATGGCGCAGGAACCTTCATAGTGCAGGTCAGCCTGAGTCACTTTCACCCGATGCAGCTTGCCTTGCAACATAGTACGTATCATAGCGTTACCTAACTGAATATCGGCCTTTTCAGGCGGCTGAGTAAGAGCTGCATCCTTGCAATAATCATCATCACCGAAAACCCGATTAGTCTACCGCCAACCGGGTAAAAACGGCAACGACTGTACAACAAATGACTTACTGTGTCAGATCGACCTGCTGATTGTCGATCAGGCGGGCCTTGCCCAACCAGGCGGCCATCAGCACTACGGCACGGCGGCTTTCTACACTCAGCGGTTGCAGCGTGTCTGCATCGCGGATAAACAGCTCGTCCGGGGTGAAACCTGCCGCTTGCAGCTTCTCGGCCGTTTGCGTCAGCAGCTCTTCGATCTGGCGTTCGCCATTACCGAGCTGTTCTGCCAAGGCGTTCATGATTTTGCTCAACTGCGGCGCGATCTTGCGCTCTTCTGCGGTGAGATAACCGTTACGCGAGCTAAGCGCCAACCCGTCTTTGGCCCGTACCGTCGGCACGCCGACAATATCAATGTCATAGCCCATATCCGCCACCATTTTGCGGATCAACGCCAGTTGCTGATAATCCTTCTCGCCAAAGCAGGCCAGATCCGGTTGGATCAGGTTAAACAGTTTGCTGACGATAGTGGAGACACCACGGAAGTGGCCCGGGCGGCTGGCGCCTTCCAGCATGGTGGAGATCACCGGCACGTCGACGCTGGTGTGCTCATCCAGGCCTTTGGGATAAATTTCTGCCGGGGCAGGGGCGAAGACCAAATCGACATTGCGGCGATTCAGTTTCTCGCAGTCTTCTTGCAAGGTGCGTGGATAGCGCTCCAGATCGTCTGCGCGTTCGAACTGCAGCGGGTTAACGAAAATACTCACTACCACGACGTCGGCACGGGCGCGAGCTTCTTCGACCAGCGTCATATGGCCTTCATGCAGATTGCCCATGGTGGGTACCAGCGCGACGCGTTTGCCTTCTTGCCGCCAGCGGCGGATCTGTTGGCGCAGCAGTGGCAGGGTTTCGATAATTACCATTCCATAACTCCTCGGTGTCTCCCTCGGTATTCAGTCGTGAGGGATTATCAATCGTGGCCGATCACTCAGTTGAACGAGTGCGCTTCGTCGGGATAAATGCCTTGCTCGACTTCCTGGATATACAGCTGTACGGCACTGCGGATATCCCCGCTTTGCGCCAGAAAGTTCTTGGCAAACTTAGGGGTATGGCCGCCGGTGATCCCCAGGGCGTCATGCATCACCAATATCTGACCATCGGTGGCATTACCGGCACCAATACCGATCACCGGGATCGACAAGGCTTCCGTGACCTGGCGTGCCAATTCGGTCGGTACACATTCCAGCACCAGCAATTGCATACCGGCCAGTTCCAGATTCTGGGCGTCGATCAGCAGCTGCTTGGCCGCCAACTCATCACGGCCCTGCACCTTGTAGCCACCAAATACGTTGACGGATTGTGGTGTGAGACCCAGATGGCCACAAACGGGCACGGCGCGCTCCGCGAGCATTTTCACCGTTTCGCACAGCCAACTGCCGCCTTCCAGTTTGACCATGTTGGCCCCGGCGCGCATCAGCTCAGCCGAACTCTGGCAGGCTTGCTCAGGCGTGGCGTAACTCATGAAGGGCAGATCGGCCAACAGCAGGCAGGCTGGGGCACCACGGCGTACCGCGCGTGTGTGATAGGCCACGTCGGCAACGGTGACCGGGAGCGTTGAGTCATGCCCTTGCAGCGTCATCCCCAGCGAGTCTCCGACCAGCAGCACTTTAATACCTTGTTCTTCAAACAACTGGGCAAAGCTGGCATCGTAGGCGGTAATAGTCGCAAACTTGCGTTGTTCCTGTTTCCACTGGCGTAAATGGCTCACGGTGGTGGGTTTCATGACAACCTCTCCTGGAGTTACCGCGCGGTCTGAAGCTGTAGCACGGAGGTAAAAAGTGCTGTCATTCTACTGTAACCCTTCGGGGGTGGGTAGCTCCGATGCCGATGGTTAAGATGTTCTTAAGAAGCTTGTGATTTAATGGTCGACCTAAAGGGAGTGCACATGAGAATTCTGTTGATTGAAGACGATAAACTGATCGGCGATGGCATCAAGGCGGGCTTGACCAAACTGGGATTTAACCTCGATTGGTTCACCGATGGCATCGTCGGTAAGAACGCCCTGGATAGCGCGCCTTATGATGCGGTGATCCTCGATCTCAGCCTGCCGGGTTTGGATGGGTTGGATCTGCTGCGCCAGTGGCGTCAGGCCGGGCAGGACGTGCCGGTGTTGATCCTGACCGCGCGTGATGCGTTGGAACAGCGCGTCAGCGGATTGCAGAGCGGTGCCGATGACTATCTGTGTAAACCCTTTGCTCTGACAGAAGTGGCCGCACGCTTGCAGGCATTGATCCGCCGCCGCCACGGTCAGCTTACGCCTCAATTGGTTCATGGCAACGTCGTGTTTGATGCCGCGTCCCGTAGCGTGAGCTGTGGCGGTGAACCGGTTACGCTGACCCCGCGTGAGCTGGCAGTGCTGGAACTGTTTTTACACAACAAGGGGCGCGTACTGGCACGGCCGTTGATCCAGGAAAAGTTGTATAACTGGGACGATGACGTCAGCAGTAACGCAGTGGAGGTCCATATCCATCATCTGCGGCGCAAACTGGGTAACGGTTTTATCCGTACCGTACATGGCGTGGGCTACACGCTGGGGGATGAGCCGTGAGGCAGTTGAGTTTACGGTTGCGGCTGATCCTGATCTTCAGCCTGCTGGCATTGCTGACCTGGTGTTCCGCCAGCGTGGTGGCGTGGATGATGACGCGCCACAATATCAACGAAGTGTTCGACACCCAGCAGATGCTGTTTGCCAAGCGGTTGGCGACTACCGATCTGGGGGATTTGCTGGCTAATCAGCAGGCACGCAGTCTGCCGAAAACCAAGAAGATGCTCGACCACGGCAAACGCGGTGAACAGGAAGATGATGCGTTGGCGTTCGCCATCTTTTCCCACGATGGACGCATGCTGCTCAACGATGGTGAGAACGGCGAAGATTTTCTGTTTGACGGCGAGCGGCAAGGCTTTGTCGACGGTAAACGTAAAGGGGATAAAGACAGTTGGCGGCTGGTGTGGCTGACCAGCCCTGATGGGCGCTATCGCATTGTGGTCGGTCAGGAATGGGACTATCGCCACGATATGGCGCTGGGGATGGTCACCGGGCAGTTGGTGCCATGGTTGATTACGTTGCCCATTTTAATGTTGTTGATCGCCCTGATGGTGGGGCGAGAGCTAAAACCGTTGCGCGAAGTCGCCGCAAGCCTACGAAAACGAGCTCCAGACGACGCTACGCCACTCAATACCCGACAGGTACCCAGTGAGGTGCGTCCGTTGGTGGACGCGCTGAATACGCTGTTTACGCGCATTAATAGCCTGTTGGTGCGCGAGCGGCGTTTTACTTCGGATGCCGCGCATGAGTTACGCAGCCCGTTGGCCGCATTGCGGGTGCAGACCGAAGTGGTGCAACTGGCAGGGGACGATGTACCGATGCGCGAGCATGCGCTAAACAATCTGACGTTGGGTATCGATCGCGCGACGCGGCTGGTAGATCAACTGCTCACCTTGTCCCGGTTGGATTCGCTTGCCGATCTGCACGACCTGACCCAGGTCGATTGGTGCCAACTGGTGCCGACAGCCTTGGCAGAGTTGGATCGACAGGCGCACAGCTCCGGGATCACGCTGCGTTATCAACAGCAGGGCGAACCTCCTGCGTTAGCGGGCCAGCAATTGCTATTGTCGCTGTTAGTACGCAATCTGGTGGACAACGCGATACGTTATACGCCAGCCGGTGGCACGGTGACTGTCACGCTCAACCAGCGGCAACTTACGGTGGAGGACGATGGCCCTGGCGTGACGGCCGAGCATTTGGGCAGGTTGGGGGAACGTTTCTATCGCCCACCGGGGCAGGAGCAGACGGGGAGCGGGTTAGGCTTGTCGATTGTGCAACGGATTGCCAGCCTGCACGGGTTGCGGGTGAGTTTTGCCAATCGGCCAGAGGGCGGGTTTGTTGCTACGGTAGCTCTGTAGGGGCGCTGCATGCTGCGCCCGGGTTCAGACCTTGGGTTGATGCCATAGCGTCATGCCGTTCTTTGGCACGCGTTGCAGGCATTCCGTCAGGGTTTCGCCGTCTGGGAACACCAGGTCTGGGGCAATATCCGCCAGCGGGTAGAGCATGAATTCACGTTGTTTCAGGCCGTAATGGGGAACGGTGAGACGATCGGTGTCGATCACGCGATCGCCGTACAGCATCATATCCAGATCCAGCGTGCGTGGGCCCCAGCGTTCATCTTTGCGTACTCGGCCCTGGTTACGTTCTATCGCCTGGGTGTGATCGAGCAGCTGTTCCGGTGGCAACTGGGTATCCAGCGCCACCACCGCGTTGAGATAATCCGGCTGGTTCTGTGGCCCCAGCGGTTTGGTGCGGTACAGCGGTGAACAAACGATCAGACGGGTGCGTGGGATATGCTCCAACGCCTCCAGCGCGGTATTCACCTGTTGCAAAGGTTGCGCCAGATTGCTACCCAGCGCGATATAAACGCGGATCATTATGCCCCTTCGTTATTAGGAGTCCTGCGGCGTGGGCGGCGCTGACGTGCCCGACGCGGTGCCGGATCTTCGCCTAGCGTGCTCAACATGTTTTTCTGGCGGGCCGCGGTAGCGACCTGGAACTCATCCCACCATTCGGCAAGACGCAGCATTTCCGGGTTATTTTCCACTTCGGCACGCAGTGCCAGCAAATCATACGCTGCACGGAATTTAGGGTGTTCCATCAGCTTGTGCGCACGCTTGCCCTGACGACGGGACAGGCGTAACTGCAATTGCCAGATATCACGTACCAGTGTAGTGATTCGTTTAGGGATTGCCAGTGAACGGCACTCTTCGTCCAGCACGTCGTTCATTGCCAGGGCAAAGGCATCGTAATAGGCCAGGCCGCTTTCTTGCGCCAACTTCTGTGCGTGCTCCAGCAGCGGGTACCACAGCATGGCGGAGAACAGGAATGCCGGGTTGACGCGCTTATCGTTTTGCAGACGGTGGTCGGTATTTTTCAGTACCTGCACCAGAATGCGTTCCATCGGCGTGTCGTGATTCGGCGTGAAGTTACGTGCGATCAGCGGGAACAGCGGTTGGAACAGCTGGTATTCACACAGCTTCAGGTAGGTCTGATAACCGTAACCGGCTTGCAGTAGTTTCAGGGCTTCTTCAAACAGACGAGCCGGTGGAATTTCGTGCAGCAGCGAGGCCAGGCGTGGAATTGGCTCGGCGGTTTCTTCGCTGATGGTCATATCCAGCTTGGCGGCAAAGCGCACCGCGCGCAGCATCCGCACCGGATCTTCGCGGTAACGGGTTTCCGGATCGCCGATCAGGCGGATCACGCCCTGTTGCAGATCGCGCAAGCCACCGACGTAATCACGCAGGGCAAAGTCGGCCACGCCGTAATACAGGCTGTTGATGGTGAAATCGCGGCGCTGGGCATCGTCTTCGATGGTGCCGAAGATGTTATCGCGCAGCAACATGCCGTTCTGGGCCTGCTGGGAGGAGTTCTTGTCCGATTCCGGGTTCTGTTCGTGATGGCCACGGAAGGTGGCAACCTCGATGATTTCCGGCCCGAACATCACGTGTGCCAGCCTGAAACGGCGGCCTACCAAGCGGCAGTTGCGGAACAGTTTACGCACCTGTTCTGGCGTGGCGTTGGTGGTAATGTCGAAATCTTTCGGCTTTTTGCCAAGCAACAGATCGCGGACACCGCCACCGACCAGATAGGCCTCGTAGCCGGACTTATTCAGGCGATATAGTACTTTCAGCGCATTTTCGCTGATATCTTTGCGCGAGATTGAATGTTGGTCGCGGGGGATAACGGTCATTGAGCGCGTTCCCTCTGCGGCTGCAACTGGTGGGCGTTTACGCGGCGCCGGACGGCGGGCAGGAGCTTCCCTGCCGCTCTCGGTCGAGCGCGGTGGCGTGGTTGCTAACGGTTCTGCAGGCGCGCTTTCTTCGCGGACTTCGTTTTTATCGCTGGCCGGCGCATCATCGCGGGTCAACTTGTCATCGCGGATTAGTACCTTACGGCAGAAATTGGCTACTCGGGTAAAAATGGTACACCTCGATAGTGACGGATAAAAATGGCGCTAACAAAAAAATAGCGGCTAATCATAGCTCACCCCAGCTGTTTTGAGAATGCCGTTGTGGGGGATCGCCTGTTGACGCGGCACATTTTCCAATTGCCAATGCTCAACCGCCCAGTTCAATAATAACGACAGATCAAGATCTTGCCAGCTTTCTGGCAGCGGTTGGTGCAGAAACTTCAGGGCAGCAACCAGTACCGGCCGCGGATCGCCAGTGGGTAGCGCGGGGGCATGATTTTGCTTCGACAGTTTAATGCCATTGTCTCCCAACGCCAGCGGCAAATGCACATAGGTTGGCACTGCTGCCTGTAATTGCTGGTACAACGCAATCTGGCGCACCGTGGATTCGATCAGATCGGCACCGCGCACGATTTCGGTTACGCTCTGAAAATGATCGTCGATCACTACGGCCAGATTGTAGGCAAACAGACCATCACGGCGGCGGATGATGAAATCTTCCTGGGCCAGCGCGGGATCGGCCCGTAGCTCGCCCTGCAACCGATCGTGGAAGGCATAGACCGGGTTTGATTGACGCAAGCGGATCGCGGCACCCTGTGGACCAAGCCGCAGCTGGCGGCAGTGACCATCGTACAAACCGCCAATCTGCTGAATGCGGCTACGGGTACAGGTGCAGTAATAGCTGAGATCCTGGCGTTGCAGCCATTCAAGGGTTGCGCGGTAAGCTTCGGAGCGTTGGGATTGATAGATGACCTGGCCGTCCCAGTGGAGACCATAGTGTTCGAGTGCGGATAAGATACGCCCGGCTGCTCCGGCGACTTCGCGCGGAGGGTCGATATCTTCAATACGTACCAGCCATTGCCCGCGTTGAGCACGAGCCTGGAGATAGCTTCCCAGAGCGGCAATCAGCGAACCGAAATGCAGATCCCCGGAAGGCGATGGAGCAAAGCGCCCCACATAGTGACTTGCTAACATATCAGAAGGGATGACTTCCCTTTACTCTATGCGGCGCGCGTTATTGGCACGCGCCGCAGGAGGTAACAACTGCTTTAGCCGGCCATCTGCTTTTCGCGGATTTCGGCCAACGTCTTGCAGTCGATGCACAAATCGGCAGTCGGACGCGCTTCGAGGCGACGAATGCCAATCTCCACGCCGCAAGACTCGCAGAAGCCGAAATCATCGTCCTCTACTTTCTTCAGCGTTTTCTCGATCTTTTTGATCAGTTTGCGCTCACGGTCACGGTTACGCAGTTCAAGGCTGAACTCTTCTTCCTGAGTGGCACGGTCTGCCGGATCAGGGAAGTTGGCGGCCTCTTCTTGCATATGCGACACAGTACGGTCGACTTCGTCCCTGAGTTGGTTACGCCATGCTTCAAGGATGCGCCTGAAATGCGTCAACTGGGCGTCGTTCATGTACTCTTCGCCCGGTTTCTCTTGATACGGCTCCACCCCAGCGATGGCGAGAATGCTCAAGGACGAGGTTTTACGGGTTTGCCCTTCTTGCATATTGCTTCTCCTACATACACACGCACTATACCCTTTAATGCTAGTAGGGTATGTCGAATCCCCAATACGGGGGAAAAACAGGCCGCTATAAATAACAGAAGGGAAGAGGGATGGCAATTATTCCTGTCGCCTGCTTGACAATGGTGTGAAGGAAGGCGTATTTGGCGAAGCAATATCCGGTTGTCGATTTATTTGTGCCCGGAACGGCTAGCCGATAAAAAACGGTAACCTGCCGCTTAGCGAGATACCGTCAGGTGATAATTTAGCCCCATAACAAACCACTTCCACTCCCAACTGCTGAACCTGCGCTAGTAGTGCCGCATAATGCTGATCTATATGATTTGCCGGGGAAACACTGCCGATACCGCTGTGTAACACGGCAAACAACAGCACCGCCCGCTGCCCTTGTTCAACCACGTTTTGCAACTCACGCAGATGCTTTTGCCCTCTCAGCGTTACCGCATCAGGGAAGTAGCCTTGTTGATGTTGCAACAGTGTGACTGACTTAACTTCAATATAGCAGTCAACCCGGTTTTCTGCCTGTAATAACAAATCGATACGGCTGTTTTCTCCGCCATACTTTACTTCGCCGCTGATTTTACTGTAACCGGATAATTCACTGATTATATTCTGTTCAATTGCCTCACGCACCAAGGTGTTGGCACGCAGGGTATTGACGCAGATCCAGTCACCCGCCTGGGTATGGGTCAGCTCCCAGCTGTGGGCATATTTGCGTTTGGCGTTATCCGAAGTGGAGTACCAAACGGTGTCCCCTGGCGTCGCACAGCCGGTCATGGCGCCGGTGTTGGCACAGTGCAGGGTGAAGGTTTCGCCTTCTGGGGTGATGACGTCGGCCAGAAAACGCTTGTAGCGTTTGATGAGCGTGGCTGATTTCAGCGGCGGGTCAAAGATCATGGTTTGTCCTGTGGGCCAAGTGGCCATTGCTCTAATTGGTGATAACGGGTGCGGCCCTGCTCAAACGATGATTGGTATAGCGAAAAATGGCTGGCGTGGAACGGCCAACCCGGGGTGGCCGGAGGGATGGCGACCGGTTGGGTGGCGGCGCGTAATAACGTGATATGGGGGTGAAACGGCATCGGGCTTTGATAACAGCCGCTACGAGCCGCCTGCGAACGCAGCAACTCTGCCAGTTGCAACAGCGCACGTGGAGGGCGTTTGCTACCCAGCCACACCACTCCGGGGCGCGGCCAGTGGCCAAGATCGTCCAGGTCCAGGCTAAACCCCGCCTGCGCAATACGCCCAGCCTGCGTCTTCAAGGCTAATTCTTTTTGTGCGCTGACTTCGCCGAGAAACGCCAACGTCAGATGCAGATTCGCGGCGGCCACCGGGCGGCCATCTTCGGGTTTAAACGCATCGGCACGCCAGCGGATCACCTTCTGCTGCAAGGCATCGGGTAACGACAAGGCGAAAAACAGGCGGCGCGAACTGGACATGGAACCCCGGTAAATGAATGAAAATCTGGGCGTAATGCTACAATGTGTGCTGCCCATTAACTACCCCATGGAGAGTTTTGTGTCCTCATTGCCCGTCAGCGCGGTTCTTGATGAGCTGCTTGCCGCACTGCAATCTGCCTCGCAGGTGTTGTTGCATGCCCCGACCGGTGCCGGTAAATCCACCTGGCTACCGTTGCAGATCCTGGCAAAAGCCGGGCTGCCGGGGCGTATCATCATGCTGGAGCCACGGCGGCTGGCGGCGAAAAACGTTGCGTATCGGTTGGCGCAACAGCTGGGTGAGGAACCGGGCCAGACCGTGGGCTATCGCATGCGTGCCGAGAGCAAAAGCGGACCGCAAACGCGACTGGAGGTGGTGACCGAGGGCATTCTCACCCGTATGTTGCAGCAGGATGCCGAATTACAAGGCATCTCGCTGATTATTCTTGATGAATTTCACGAACGCAGTCTGCAAGCCGATCTGGCTCTGGCCCTGCTGCTGGATGTGCAACAAGGGCTGCGCGACGATCTGAAACTGCTGATCATGTCGGCAACGCTGGATAATGCGCGCCTGTCGCAACTGCTGCCGCTGGCACCGGTAGTGGTGTCGGAAGGGCGCAGCTATCCGGTCGATCGCCAATACCAGCCGCTGCCAAGTCACCAGCGCCTGGAGGATGGCGTGGCTTCTGCGGTGAAGCGCCTGCTGTCTGAACAATCAGGTTCGCTGCTGTTATTCCTGCCCGGCGTGGCGGAGATCAACCGCGTGCAGGAACGGCTGATGGGTGAGGTGCCAGCAGATACCGATCTCTGCCCGCTGTATGGCGCATTGCCGTTGGCACAACAGCAAAAAGCGATCCAACCGGCGTTGCAGGGGCGGCGCAAAGTGGTGCTGGCGACCAATATTGCTGAAACCAGTTTGACCATTGAAGGTATCCGTCTGGTGGTCGATAGCGGGTTGGAGCGAGTGGCGCGTTATGACGTACGCAATGGCCTGACACGGTTGGTGACCCAGCGTATCAGCCAGGCTTCAATGATCCAACGGGCAGGGCGTGCCGGACGTTTGGCGCCGGGGATTTGCTGGCATCTGTTTGCCAAAGAGCAGGCTGAGCGCGCAGCGGAACATGCCGAGCCGGAGATCCTGCAAAGCGACTTGGCCAGTTTTTGGCTAGAGCTACTGCAATGGGGTTGTGTGGATGCCGGGCAACTTACCTGGCTCGATCGGCCTCCGTTGGCCGCATTGGCTGCCGCCCGCCGTTTATTGCATACCCTGGCCGCTATTGATGAGGGGGAGAAACTCACTGCTATTGGGCGTCAAATGGCCGGATTGGGTTGCGATCCCAGACTGGCGGCCATGCTGTGTGCCGGAGCCAGGATGGGGGCCGACGGATTAGCCACAGCGGCGATGTTGGCCGCCTTGCTGGAAGAACCTCCCCGCAGCGGGCAGATGGATATCAGCTATTGGTTGAGTCGCCCTCAAGCGCATTGGCAGCGCCGGGCAGGCCAGTTGAGCAAGCGTTTACCGCAAAAAAGCGGGCAGATTGATATCGATCTGGCTGCTCCTCTGCTGGCGCAGGCTTTTGCCGATCGCATCGCCCAGCGTCGCGGGCAGGATGGACGCTATTTACTGGCTAACGGCCTGGGGGCGGCGATGGATCAGGACGAAGCCCTTTCCAGAGCGCCCTGGTTGATTATTCCCAACCTGTTGCAAGGCCATAACAGCCCGGATGCGCGAATTCTGCTGGCGCTACCGATCGACATTGATGCGCTGGTGGCTCGGCTGCCCGAGATTGTCAGCAGCCAGACCGCCGTTGAGTGGGATGAAGAGAAGGGTTCCTTGCGAGCCTGGAAGCGTCAGCAGATTGGCCGCTTGACGTTGCGTGCTCAGCCGCTAGCCAAACCGGCGGAGGAGGAGCTGCAACAGGCTCTGATAAACTGGGTGCGCGCCCAGGGGTTGGCGGTGCTGAATTGGGACACTGCCGCCGAGCAGTTGCGCCTGCGTTTACACTGTGCCCAGCGTTGGTTGCCAGAGGCCGCCTGGCCGCCGGTGGACGACGAAACGTTACTCGACACCTTGGAAAGCTGGTTGTTGCCGTCGTTGAGCGGCGTGCGCGATCTGCGTGGCTTAAAGCAGGTGAATATCGCCGAAGCCCTGGCCCGTAGGTTGGACTGGCAGCAAAAGCAGCGGCTGGATAATGCGCTACCTACTCATTATGCTGTACCAACCGGCAGCCGCTTACCGATCCGCTACGACGCCGATAAACCACCGGCATTAGCGGTGCGTTTACAGGAAATGTTTGGCGAACAGCGTAGCCCAATGTTGGCAGAGGGTCGCATCCCGGTGGTGCTTGAGTTACTCTCTCCGGCGCACCGGCCATTGCAGATCACTGGCGATCTGGCCGCCTTCTGGCAAGGGGCGTACCGCGAGGTGCAAAAAGAGATGAAGGGGCGTTATCCCAAACACATATGGCCAGACGATCCGGCCAATACCGCGCCCACCAGACGCACCAAGAAATACCAGTAATGAATTCAGATGTTTCTTCTGTTCAGCCAGATGGCTTAGGGACAGATTAAGCGACAAAAAATAACGGCCATACCCGTCGTCTTTCAAGTTGTAGCGTTGTTACCTGCGCTTACTCACCCCAGTCACTTACAATAGTAAGCTCCTGGGGATGAGTAAGCTTGTCGCCTAGCTACAACTTGAAATTCATAGGGTATCGAGTGCCGCAAAGCGTGGAGAAGAACCGCAATGGCTGGTGATGACCGCGAGCCCATCGGGCGCAAAGGCAAACAACCAAAACGTAATGTGCCGCGCAAACCGGCGCGTCGTCAACGTGACGACGATTATGAAGAAGAAGACTATCAGGATGAGTATGACGATGATGAGTACGATGACGACGAAGAGGAACAGCGCATGCCGCCCAAGGTAAAAGCGAAGTCGCCCCGTAAAAAGCGCCGTTGGCTTGGCCTGCTGATCAAACTGTTGCTGGTGATTGCCGTGTTGCTGGCAATCTACGGCGTATATCTGGACTCCCAGATCCGCAGCCGCATTGATGGCAAGGTCTGGCAGCTACCGGCGGCGGTGTATGGTCGCATGGTCAACCTTGAACCGGGTATGCCGTACAGCAAAAAGGAAATGATCGCCTTGCTGGAAGGGATGCAATACCGCCAGGTCAGCCGTATGACCCGGCCTGGGGAGTTTACCGTGCAGGCCAACAGCATCGAGATGCTGCGCCGCCCGTTTGATTTCCCGGATGGTAAAGAAGGCCAGATCCATGCCCGCCTCGATTTCCAGAACAATGGCCTGGCGAAGATCGTCAACATGGAGAATCAGCGCAACTTTGGCTTCTTCCGCCTCGATCCGCGCCTGATCACCATGCTGCAATCGCCGAATGGCGAGCAACGGCTGTTCGTGCCGCGCTCTGGTTTCCCGGACCTGCTGGTCGACACGTTGATCGCCACCGAAGACCGTCATTTCTACGAGCATGATGGCATCAGCCCTTACTCCATCGGCCGTGCGGTGCTGGCTAACCTGACCGCCGGGCGTGCGGTGCAGGGCGGTAGTACCTTGACTCAGCAATTGGTAAAAAACCTGTTCCTGACCAACGAACGTTCGCTGTGGCGTAAGGCCAATGAAGCCTACATGGCCTTGCTGGTGGATTACCGTTATAGCAAAGACCGTATTCTGGAGCTGTATCTGAACGAGGTGTATCTCGGCCAGAGTGGCAGCGATCAGATCCGTGGCTTCCCGCTGGCCAGCCTGTACTACTTTGGTCGCCCGGTCGATGAACTGAGTCTGGACCAACAGGCGCTGTTGGTAGGCATGGTGAAAGGGGCTTCGCTGTATAACCCTTGGCGTAACCCAACGCTGGCGCTGGAACGCCGTAACCTGGTGCTGAAGCTGTTGCAGAACCAGGGTGTGATCGACGCTGAGCTGTATAACATGCTGAGTGCTCGTCCGCTGGGCGTACAACCAAAAGGCGGGGTGATTTCACCACAGCCAGCATTTATGCAGTTGGTGCGTCAGGAGTTGCAGGCCAAGCTGGGTGACAAGGTTAACGACCTTTCCGGCGTGAAGATCTTCACCACGCTGGATCCGGTTTCGCAGGATGCGGCCGAAAAAGCGGTGGAAGACGGCATCCCGGCGCTGCGTGCCGCGCGCCATCTGAACGATCTGGAAGCGGCAATGGTGATCGTCGATCGCTTTACCGGGGAAGTTCGTGCCATGGTGGGTGGGGCTAACCCACAGTTTGCCGGCTTTAACCGTGCGATGCAGGCACGCCGTTTGGTGGGGTCATTGGCCAAACCGCCAACTTATCTGACCGCGCTGTCGGAACCGGATAAGTATCGACTCAATACCTGGCTGGCCGATCAGCCGCTGTCGATCAAACTGTCTAATGGCAGCTCATGGCAGCCGAACAACTACGATCGCCAGTTCCGTGGCCGGGTGATGCTGGTGGATGCGTTAGCCAACTCGCTCAACGTACCAACGGTTAACCTGGGGATGTCGGTGGGGCTGGGTCAGATCAGCGCGACTCTGCAAAAGCTGGGTATTCCTAAATCGGCGATCAATCCGGTGCCAGCCATGTTGCTGGGGGCCATCGGCCTGACGCCGATGGAAGTGGCACAGGAATATCAGACCATTGCCAGCGGGGGCAACCGAGCGCCACTGTCTGCGGTGCGCTCGGTGATTGCCGAAGACGGCTCGGCGCTATATCAGAGCTTCCCACAGGCGGAACGTATGGTGCCCGCGCAGGCGGCTTACCTGACGCTGTATGCGATGCAGCAGGGCGTGGCACGCGGGACTTCCCGTTCGCTGTCGGTCAAGTTCCCCAACTACAATCTGGCAGCGAAGACCGGTACCACCAACGATCTGCGTGACAGCTGGTTTGCCGGTATCGACGGTAAGGAAGTAGCGATTGCCTGGGTTGGGCGTGACAATAACGGCCCGGCCAAGCTGACCGGTGCCAACGGTGCCTTGACGCTGTATCGCCGCTATCTGGAAAACCAGACGCCGCTGGTGCTGAAGCTGCAACAACCGGAAGGCATTAGCCAAATGGGTATTGATTCCGCCGGTAACTTTATCTGTGGCGGCGGTAGCGCGCGCACAATCCCGGTGTGGACAGAAAACCCGCAAGGGCTATGCCAGGCCAGTCAGGCAGCACAGCAGCAAACTGAGCAGCAGCAAGCCGGCGAACAGAAAGATGCCGACGGTGTGGCTGGCTGGATAAAAGATATGTTTGGCAAATAAATCCTGGCGGTAATGTTAAGCGTTTTTATCATTTTATTTTAATGTGTTATCAAGCCCGCAGCGTTCTGTTGCGGGCTTCCCTCTGTTTACCGTTTATTTTATTTCCACGCGGTTAATGCGGCTATCGCACCAATCCCACAGGGGTTTTCCGGCTGAAATACGCTTGCAGTTCCGATCGCCTTCTGCATAAAATGCCGCGCTTATAATAATTATTATCGTTCACATTCGTTATCAATCCACATCAGAGAAACCAGACATGCCGACCAAGCGCCACTCCTCATCACCGGCCAAACCAGGCTTTTTCCCCGTTAGCGTATTGGCTGCAACCATCGCGGCTACGCTAACCTTGCCTGCGGTTGCGGTTGCGGCTCCGACGACCGCAGCTGCGGATGCAGATACTATTACGGTGGTCGGGGGCGGCAGCGGTGGTGCTGCACAGGAAAGCGCATGGGGGCCGGTTGGCACCATCGTGGCGAAACGTAGCGCTACCGGTACCAAAACCGATACGCCGTTGGTGAAGACTCCTCAATCGGTGTCTGTGGTCACGCGTGAACAGATGGACATGATGCAACCTTCCTCAGTGAAAGAAGCGTTAGGCTTCACTCCTGGTGTGATGGTGGGCAGCCGCGGCAGCTCTAACGTCTATGATGCGGTTTATATTCGTGGTTTTGGCTCGGTTAACCAGAATATCTATCTGGACGGTTTGAAGCTGCAAGGCGACTATTTTAACGAAGCCGTGATTGACCCTTACTTCCTTGAACGTGCAGAGGTTTTACGTGGGCCTTCTTCCGTGCTGTACGGTAAAAGCAGCCCGGGTGGGATTGTCTCGCTGATCAGCAAGCGCCCGACCACGGAACCGCTGAAGGAAATTCAGTTCAAAATGGGGACAGACAATCTGTTCCAGACGGGTTTTGATTTCAGCAATGCGATTGATGATGACGGTAAGTATTCATTCCGTCTGACCGGGTTGGCGAAAGACGCCGACGCTCAGCAGGAGATGGCCAAAGAAAAACGTTATGCCATTGCGCCTTCATTCAGCTGGCAGCCCGATGAGCATACCAACCTGACGCTGTATTCTTACCTGCAAAACGATCCTAACCTTGGCTACTACGGCTGGTTGCCGATGCAGGGCACGGTGCAAAACGCGCCTTATGGCAAACTGCCAACCAATTTCAACGAAGGCGAAAAGAGTAACTTCTATTCGCGCCAGACGCGTATGTTTGGCTACAGCTTCTCCCATGATTTCGATGATACCTGGACCGTGCGTCAGAACCTGCGTTATATGCAACTGCATACCAACCAGAACAATATCTATGGCACTGGCGTCAATGCCGACAACACGACCCTGAACCGGAACTATATCGCTTCGGATGAGCGCCTGAATAACTTCAGCGTCGATACCCAGGGCCAGGCCAAATTTGCTACTGACCGAGTGGATCATACGTTGCTGGCTGGCGTAGATTTTATGCGCATGAGTAACGACATCCAGGGGGGCTGGGGTCTCGCCAGCCCTCTGGATCTGGCCAATCCGCAGTTTGGTAATGACAGCAGAGGGGCATTAAACCCAACCAGTAAAGTCAACGGTCAGCAGCAGGTGGGGATTTACTTACAGGAACAGGCCGAGTGGAACCAGTGGATCCTGACTGCCGGTACGCGCTACGACTGGGCCAAGAGCACTGTAGAAGATCGTACCGAAGCGGCCACTGTTCCTTACAGCGAGCAGAAAGATCATCAGTCAACTAATCGCATCGGCTTGAACTACCTGTTCGACAATGGCATTTCACCTTATGTCAGCTATGCACAATCTTTCGAGCCGAATGTAGGGGCGGGTTATAACGGCAAGGCCTTCGTTCCTTCCAAAGGTGAACAGTATGAAGCTGGCGTCAAGTACATGCCGAAAGATAAGCCTGTCTCTGCGACCATTGCCATCTATCAACTGACCAAGTCCAATAACCTGGTGACGGATGTTGAGCACGCCGATAAAGGTTGGTTCCAGCAACAAACGGGCGAGATCCGCTCTCGCGGCGTAGAATTGGAAGGCAAGGCGGCACTGACGGCTAACATCAACCTCCTTGCGACCTATACCTATACCGACGCTGAATACACCGAAGACACCACCAACCAGGGCAATACGCCAGCGATCATACCTAAGCATATGGCCTCGTTGTGGGGGGATTATACCTTCCATGAAACCGCGTTGAGTGGCCTGACGCTGGGCGCGGGTGTGCGCTATACCGGTTCAACCTATGGTGATGAAGCCAACACCTTCAAAGTGCCGGACTACACCGTGTGGAATACCGTGCTGAAATATGATTTGGCACGCTTCAACCTGCCGGGCTCTTCCGTCGCGCTGAACGTCAACAACCTGTTTGATAAAGAGTACGTGTCCAGCTGCTTCGCGACCTATGGCTGCTTCTGGGGTGCAGAACGTCAAGTGGTCGCTACGGCAACCTTCAGTTTCTAATCGGCTAACGGGGACGACTTTTGGTCGCCCTCTGCCAAGCAGGGCCTATGCAGGATAAACACCTTAATCGCGATGCTACGTTCCAGCTTGATGGCGTGAGCTTTGCCGTTCCAGGGCGGGTGCTGTTACAGCCGCTGTCATTGACGTTTCCCCAAGGCCAAGTGTGTGGGTTGATCGGCCATAATGGCTCCGGCAAATCCACGTTGCTGAAAATTCTCGGCCGCCACCAAAATCCTACCTCCGGTCAGGCACTGCTTAATGGGCAACCGCTGGGGCAATGGGACAGCAAAGCCTTTGCTCGCCAAGTGGCCTACCTGCCACAGCAATTGCCCGCAGCGGAAGGGATGACGGTGCGTGAACTGGTCGCTATTGGCCGTTACCCCTGGCACGGCGCATTAGGCCGCTTCAAGGTTGGCGATCGCGAGTTGGTGGAAGAAGCGATCGGGTTGGTGGGGCTGAAGCCTTTTGCCAACCGCTTGGTTGACAGCCTCTCCGGTGGTGAGCGCCAACGGGCCTGGCTGGCGATGATGGTTGCGCAGGATAGCCGCTGCCTGCTGCTGGATGAACCGACCTCGGCACTGGATATTGCCCATCAGGTTGAAGTGTTGGCCTTGATCCAACGCCTGAGCCATGAGCGTGGCTTGACGGTGATTGCGGTACTGCATGACATCAACATGGCGGCTCGTTACTGCGATCATCTGGTGGCATTACGCGGTGGCGAGATGATCGCCCAAGGGTCATCACTCGAGCTGATGCAAGGGCCAGTGCTGGAACAGATCTACGGTATTCCGATGGGTATCTTGCCGCATCCGAGTGGCGGTGCACCTGTGAGCTTCGTTTATTAATGCCTACCTCTGCCGATTTTCATCATGACCCGCTGCGCCGACGCTTATTAACGGCGCTGGCATTATCGCCACTGCTGTTTTCTTTACCGTCACGTGCGACAGGCTTGCCCGATATCACCCGTATTGCGGCGTTGGAATGGTTACCGATCGAGCTGCTGATTGCGCTGGGCGTCATGCCCCAGGCGGTTGCCGATGTTCATAACTACAACCTGTGGGTACAAGAGCCCCGGTTGCCGGATTCGGTGATTGACGTGGGCCAACGAACCGAACCTAATCTGGAACTGCTGCAACAGCTCAAACCTTCTCTGATCCTGCTCTCCAAAGGCTATGGCCCTTCGCCGCAAAAATTGCAGCCGATCGGCCCGACCATGGAGTTTGGCTTTAACGATGGCAGCGGTAAACCGCTCACCGTCGGCAAAAACTCGCTGCAGCAGTTGGCACAGCGAATAGGGTTGGAAGCTCGGGCTACCCAGCATCTGCAACAGTTTGATGCTTTCATGCTGGAGGCGCGTAACCGTCTGGCGGGGTATCGGCAACAGCCGCTACTGCTGTTCTCCTTGCTCGATCCTCGGCACGTGTTGGTGATCGGCCAGAAGAGCCTGTTTCAGGAAGTGATGGATCAGCTAGGCATCGAGAATGCCTGGCAGGGAGAAACCAACTTCTGGGGCACCTCGGTGGTTGGGATCGAACGTCTGGCGTCGATAAAAAATGCCCGGGCGATTTATCTCGATCACGGCAATCAGGCGATGATGGATAAAGTCAGCCAGACGCCGCTGTGGCAGGCTTTACCGTTTATCCGCCAGGGTCAACTGCGGCAGATGCCTGCGGTGTGGTTCTATGGTGCCACGCTGTCGGCCATGCGCTTTTGCCGCTTGCTGGAGCAGGCGCAGGAGGCTCGCTCATGAGTGCACGCCTGCGTATCTTGCCGATAGCGCTGATTATGTTATTGCTGGCCGTAGCGAGTGGCCTGACGCTATTCAACCTGCTGCATCAATTGCCGTGGGATCAGTGGTCACAGGGGTTGTTACGGCCCGATATCGACAATGTCGATCAGATGCTGTTCCACTATAGCCTGTTGCCACGCCTGTCGGTGTCGCTGTTGGTGGGCGCAGGGCTAGGATTGGTTGGCGTGCTGTTCCAGCAGGTATTACGCAATCCGCTGGCGGAACCTGCCACGCTCGGCGTTTCTGCTGGTGCTCAGCTAGGGTTAACGATTGCCACGTTGTGGATGCTGCCTGGGGGCGAATTGACCCGACAGCTAGCGGCGATGACGGGTGCCATTGTGGTCGGCGGGTTGGTATTTGGCGTTGCCTGGGGCAAGCGGATGTCACCCGTGACGCTAATTCTGGCCGGCCTGGTACTTGGGTTGTACTGCGGCGCGGTCAATAGCCTGCTGGCGCTGTTCAATTACGATCAGCTACAAGGCCTGTTCCTGTGGAGCACCGGTGCGCTCAATCAGCAGGATTGGGGAACGGTGCAGTTTATCCTGCCACGCTTGCTGTTGGTTGCCGTGCTGGCTGCGCTATTAATCCGGCCATTAACGTTGCTAGGGCTGGATGACGGTGTGGCGCGTAATCTGGGCCTTGGTCTGGCAATGTCGCGCTTTGCTGCGTTAGCGCTGGCGATAGTATTCAGCGCCATGCTGGTAAACGCTGTCGGCGTAATCGGTTTTATCGGCTTGTTTGCCCCATTGATGGCCAAAATGCTGGGAGCTCGCCGTCTGGCGCACCGCATGATGCTGGCTCCGCTATTGGGGGCATTGCTGCTGTGGTTGACCGATCAGGTAATGATCTGGCTGACGCTGTTCTGGCGTGAAATCCCGACCGGTGCGGCCACGGCCTTGTTTGGTGCACCGTTGTTGCTGTGGTTGCTGCCACGCCTGCGCAGCAGCGCAACCCCGCCGCCGATGGATCTGGGTGATAAAGTGCCTGTCGAACGAGGCAACTTGCCGATATGGGTGCTGCTGGGGAGCGTTATATTATTGGCTGGGATTACGGTGGCGCTGATGTTTGGCCAAAACGCCCACGGCTGGCAGTGGAGCGTAGGCAGTGAATTGCAGGCGCTGATGCCTTGGCGCTGGCCACGAGTCGTTTCTGCCCTGGCGGCCGGGATGATGCTGGCGGTAGCCGGTACCCTGATCCAGAAGCTGACCGGCAACCCGATGTCCAGCCCGGAGGTGTTAGGCATCAGCTCCGGTGCGGCCTTCGGTGTGGTGGTGATGCTGTTTATCGTACCTGGTGATGCCTTTGTGTGGCTGCTGCCCGCCGGGAGCCTAGGGGCTGCGGCAACGCTGTTGATCATCATGATGGCGGCAGGGCGCGGCGGATTTTCTACCGAACGCATGCTGCTGGCGGGTATCGCTCTCAGTACCGCTTTCACTACGACCATTTTCCTGCTGCTGGCCAGTGGCGATCCGCGTATGGGCGGGTTGTTGGTGTGGATCTCGGGCTCTACCTATTCGGTGGATGCGCCGCAGGCAATACGTACGGCGGTGATTGCTGGTGTGTTGATCGTGTTGGCACCGCTGTGTCGGCGTTGGCTGACGATCTTGCCGTTGAGTGGTGCAACAGCACGTTCAGTAGGGATCGCACTGACGCCGACGCGGTTGACCATTTTGCTGCTGGCGGCGACGCTGACGGCAATGGCAACCCTGACCGTTGGGCCGCTGAGCTTTATCGGCCTGATGGCACCACATATGGCCCGTATGTTGGGATTCCGTAGGGCGCTGCCGCAGATGGTGATTGCTGCGCTACTAGGCGGTCTGCTGATGGTGTTTGCGGACTGGTGTGGTCGGATGGTGATGTTCCCTTACCAAATCCCTGCGGGGCTGCTGGCGACCTTTATTGGCGCGCCGTACTTCGTCTATCTGCTGCGTAAACAGACGTCGTAGACCTTCTTGGGTTAGCATCGTTGCCACCAAGGGCTCAGCATTGCTGGGCCCTTGGTTTTTCAGGTTTCCACAAACAAAAACGGCGAGCCTCAGGCTCGCCGTTTTTATGTCTAACGCTCAGGCTTATTTCAAACCAGCGGCGTCGCGCAGCAGGGCAGCCTTGTCGGTCGCTTCCCAAGGGAAGTGCTCGCGACCAAAGTGGCCGTAGGCTGCGGTTTCACGGTAGATCGGTTGCAGCAGATCCATCATCTGGATCAGGCCGTATGGGCGCAGATCGAAGAACTCACGCACCAACAGGGTCAACTGCTCGGTCGAGATTTTCTCGGTACCGAAGGTTTCCACCATGATGGAGGTTGGCTCTGCTACGCCGATAGCGTAGGACACCTGGATCTCACAGCGATCTGCCAGGCCCGCGGCAACGATATTTTTTGCCACATAACGCGCCGCATAGGCCGCAGAGCGGTCAACCTTGGAAGGATCCTTGCCGGAGAACGCGCCGCCACCGTGACGAGCCATGCCGCCGTAGGTATCAACGATGATTTTACGGCCGGTCAGGCCGCAGTCACCCATTGGGCCACCGATAACAAAACGGCCGGTTGGGTTGATGTGGAATTTAGTGCCCGCCGTCAGCCACTCGGCTGGCAGCACCGGCTTGATGATCTCTTCCATCACCGCTTCTTGCAGGTCTTTCAGCGCGATATCTTCGGAATGCTGGGTGGAAAGCACTACGGCATCGATACCGACGATTTTGCCATCGTCATACTGGAAGGTGACCTGGCTTTTGGCATCTGGGCGCAGCCAAGGCAGGGTGCCATTTTTACGCACTTCGGCCTGGCGTTGAACCAAGCGGTGAGCATAAGTGATTGGCGCAGGCATCAACACGTCGGTTTCATTGGAGGCATAACCAAACATCAGGCCCTGATCCCCAGCACCTTGCTCCAGCGGATCGCTACGGTCTACGCCCTGGTTGATATCCGGTGATTGTTTACCGATGGCGCTCAATACGGCACAGGAATTGGCATCAAAGCCCATGTCTGAATGGACGTAGCCAATTTCGCGCACGGTTTGGCGGGTGATCTCTTCGATATCAACCCAGGCGCTGGTGGTGATCTCGCCGCCAACCAGCACCATGCCGGTTTTCACGTAGGTTTCGCAGGCTACGCGGGCTTTTGGATCCTGTTCCAGAATGGCATCCAGAACGGCATCGGAGATCTGATCGGCAATTTTATCCGGATGTCCTTCGGAGACAGACTCGGACGTGAAGAGGTGTTTAGCCATGGTGTTCTTTACCTTGCAAAAGACGGGTTGGAAATTACTGCACAGCGCTGGAGATCCGGGCATCAAAGCGAAGGGTCTTCCGCTGATGGCGAGATGCATCCTGCAACGCCCCTCAGGCAAAGCCGTTAAGCAGTTTCTCAGTTAATCGGTATAGATGGATTAACATCTGGACGTCTATTTTAGGTCAGCCTTTAGCCGGATTGCCAGTAATTTTTTGCGCTAACGCTCTTTTGGGCAAACCGCTTGCCGCCATTTTCATCGCTTGAAACAGTTTCTGGCGAATTTTCATTTTGCATTTTGCCCGGGGGTCCGGTATAAACTGCGCGCGCGGCTCATTTGGTGCACAGCGTGTTACAGAAAATCGTTACCTTCTGTAAAACCCGGCAGTGCCGTGCCAAGACCAGCCGTAGGTACCCCATCAGGGGGCCGCCGCTTCATTGAACGTTCATGTTCTTACACTATATAGAGGCTTTGTCGTTCTTTGTGGGCGGCATGCGTGGAGGTGGTTGGATTAATGATCCGTTGTCTACTGGTTGTTGGTTCTCAACAGCAGTGCCGTTCTGGCGCGCATTCTTCTGCTATTTCCCGTCTTGTCTCTACACCATCTACCCGATGTTACACACATCTGGGCGCTACTCAGGATGCTCGGGCCGGTTAACGGCTGTCTGAAGCACTGAACAAGGGTAGCCTACAGCCTTCTGTGGGATGATTCTTTACCCGATTCACGAGGTTTGAACAGGGTGTCTTACAAAAAATCTATTGGGTATAAACCGATCGCTGACCACGAACGGCAGGTGAATTCACTGCTAAAATGGGGTGTTTCCGGGTTGTTCTCGCGGGTTGTAGCTGCGATAGTGGCTGACTATATCGTCAGTATGCAAGGTGAGGCGAGTAATGTCTGATGATATGCAGATCCAACGCCCGTCAGTAGCGGGTGAAAATGTCTCTTTACGCTCCATGCAGGAGGTTGCCATGAATGATCGTAATGCCAGCAAGATGCTGCGCACTTATAACGTCGCCTACTGGGGCAACAATTACTTTGACGTCAATGAGCTGGGCCACATCAGCGTGTGCCCGGACCCCGACGTCCCGCATGCGCGTGTCGATCTTGCAGAGTTGGTGAAAGAACGCCAGAAAGATGGCCAGCGCCTGCCTGCCTTGTTCTGCTTCCCGCAGATCTTGCAGCATCGCCTGCGTTCGATTAACGCCGCGTTCAAACGTGCGCGTGAATCCTTCGGCTATGAAGGTGGCTACTTCCTGGTTTACCCGATCAAGGTTAACCAACACCGCCGGGTGATTGAATCACTGGTCAACTCCGGCGAACCATTGGGGCTGGAAGCGGGCTCCAAGGCGGAACTGATGGCGGTGCTGGCCCATGCCGGTATGACCCGTTCGGTGATCGTCTGTAACGGCTACAAAGACCGTGAATATGTTCGTCTGGCGCTGATCGGTGAAAAACTGGGGCACAAAGTGTATCTGGTGATCGAAAAGATGTCGGAAATCCAGATGGTGCTGGAAGAAGCCGAGCGCCTGAATGTGGTACCACGTCTGGGTGTCCGTGCCCGCCTGGCATCACAAGGGGCAGGTAAATGGCAGTCGAGCGGTGGCGAAAAATCCAAGTTCGGTTTGGCAGCCATTCAGGTCCTGAAGCTGGTGGAAACCCTGCGTGAAGCGGGCCGCCTGGACAGCCTGCAACTGCTGCACTTCCACCTGGGTTCTCAACTGGCCAACATTCGCGATATCGCCACCGGCGTACGTGAATCCGCCCGTTTCTATGTGGAATTACACAAGCTCGGCGTCAACATTCAATGTTTCGACGTGGGTGGTGGCCTGGGTGTGGATTATGAAGGCACTCGTTCGCAGTCCGACTGCTCGGTCAACTATGGCCTGAATGAATACGCCAACAACGTGATTTGGGGGATCGGTGATGCCTGTAATGAGCATGGCCTGCCGCATCCAACGGTGATCACCGAGTCTGGCCGTGCTGTTACCGCTCACCACACGGTGCTGGTTTCCAACGTCATTGGCGTGGAGCGCAACGAATTCTGTGAGCCGGTTCCCCCGGTTGAAGATGCGCCGCGCGCGTTGGAAAGCATGTGGGAAACCTGGCAGGAAATGAACGAGCCGGAAAACCGCCGTTCGCTGCGTGAATGGCTGCACGATAGCCAGATGGATCTGCATGATGTACATACCCAGTATGCACACGGCATGTTGGATCTGACCAAGCGTGCCTATGCCGAGCAGCTGTATCTGAACATCTGCAACAAGATCCAGCAGCAGCTCGATCCGAGCAACCGTGCACACCGGCCAATCATCGATGAGTTACAGGAGCGGATGGCAGACAAGTTCTACGTCAACTTCTCGCTGTTCCAATCGATGCCGGATGCCTGGGGTATCGACCAACTGTTCCCGGTACTGCCGCTGGAAGGGTTGGACAAGCCGCCGGAAGGCCGTGCGGTGCTGCTGGACATCACCTGTGACTCCGATGGCACCATCGACCACTACATTGATGGTGACGGCGTCGCCACCACCATGCCGATGCCGCCGTACGATCCGGAAAACCCGCCTCTGTTAGGGTTCTTTATGGTCGGGGCCTATCAGGAAATCCTGGGCAATATGCACAACCTGTTTGGCGATACCGCGTCGGTGGATGTGTTTGTATTCCCGGATGGCAGCATCGAAACCGAGCTGTCTGATGAAGGTGATAGCGTGGCCGATATGCTGGAATACGTGCAGCTCGATCCGATCGCGTTGCTGGCTAAATTCCGCGATCAGGTGAAAGAAACCGATCTGGACGGCGAGTTGCAGGCGCAATTTGTCGAAGAGTTTGAAGCCGGTTTATATGGCTACACTTATTTAGAAGATGAATAAGCTACCCCAATAAACTGACCAGGAGCGTGGCGTAGGCTGCGCTCCTTTTTTATTTCCCCGTATCCCATCCCCGCCTGATGTAGGGGCACTGCATGCTGCGCCCGTTAGCACCGTTTTCCCAGTTATCACAAATTTGTGAACTCTCCGTGAGGATTTGGTCAGAATTTTTCCGCTAAGTTGTCATCATCGGTCGATAGCACCAGAGGTAACGATGATGATCAACAGACGGCATTTTATTCTGAGCGGTGGGGCGATTTCTGTTGCCTACGCCGTGGGCCTGCTGCCCACACTCTTTCCTCGTTCGGCGTTGGCGGAGTCATTTGCCATCAGCTATACCGAAGAGCAATGGCGGCAACGGCTTTCAGCCAGCCAATATGCGGTTTTGCGAGAGGAGGGGACGGAACCGCCTTACAGCAGTCCGCTTAACGATGAGCATCGTGCTGGTCAGTTTTCCTGTGCAGGTTGCGATCTGGCGCTTTTTTCTTCCCGTACCAAGTTTGACAGCCACACCGGTTGGCCCAGCTTCTGGCAACCGCTTGAGCAGGCAGTGGCTACGCGTAAGGACCGAACGTTAGGCATGCTGCGAGAAGAGGTACATTGCAGCCGCTGCGGCGGTCATCTGGGGCATGTGTTTGACGATGGTCCACCACCGACAGGCCTTCGCTATTGCATGAATGGTTTAGCCATGATCTTTACGCCACAGCAGTGAGGGATAAGATGAGAAACGTAGATAAAGCGATGTCATCGCTACGCAAGTGCGGAATATGGGGCGTGGCATTGGTTGCCGCCGTGTTCTGTTTGCAAAGCGTTGCCTGGCCACTCAGCGATGTGGAAACAGCGGTAGCGATCCCTGCACCGGCAAAAGATGAAGCGCCGACGGCATCACACACGGAAACCGCGATATTTGCTGGCGGGTGTTTCTGGGGCGTACAAGGGGTGTTCCAACATGTTAAAGGGGTGACTAACGCGGTATCGGGTTATACCGGTGGTGCGGCGCAAACGGCCACTTACGATAGCGTGAGTGGGGGCAATACCGGCCACGCGGAATCCGTACAGGTCACTTTTGATCCCCAGCAGATCTCTTATGGCCAACTGCTGCAAATCTACTTTTCGGTGGCTCATAACCCAACGGAATTGAATCGTCAGGGGCCAGACAGCGGCACGCAATACCGCTCTGCGATTTTCCCGTTAACGGCCTCGCAACAGCAGGTCGCCCAAGCTTATATTGCTCAACTGAATGCCAGTAAACGCTTTGCCAAACCACTGGCTACCACCCTTGAGGACAACGGGCACTTTTATCCTGCTGAAGCTTATCACCAAAACTATCTCACCCTTAATCCGGAACAACCCTATATCGTGGTGAATGATTTACCGAAGATAAAACAGTTACAGCAACTGTTTCCAACGCAATATCGTGCAGAACCCGTCTTGGTTAAATAACCTGTTCCCCTGTTACTGCGCACGATAGTTATTAATTATTTGTGTTACCTATATTAGGCTGCCTCAGCGAGGTGGCCTTTACTTATTTAGTTAACGTTATGATGTAATTAATAATTATTGGCTGTGCAGTTGAGTTGTCAGATTTATTTTGATAAGTTTTTCAGGCTATAAAAAACGCCGTTAGCAAATCAATACGGTCTCACTAGTGAATGAATAACGAAGAATAAAAATTCGGTTGGCAATCATGGAAGGTATACCGGTTGGTTATGCAGCATAGTTCCCATCGCCTCTACCGTCAGGCATATTTTACCGCTCAGGCTACGCGGGCCGAAGGGGGGATCTTGATTTCCCCCAACCCGAATATGACGCTGTATGCCTGCGCCAGCGTACTCTTGGTGGCTGCATTGATCGCTTTTTTAATTGGCGGTGAATATACCCGTAAGGCACGTCTGGAAGGCGTCGTGATGCCTTCTACCGGGGTTGTTAAGGTCGTTGCGCGTACGCAAGGGCGGGTTGAAGCCTTGCTGATTAAGGAAGGCGATGAGGTGACGGCCGGCCAACTACTTTATCGGTTGAGCGGTGAGCGTTATGACGGCAAGGGTATGGCCACTTTGGCGATGCTGAAAAACTCCCTGGTGCAGCAGTATCAGATGTTGGTACAGCAACAGCATCAGGAAACTGTCGCCAATACCCTGCAGCTACAGGGACTAAGCCTGCGGGCTGAACAACTGAAAGATGAGCTGCGCAGCGCCGATGAAGCACTGAAACTGATGCTGCGTCAGGCGATGTTGACCCGCTCGATGATGGAGCGCTATCAACGCCTGGTCCGGCAGAAGTATGTTTCCGAGCTTGAGTTTCAGCAAAAGCAGGTCGAACTGGCCGCCGTGGAAGGCTATGTCGAAAACCAGCGGCAGGTACAGCAACGTCTGAAGCGTGAGTTGACCGCGGTTGAAACGGATCGGGGCAGCTTGTTGCAGCAGGGGCAAAGCCGCCGGGCGGAGCTGGATCGGCTACTGCAAGGGATCCGTCAGCAACAGATAGAGCTGCAATCGCAGGAAGAAAGCACGCTGGCCGCCCCGGTGGCAGGGCGTATAGCCGCGGTGCTGGTCAAGGCTGGGCAAACGGTCAACCAGAATGAGCTACTGCTAACGCTGGTGCCGCAGGCGGCCCAATTGCAGATTGAACTGTATGCGCCGAGTAAGTCGGTGGGATTTATCAAGCCTCATCAGCGGGTCGGGTTGCGTTTCGCGGCCTATCCCTATGAGAAATTTGGCGTGCAGTATGGGACGACGCGCGAAGTGACCCGCATCAGCCTTAGCCCGACCGATGTCATGCCGCATAACCCGGTGGTATGGAAAGAAAATGAGGGCCATTACCGGGTGATTGTCGTACCGGATAAACCCAGCGTCACCGTGTATGGCCGTCAGGAATTACTGCGTACCGGGATGGTGGTGGCCGCAGATATCGAACTGGACAAGCGGCGGCTGTACGAATGGCTGCTGGAACCGTTATGGAGCCTGCAAGGAAAAATTTAGCCATGGAATGGACCGAACATCTGCAGCTGAATTTGCATTGGCACCGCCGCTTGCCGTTGATCCGCCAAACCGAGTCGGCGGAATGTGGCGTGGCTTGCCTGGCAATGGTCGCCGGTTGGCACGGTTACCGTATTGACCTCCCCAGTCTGCGGGCAAGATTCAACGTATCAACGCAAGGCATGACATTCGTGCACCTGATGGAGAGCGCTCAGATCCTGAAACTGACCGGGCGTGCGGTACGTTTAGAGTTGGAAGAACTCGACCAACTGGCCGTACCCTGCATTCTGCACTGGGATCTCAACCACTTTGTGGTGCTTAAACGGGTCCGGGGTAATGACATCGAATTACACGATCCGGCCCGTGGGGCGGTGAAAATGTCGTTGGTACAGGCTAACCGCCACTTTACCGGGGTCGCGCTGGAACTGACGCCAACCCATGATTTTGAACAGCGTGATGAGCGCCAGAAAGTACGGCTGAGTGAATTGGTCGGCAAGACGGTAGGGTTGAAGGCCGCGTTGGCGCGTATTTTCTGTTTTGCTCTGGCGTTGGAAGTGCTGGCGCTGCTGAGCCCGTTGATCAATCAGATCGTGATCGATGAAGTTCTGGTCGCGTTGGATGACAGCCTGCTGGTGCTGATTGTTATTGCCATGTTGTTGATGAGTGCCACCCAGACGCTGATTGGGTTGGCCCGGCAATGGGCCACCATCACCATGGCCGTCAATTTCAATATGCAGTGGACGGCCAACGTGTTCCACCACCTGCTGCGCCTGCCGATTGACTGGTTTGAAAAGCGTGACATTGGCAATATCAGCGCCAAGTTTGATGCGGTCGATACCATTCAGGATACGCTCACCACCAGTATCCTGGAGGCTCTGCTGGACGTATTGCTGGTGGTTGGCACCTTGGGCATGATGCTGCTCTACAGCGTGTCGCTGTCTATGCTGGCGCTGGGGGCGGCACTGATTTACGGCTTATTGCGTGTGCTATGGTTTCGAACCTTGCGCCGGGCGGCAGAGGATAGTTGGACGGCAGGAACTCTGGAATCAAGCCACTTTCTGGAAACGTTGCATGGCATGCTCAGCCTGCGGGTTAATGGGGCGTTGGCCCAGCGGGAGTCGGCCTGGCGCAACCTGAATATCGCCAGGCGTAATAGCCAACTGCGTGAGAATAAGCTGGCCATCGGCTATGACATCATTAATCAGGTTATTGGTAGCCTGGTGGGCGCGGCGGTGCTGTGGTTTGGTGCCAATGCGGTATTGTCTGGCTCATTCTCCATCGGCATGCTGGTGGCGTATATGTCGTTTCAAGGGCGCTTTTCCGCCAGTATCAATGGCCTGATCGATAAGGTGTTTGCCTGGCGAATGTTGGATGTCTATAACGAACGGCTGGCAGATATTGTGCTGACGCCGAAGGAGGGCGGTGCTCAGGCAACTGAATCTCTTGGAGTAGTTTTCCCTGAGCAAAGAGAGGATCGCCCGGTCGTGGAACTGGAAAATATCGTTTTCAGCTATGGTCAGGGAACTAACACTATCCTGGCTGGTGCGGTGTTACGTATCATGCGGGGGGAGGTTGTCGCGCTGGTAGGCCGCTCTGGCTGCGGGAAAACCACTTTGGCGAAGATCTTGCTGGGGTTATATCAGCCATCGGCCGGACGACTGCGGGTGTTTGGCATTGAACATCATCACGCGGGATATGGGCAGGTTCGCCAAATGATCGGTGCGGTGATGCAGGAGGATCGGCTATTCCGTGGATCAATACTCGACAACATCACCTTTTTCTCCCAGCACAGCGATCTGGATTGGGCGCAACACTGTGCTCAGTTGGCACAGTTGCATGAGGATATCATCGTGTTACCTATGGGCTACCAGACGCTGATTGGGGAAATGGGGAATTCGCTGTCGGGGGGACAAAAGCAGCGGCTGCTGTTGGCGCGGGCATTATATAAACGCCCACGCTTACTGATCCTGGACGAAGCCACCAGCCATCTTGATGTCACTAATGAAATCCTGATCAGCAGCACCTTGCGCAATCTGGGCTTAACTATCCTGCTGATCGCTCACCGGCCAGAGACGATCGCCTCTGCCGATCGCATCGTCGAACTTGACGCGGGTAGACTGGTCGCATCTGCTGATGACAGGCACCTTGAAGAGTGAACCAAATGCGGCGATAATCTACCCATTGAAACAGACATCGAATAAATCCCTTTCTCGTCGGGCTAACGACGCGGGAGGGATTTTTTTTTGCTACCGCCCAAGCGTCCGGCTACGGGCGAACCGTTGAAAAATGAGGGTAAATATGAGTACCTTAGGCCATCAGCCCGATAATTCCTTAGTGTCCAACGCCTTTGGTTTCCTGCGCTTTCCGCTGAACTTTATGCCTTACGACAGCGATGCAGAGTGGGTGATCACCGGTGTTCCCTTCGATATGGCGACCTCTGGCCGTGCCGGTGGGCGTCACGGTCCTGCCGCTATCCGCCAGGTCTCTACCAATCTGGCCTGGGAAGGGGCGCGTTGGCCGTGGGGCTTTGATCTGCGCGAACGCCTGAACGTGGTCGATTGTGGTGACGTCGTATTCAACTTTGGCGACGCCCAGGATATGAGCGACAAGCTGCAGGCGCACGCAGAAAAACTGCTGGCAGCCGGTAAGCGCATGCTCTCTTTCGGCGGCGATCACTTTGTTACGCTGCCGCTGTTGCGCGCGCATGCCAAACATTTTGGTAAAATGGCACTGGTGCATTTCGATGCCCATACCGATACCTACGCCAACGGCAGCCAGTTTGACCACGGCACCATGTTCTTCCATGCGCCGAACGAAGGCCTGATCGATCCAAACCATTCCGTGCAGATCGGGATCCGTACCGAGTTCGATCGTGACAACGGCTTCACCGTGCTGGATGCTGCCCAGGTCAACGATCGTGGTGTGGACGATCTGCTGACGCAGATCAAACAGATCGTCGGCGATATGCCAGTTTATCTGACCTTTGATATCGACTGCCTGGATCCGGCTTTCGCTCCTGGTACCGGCACCCCGGTGATCGGCGGCCTGACCTCCGGTCGTGCGCTGAAACTGGTGCGTGGCATGCAGTCGCTGAACATCGTCGGCATGGATGTGGTAGAAGTGGCTCCGGCATACGACCAGTCAGAGATCACTGCGCTGGCCGCAGCGACGCTAGGTCTGGAAATGCTGTATCTACAAGCTGCGAAAAAGCAGGCTTAAACCTTAAAAAGCCAGACGTAGGGGCGCTGCATGCTGCGCCCGTCCAGAGCCCCTACATGACGAGCCTTTAAAGTAATTTCGCGTTTACGGAGGAACCGTGCTGACTGAATCATCTATACGCCTCAACAAATATATTAGCGAAAGCGGCATTTGTTCACGCCGTGATGCCGATCGTTATATCGAACAGGGTAATGTCTTTATCAATGGTAAGCGTGCAGGGCTTGGCGATCGGGTTTCCTCAGGGGACGTCGTCAAGGTTAACGGGCAACTTATCGAACCACGTAATGAAGACAACCTGATCTTTATCGCGCTGAACAAGCCGGTCGGTATCGTCAGCACCACGGAAGACGGCGAGAAAGACAATATTGTCGATTTCGTCAACCACAGCACCCGCGTCTTCCCGATCGGGCGGTTGGATAAAGACTCTCAAGGGTTGATCTTCCTGACCAACCACGGCGATCTGGTCAACAAGATCCTGCGTGCCGGTAACGATCACGAGAAAGAATACCTGGTTACGGTCAACAAGCCGGTGACTGACGACTTTATCCGTGGTTTAGGTGCCGGAGTGCCGATGCTGGGCACGGTGACCAAAAAATGTAAGGTCAAGAAAGAAGCGCCTTTTGTGTTCCGTATTGTGTTGGTGCAGGGGCTTAACCGCCAGATCCGCCGCATGTGTGAACATTTTGGTTACGAGGTGACCAAGTTGGAGCGCACCCGTATCATGAACGTTGGCCTGTCTGGGCTGCCGTTAGGCGAATGGCGTGATTTGACGGACGACGAGTTGGTCGAGCTGTTTAAATTGATTGAAGACTCCTCCTCAGAAGCCAAACCGGCCAAGAAAGCCGCCAAACCTGCGGTGAAAAAACCGGCCAGCAGCGGGCAGAAAGCTGCGGATAAACCAAGCAGTAACGCCCCGGCGCGTAAGCGTTTTGCTCAACCGGGACGTAAAAAGAAAGGGCGTTAAGCTGCCCCTCACCCTAACCCTCTCCCACAGGAGAGGGATAGAATGTGCCACATGTTAACTAGTGCATTCGTGCTCGGCATTAATCCTGCTACATATCACCTCCGTACCTGAATCCGACTCCGGGCTAGCCCCCTCTCCCCGAATCCATGCTCATGAAATCCCTCATCTTTGCATCGGGAGAGGGTTGGGATGAGGGGAAACCATGACCGTCTCATTAATGCGCGCTAAGCCGGTTCCAGTCTCTTTTTCTTGGTTTCACCCCTAGTGCATTTTTTCGTGATCCACTCCGCAGTTGTAACTTTAAAATAACCAATAATTAACATTCTGCCCGTTGCTGACTTGACGAAAGATTCGCCATACCTATAGTGACTGTATTAAATAAGAAACTGAGTTTCATATATGAAACAATCAGATAGAGGACAGAAGCAATGAGCTGGAAGAACGTGTGCGAAGTGTCTCAGGTTAAAGAAGATTTTCCTTTCTCCGCCAACGTTGAGGGAAAAGAGGTCGGCGTTTATTTGATCGACGGTCAATATTACGCGCTGGAAGACGTCTGCCCGCATGCCTATGCCTTGCTCAGCCAGGGGTTTGTTGATGACGGAAAAGTGGAATGTCCACTGCACGAAGCGGTGTTCGATGTGCGTAGCGGCCAATGCTTGCGCGAACCCGGTGGCCGTGATCTGCAAACCTACCCTACCCGGGTGATCGATAACCAAATCCAAATCACCTTTATCGCGGAGGAATAAGCATGCAGCACATTACCGATTTCAACCCTTGGCTGCCGGATACCCAACAGGTGATCCCGGCGCGTGAAGGCGGCAACGGCCAGATCCACCAACCTGGCCAGTTTCAGAATGTGATCTGGCAAACCCGGGCGCGCGTGCCGGACGGGTTTGAAAGCGCGCTGGTGGCCGCGCTGGAAGAGATCTTCGAACAGGGAGCGGAAGAGCTGGATCAGGTGGTTAGCGCGCTTAATCAGCGCCGCCTGTTCGATCGTAGCGGCCAGCCCTGGAATGAAGCCGCATTCCGCGAATTCCTACACGTTAACGGTTTCTGAGCCGCACAGGGAGAAGGACAATGACAGCAAATACAACATCCTCCGCGCAGACAGTACAGGATTATCTGGATCAGGGCCTGCGCGGCATGTGGTATCCGGTATTAGCCAGTTGGGAAGTAGGTAATAACCCGGTCGGTATCACCCGCCTGGAGCAACAGATCGTGGTGTGGCGCGATAAAACAGGGGCGATCCATGCGCTGGAAGATCGTTGCCCGCATCGCGGTGCGCGCCTGTCGATGGGCTGGAACCTGGGCGATCGCATTGCCTGCTGGTATCACGGCGTTGAAGTGGGTGGCGATGGCGAGGTTAAAGATGTTCCGGCGGTAGACCGCTGCCCGTTGGTGGGGCAAAAATGCCTGCAATCTTACCCGGCCAAAGAAGCTTATGGTGCAGTGTTCCTTTATTTCGGCGTCACCGCCGATGAACAGCCTGCCGAACTGACTTTCCCGCAGGAACTGGCGAACGAGGCTGATTACAGCAACTTCCTGTGCACCGCCAGCTGGGACTGCAACTATCAATACGCATTGGAAAACGTGATGGATCCGATGCATGGCACCTACCTGCACTCCTCATCGCATTCGATGGCGGAAGGGGATCGCAAGGCCGATATGGCGCTGGAACCCACCGACAGCGGGTTTATCTTTAAAAAGAACGGCCAGATCGGCGTCAACTTTGACTGGGTAGAGTTTGGCAGCAGCGGTGCCTACTGGATGCGCCTGTCGATCCCTTACAAAAAACGCTTTGGGCCGGGCGGTCACTTCTGGATCATCGGCATGGTGGTACCGGAAGACAAAGATCACTGCCGGGTATTCTTCTGGCGTATCCGTAAAGTGAAAGACTGGCAGCGTGATGCGTGGCGCTTTATGTACCGCAACCGCCTGGAAGAACTGCACTGGGACGTACTGGAACAGGATCGCATCGTGCTGGAGAACATGGCACCGAACGCGCGCGGCCGTGAATACCTGTATCAGCATGACGTGGGCCTTTCCCGCCTACGCCGCATGATGCAGAAAGAAGCTCAGAAACAGCTGGCGACGATCCGCGAGCTGGAGGCGGCACAGTGAACGGCTTGCTGACAGGCAAACGCATCGTTGTCACCGGAGCGGCGCGTGGGCTGGGGCGCAGCTTTGCCGCTGCGGTGGCACAGGCCGGGGCCAGCGTGGTGATGTGCGATATTCTGGCGGAGGAGTTACAGGACAGCGCCGCCAGCCTGCGTGAGCAGGGAGCACAGGTCGAGGCTCAGGTTATCGATCTGGCGTCACCGCAATCCATCTCTGCGGCATTCAGTGCGATAGCACAAGGTGGCGCGATCGACGGGCTGGTGAATAATGCCGCGTTGGCGACCGGTGTCGGCGGCAAGACCATGATGGAATACGACATTGACCTGTGGGACAAGGTCATGCAGGTCAATGTGCGCGGTACCTGGCTGGTGAGTCAGGCGGCTGTGCCGCTATTGGCGCAAACGCCCCATGCCAAAATCGTCAACGTTGCTTCGGATACCGCTCTGTGGGGGGCTCCAAGATTGATGGCTTACGTAGCCAGCAAGGGCGCGATCATCTCGATGACCCGTTCCATGGCGCGCGAACTGGGGCCACAAGGGATATGCGTCAATGCCATTGCACCGGGCCTGACGCGCGTTGAGGCTACTGAGTACGTCCCGGCCGAGCGGCATCAGTTGTACGAGCAGGGCCGTGCGCTGGCAGGGGCTCAGCATCCGGACGATGTGACCGGCAGCGTGCTCTATCTGCTGTCACCGCTGGCGGATTTTGTCACCGGCCAACTGATACCGGTCAACGGTGGTTTTGTGTTTAACTGACCGCCTGACGGATAGGCAAACATTTAGGAGCAGCACATGGCAGACGATCAAGCGTGTAAATATCTGATCCCGGGGTTGGATCGCGGGTTACAACTGCTGCTGGCCTTCGGCGAGCAGCATAAGGAAATGACCTTTGCAGAATTACATCGCCTGGTCGATATGCCGAAGGCGACCGCTTACCGAGTGGTGCAAACGCTGGAACACCTGGGCTTCCTGGAGCGCAATCCGCGTACCAACACCTTTGCGTTGGGGATCAAAGTGCTGCGTCTGGGCTTTGAATATATCGCCTCGCTGGACGTTGCTCAGGCTGGTCAGCCGGTGATCGAGCAACTGCGCGATCGCAGTCAGTGCAGCAGCCATCTGGCGATCCGTGATGGGCATGACGTGATCTATATTGCCCGCGTCAGCGCCGCGGGATCGCAGATCAATCAGGTCAGCGTGGGCACCCGTTTACCGGCACATCGCACTTCGCTTGGCCGCATGCTGCTGACCAGCACCAGCCGGGAAGAGTTTGAACGCCTGTTCCCACATGATGCTTTACCCGATGCGGCACCGGGGACACCGGCCAATCGCGAAGCGTTGTGGCAGATGGTGCAGCAGGACAAGGCGCGCGGCTATGTGATTGGCGAATCCTTCTTCCGCCATGGCATTTCCTCGATCGTCTATCCGATCTTTAACCGCGAACAGCGGGTGGAGGCGGTGATCAGCATTATGGTGCCGTCTGATGAGATCCCGAAGGAGGATCGCGAACGGTTACGCATGGAAGTCCGGGATGCCGCAGTGAAAATTTCCGGGCTGCTGGGTGCGCCACCGCAGGCTAACGTCGGCTAACTTTGTTGTCTGGGCGAAGCTACTCGCCCTTTACCCATTAACTCAGGCAGGGATAAAACCCATGAAATTCATGGGCCGGGGTCGATCATGCCTGAAAAACGCATTCAGCGAAAACGTGAGGCACAATAATGAGCATAACCGGAATCGAAAAGCTGGAATTTGGCGTTGAAGATCTGCCAACGTGCGAAAAGTTTATGCAGGACTTCGGCCTGCAACCGACGCTGCAACATTGGGGTGAGCCGCGTCGCGAATTTACCACCTTGAGTGGCGCTAGCGTGGTGCTATATCCGCAGGACAGCGAGGTCTTACCGGCTGCGTTTGAAGCGGGTTCAACCCTACGCCGCATGACCTGGGCGGTAGAAAGCCCAGCCGCGCTGGCTGCGTTGCAACCGAAGTTGGCGCAGATGCCCGGTTTCCGCCAGGTAGGCGAAGAGCTGGAATGCCGCGATCCCAACGGCATGACGCTGCGCTTTGTCGTCAGCGCACAACGGGCGGTGGATCTGCCGGTTTCACCGATCAACCAATGGGGCGATGTGCGCCGTATCGATCAGCCTAGCCCGGTTTATGCCAAGGCTGAGCCGGTCAATATCGGCCACGTGGTGTTCTTCGTTGAGGATCTGGCCGCTACCGAGCGTTTCTACTGTGATCTACTCGGTTTCCAGGTTTCCGATCGCTATATCGATCGTGCCGTGTTCCTGCGAACCCAGGCGCGCGGCGGCCATCACAACCTGTTCCTGCTGAAGCTGCCTAATCGCCCACGGGGTCTGAACCACGTTGCCTTCACCGTGCGCGATATCCATGAAGTGATCGGCGGCGGCATCGCGATGAATAAAGAGCACTGGAGCACCTTTATTGGCCCGGGCCGTCACCCGATCTCCTCGGCCTATTTCTGGTACGTCAACAGCCCGACCGGCGGCGCCTTTGAGTACTACACCAACGATGATTACCTGACGGGAAACTGGCAGCCGCGTGAGCTGGAGCATTCGCTGGTGTCGTTTACCGAATGGGCGGTCGAAGGGGGCATCGATCACGATACCCGCCGTCAGCATAAGAAACCGGGGGCGGTATGAGCCAACCAACCCGTGCAGGGATTGTCATTATCGGCGGCGGTCAGGCCGGGGGATGGGCGGCGAAAACGCTGCGTGACCGTGGTTACACCGGCAAGCTGACGGTGGTCAGTGACGAACCTTATGATTTTTACGAACGCCCACCGCTTTCCAAGGCGGCACTGCTGGATGGCAATGCGCCACTCAGCCGTCTGTTCAGCGAAGACGTTGTTGCCGCCATGAATATCGATTGGCATCGCCCGCTGCGTGCTGAGGCCATCGACGGGCAACAACAGATCGTCACGCTCAGCGACGGCAGCCAGTTGCAGTTCGATCAACTGCTGATCGCTACAGGCGGTCGGCCACGCCTGCCGGATGCCAACTGGGCCAAGCACCCGCGAGTGATGACTTTGCGATCCTGGGATGATGCAGCCCGCCTGCGCCAGAGCTTACAGCAATGCCGCAAACTGGCGATCGTCGGTGGCGGCTGGATCGGGCTGGAGATCGCCGCCTCGGCCCGCAAGCTGGGTGTCGAAGTGACGGTGTTTGAACGTCAACCCGCATTGTGCATGCGCAGCGTAGGGGCTGACGTTTCCCAGGCGTTGTTGGAATTACATCAGCAACAAGGCGTCACCGTGCATTGCGACTGCGGCGACATCACGCTCGAAGATCGTAATGGTGAAACCTGGATTAGCAGCACCAGCAGCGTCGCACAACCCTTCGGTCTGGTGGTCGTCGGCATTGGCGTTGAACTGAATCTGGAACTGGCACACAGCGCCGGGCTGCGCCTTGAAGGCGGCATTGTCGTCGATGGGCAAGGTCGCACCAGCCATCCGGCCATTTTTGCCGCGGGCGATGTCGCGCGCCATCCCACTCTCGGCCTGTGCCTGCAATCCTGGGCTTACGCACAGAATCAGGCAATCAGCACCGCCTGCGCGATGTTGGATGCGTTTGCCGCGCCTTACGATGATGTGGCCTGGCTGTGGTCGGATCAATACGACGCCAATATCCAAATCCTCGGTGTCCCTACCGGCGGTGTTCATCAAATCGTGCGCCGCACACCGCAGTCACAGCTGTTCTTCACCCTGAATGCCGATCGGCAACTGGTGCAATTGGTGGCATTTAACGATGCCCGCACCATCAAGCTGGGCAAACGCTGGCTGGCCAGCGGCCGGGTACTGGATCCGCAGCAGCTGGCGGATGTGGAATTTTCTCTGATGGCGTTGAAATAACGCCCGACCTGAAGGGAGCGTTTTATGACTACGCAAGATATTGACGCCCGCAGCGGTCGGGTGGGGGAGGCTGTTGCCGAAAATTCGCCGACCAGCGTGCGTTGGTCGGTGCCGGCAGCCCTGTTTGCCTGCGTGTTGCTGGCGTTTTTCGACAAGATCAGCATCGCTGCACTGTTTTCCGACCACGAGTTTCAGCAGGCGATGGGCATCGGTTTTGATCCCACTCGGCTCGGGTTGCTGATGAGTGCTTTTCTGTTTTCCTACGGCTTCTCTTCGATGTTGCTGAGCGGCATCGGTGATCGGCTCAATCCGGTCAAAGTGCTGATTGGCATGATGGTGACCTGGGGCGTGCTGATGGTGCTGATGGGCATGACGCGTTCTTATCACACCATGATGACGCTGCGTATCCTGTTGGGCATCGCCGAAGGGCCGCTGCTGCCAATGGCTTATGCCATCGTACGCCAGGCTTTCCCGCAGCGTCTCCAGGCGCGGGCTACCATGCTGTGGCTGTTGGGAACGCCGATTGGCGCGGCGCTGGGCTTCCCGGTCACGCTGTTCATCCTCAGCCGCTTTAACTGGGAAACCACCTTCTTCTTTATGGCATTCCTGACCGTGCCGGTAATGCTGCTGGTGCTGTTTGGCATGCGTCACCTCAACATCGCGCGTCCAGCGGCCAGCACGACCAGTAAACCGGCGGTAGCCGAGCGCAAGCAGCTACGTCGTGAGCTGTTCCGTACCCCGCACTTCTGGATGATTTGCCTGTTTAACATCGCGTTTCTCACCTATCTGTGGGGAATGAACGGTTGGCTACCGAGCTATCTGATCGAAGGTAAAGGTATTCATCTGGAGCACGCCGGATACCTGTCGTCACTGCCGTTTATTGCCATGTTACTTGGTGAGGTGGTGGGGGCGTGGCTGTCGGACAAAATGGATCGTCGTGCGCTGGCTTGCTTTATCTCGCTATGCGGTGCCGGGATCGGCTTGGCGGTGGTGCTGCATATGCAAGGCACCTACAGCGTGATTGCCGCCATGTCCTTCAGCACCTTCATGTGGGGAGCTGGGGCACCAAACATCTTCGCGCTGCTGGCCAAAGCAACCAGTAGCCGGGTGAGTGCCACCGCTGGCGGGGTATTTAACGGATTGGGTAATTTTGCCGGCGCGTTGGCACCGGTGCTGATGGGGGCGTTGATCGCCGCCACCGGCAATATGGATAACGGTTTGCTGTTCCTGGTGGTGATGGCCTTTGTCGGCTGCGCCATTCTGCTGCCGTTACTGAAGAAGTATTGATGCAACGAAGGAGAGACAACATGTCCCAGGTTGAGAATAAAGCCGGCATCAAGCCGCAGGATCTGACGATGGAAAAGTGGGTGGAATCGCGTATCGCCCGTTTTGAAGGCCGTAAATATGACTGGAACGCGCTGAAGTTCCAGGCCGATTACGATCCGAAGTACCGCCGTGCGCAGATGCGCTATATCGGCACCGGTGCTACCGGCGTGGTGAGCGACACCAACACCATTCCGGCGGGGAACTTTACCTTCTCCACCATGGTGCTGCCGTCGAAATGTGAGGGGCCGCTGCACCTGCATGACGACGTGGAAGAAGTGTTCTTCATGCTGAAAGGCAAAATCACGCTGATGATCCAGGACGGTGAAGAGTATTACGAAACCATCCTGAAAGAGCGCGACCTGATTTCGGTTCCGGCCGGGATTTATCGTGGCCTGTTCAATCACGGTGAAGAAGAAGCCCTGATGTGCGTGATGCTCGGCACCGCCAAGCCGGAAACCCCGACCTACCCGGCCGATCATCCGCTGTCGAAAGTGAAACGCAACTGATGAACGGCTTACCGGAACGCCAGCAGGCAGAGTGTGGAGGCCAGCGGCTGAGTTGGCGCGAGGCTGGGCATGGCCGGGCGGTGGTGCTGCTGCATGGCATCAGTTCCGGTTCCGCTTCGTGGGTGAAGCAGTTCAGCGATCGCGCCCTGACCGACGGCCACCGCCTGATTGCCTGGGATGCTCCGGGCTACGGCGGCAGCGCACCGTTGGCACAGTCAGAGCCAGATGCAGCCGCTTATGCCAAGGCGCTGGCGGCGCTGATCGCCGAACTGCGATTACAACAACCGCTGATCGTGGGGCACTCGCTCGGCGCGTTGATCGGCAGCGCTTATGCTGCCGCCAATCCGGATGGGCTGAGTGGCCTGGTGCTGGCCGATCCGGCGCAGGGCTATGCCACGGCACCACTGGAGAAACGCCAGCAAGTCTACGGTCAGCGCAAGCAAATGATTGAAACGCTTGGCCCGCAGGGCTACGGCGAACAGCGCGCGGCGGCACTGCTGCGTGAAGGTGCGGATCCGCAGGATATTGCTTGGGTACGCAGTGGCATGCAGCAACTCAATCCGGCCGGTTTTCTCAGTGCCGCCTGGATGCTGGCCAATGACGATATCAGCCGCTACCTGTTGCGCTATCACGGCCCGTTGCAGGTGTGGTGTGGCAGTGACGATCGCATTACGCCGCCGCAGGGGGCCGAAACGTTGGCGCAACAGCAGGATGCAACGATGCGCCTGATTGACGCGGCGGGGCATGCCAGCTATCTCGATGCACCAGCGCTGTTTAACCGTTATTTGCAGGACTTTACGGGGGCAATCCAACCATGAATTTTCAGATTGAGCGGCGGGTGGCGGTGGTCACCGGTGGATCTTCGGGGATCGGTTTTGAAACGTTGCGCTTGCTGCTGGGGGAGGGGGCGAAAGTCGCCTTCTGCGGTCGCAATCAGGACAAACTCGCCAGCGCCGAGGCCAGCCTGCGTGAAGAGTTCCCACAGGCGGAGATCTTGGCGTTGCGTTGCGACGTGCTGGATGCCGAGCAGGTTGCCAAGTTTGCCGAGCAGGTCAGCGCGCATTTTGGCGCGGTGGATATGTTGATCAACAACGCCGGACAGGGCTTTGTCGCGCATTTCGATCAGACGCCGCGTGAAGCCTGGTTACACGAAGCGGAGCTAAAACTGTTCGGAGTAATCAACCCGGTGCAGGCCTTTTTACCGGCCCTGGAGCGTTCGGATATCGCTTCAATCACCTGCGTTAACTCATTGCTGGCCCTGCAACCGGAGGAGCACATGATCGCCACCTCGGCGGCTCGTGCGGCGTTGCTCAATATGACGCTGACCTTATCCAAAGAGCTGGTGAGTAAAGGGATCCGCGTCAATTCCATCCTGCTGGGTATGGTGGAGTCAGGTCAATGGCGGCGGCGTTTTGCCGAGCGTCAGGATCAACAACAGAGCTGGGAGCAGTGGACAGCCGCGATTGCTGAACGGCGCGGTATCCCGATGGGGCGGTTGGGCAAACCGCAGGAACCGGCACGGGCGTTGCTGTTTTTAGCCTCCCCTATGGCTTCCTTCACCACCGGTGCGGCGCTGGATGTTTCCGGCGGTTTCAATCGCCATCTCTGACAGGACGAAAAAGATGAAGAAGATCATGATGATTGGCTATGGCGCGATGGCGAAAGAGGTGCTGGCGCGCCTGCCGGAAGGCGTGGAGGCCGGTTGGATCGTGGCACGGGAAAAGCACCATGCCGAGATTGAGGCCGCGTTTTCCGGGCAGGTGCAGGCATTGACTCATCCTGATCAGTGCGCGGATCAGCCTGATTTGGTGCTGGAGTGTGCCAGCCAGCAGGCGGTTGCCGAGTTTGGTGAGGCGATCGTTAAACGTGGCTGGTGGCTGGCAGTGATCTCGACGGGGGCATTGGCTGATGCCGCGTTGCAACTGCGCTTGCAGCAGGCCTGTGTTCGCCATCATGGGCGGTTGATCGTACTGTCTGGCGCGGTAGCCGGTATGGATGGTCTGGCCTCGGCGCGTGAAGGCGGGCTGGACAGCGTGACCTATCAATCCAGCAAAAGCCCGGCCAGTTGGCGTGGTAGCCAGGCGGAAAAACTGATCGATCTGGATGCCGTCAGCGAAGCAAGGGTGTTCTTTGAAGGCTCGGCCCGTGAAGCCGCACGCATGTTCCCAGCCAACGCCAACGTGGCGGCCACCATTGCGCTGCATGGCCTGGGGATGGATGCCACGCGGGTGCGTTTGCAGGTCGATCCCCATACGCAACGTAATACTCATCGCATTCAGGTATGCGGCCAGTTTGGCGAATTCAAGATTGAGCTGTGCGGCAATCCGCTGGCCAGCAACCCGAAAACGTCCACGCTGGCGGCGCTGAGTGCGGTGCAAGCCTGCCGCAGTCTGGTAGACGGTGGTTTTATTGCCTGAAAGGCAGGAGCAAAGCATGGAAACGTTAAAGATTTTTCTTGCCGGCCGCTGGTGCGAAGGGCGCGGTGAAGAGATGAGTTCGGTTTTCCCGGCGGATGGTAGCGTGAATGCTCGCCTGCGAGCGGCCAACGTCGAGGATGTGAATGAAGCGGTTGCGGCGGCAGAACAAGCCTGGCGCGCCCCTTCCTGGCGTGGATTGGTGCCACATCAGCGCGCGGCGATCCTGCATCGCGTCAGCGATTTGATTACTGAACAGGTCGATGCTCTGGCGCAGCTGCAAACCCGTGACAACGGTAAACCGCTGGCGGAAACCCGTGGTCTGGTCATGAGCGCGGCTGCTACTGCACGCTATTTTGCCGCTGCCTGCGAGGTGTTGGAGGGCGAACTGCCCACCCAGCGTAATCGTGATGTGATGACGCTGAGCCAGTATCAGCCGTTGGGCGTCATAGCGGCGATCACTCCGTGGAACTCACCGATTGCCAGTGAAATGCAGAAGGTGGCTCCGGCGTTGGCGGCAGGGAATGCGGTGGTGCTGAAACCCGCAGAGGCTACGCCACTGATGGCACTGAAACTGGCCGAACTGTTTGAACAGGCCGGTTTGCCCGCCGGACTGCTCAGCGTATTGCCGGGCAAAGGTTCGGTGATTGGTGAAGCATTGGCTCGCCATCCGTTGGTGAAAAAGATCTCTTTCACCGGCGGGACTTCCACCGGTCGTCATTTGGCCCATATCGCCGCAGAGAAACTGATCCCCACCTCGCTGGAACTGGGGGGCAAGTCGCCCACTATCGTGCTGGAAGATGCGGATCTGGAACAGGCGGCGCGTGGCATCTGTTACGGCATTTTCAGCTCGGCCGGGCAGGCATGTATCGCCGGTTCACGGCTGTTTGTACACCGCTCTCTGTACCAACCGTTACTGGCCCGTTTATGCGAGCTGACCGCCGGATTGCGTATCGGTGATCCGTTGCAGGCCGGCGTCCATCTCGGTCCGCTGATCAGCCATAAGCATCGCCAAAGCGTGGCGGATTACGTGGCCTTGGCCCAGCAGGAAGGCGGCCGGGTGTTGATTGGTGGCGAAGCGCCAGCCGATCCACAACTTGCCCAAGGCAGCTATTACCTGCCGACCATTATCGAAGGGTTGAGCAACAGCGCCCGTACCTGCCAGGAAGAGATCTTTGGCCCGGTGCTGGTGGTACTGCCGTTTGATGACGAGGCACAACTGATCGAACAGGCCAATGATTCGATCTACGGTTTGGCTGCCGGGATCTGGAGCCGTGATTTTACCCGTGCGATGGCGCTGGCGGAACAACTGGAAACCGGCACCGTCTGGATCAACACCTACAAGACATTCTCGATTTCTACCCCGTTTGGCGGTTTTAAACAAAGCGGCCTGGGGCGCGAAAAGGGCCTGCATGGTATCCAGGCCTATATGCAGCAAAAGAGTTTGTACCTGTCCCTTAGCAATCAGCCTAACCGCTGGAGCGACTAACGCACGCAACAAGACAAATAAGAAGGCAGACGATGAGCGATAAAATTACGGTTGGTGAGGCGATAGCCCGAACTCTGGAACAGTACGAAGTAGCGGCGATGTACGGCATCATCTCGATCCATAATCTGCCGATTGCCGATGCCGTTGGGCAACGCGGCGCGATCCGCTTTGTGCCAGCGCGCGGTGAGGCGGGAGCGGTGACCATGGCTGATGCCCACGGGCGTTTCTCTGGTCTGGGGGTGGCACTGACCAGCACCGGTGCCGGGGCCGGTAACGCGGTCGGTGCGATGATTGAGGCACTGAATGCCAACACGCCGCTGTTGCATATCACCGGACAGGTTGAGAAAGCCTATCTGGATGCTGATGCCGGGTTTATCCACGAAACCAAGGATCAGCTTGGCTTTTTACGTGCCTGTTCGAAACAGGCTTACCGGGTGAACTCGCCGGAGCAGGCAGTGGCGGTGATCCAACGCGCTATTCTGGATGCGCAGACCGTGCCTTATGGCCCGGTGGCAGTAGAGATCCCGATCGATATTCAGAACAGCCTGATCCCGGCCAACCTGGTAGGGAAGGTTGTGGCACCTCCAGCGCTGCCTGCTGCCGATGCTGCTGCGGTTGAACGTTTATATCAACTGGTGAAACGTGCCAAACGTCCACTGCTATGGGTGGGGGGCGGAGCGTTGGCCTGCCGTGAGGCGGTTAAACAGTTGGCGGATGCCGGTGTGGTGGTGATTTCCAGCACCCATGGGCGTGGGATTTTACCGGATAGCCATCCGCGCAGCCTGCGGGCTTTCCATAACTCGCCAAGCGTTGAAGCGATCCTGACGCAGTGTGATTTGACGCTGGTGGCCGGTTCCCGCCTGCGGAGTAATGAAACCCGCACCTGGTCGCTGCCTCTGCCACGCCCGCTGGTGCAGATTGATATCGATCCGGCGGCGGCCAACCGTAATTATCTGGCGGATGAACAGGTTTATGGCGACTGTTCCGCCTTGCTGAGCGCGTTGGCGGCACGTCTGGCACCTGGTGAGAAGGTTAATGCCGAGTGGGATGCCGAGATTGGCCGTGCGGTACAACTGGCGGAAACGGCGCTGCGCCAGCAGTCGGGTGAATACGCCAAACTGAACGACGCTATCGCCGCTGCGCTGCCGCAGGATGGCTTGTTGGTGCGTGATATCACCGTTTCTGGCAGCGTGTGGGGCAGCCGTCTGTTCCGGGCTATCTCGCCTTTATGCAATATTCACTCGTTGGCCGGGGCCATCGGCATGGGTTTACCGATGGCGATCGGCACGGCCATTGCCAACCCACAGCGTAAAGTGGTTGGTCTGGTTGGGGACGGCGGTTTGGCGCTTGGCCTGGGGGAATTGGCCACTATGGCGCAGGAGCAGGCCAATATCATCTTGCTGATCATGAACGACGGAGGTTATGGCGTGATGCGTGGCATTCAGGATAAGTATTTCGCCGGACGCCAGTACTATAACGAATTGCACACCCCGGCATTCTGCCAGGTGGCCGAAGCCATGGGCCTGAAAGCCTGGAAAGTGAGTGATGCTGCGCAGTTTGGCGGCGTGCTGGCGGAGGCAATAAATTACCCGGGGCCATCGGTAGTTGAAGTTGATATGAAAAGCGTCGGGCCATTAACCTTTGCTGGCCCGCCGCAGAAGCTGTACTGATTGCTTACTGTAATACCCTCTCTCTGTGGAGAGAGGGCATCAAGACTTACTTCCCTGCCGCGATACGATCGCGAATGTGCTTGGCACGGGCTTCAGAAGTTGGGTGGCTGTCAAACATGCTGCTTTCGCGGCCCGCGTCCAATTTCGCCAGTTTATCGAAACTGGTGGCCAGGCCCGCTGGATTGATACCGCGTTTTTTCAGCAGCTCGAACGAATAATCGTCCGCATCGCTTTCCTGTTTCTGTGAGAACTGGGCATTAACCAGTTTTTCACCCAGATCGGCCAACTGTGACTGGGACAGTGAAGCCGCTACGCCGCCAGCCGAAGCTGCTGCGGTACGTACCGCTACGGTGCCGTAGGCAACCTGCATGGCTTTACGCGTGTGGCCCAACGCCACGTGGCCCATTTCATGGCCCAGCACGCCTTCGACTTCGTTATCGTCCATCATGTCCATCAGGCCGCTGTATACGCGGATGCAGCCGTTGGCCATCGCCCAGGCGTTGACATCTTTGGTCAGGTAGACCTTGTAGTTTGCAGGGGTTCCGTTGATATTATCACCCAGTGCCGCGGCAATTTTGTTCAGACGTTTGGTATAGTCGCTGCTTGCCGGTGCGATTTGTTCCTGGCTATCCACTTCTGCACAGGATTTATCACTCAGGGCCTTGACGTCGTTATCGCTCAGCGTGGCCGCTTGGTATGCCTGGGCGCCAGATTGCAGTAGGGTATCGGTGTTGAGGTTCTGACAGCCGCTCAACAGAGCCGTAATACTTAATGCAATCAAGGTGGTACGGATTTTCATAAGTCTATCGTCCTGTGATAGTAAAGGGAGTTTGGTACTGTGGTCTGCTGCCAATAATTCCGTGCATAGCCTAGTGTACGACGGACTTGGTCGAAATAGCTATATTCCGAAATGTGTCCCGAACGTGCTCAATAGTGATGAACTCGCTCTCATTTGGTATTAGGGATTGCTGTTTCAATGCCGAGTCTGAGAAAATAGAAATCTTGATCGCTTTTTTAATCCGACCTGGAGTAAAACATGTCCTCTCGTAAAGAGCTTGCCAACGCCATCCGCGCACTCAGTATGGACGCCGTTCAAAAAGCAAATTCCGGCCACCCGGGCGCCCCTATGGGCATGGCAGATATCGCCGAAGTCCTGTGGCGTGACTACCTGAACCACAACCCTACCAACCCACACTGGGCCGATCGTGACCGTTTCGTACTGTCTAACGGCCATGGTTCCATGCTGATTTACAGCTTGCTGCACCTTACCGGTTACGATCTGCCGATGAGCGAGCTGGAAAACTTCCGCCAACTGCATTCCAAAACTCCGGGTCACCCGGAATACGGTTATACCCCAGGCGTGGAAACCACCACTGGCCCACTGGGTCAAGGTATCGCCAACGCCATCGGTTTTGCCATTGCCGAACGCACCCTGGCCGCGCAGTTCAACCGCCCAGGCCACGACATTGTTGACCACCATACCTACGCCTTTATGGGCGATGGCTGCATGATGGAAGGCATCTCTCACGAAGTCTGTTCCCTGGCCGGCACCATGAAGCTGGGCAAACTGACCGCGTTCTATGATGACAACGGCATCTCCATCGATGGCCACGTTGAAGGTTGGTTCACCGACGATACCGCCAAGCGTTTCGAAGCCTATGGCTGGCACGTGGTGCGTGGTGTTGACGGCCACAACAGCGACTCCATCAAAGCAGCGATCGAAGAAGCGCATAAAGTTACCGACAAACCTTCCCTGCTGATGTGCAAAACCGTGATTGGTTTTGGTTCTCCACACAAAGCGGGCACCCATGATTCCCACGGTGCACCACTGGGCGCAGCTGAAGTTGCGGCTACCCGTGAAGCGTTGGGCTGGAAATATGCTGCCTTCGAAATTCCACAGGACATCTATGCCCAGTGGGATGCCAAAGAAGCCGGTAAGGCCAAAGAAGCTGCCTGGAACGAGAAACTGGCTGCCTACGCCAAAGCCTTCCCAGAACTGGCCGCAGAGTTCAAACGCCGTATGAACGGTGAACTGCCAGCCAACTGGCAAGCGGAAGCGAAGAAATTCGTAGAGCAATTGCAGGCTAACCCGGCCAACATTGCCAGCCGTAAAGCATCACAGAACTCGCTGGAAGCCTTCGGCAAACTGCTGCCAGAATTCCTCGGCGGCTCTGCAGACCTGGCACCAAGCAACCTGACCATGTGGTCTGGCTCCAAGTCTCTGGGTGATGATCTGGCGGGTAACTATATCCACTACGGCGTGCGCGAATTCGGCATGACCGCCATCACCAATGGTATCGCGCTGCACGGTGGTTTCCTGCCGTACTCTGCGACCTTCCTGATGTTTGTGGAATACGCGCGTAACGCAGTGCGTATGGCTGCGCTGATGAAAATCCGCAACGTATTCGTCTACACCCACGACTCTATCGGTCTGGGCGAAGATGGCCCGACGCACCAGCCGGTTGAGCAGTTGGCCAGCCTGCGCGTGACCCCGAACATGAGCACCTGGCGTCCTTGTGACCAGGTCGAGTCGGCTATCGCCTGGCAGTACGGTATCGAACGCAACGATGGCCCAACCACGCTGGTGTTCTCCCGTCAGAACCTGACCCAGCAGCCGCGTACCGCCGAGCAACTGGCGAACGTCTATCGCGGTGGTTATGTGCTGAAAGACTGCGCAGGCACTCCGGACGTGATCCTGATTGCTACCGGTTCTGAAGTGGGCATCACCGTAGAAGCGGCCGACAAGCTGACCGCCGAAGGGCGTAAAGTCCGTGTGGTCTCCATGCCATCTACCGATGCTTTCGACAAACAAGATGCGGCCTACCGTGAATCTGTGCTGCCAGCGGCAGTTTCTGCTCGCGTAGCGGTGGAAGCGGGTATCGCCGATTACTGGTACAAGTATGTTGGCCTGAACGGCGCTATCGTGGGTATGACTACCTTCGGTGAGTCTGCTCCGGCAGAGCAATTGTTCAAAGAGTTCGGCTTCACCGTCGACAACGTGGTAGCCAAGGCTAACGCGCTGGTGAAATAAGTTCGCCACTCAGCTTTAACTGTAATAAGGGGCGATGAATCGCCCCTTATTTTTCCTCGCCCATAAACCTCTCTCTATCCACCGCTCATGCAACATTAAGAAATCCTTAATGATTGAATAATCATGGCAGTTATTGCCCAAAAATTGCCCAGCATCACAAAACAGCAACATAGCCAATTAACGGCGTTGCTTAACGCCCTTCATTGGCGATATGTTAATTTTTGGTTTTCTAAATGTAACCAGGAGTTAATGATATGTTTTTAAGGATTGGCGTATCCATGGCGGCCGCGGCCGTCTTCATCTCTGCTCCGGCGTTCGCGCAGTTCCCGGCAGGCTATCCGGCCGATTATCAAAAGATCGTCGATGCGGCGAAAAAAGAAGGCAAGGTGGTGGTGTATTCCACCACGGATACCAAAGCCGCAGGGCCACTGATCCAGGGGTTTGAAGCGCTGTACCCTGGCATTAAAGTGGAATACAACGATATGAACAGCACCGAGCTGTATAACCGCTATATCAGCGAGCAAGCGGCTGGCGGCACCAGTGGTGACGTGGTGTGGAGTTCCTCGATGGATACCGCGCTGAAGCTGGCCACCGATTATGCGCTGGAATATGCTTCGCCAGAGCTGGGGCAACTGCCGAAATGGGCGGTGTGGAAAGATAAGGCCTACGGCACGACCTATGAGCCGGTGGTGTTTATCTACAACAAGCGCCTGATCCCGCAAGGCGAGGTGCCGGATTCCCATGCTGCGTTGGCTAAACTGATCGCCAGCCAACCCGATAAATTCAAAAAGAAAGTGACCACCTATGACATAGAGAAGTCGGGCCTGGGCTTCATGCTCTCGGTGCAAGACTTCAAGGCCGATCCTAACTACTTCGCGACCTTGGCCGATGTCGCTAAAGGTGGGTTGGCGGTGCAGTCCTCAACCGGCACCATGATGGAGAGGGTCTCCTCTGGCGAAAACCTGATTGGCTTCAACATCCTGGGCTCTTATGCCGAGGCACGTGCCAAAACCGACCCTTCACTCGGTATCTCTTACCCTAAAGACTACACGCTGGTGCTGTCACGGGTGAGCTTTATCAGCCAGGAAGCGGCCAACAGCAATGCGGCCAAGCTGTGGTTGAACTATGTGTTGTCTGAGCAAGGGCAAAACATCCTGGCCAACAAGGCAGATATCCCCTCCATTCGTAACGATATCGAAGGCAAGAACGATATTGATGGCATGACTCAGATGTTGGGCAAGGCGTTGAAACCGATCCCGGTGGATGAAAGCCTGCTGGAATATCTGGAACCGACTAAACGCCTGGACTACATCAAACAGTGGCGCACCGCCGCTGCGAAGTAACAATTCCCCCTTACCCCAGCCCTCCCAAAGGGCGAGGGAGCCGATCGGTGTCGATGGCAGGCACTGTGTAGGGGCGCAGCATGCTGCGCCCGTGCAAAGGTCAAACGCGGGAGTTAGTCTGTAGCACATTCGGTCCCCTCTCCCTTTGGGAGAGGGTTAGGGTGAGGGGAATCGCAAATCTGCTGCATTCTCCTTCTGCATGATGCCAGTGGCTGGCTGTATTGCTTAAACAGGGAACTCTATCCCGGTGCATCTCGCGATGCAGGGGATATCACCATCGGGACTGACTATGAGAGAATTGCGCAACAAGTGGCAAAGTCTGCCGCGCGGTTTGGTGGTGCTGATAACCGCGCTGGTTATCTATGTACCGCTGTCGTTTATCGTGATCCAAAGCTTCCTTTCCGCACCGTTTTTCTCGCCTGCCAAGGTGTTCAGCCTTGAGGCCTTCCGGTTTATCTTTACCGATCCTGATTTCTACAAGGCGCTGAAAAGCGGATTTATTCTGGCATTTGGTCTGGTGGTTATCTCTATTCCATTAGGCGGTGTGCTGGCGTTTTTAATGGTAAGAACCGATCTGCCAGGCCGCCGCTTTATTGAGCCGCTGATCCTGGTGCCGATCTTTGTCTCGCCGATGGTGCTGGGTTTTGGCTACGTGGTGGCCGCTGGGCCAGTAGGTTTCTTCTCGCTGTGGGCGGAATCCTTGCTGGGCTTTGTGCCTTGGAATATCTATGCGATGGGCAGCATCGTGGTGATAGCCGGGTTGACGCACGTGCCCCACGCTTACCTTTATATTTCATCGGCACTGCGCAGCGTCGGCTCGGATGTTGAAGAGGCTGCCCGAACTGCCGGGGCTTCTCCGTTGCAGGTGATGACCGCGGTCAGCTTGCCAATGGTGCGTCCGTCGATCCTGTATGCCAGCGTCTTGCTGTTCTTCCTGGGGCTGGAAGTGTTCGGGCTGATGCTGGTGTTGGGCGATCCGGAAGGCAACCTGGTGTTGGCGACCTATCTGTATCAACTGACCAACAAGCTGGGCACGCCGTCTTACCATCTGATGGCGGCGGTGGCAGTGGTGTTGATCTGCATTACCATCCCGTTGGTGATGCTGCAACGGCGTCTGATGCGTACCGCCAACCGCTTTGTCACGGTCAAGGGCAAAGCCTCGCAGGCTCGTGCATTGCCTTTGGGGAAATGGCGTTGGGTTGCGGGCGGCGTGGTGGTCTTGTGGCTGACCGTTACCATCGGTGTTCCCCTGGTGGGCGTGGTGCTGCGTGCTTTTATCTCCAACTGGGGCGTCGGAGTGTCCATTTGGGATGAGTTGTCGCTCAACACCTTCCGTACCATCTGGCAGCAACCCAATCTGCTGCGGGCGATCGTCAACTCGATGGCGATTGGTGTGTTCGGCGGTGCGCTGGCGGTAGTGTGTTATCTGTTTATCGGCATCGCCATGCACCGTAAACCCGACGGTGTGACCCGTTTTCTGGATTACAGCGTGCTGGTGCCGCGTGCAGTGCCCGGTTTGCTGGCTGGTTTGGCCTTCCTGTGGGTGTTCCTGTTCCTGCCGATGTGGCTGGATAAATCGCTAAAAGCGGGTTGGCTCTCCGTACTGCCGATCGCCGAATGGCTGCGTGAAAACCTGGTGGTGTGGCTACGCTCGCTGCGCAGTACCATCTTCAGCGTCTGGTTGGCTTATACCGTGGTGTGGATGGCTTATGGTTTGCGGCTGATCTCGTCAACGCTGTTGCAGGTTGCGCCAGAATTGGAAGAAGCCGCACGCAGCACCGGTGCCTCTCGCGGTCAGATCACACGCCATGTGACGATCCCGCTCTCCCGTTATGGCCTGATTGGCTCCTGGCTGCTGATGTTCCTGATCTTCGAACGTGAGTATTCCACCGGGGTCTATCTGCTGTCACCGGGTACCGAAACCATCGGTTCCATGCTGGTTTCCCTGTGGGCGGCAGGGGCGATCGATATTGTGGCTGCACTGTCCTTCATTAACATTCTTCTGGTCGTGTTAGGACTAGGGATTGCCCTGCGATTTGGAGTGAAAATTCATGATTGAGCTATCAGTAGATAACCTGCACCTGACCTATGGTGATAACCCGGTATTGAAGGGCGTTTCCATGCAGCTCAAACGGGGGGAGGTCGTTTCACTGCTCGGGCCGTCAGGCAGTGGCAAAACCACGTTGCTGCGAGCTGTGGCCGGGTTGGAAAAGCCTACGCAAGGCAAAATCATCATTGGCAACAATACCGTCTATGACGGCACGGCCCGCAGCGAGATCCCGGCGGAAGAACGTAATCTGGGCCTGGTGTTTCAGTCCTATGCGTTATGGCCCCACAAAACGGTGTTTGATAACGTAGCCTATCCGCTGAAATTACGTAAAACGCCTGCGGCAGAAATTACCCAGCGCGTGCAGGCGGTGCTCGAACAGCTCGGTTTGGGGCAGTTGGGTAAGCGTCATCCTCATCAACTCTCTGGTGGTCAGCAGCAGCGCGTGGCGATTGGCCGTGCGCTGGTCTATAACCCACCGGTGATCTTGCTGGACGAACCGCTGTCTAACCTGGACGCCAAACTCCGTGAGGAAGCCCGGGTATTCCTGCGTGAGCTGATCATCAAGCTGGGCCTTTCTGCGCTGATGGTGACTCACGATCAGAACGAGGCAATGGCGATTTCCGATCGGATCCTGCTGCTCAATAACGGCAAGATCGAACAGCAGGGCACGCCGCAGGAAATGTACGGTTCGCCTGCCACGCTGTTTACCGCTGAGTTTATGGGCAGCAACAACCGTCTGTTTGGCAAGGTTACCGAGATCCGTGACGGCAACGCGCGCATTGAGGGTAAAGACTGGGTGCTATGGGGGAAGGCCGGGGCTGGGGTGGTTGTCGGGCAGGAGGCAACTGCGGTGATCCGCGTTGAACGCGTGCGCCTGGGTGAAGATCCACAAGGCAATCAGATCTCGTTACCGCTGCTGACCAGTATGTATCTTGGCGACCGTTGGGAATATCTGTTCCGCACGGTGGCGGAAGATTTTGTGGTGCGCGCCTATGGCACGGAAGTGCGTGGTCAGGAAATGTGTACGCTTTCCCTGCCCGCCGAGCATCTGTGGATTTTCCCCAAAGGCTGAGTAATCGAAGGTGGCTGCGACTAGGGGCGCAACAGACAGCGCCCCTAGTCGGGACGATTACAGCTGGGTCAGTTTTTTCACTTCCAAGCTGACCAGCTTGCCTTCCAACTCGGCCAGGAAATCATCGTGGTAAGACATCGCCATATGCTCTTTCAGCGCCTGCTCAGAGGTCCAGCGCTCGATAAACACGAATGCGCCCGGGTGGCCCTGCTCTTCATGCAGATCATATTGAATGCAGCCCGGTTCGGAACGGCTTGGGGCGACCATGGCGCGTACCGCTTTGTCTACCGCTGCGCGGTGCTCAGGCTTGGCTTTAATCAGGGCGACTACTTTGATTTCACTCATTTTGGTTCCTTGTAAATAACATTGACCACAAAAGAAAAAGAGCTAGACCCATCAGCATCTGTTTCACCCACAAACGCTGGGTCTATTATGGTGGACTTGGCGTCACCGGCAAGTCATTTACGCATCCAACCTCAATTTTGCTCGCCAGGGCGGAGGGTAAAAATGTGCGCTAGATCATTTTATTTTCGCAAAGTCTGGCCTGCACGACAGGCATCGCACTGCACCTGTTCCTTTTGGCAAAACTTTGGTTTATGCTCGGCTGAAGCGTTTCAGTTATCACTGTTGTCGGTGGAAACGCCAGAGTGAGCGGTTGCGATAAGCACCCGGGTGTGATGAATAATGCAAAGCAGCGATTCACAGCAGGCGGTACGCTAAAGTACTCTAGGCGAGATAACCAGTCTGCGCCATCCCAGCAGCGGAAAACCACCGCCGGGGAGCGCCCTTCTTCAGGGAGTAGCATGACAATCCGCATAGCGATAAACGGCTTTGGCCGTATTGGCCGCAGCGTTTTACGCGCACTGTACGAATCGGGACGACGTGCCGAAATTTCCGTCGTCGCCATCAACGAACTGGCACATGCCGAGGGGATGGCCCACCTGCTCAAGTATGACTCCAGCCACGGCCGTTTTGCCTGGGATGTGCGCCAGGAATGTGACGTGTTGAGCGTGGGTGATGACAGCATTCGGTTGCTCCATCAGCCAGCGCTGGAACAGTTACCCTGGGGCGAACTGGGCGTGGATGTGGTGCTGGATTGCAGCGGTGTATACGGTAGCAGAGCCGATGGCGAAGCCCATCTGGCAGCGGGAGCGAAAAAGGTGCTGTTTGCCCATCCCGGCGGTAACGATCTGGATGCGACCATCGTGTTTGGGGTTAATCACCAAACGTTGCGTGGCGAACACCGTATCGTGTCCAACGCTTCCTGTACCACCAACTGCATTATTCCGATTATCAAGCTGCTGGACGATGCCTTCAGCATTGAGTCCGGCACGGTGACCACCATCCACTCCTCGATGAACGATCAGCCGGTGATAGACGCCTATCATCAGGATTTGCGGCGTACCCGTGCGGCGAGCCAGTCGATTATTCCGGTCGACACCAAGCTGGCCGCGGGCATTACGCGCATCTTCCCGCAGTTTTGCGATCGTTTTGAAGCGATTTCCGTGCGGGTGCCGACGATCAACGTCACGGCCATCGATCTTAGCGTCAGCGTGAGCTCGAAGGTGTTGGTCAGTGAGGTAAACCAACTGTTGCAAAAGGCGGCACAGGGATCATTTCGTGGTATAGTTGACTATACAGAACTACCATTAGTCTCGATAGATTTTAACCATGACCCGCACAGCGCCATCGTCGATGGGACGCAAACCCGGGTCAGTGGACAGCACCTGATCAAGACCTTGGTCTGGTGCGATAACGAATGGGGCTTTGCCAACAGGATGTTGGATACAACACGGGCAATGGCCGCAAGCGGTTTCTAGTAAGGCGCTATCAACGTGGTGTTGGTGCGTCGTTCAGGCAACTTTATAGAGAATCAACAAAGAGGGTTCACCATGTCTGTTATTAAGATGTCCGATCTGGATCTGGCGGGTAAACGCGTTCTGATCCGTTCCGATCTGAACGTACCAGTGAAAGACGGTAAAGTGACTTCCGATGCGCGTATCCGTGCCTCCCTGCCGACTATCGAAGCTGCGCTGAAACAAGGCGCCCGCGTTATGGTAACGTCCCACCTGGGTCGTCCTACCGAAGGCGAGTACAACGAAGAGTTCTCCCTGCTGCCAGTGGTTAACTACCTGAAAGATCATCTGAAATCTCCAGTACGTCTGGCGAAGGATTATCTGGAAGGCGTTGACGTTGCAGAAGGCGAGTTGGTGGTGCTGGAAAACGTTCGCTTCAACAAAGGCGAGAAGAAAGACGACGAAGTGCTGTCCAAGAAATATGCTGCGCTGTGCGACGTGTATGTGATGGACGCATTCGGTACCGCACACCGTGCGCAGGCTTCTACGCATGGCGTGGGCAAATTTGCTCCGGTTGCCTGTGCAGGCCCGCTGCTGTCTGCGGAACTGGAAGCCCTGGGCAAAGCGCTGGGTAACCCGGCTCGCCCAATGGTGGCTATCGTTGGTGGTTCTAAAGTTTCTACCAAACTGACCGTACTGGGCTCCCTGTCCAAGATCGCTGACCAGCTGATCGTTGGCGGCGGCATCGCTAACACCTTCGTCGCGGCACAAGGCCACAACGTAGGTAAATCCCTGTACGAAGCAGACCTGATCCCAGAAGCGAAAAAGCTGCTGGAAACCTGTGATATCCCGGTTCCAACCGACGTGCGCGTCGCTACCGAGTTCTCTGAAACCGCGACGGCAACTCTGAAGCCAGCCAGCGAAATCAAAGACGAAGAGCAAATTCTGGACCTGGGCGATGTCTCTGCGGAGCGTCTGGCCAAGATCCTGAAAGAAGCTAAAACCATTCTGTGGAATGGCCCGGTAGGCGTCTTCGAGTTCCCTAACTTCCGTAAGGGCACCGAAATCGTGGCACGCGCTATCGCAGAAAGCGAAGCCTTCTCCATCGCAGGCGGCGGCGACACTCTGGCAGCTATCGATTTGTTCGGTATCGCTGACCAAATCTCCTACATCTCTACCGGCGGCGGCGCCTTCCTGGAATTCGTTGAAGGGAAACAACTGCCTGCAGTAGTGATGCTGGAAGAGCGCGCTAAGCAGTAATTGAGACAACGGGGGGCGCAAGCCGCCCGTTTGTTTATGCCCCCAGCTTGGCTGCGGGGCACACACCGATATTTATCCATCGCTACCACGAGTTTTCAGGCTGTCGCCTGCAAGACGACGGGTATACGACCAACGAAACAGGACAACGCCTAATGTCTAAAATTTTTGATTTCGTAAAACCAGGTGTCATCACAGGTGATGACGTGCAGAAAGTCTTCGCCGTTGCCAAAGAGAATAACTTTGCGCTGCCAGCGGTAAACTGCGTGGGTACCGACTCCATCAACGCCGTGCTGGAAACAGCGGCCAAGGTGCGCGCTCCAGTTATCGTTCAGTTCTCTAACGGTGGTGCTGGTTTTATCGCGGGTAAAGGCATCAAAACTGACGTGCCACAAGGTGCGGCGATCCTGGGCGCAATCTCTGGCGCACACCACGTACATCAGATGGCTGAACATTACGGCGTGCCGGTGATCCTGCATACCGACCACTGTGCCAAGAAACTGCTGCCATGGTTAGACGGCCTGTTGGACGCGGGTGAGAAGCACTTCGCGGCAACCGGTAAGCCACTGTTCTCTTCTCACATGATCGACCTGTCTGAAGAGTCTCTGGAAGAAAACATCGAAATTTGCAGCAAATACCTGACTCGCATGGCGAAGATCGGTATGACCCTGGAAATCGAACTGGGCTGCACCGGCGGTGAAGAAGATGGCGTAGATAACAGCCACATGGACGCTTCTTCCCTGTACACTCAGCCACAAGACGTTGATTACGCGTACGAAAAACTGAACGCGATCAGCCCACGCTTCACCATCGCTGCCTCTTTCGGCAACGTACACGGTGTTTACAAGCCAGGCAACGTGAAACTGACTCCAACCATTCTGCGTGACTCTCAGGACTATGTTTCCAAGAAACATAACCTGCCGCACAATGCGTTGAACTTCGTGTTCCACGGTGGTTCAGGTTCTACTGCTGCAGAAATCAAAGAAGCAGTCAGCTACGGCGTAGTGAAAATGAACATCGATACCGATACCCAATGGGCAACTTGGGAAGGTATCCTGAACTACTACAAAAAGAACGAAGGCTATCTGCAAGGCCAACTGGGTAACCCAGAAGGTGCCGACAAGCCGAACAAGAAATACTACGATCCACGTGTATGGACTCGTGCTGCTCAGGCTTCCATGATCACCCGTCTGGAACTGGCATTCAAAGAACTGAACGCGGTAGACGTGCTGTAATTCTGCTCTCCGTTTAGTTTGACGCGAAAGGCTCCCTTGTGGAGCCTTTTTATTTGCTGGATAAGCAAGCGGTGCCTCTACCCCAACAATCCGGCTCCGACGTTAATCGACAGCCCCAATATCAGGATATTGAAGACAAAGGAGATCACCGATTGCAGCAGGGTGATTTTACGTACGTCTGCGGTGCCTACGGCCACGTCGGCGGTTTGTGAAGCAACGGCGATGGTGAACGAGAAATAGGCAAAGTCCCAATAGCTTGGCTCGGCCAGCTTGCCGGGGAACAGCAGTGGCAGCACCTCCGTATTGTCTCGCTGGCGGTAGAACAGGTGGGCATAGTGCATGGTAAACGCGGTAGGCAGCAGCAGCCAGGAAACGACCAGCGTTGAGCCAGTCAGGGCCAGCTGCAACGTTTTCAACGGATCGCTGACCTGTTTGGCTGTGCCCAATTCAAACAGGATCGCCAGAATACTCACCGCGCACCCAAGGCTGACCATCGCCAGCACCTGACTGGCACTCTCGTCCTGCTTGCGAGCCAACTGCCTGGTACGTTGCGGCGTGCTGCCCAGCATCAGATGCCACAGGCACAATAAGTAGATCCAGGCCATGACGTTCCAGCCAACGATCAGTCGTTGCAGCCAGGAGAGATGAGCGGGCATCAGCCCTGCACATAGCAACCCGGCACCCACCGCAATCAACAATCTGGGGCGTACTTGCCAATAGTGTTTCAGTGAGGGAAAAATGGCGATCACGATGCGCTTTCCTGCCGTCGGTAAGATGGTTTCAGCATAGTTGAAATTGGCTTAACCCGAGATTTATTCAGGCTATAGCCGGAAAACCCGGTGGAAAATTTTACTCGTTGCGGTTGGCACTGCGGCAAAATGTTGGTTACCCTTAGCACTGGTTTGCTTACTGGCCTTGTTTCGCCAGTATATTTTGCCCATTTTCCCCATGCGGGGATGTAAAGTAGGACGTCAGAATGGAAGAACTTAACGTAGTAGAAGGCATTAACAATGCCAGCAGTTGGCTCGTCAACCATCAAGATATGCTGATCCAATATGCGGTGAATATCGTTGCTGCTATCGTGATCTTCATTATTGGTTCGGTGATAGCGCGCGTTGTGAGCAATGCGCTCAGCCGCGTGATGAAGCTGCGTGGCATCGATGCCACCGTGGCAGATTTCCTGGCTGCGATGGCGCGTTACAGCATCCTGGCGTTTACCTTTATTGCGGTGCTGGGGCGCGTTGGTGTCCAGACCACCTCGGTGATTGCCGTGTTGGGTGCCGCCGGTTTAGCCGTTGGCTTGGCGCTGCAAGGTTCCTTGTCCAACTTTGCCGCTGGTGTGCTGCTGGTGGCCTTCCGTCCTTTGCGGGCAGGGGAGTTTGTCGATCTGGGTGGCGTGTCCGGCACGGTAGATCAGGTACAGATCTTCTCGACCACGCTGCGTACTTCAGATAACAAAACCATTGTGGTCCCTAACGGCAAAATCATCGCGGGCAATATCATCAACTACTCCCGTGAGCCAAACCGCCGCGTGGATATCGTGGTGGGTGTCGCCTATGACGCCGATATCGATCTCGTGAAGAAGGTGCTGGGTGACGTGATCGCGGCAGATAAACGCATCATGCACGATAAAGGTGTGACGGTTCGCCTCAATGAAATGGCGCCGTCCTCGCTGAACTTCGTGACCCGCTCCTGGACCACCAATGCCGAATACTGGAACGTGTACTTCGATCTGATGGAGAACTTCAAACGTCAGTTGGATGCCCATAAGATTGGTATTCCATTCCCGCAGATGGATGTGCATGTGCGCCACATAGCCAAAGCGGCTGAACAGCCAGAGTGATGGCAGCCCCTCACCCTAACCCTC